>RRBB01000112.1:0-34029 GCA_006543605.1 Rhodococcus sp. WS4
CGGTCGCCCTCAACATGATCCGACTCGACGCCTGGTGGACCGACCACCCCCTCGACCGCACCCGCACCAGCCACCTGACCCGCCTCGATCTGGCCCTCGCCGCGTAACCGAATTAGGCAACAGGGTCCTCGAGCGTTACAAACATAAGGAACATGCGCGTGCTCCGACTGGCCATCCACGTCGTCATCGCTATCGTGGGTCTGCTTATACCCAACCGAGGCGCGGAATCCGCTCGGTACCTCGTACGACAGATTGCGCTCGCCCGAATCCAGCAGCGCTGGATCACGATGAGCGGAACCGACTTCTTCGACAACTCGCACTGCTCGGAAACGGCGTACGCGCGCGAGCGTCCCTAGTGGCGCCGTGCACCCCTGCCACGACTGCGGGTGCTTTCGCTGAGTATACGAAAGAAGGCGCGCTGTGTGGCGGTCGATGAATTCCCGGTCCGGCATCGTCCGGGGTGCGATCCATTACGAATCACCCACACCATTCGTGACGCCCACCAAGCGCCTGCTAGTGCTGGCCGCCTCGCGCAAACACGCGGCGTGAGCTGCATACATGTTCTGCTACAACATGTCTGCGGCGCATCTGCAGGCGCTGGGACGGGGTTCGTCGATCGGAGCTACCGGATCGAGGATCCGATGCCGAGGCCGCCGTCGACGTCGAGGACGATGCCGCTGACGTAGCCGGCGGCGGGGGAGCAGAGGTAGGCGGCGGCTTCGGCGATGTCGGCGGGGTTGCCGGTGCGTTTCTGGGGGACCTTGGAGACGAGTTTGTCGCGGGCGGGTCCGTTCATGGAGGCGAGCATCGGGGTTTCGATGAGGCCGGGGGCGATGGCGTTGGCGGTGATGCCGTCGCGGGCCGCTTCCAGGGCGATGGTGCGGGTGAGCCCGACGATGCCGGCCTTGGCGGCAACATAGTTGGCCTGGCCGAAGTTCCCGCGCCAGCTCATCGAGCTGAACGACACGATTCGTCCGTGGGTGCGGGCGCGCATGTGCGGTAGGACGGCCTGGGCGCACAGGAATGATCCGGTGAGCGAGACGTCGATGACGGCGTGCCAGTCCTCGACGCTGATCTTCTCGATCCGGTTGTCACGGATGATCCCGGCATTGTTGACCAGGGCGTCGATCCGTCCGTGGGTGTCGGCGATCGTGTCGACCCAGTCCTGGACCTGCGGGGCGGAGGCGACGTCGACGGGGTGGCTGGTGGCGGGGCGGCCGTAGCGGTTGGTCAGCTCGGCAGCCAGTGTTTGTCCGGCGGCGTCGTTGATCTCGGCGATCGCAACGGTGGCGCCTTCGGCGGCGAAGCGGTGGGCCATGGCGGCGCCGAGTCCTTGTCCGGCGCCGGTGACGAGGACGACCTGGTCGGTGTAGCGGTTCATCGTGTTCCTGTCGGGGCTGGGTGGGAGTTGGTGGTGGTTGTCCTGCCGTGCAGAAAGTCGTTCAGCGCGGCGGGAACGTCGCTGGCCTGCCAGTGGGTGTCGAAGGCGTCGAGTTCATGAGCGAGGCCGGCTTTTTCGTCGAGCGCGGTGAGGTCGGCGAGCAGCGTTTTGTAGGCCGATTGGGCGGGGCCGGCGTGTTCGGTGAGCTCGGCGGCGGCGGCCAGGGCGGTGGTGTGGAGGTGGTCGTGGTCGACGATTGCGTGTAGCCATCCGGTGCGTTGCAGTTCGGTTGCCGGGAGCAGGGTGCCGGTCAGGGCGAGCCAGCGGGCCATGGAGTCGCCGACCTTGCGGGGCAGGCGCACGCTGGCGCCGCCGGCGGGAAGCAGGTTGTTGCGGACGTGTCCGTCACCGATGAGTGCGGTGGGGGTGGAGATGACGACGTCGCAGGCGAGCGCGAGTTCGAGTCCACCGGCAACGGCGTGCCCGTGAACCGCCGCGACGATGGGTAGTGGGCTCTTCTCCAGCCGGGTCGCGAAAGCCGACACCTTGCGCAGGAAGCCCAATGGCGTCCGGCCGAGGGAGTGCAGGTCCAGAAAGTGCTGGAGGTCGGCACCCGCACAGAAACTTCTGCCGGCGCCGCTGAGGACGACGACTCGGGTCTCGGGGTCCCCTTCGGCGTCGGACAGTGCGGTGTCGAGTGCCTCGACCAGTGTGTCGTTCAGGGCGTTGCGCCGGTTGGGGCGGTTGAGGGTGAGCATGCGTGTCGCACCGTGCTGGGTTACGACGAGCGGCGTCCGGGCATCGGTCATGAGTGTGTTTCCTGTCGGGACAGTTCGGCGCGGCGTTGCTGGCGGAGCTGGGCGCGCTGGATTTTGCCGCTCGGGGTTTTGGGGAGGGTGTCGACGAAATGCACCCGGCGGGGGTAGGCGTGGGCGGCGTACTTGGTTTTCACCCACTGTTGCAATTCGCGGGCGAGCGCGTCGCCGGGGTCCTGGTCGAAGTCCGGTGCGGCGATGACGTAGGCCTCGATCACTTCGCCGCGTACCTCGTCGGGTGCGGCGACCACGGCGCACTCACGCACTGCAGGGTGCTGGACGAGTACGGATTCGACGTCGAAGGGGCCGATGCGGTAGCCGGCCATGATGATGACGTCGTCGTCGCGGGAGGAGAAGTGCAGGATTCCGTCGGCGTCGATGCTGGCGGTGTCACCGGTGAGGAAGTGTCGCTTGTCGGCGGTGAATCGGCCCGCGTCGCCGCGCCCGGCCGCGTACTCGGTGAACGTCATCAGCAAGCTGTCGGCAACCACCACCGCGAGCCGCCCGACGGTGCCGGCAGGTGTGGGCTCGTCGCGGTCGTTCTCGAGGACGGTCAGCTCCCACCCGGGCAGCGCGACACCCATCGCTCCGGACACCACCGGCACTGCGACGTCGGGGTGATGCGGGAATCCGGCGGGCATGCCGAGTTCGGTCTGTCCGTAGTGGTCGTGGACGATCAGGCCGAGTTCCTTCTCGGCCCACAGGTTGACCTCGGGGGTCAGCGGCTCACCCGCGCTCGAGAGGCGGCGCAACGCGAGTGTGCCGGGACGAGTGAGTGTTTCGGCGCGCAGGCCCCGGTACACGGTCGGCGCCGCGGCGTAGTCGGTGACCTCCAGTTGCGAGAGCACCGACCAGGTGGTGGCGGCGGAGAAGCCGCCGCGGGTCAGGATGGTCGGAACGCCGGCGGCCAGCGGTGCGATGATCGCGGTGTAGAGCCCGTACGCCCAGCCCGGGTCTGCCGCGCACCAGAACACGCTGTCCTCGCGGACGCCGAGTGCGAATTCGAGGTAGCTGTGCCATCCGGCGATGTAACGCACGGGATGAATGACCCCTTTGGGGGTGCCGGTGGTGCCCGAGGTGAACATGTGCACCAGTGGGCCGCTGCCACCGACCGCGACGGACGCCTGGGCATCGGTGCTCACTGATGCCATGGCCGCGGTCAGACCGTCCTCGTCACCGCCGGCCACCAGGACGTCCCACCCGCCGGTCGTGGCGACCTTCGGCCGGTACGCAGTGTCGACGACGACCAGCTTGGTCTCCGAGTTCGTCAGGCGGGAGGTCACCGCGTCCTCGGCGAACGCGGTGAAGAGGGGAACGTACACTGCGCCGACCCGCCAGATGCCGAGGAGCACGGTGACCAGGTCGGCGCTCTTGCCCATCAGGGTGGCGACTCGGTCGCCTTGTCCGATCCCGCGATCGGCGAGTACCTGGGCGAATCGGCGTGACGAGTCGGCGAGGTCGCCGTAGGTATACCGGGTTGTGGACAGGTCCTCGTCGATGACGGTGAGTGCCAAGGATTCGGACGGGTGCTGATCGCACAGCAGCCACGCCACGTTCGTGCCGTCACCGGCGTAGGACGACAGGATCTCGCGTACTCGCGCGTCGACATCCACAGACACGACAACTCCTTGTGGGTAATTTAGAGGGTAACGAAGCGCCTATAAATGTACCCAACGTGTCGGGAGAAGGGAAGGCGTGTGAAAGCGAGAGGCCGGAATTGTGAAACACTCGACCGCATGGCACGTGCAGGAGGGACGCCGAATCGCGCGACGATGAACACCCCGCGGCGTCGACGCGTCGACACTGCCCGTCGGGACGAGTTGCTGGCGCGGATCGAGGAGATCTTCCTGACGGAGGGGTTTACGTCGGTCACCGTCGACGACCTCACTCAGCGGTTGCGGTGCTCCAAGGCCACGCTCTACAGCGTGGCGTCGACGAAAGAACAGCTGGTCATCGCCGCCACCAAACACTTCTTCGGCGCGGCGGCCGAGCAGATCGAGGATGCGGTTGCGAATGAATCGGATCCCCGCAAGCGGATCACCACGTACCTGGGTGGTGTCGCGTCGGCGATGCGCCGCAATTCTCGGGCGTTCTACGACGACATGGTCTCGTACCCGCCGACGGCGGAGATCTATGGGCGTAACACCGCGCAGGCCGCGCGGCGGGTGCACGAGTTGATCGACGAGGGAGTCGACGCGGGCCTGTTCCGGGCCACCGATGCCGCGTTCGCCGCCCAGTTGGTGGCATTGGCGATCGACGCCGTCCAGTCCGGGATACTCCTCGAACGCACCGGCCTGTCCGCCGCCGATGCCTTCGGAGAACTTGGCGATCTTCTGCTCCACGGATTGCTGCGCACCGATTGAGCAGCGCGAAAAAATTGGTGACGGTCTTCGGGCGGCTGCTGACAGGTGGGACACCAACGCGGATTTGGCGCACCGACATCCAGATCGCCGAAACCGGGTGGCAGGTCGTCGTCCTGGCCGCCCGCGATCTCGGCTGTGCCTCGAGTTGGTCGGGGCCCTTCTCGGTAGAGCGGCGATAGCGGACGTCACACCAGGTAGGGCTGTGGAGGTGCTGGTCGCTTCGACCGCCGGTACGTGTATCCATTCTACAAAGACGGAAACCGATTGTGGGAGAGAGAAAGCGGACGATGACGACGCTGCGACGGCGAATACTGGTGGGAACGGTGCAGCGGTCGTTGCTTGTGACCGCGCCGGTGGTGGGGTCCGCCGCGGTTGTGGGGTCGGCGTCGCGTGGCAGTCCGGCGAACACCGCGTGGTTTTCCCGGTTGTTGGCGGCCTCGTCTGGGCCTTTGCCTCCACCGTGGGCATGCTCGCAGCACTGGTCCCACTCGCTCTACCTCTGGTCGCCAACGACGGCATCCCGGGTTGGGCAGGTATCTGCGCACTGGGAATCTGTGCTTCCATCGTGGACGTCTCACCGTTCTCACCTGTCGGTGCAACGTTGGTCAGCACGACCGTCGACGAGTCCCAACGACCACGCGTGAGGGGTCCGGTCTCGGTCTTCCTCTCTGCCGCGCTGATAGAGGAGATGGGCGGTAGCATCGGCCTGCACGACCGGCCACGACGCGATGTGGTGGTCGACCTCGGTTTCCCGTCGTCGGGCACGCGCCGGGTTATCGGCGGCCGCACCTGATCCCATCGAGTCGCTCCTTCCGGACGTCTCTTTCGCCATCCGGTGGCGCGGGCCGGCGCTCATGCCACCGCACCACTGAGAGAAGGGGCGATTCGGACTGATGGCGTTGTTCGAGCAGTTCCAGGACCTCACGATCGCCGTGAACGGAGCCGATATCCACTGCCGTGTCGGCGGAGACGGTCCGCCGGTCCTTCTCTTGCACGGTTACCCGCAGACTCGGCGATGTGGGCTCCGATCGCACCGGTACTCGCAGAACGGTTTACGGTGGTGTGCAGCGATCTACGTGGCTACGGCGACTCCAGTAAACCCGCGTCGGTCCCGGATCACTGGACGTACTCCTTCCGGGCCATGGCCGCCGATCAGGTCCAGCTGATGCGGCGCCTGGGCTTCAGTTCCTTCCACTTCGTTGGGCACGACCGCGGCGCCCGGACCGGGCACCGAGCCGCCCTCGATCATCCCGACGCTCTGCGATCGCTGGCCGTCCTCGACATCGTCCCCACTCATACGCTGATCGACTCGATCGACCGACACACCGCAGCCGGCTACTAGCACTGGTTCTTTCTCCGCCTGCCCAGCCCGACTCCCGAGTCCCTGATCGGACACGATCCTGACCTCTTCTTCCGCAACAGTATCGCGACGTGGGGCGCAGGGTTCGTCGAGATGTTCGACCCGGCGCTGCTCGCGGAATATCGCCGCTGCTGGAACGATCCGGAGATGATCCGCGGCTCGTGTGAGGACTACCGCGCGGCGCTGACGATCGACTACGACCATGACGGCGCCGATCTGCACCGCACCGTCGGCTGCCCCGCTCTCGTGGCCTGGGGAGCACGGGGGTTGATCCGTGAGTCTCTCGGCGCAAACCCGGTCCTTCGGGTCGGGGATAGCCGATCTGGTTTTGTCGGACTGTGTGGCTAGTGTCTGGGTTATGGCGGGGAGGGTGGTGAAGCGGGCGTTCAAGTACCGTTTCTATCCGACTGCGGTGCAGGCGGATCAGCTTGCTCGGACGTTCGGGTGCACCCGGTATGTCTACAACCGGGCGTTGGCGGAGCGCTCGCGGGCCTGGTCGCAGGAGCGGCGGCGGGTCACCTACAGCGACACCTCGAAGATGCTCACCGGATGGAAGCGGGACACCGAGACCGCGTGGTTGTCGGAGCCGTCGAAGGGGCCGTTGCAGGAGTCGCTGCGGCAGTTGCAGGGCGCGTTCGACAGGTTCTGGCGCAAGCAGTCCCGCTACCCGCAGTTCAAGAGGAAGGGCCGGTCGAAGGATTCGGCGACCTACTATTCGAACTGCTTCACCTACCGCGGCGGGCAGATCCGGTTGGCCAAGCAGCCCGAACCGCTGGACATTCGGTGGTCGAGGCCGCTCCCGGAGGGGGCGACACCGTCGCAGGTGACGGTGTCGCGTAATGCTCGCGGTCAGTACCACATCTCGATCCTCGTCGAGGACACGATCGCCGAGCACCCGTCGACCGATGGGGTGGTCGGGCTCGACGCCGGGATCACGAGCCTCTACACGCTCTCGACGGGGGAGAAGATCACCAACCCGCGCCACGAGGGCAGGGACCGTGAACGGCTGGCGAAGGCACAGCGGGTGCTCGCCAGGAAGGCGAAGGGGTCCCGTAACCGGGCCAAGGCTCGACTGAAGGTCGCGAAGATTCATGGCCGGATCGCCGATCGGCGTCGCGATTACCTGCACACACTCTCCACTCGGCTGGTGCGCGAAAATCAAGTGATCGCCATCGAGGATCTGAGTGTGCGGAACATGGTCAGGAATCGGTCGTTGTCTCGGGCGATCTCGGATGCGAGTTGGTCCGAGTTCCGGTCGATGCTCGAGTACAAGGCCGACTGGTACGGGCGGCGGGTGGTGGCGATCGACCGGTTTTATCCGTCGTCGAAGACCTGCTCGGTGTGTGGGGCGATCGCCTCGGAGATGCCGCTGAACGTGCGGGAGTGGATGTGCCGATGCGGCGCCGTCCACGATCGGGATGTGAATGCGGCGACGAACATTTTGGCCGTCGGACTGACGGTGGCAGCCTGCGGAGATGGTGTGAGACCGCCCCGCACGTAAAGTGCGGGGAGGCACCTGTCGGTGAAACAGGAACCTCGGGACGCGAGTCTCGAGGGGAATCTCGGTCGTTCACGGCCGAGAGGACGTCAAGGCCCGTCGATACGGCATCGCCGCCACCTGGCGTGCGCGGTGCACGGAACTCGAGACGGCCGCCGTGGATGGGGGGCATCTTTTCGTCGATGAACAACCCGAGCGGACAGTCGGGTTGCTGTCGGAGTTCCTGCGCCGCTGCGAGGAGCAGCGAGGACGTTGAGTTTCGAGTTCCCTTCTTCCGAGTACGGCGCGAACCGGGGCGGGCGGAGGGTCGGAGAGTTACCGGCCGCGCCTGCCTGACTGATCGCCTCGATGTAGCGGGGGTACGAGCCGCGTCCGGTCCCGGCGACGAAACCGCCGATCCGCGCGCGGACCGAGAATCAACAGGTAATGACGGAAGAGCATGCCGATGTCATCGGGCACCGTGCGCGTGGATGCTGTTGTGCGAGACGAGCAGGATGGTCGCGTCGCTCTCGGCGCTGATGTCGATCAGCGTCTGACTGACGCTAGGTGGTGCGCACCGGGTCCAGACTGGAGTCCGGCTCGTTGACGAGGATGATCTGCGGATCGAGCACCAGAGCGCGGCCGGCCCGGCACGCCTGCGCGTGGCCGCGGGAGATCTACCCGGGCACCCGTCCTCCGCCCTCAACGGAACGACGAGTTCCATCGCGATCTTGCGGACCTAGGCTACCGACTTCTACTGCGAGCACTTGAAATAAATATACCATTGACAATATCACTTGAAAGTTCTTACTGTGATCTGCATCAACATAGTCAACCGGCGTCGGCCGGTCGCAGGCGCGGAGGAGATCTGATGGATGACAACGAGAACCGGATGTCGGTCGGCGGAAAGGTCGCGGTGATCACGGGCGGTGCCCGTGGCGTCGGTGCCGCGACTGCGCAGCTCCTGGTGGACAAAGGTGCGCGCGTTGCGATCATCGATCTGGAGGAGTCTCCGGTCGTCTTCGATCGCGGGTCCGCGAGCGTGTTGTCGCTCAAGGGGGACGTGACCGACGCCAACGATATGGCCGCCGCCGTCGAGAAGGTGCTGGATCATTTCGGACGGATTGACATCGTCATCGCGAATGCCGGTGTCGCAGCGCGCGGATCGACCGTGCGCGCGTCGTCGACTCAGGTCAACGATCGGCTGTGGGACATCAATGTCGGCGGTGTGCTCACCACCGTTCGAGCGTGTCTACCGTCTGTCATCGCCAATCGAGGCCACGTGGTTCTCCTGTCCTCGGTGTTTGCGTTCTTGAACGGTGCCGGCACCCTTCCGTATGCGATGAGCAAAGCGGCCGTTGAGCAACTGGGTCGGGGGCTGCGGGTCGAGCTCGCATCTCATGGCGTCACTGTGACGACCGTGTACTTCTCGCTCGTCGACACGGAGATGATCCGTCGGAGCGTTGACTGCGATCCCACTGCACAGAAGCTACTCGGAACCTTGCCTCTCCCGTTTCGGAAACGGATTACGCCCGCGGAGGCCGCGTCGGCGATTGTCGGCGGAGTCGAGCGCAGGAAGGCGAGGGTGTTCCGTCCGCGACGATGGGCCGGGGTCTCGGCCTTGCGGGGCGTGGTGGGCATGGCGCTCGATGCGCATCAGGCCTCCGATGCCACGACGCAGACGATGCTGCGCGCACTCGACCAGCGAGACGGTGAGGGCCGATTGACCAGCTGAACACGACTCCTGAGCGGACGGTTGCCGAAAAGTATAGTTAACGCTATTGTTTTTTAAAGTCAGCTATCGGAGTTGAGCTCCGGCCCGCCACCCTTCAGGAGGATCACCGCATGTCTGTCGCATTCAAGCCGGTACGGATCGGGTCTTGGGACCTGCCCCAGTCGTTCGTCATGGCGCCGTTGACTCGGAGCCGCGCGGGAGCGGGCAACGCACCGACCGCGCTGAACGCCGAGTACTACGCCCAGCGCGCCGGGGCGGGGCTCATTGTCACCGAGGGCACCGCGCCCAGCGCGGTCGGTCAGGGTTATCCGGCCGTGCCCGGGTTGTACACCGACGAGCAGGTCGCAGGCTGGCGGCTCGTCGCCGACGGCGTGCACGAGGCCGGCGGAACGGTCGTCGCGCAGTTGATGCATGTCGGCCGGGTCGCCCATGCGAGCAACAAGGGCGGGGTCGACACTGTCGCACCCAGCGTCGTTCAGGCTTCCGGGCAGATGTTCACGTTTTCGGGCATGGTGGACCACGACGTGCCGCGGGCGCTCGAGTCCGGGGAGATCGCCGGCGTGATAGCAGAATTCGTGAACGCGGCCCGGAACGCGATCAGCGCCGGTCTCGACGGGGTCGAGATCCACGGGGCGAATGGCTACCTGCTGCACCAGTTCCTCGACCCCACGGTCAACCTGCGCGACGACGAGTTCGGCGGTTCGCCGGAGCGGCGGGCCCGTTTCGTCGTCGAGGTCGTGACGGCGGTGGCCGATGCCGTCGGTGCGGACCGTGTCGGTCTGCGGCTCTCGCCCGGCCACCAGTTGAACGGCATCGGTGAGGTTGCCGGGGAGGATCTGACCGCCACCTACCGGGCGGTCGTCGACGGGGTCGCTCCGCTGGGTCTGGCGTACCTGAGCATCCTCGCCAACCCGTTCGAGGCAATCGAACCGCTTGTCCGCGAACTGCGTCAGCGATTCGGCGGCTCGGTGCTCCTCAACCTCGCTGCTCCAGCTGCCACCTCGCTGCAGACGGTCGAGGAGCTTCTCGACAAGGAACTTGCCGACGCGGTCGTCGTCGGGCGGGGCTTTTTGGCCAACCCGGACCTCGTGGAGCGGTGGCGCACCGGTGCCGAGCTGAACGAGGTCGACTTCGGCACACTCTACGGCGGCGACGCCCACGGCTACACCGACTACCCGACCCTGGCCGAGATCTCCTGACACGAACATTATTTCGTCGACACGATTCGGTATTTCGTCGACGTCACAAGCAGCAGATCGGCCATCACAACCTCTGCGAGGAAACGACATGAGCACCTACACACCGATCAACACCGCTGAGAACCTCCAGGTAGACGGAGCGCTGGGTCGCTTCACCTACCGCCGGTTCGGCCCGCGCGGTGGTATCCCACTCGTTCTCGTCCACCGCTTCCGTGCCACGGTCGACTGGTGGGATCCCGAGTTCCTCGACATCCTCGCCGCCGACCGCGACGTCATCCTCTTCGACAACATCGGGATCGGCTACACCGGCGGTGATGCCCTCATCACTGTGGAGGGCTTCGCGGCCGGCGCGATCGACTTCATCGACGCACTGGGACTGAGCGAGGTGGATCTGCTCGGATGGTCCTTCGGCGGCGTCGTCGCGCAGGCCATCACCCTGACGCGGCCGAGCCTCGTCCGTAAGCTGATCGTCGCGGGAAGCGGATCCGGACTCGCCCCCGACATGCCGAGCATCACCGAGCGCGTCCTGCAGATCATGGCGAAACCGAACGCCGACCTCGAGGACACCCTGTACCTGTTCTACCCGGAGACCGAGGAAGCCCGGAAGCTAGGGCTCGAGCACTTCGACAAGGTCTCCGCCGCGATGCCCCCGGGCGCACCGGCCGTCAGCGAAGAGGCCGCCATGGGTCAGCTCCAGGCGATCACCGCGAGTCTGGCGACTCCGTGGGAACAGGTGGTGGAGAACCTGAAGACGATCACCCAACCCGTCCTCTACGCCAACGGGATGCACGACGTGATGATTCACGCCTTCGCCTCCTACTCGGCGGTCGAGCACCTCCCGTCGGCCAAACTCGTGCTCTACAGCGATGCCGGTCACGCGTTCCTTTTCCAGCACCTCGAGGAGTTCACCACCGAGGTCAAGCGGTTCCTCGCCGACTGAGGCACCGGTGGCGACCGTCGCGATGAGTCGTAGATGAGTCGCGATGTCTGACCGCTGCGTTCGACTCATCTGGTGCCCCGACGAAAGTTGGCCTCTCGGTGTTGTTCTCCCGCGGACGTGGTGGTCGGCCCCGTCACGGGCACGTTCGTCGTCCGGATGTTTATCGGATATAGCAAGCAGGAACAACGTGAAAATGAAGTAGCGACTATACTATGGTTATGAATGCTCGAACGTACGGCCAGAATTGTGGGCTCGCTCGTGCGCTCGACCTACTCGGCGAGCGGTGGACTCTGCTCATCATGCGTGACCTGGGAATGGGTCCCCGCAGGTACAAGGACTTGGCGTCGGGACTGCCGGGTATCGGCACGAACCTACTCGCGAGCCGTCTCAAGAGCCTGGAAGAGGCCGGTGTGATCGAGCGAACCGTGCTGCCTCCGCCGGCATCGGTCGCGGCGTACGCACTCACCAGCGCTGGTGAAGAACTGCGTCCGATGTTGGGGCAGTTAGCCGCCTGGGGACTCCGGCACGGTGCGGGGTTCGATGACGCGGACATGACTCGCGCAGAGTGGATCATCCAGGGGATGTTCGCGCGCGCCGACGCAGACGCGGCCAGTCGCTTCGGTGGCGTGGTCCAGTTCGACGTGGGCGAAGAATCCGCATGGATCGGTCCGTCGGCGAACGGCATCGTGCTCAGGCCGGGCGCCGCTCCCACGACACCGAAAGTGCGTCTTCAGACCGATATCTCGACACTACTCGCCGTCGCGAACGACGAGATCACAGTGGCAGAGGCCATGAAGTCCGGCACGCTCGTCGTCGATTCGAGCGCCGAGGATCTGGACGAGTTCCTTCGCGTGTACACCCTCGGCGGCGTGGGGGCGTCGGCGAGCTGATTCAGGCGCGCCGCGAGAGATCACGGGGAGTTCGCCTCCTGGATTCCGTGCGAAGGACCGTGTCGGAGGCGACTGGTGAATGACGCCGATGAACTCGACCCGCCTGACTTCGTTGTGGGGCCGAACCGGCGAGCGACGGGGTCGAAGCCTTCGGCTGCGGTGAGAGTGAACGAGCCGGTCATGACGCACCAATAGTGCGCACATATGCGCCCAAAAGCCAGTGCCGCACGGTATGGGGTGACCGCCGGCCTGGTCCAGATCGTGGGTGGCGACGGCGCGTAAAGCGCGCAGCTGCCATGTATTCGGCACTTCCCAGACGTGAGGTCGAAATGGCTCTGCTCCGGGAACTTCGGTTACACCAACGCTTGCGTTTCGGTCAACGAAGGCGAACCGGGGTGGTCGGCACGTCTGTGTGGTCGCGACCACGTGCTCAGAAGTCGAAGTCAGTCCGCCACAGCGCTCGAGGCCGCGAGTGCGGAATCGTGGGACGCGTAGGCCAGCTCGGCGGTGTCGCCCAGCCCGATCCCTAGTGGGCTTCGGCATGACGCCGCGAACCTCCGTTTGCCGGACTCCGCTGGTGCTTTGTAGGAACGAGACAAGGCTGACAGGACGGGCCTGGGTGCCGCCCGATCGACGTCTTCGCCCACCTCGAGAAGGGGGCGCCTGGAACGCGCTCGCCGTCCGTGCCGGACGCGTCCATTACCCGAACAACCCCAAGGTCTCACCGCCGAGGGTGACGAGGACCAGATCGTACTCGTGCAGGATCTCCGCGAAATCGTCCTTCTTGTAGTCGATCACGCGTCGTGCTCGTTGTCGTGGCCACGGACGCACACAGATGCTTAGCCAGTTGATTCGCAAAAGTGCCTACACCGCCGGAACCGGCATGACTCGGAACCTTCTGTCCCGCTGGCAGTTTCGCCTTCTCTTTCAGCGCCTGCCATCCGGTCACACCGGTCAGAGGGCTCGACGCCGCCTCTTCCAAGGTGAGTCTGGCAGCGCTGAGGTCGTCGCCGCACCCCGGGTTCGACGCGGACGACGGGACCGGCAAGAACATTGCCAAGCACCGGTCGGCAGACGGTACGGCAGAAGGGGTTTGATATTCCCCGGAGCTGCCGGCGCCATACCGTGAGTAAGAGCTTCTCGATGCGGGTCGGCGGCGCCGCGCTCCTGACCGACTCTCATCAGTTGGTTACGGATGTGCCGGCGGCACGGTGGGGCGCGAGCTGAGCTCGCGCTTGAGGATCTTGCCGGTGGCGGTCATCGGCAGTGACGCCACGATCTCGACGATGCGGGGGTACTTGTAGCCCGCCATCTGCTCCCGTCCCCAGGCGACCAGCTCGTCGACGGTGGTCCGGGCGCCGGGATTGAGGATGACGAACGCCTTGACCTCCTCGCCGTGGCTCTCGTGCGGCACGCCGACCACGGTCGCGAGGTTGACGTCGGGGTGCGTCATCAGCACCTCCTCGATCTCACGCGGGTACACGTTGAAGCCTCCGCGGATGATCATGTCCTTGGAGCGGTCGACGATGTAGTAGAAGCCGTCTGCGTCCTTGCGTGCGAGGTCGCCGGTGCGGAACCAGCCGTCCTTGATGACCTCGGCGGTGGCCTCCGGACGCCCGTAATAGCCCTTCATGACGTTGTGGCCCTTGATCGCTATCTCCCCGATCGCACTGCCCGAGCCGTCGTCTGTGATTTCGTTCCACTCGTCGTCGACGAGTTTGCACTCCACACCCCAGATGGGGACGCCGATCGAGCCTGCCCGCGGCTCCCGGTCCGGGTCGCTGAATGTCACGACGGGGGAGGTCTCCGAGAGTCCGTAGCCCTCGAGGATCTGGACGCCGAGCCGCTCCTTCACCTTGGTGATGATCTCGAGCGGAAGGCTGGCCCCGCCGGAGACGCCGATGCGCAGGTTTCCGGCGATCCGGTCGATGTCGACGTCGTCGGTGAGCGCATCGAGCAGCGCCCACCACATCGTCGGTACCCCGGCGAAGAAGGTGACGTCCTCCTTCTGCATGAGCCCGATCACCTGCTGCGCGTCGAAGCGGGGGACCAGGAGCAGCGTTGCCGCCGTGGAGAAGCCGGCGTGCATCTGCACGGTCGCACCGAAGGTGTGGAAGAGCGGAAGGGTGAGGACGTGGGTGTCGCCGGCCGGCTGGTTGTCGAAGAGCCGGTTGACGGTGAGGGTGTTGAGCATCGTGTTCGCGTGCGACAGTTCGGCGCCCTTGGCCTGGCCGGTCGTCCCGCTGGTGTAGAGGATGATCGCGGTGTCGGTGGCCGCCGTGACGACGGAGTCGAAGGTGGTGGGCTGGCCGGCCAGCGCCTGGCCCAGCGTCTCGACGCCCTCGATCGGGCTCGGCGCCGCGGGATCCGCGGTGATCAGGAAGAAGTGCTCGGCGGGTGACTCCCGGAATCCTGCGTGGCCCTCGGTGCCGATAGCCAGGTCGGGTGTGCCTTCGAAGCAGAAGTACGCCGTCGCGTCGGCGTCGGCGAGGTGGTAGGCGACCTCGCGGCCCTTGAGGAGCACGTTGAGCGGGACGACGACCGCGCCGGCCTTGAGGACGCCGTAGTAGATGATCGGGAACCAGGGCAGGTTCGGGCAGCTGAGCGCAACCTTGTCGCCCGGCTGGATGCCGCGTTCGACGAGTAGGTTGGCGACCCGGTTGGCGTCGGCGTCGACTTGGGCGTAGGTGAGCCGGGTGTCGCCCAGCACCAGCGCGCGGCGGGTGGGATACCTGCGGGCGGAGTCCTCGAGGAGGATCGACAAGTTGAGCATTGACATTCCTCGGGGTCAGCCGCGCTTGGGCCGGAAGGATGTCCGGCCGTTGCGCCGCACCATGGCGACGGCAGTAGTGAGGCGTCCGCGGTTCGGGTCGGGTGCGAGCCCGGCGCCGAGGCGATGCAACTGGTCCGTGTGCCAGCTGAGGTCGAGCAAGCCGTCGAGCGCCTTGACGTCGGCGATCTTGCCGAGCACACGGCGCATGCCGAGGCGCAGCTGGTGGGCGACGAGGGCCGGAGCGTGTCCGGCGAGGATCACCTCAGCGGCGTCCGGCGTCGTGACCGTGGGGCGACCGATGCCGACGACATCGCATTCGCCGCTATCGATGGCGTTGTCCATCGCGGCACGCGACCGGAAGCCGCCGGTGACCGCCAGGGGGATGTCACCCACCAGTGTGCGGACGGTGCGGGCGTATTCGAGGAAGTAGGCCTCGCGTGCGCGGGTGGATGCCGCTGCAGTGCCCATCATCGCCGGCGACTCGTAGCTGCCGCCGCTGACCTCGATCAGGTCGATGCCCTCCTGGGCCAGTGCGGCGAGGACGCCGCGGGACTCCTCCTCGGTGAAGCCGCCGCGCTGGAAATCGGCCGAGTTGAGCTTGATGCCGACGGCGAAGCCGGGCGAGACGCGGGACCGGATGCGGCGGACGACCTCGAGCGCGAACCGCATGCGACGTTCCGGGTCGCCTCCCCACTCGTCGGTGCGCTGGTTCGACAGTGGCGAGAGGAATTGTGCGACGAGGTAGCCGTGGGCCCCGTGCACCTGCACACCGTCGAAGCCGGCCTCTTCGCACACGGCCGCGGCGTTCGCGAATCGCTCGATGATGTCCTCGATCTCCGCCGACGTCAGCTCGCGCGGCGCGGTGGCACCGGGGAAGTCGAGCGGGATCGGGCTCGGGGCAACGGGGGTGTGTCCGAGGGCGAGCGGGTTCGACTGGCGTCCGGGGTGGTTGAGTTGCACCCAGATCGGGGCGCCGGCGTCTTGTGTGGTCTTGGCCCACCGCGATAGCGCGTCCAGGTCCCGGTTGTCTTCGATCACGACGTTGCCGGGTTCGCCGAGCTGACGGCGATCGATCATGACGTTTCCGGTGATGATCAGGCCGTACCCTCCCTCGCTCCACGTCCGGTAGAGCTGTTCGAGCCGGTGGTCGGGGGAGTTCGTCTTGTCGCCGAGCGCCTCGCTCAATGCGGACTTCATGATCCGGTTGGGCAGCACCCGGCCGTTGGGCAGGGTCAGGGGTTCGTGCAGGGAGGTCACGGTGGGCTCCTTGGGGTGCGGATTCGACAACCATGAAACTTCAAAAGTTGATGGTGTCGCTTTATGAACTGGAATGGTTTCGAGGGTGGTGAGAGACCGCTGAGTCGGTGACCGTCGAGCAGCTGGTCCAAGCCCGGCGCCCGCGTCACGATCGGCCGAGCCGGCGACTTGCGCGGAGCGGGGTGGACCTGGACGCGCCGGCGCCTCGTGGGCACGAATGCCGCGGTCGGGCCGGGCCGGATGAGATGCACGCTGGCGTTGGCCCCGGTAGCGCCTGGCCTGCTGACTGGCGCCCCGTCTCATTATGAGTAGGCCGGTGGTGGCACGTAGCCGTCCACCTCGCGGCCCAGCAGTGCCGCGAACTCGATCGTGGTGAGATCGCCCCCGGCGGGGCCCATTACCTGCAGCCCGACCGGCAGTCCGGTCCGCCCCCGGCGCACCGGGATCGTGGTGGCCGGCCCGCCCGAGATGTTCGCGAGGGCGCTCCACTTGACCTGGTCCCAGTAGGGGCGCTTCTCGCCGTCGACGTCGATCGAGCGGCCGAACTTGTCGACCAGCCTGTCGTGGTGGGGAGGTGCGACCGTGGGGGCGACGGGCATCAGCACGACGTCGAAGTCCTTGAAGAACTCGATCCATCGCAGCCGGATCGCGTGGCGGGCGGTGTCGGCCTGCATCCAGCTGTAGTGCGACTGGAACGTGCCCTTCAGGGCGTGTCCGGCGTCGCCCCGGGGGTGCTGCAGTAGCCGACCGAGCAGTGCGGCGTTCGAGGCCGGTGTCAGTCCGGAGCGGTCGTAGCTGAATGCGCCGTACACGAGCGGGCGGAATGCCTTGTGGGAGGTGGCGATGTCGACGGGCAGGCTCGCGGGATGCTCGACCACGGTGGCTCCGGCCGCTTCGAGCACCGTGCGGGCGTCGTCCATCGCGGTCGCGATGTCACTCTCGACCGGGCATGCCGGATCGTCGATCCAGACCGCGACGCGGAAGTCTTCGAGCTTCGTCGCGCGCGGCGGCCGAAGTGCGTAGCTGAAGCCCCCGTCGGGATCCAGCGGGCCCACGGTCGCCTGCAGGATCGGCACCAGATCGCGCGGATCGCGCACCTGCGCGCCCGCGCACGCCATATCCATGTCGAGCCAGCGCCCATCACCGGGACCGCCGGGTACGTGCCCCGCCAGCGGGATGGAGTGCCAGGTCGACTTGTGTCCGTACAGGCCCGTGAAATGCGATGGGATTCTCGTCGAGCCACCGATCTCCGAGCCGAAGTCGAAGCTCGTCAGACCGGCCGCGGTCGCGACCGCGCCACCGCCTGCAGAGCCGCCCGACGTGCGCGAGAGGTCCCACGGGTTCGAGGTCGGGCCGAAGACGGGGTTGTCGGCCTGCACGTCCTGATTGCCGGCCGGCATGTTCGTCTTGCCCATGATTACCGCCCCAGCGGCGCGGAGCCTGGTGACCGCCTCGGCATCCTGCTTCGGCACGTAGCCCTCCAGGTCCGGCCGGCCGCACACCGTCCGCATCCCCTGCGTCTCGAAGCTGTCCTTCAGGGTGATCGGCAGGCCGTGCAGCAGTCCGAGCTCCTCGCCCGCGGCGCGCTTCGAATCCGCGGCAGCGGCCTCCGCGCGCGCCCGGTCGGAATCGAGGGTCACGATCGCGTTCAGTCGGCGATTGTGAGCAGCGATCCGCTCGAGATACAGGTCGACGAGCTCCACGCTCGACACCTCACCGGAAGCCACGGCTCGGGCCTGCTCATGGGCCGGCGCGAAAGTGATGCCACTCATCTGAACTCCATTTTTCAAGTAATGACTTTAAAAAAAGATAGCACATTTGACGCCGTGAAGGGATCGTAAAGATTCGCGCGAGGAGCGGGGCGGGATGATTGATCTGGACTGCTGTGTGCCGGTGTTGATTTCGCCCGGCGACCGGCGACGTTGCGCGGAACGGGCTCGTCGCGCTCACGGACCTTCATGCTGCCCGAGGGGTGACCTCATGCAACAGGTCGCCGCTGGGGGTAGGCTTCCATTATGGAACGTACCAGCTTCCGGGACATGGACTGCCCGATTGCGCTGTCGCTCGAGCGGGTGGGGGATTGGTGGAGCATTCTCATCCTGCGCGACGCCACGCACGGCATCACCCGTTTCGACCAGTTCCAGAAGAGCCTGGGGATTTCGACGAACTCTCTGTCTCGTCGGCTCGGGGTTCTCGTCGAGGCAGGCCTCCTGGAGCGTCGTCGCTACAGCGAACGGCCCCCGCGGTACGAGTACGTCCTGACCGAATCCGGACGGGCGTTCCGGCCCGTGCTGATCGCGCTCTACGCCTGGGGCAACGAGAACTTCCCGCCCGAAGCGCCCAACGTCCGTCTAGTACACAAGGACTCGGGTACCGACGTCGATCCACTGCTGATCGACCGCTCCACGGGGGATCCGCTCGATGAGGAGCACACCAGCTTTCAGCCCGGACCGTCCGCCGATGACCGGTTGCGCGCCGTCCTCGCTCGGCGGAACGAGGTCACCACCTGAACTCGGAGCCATGACGTTGCTGCCAGTTCCGACAGTCGGGTACGGGTTGGCCTGACGGCACGGGGATAGACCCGGACGACATGTGCCCGGACAGGCCGTCCGGGCACATGTAGTCAAAAGTCTGCCGATAGCGGGTTCCGGCTCCGACAGGCGGAGGTCGTGTGCAAACGTCGGCCCGTATGTCCTCACAGGTCGGGCCGGAGATGTCGACGTTGAAGCGCGCCGTCGGCGGGAGAACCGTCGTGGGTGGATCTGGGACGGAACGGCGAGTGGTCCCGTACCGGTGGGCCACCCGCCGTCCGCTGTCGCCCTCAGGCGTTGACGTCCACCACCGTTCGTCCACGGACGGTTCCGGCGAGGACCTGTTGTGCCACCGCCGCAGCCTGGTCGAGCGGGACCGTGGATGTCATCTTCTCGAGCAGTGCGTCGTCGAGATGCTCGTCCAGCAGAGTCCATGCCTCGTCCCGGCTGCTGACGGGGGCGTTGACGGAGTCGATCCCGACAAGGGTTACCGCGCGCAGGATGAACGGAGCGACCGAGCCCGGTAGGTCGAGTCCCTGGGCCAGCCCGCAGTTCGCCACCGTTCCTCCGTAGCGGATCTGCGCCAGGACATTTACCAGGGTGTGGCTACCTACGGTGTCCACCGCCGCCCCCCACCGCTCCGCGCCGAGTGCGGCCTCGGCAGGTTCCGCCAACTCCGAGCGGGCGATGATCTCCCCGGCTCCCAAGGCGCGCAGGTATGCCTCCTCGGTCGGCCGCCCGGTCGAGGCATGCACCTCGTGTCCGAGCGCGGCCAGCAGGGCGATGGCCACCGAGCCGACACCGCCGGCGGCGCCCGTCACCAGCACCGGCCCTTGACGCGGAGTGACGCCGCGGCGCTGGAGCGCGACGACACTGAGAGCCGCCGTGTACCCCGCTGTCCCGATCGCCATGGCCTGCCAGGTGGTGAACCGTGCAGGGATCCTGGTCAACCAGCCCGACGGCACCCTTGCGCGCGTGGCGAACCCGCCGTTGTGGTCGACCGCCAGACCCCAGCCGTTCACCGCGACGGCGTCGCCCGGCGCGAAGCCCGACTCCGTGGGGGCGTCCACAACAGTGCCGGCCAGGTCGATTCCGGCGACGACCGGGAACCGCTGAACGACCGGAACGATGCCCGTCACGCCGAGGCCGTCTTTGAAATTCACCGCCGAGTAGTCGACCGCGATGGTCACGTCGCCCTCGCCGAGGTCATCGTCGGCGATCTCGGTCAGTTCTGCGCGCTGTCCGGATTCGTCCTTCACGATCTGTACTGCTCTCACTACACAGTTCCTTTCACATATTTGTCACACATTGATGGGATGGTGTCGCCCGACGTCAGGCCAGGCAGAATCCGGCGTCGATCTTCATCTCGAGTCCGGTCACGTATCGCGCCTCGTCGGATGCGAGGAACAGCACCGCGTTCGCGACGTCCTCGGCATCGACCCAGGGCGTCGGCATCGGGTTGAGGGTGGCGAACGCCTCCGCGGCCTGCTCGCGGGTCGGGTCTTCGACGTCTGGGACGAAGAGCTGATGCACGGCGGTGTTCTGCACCATGAGCGTGTCTGCGATGCTGGGGTTGACGGTGTTGACCCGGATCTTCTCGGCGGCGAGTTCGAGCGCCATCGCCCGCATCAGCCCGATCACGCCCGTCTTCGCGGCGACGTAGTGCGGGAGGTTGGGCATGGCGCGGATGCCGAGCGCAGAGCTGCTCAGGATGATCACCCCGCCTTCGCCGCCCGCTCGGATGTGTGGGATCGCGGCCTTGGCTGCGTGGTAGACCCCGGTGAGGTTCACATCGATCATGTCCTGCCAGCTTTGCTCCGCCAGGGCCTCGGTGGGCGCGGCCGAGAGGATGCCGGCGTTCGCCACGGCGATGTCGAGGCGCCCGAACTCGGCGACGCCCGCGGCCACCGCCGTCTCCAGTGCGGCGAGGTCGCGCACATCGGCCCGGCTTGCCACGATCCGTCGCCCGAGGCCCTCGACCAGGCGCACCGTCTCCTTGAGATCGGTGTCGGTCGCCAGCGGGTAGGGCACCGAATCGATTCCCCCGCACAGGTCTACGGCGATGATGTCGGCGCCCTCCGCCGCCAGCCGCGCGGCGTGCGCGCGACCCTGTCCACGAGCGGCGCCCGTGATGAATGCAACCTTGCCCTCGACACGTCCGGTCATGATCGTCTCCTCAGTTCTTGTTGTTGAAGCCGGCGTCGACGGACAAGGTCGTGCCGGTGATGTAGCGGCCGTCGTCGGACACCAGGTAGAGGACGGCGTTGCTGACGTCCTGGCGGGGCAGTAGGTCGATCGGCATGGGGTTGGTGATGTCGGGTGCGAGATGCGGGTTCGCTTCGACGAAGCCGATCATCGAGGCGGCGGTGATCATCGGCGTCTCCACGCCCGACGGGTTCACCGTGTTTACTCGAATCGAATGCGCCGCAAGGTTGTTAGCGTATGAGCGCATCAGCCCGACCAGGCCGTGCTTGGAGGCGACATAGCCGAGCGCTGCTCGGGACGGGCCGAGAATACCGCGCAGCCCGGCGGTGGAGCTGGTCAGCACGATGGCTCCCCCCTGACCCCGCTCGACCATGGCGGGCACGACAGCCTCCAGGGTGTTGAAGACGCCCGTGAGATTGATGTCGATCGTGTCTTGCCAGGCCTCGTGAGACTCGTCTACCGCGAAGAGGGCGACGCCGGCGTTGGCGACGACGATGTCAATTGGACCGATCTCCGAGATGCCCTCGCGGATTGCGTGCGCGAGTTGGTCCTCGGCACGCACGTCGGCTTCGACGCTGACGCAGCGCCTGCCGAGGGCCTCGACCGACTTGCGGGTGTCGGCGAGGTCGTTCGACGACGCGAGTTCGTAGCGAGCCGACGCGAGTGGCTTGCACATGTCCAGGGCGATGATGTCCGCTCCCTGCTCCGCGAGCAGCAGCGCGTGGCTGCGGCCCTGACCGCGGGCTGCGCCGGTGATGAAGGCGACTTTCCCTTCGACTCGTCCCATTTGCAGTTCTCTCCTTCTGGTTGGGACGACACGGCACGGTTTCGTTGAACGAGTTCCGTGGGGTTTCGTCCTTCAGGTGAGCGGACCCGGGAATCGGGCCATCTCGGGTCTGACCGGCGTTAGTGGATCGACGCGGCTGGCGGCGCCGGGAAGGTGTCGCGGAGTCGTTCCAGGACACTGGCGTCCTCGATCGTCGGCGGCACGCGCACGGGCCCGCCGTTTGCCAGGTCGCGTAGCGTCCGGCGCAGGATCTTCCCGGACCGGGTCTTGGGGAGTTGGTCGACCACCAGGGCGGTGCGGAAGGCGGCCACGGCTCCGATTCGGCTGCGGACCATCTCGACAAGCTCACCGACGACGGTCTCCGGGTCGCGGTTCACCGCGGACTTGAGGACGACCAGGCCCACCGGCGACTCGCCTTTCAGCGAGTCGGTCACTCCGATCACCGCGCATTCGGCCACATCGGGATGTGCGGCGAGAACCTCCTCCATCGCCCCGGTCGAAAGCCGGTGCCCCGCAACGTTGATGATGTCATCGGTGCGACCGAGGACCCACACGTCGCCGTCCTCGTCGAGATGCCCGGCGTCGCCCGTGCGGTACCAACCGGGAAACTCGTCCAGGTACGACGCGCGGTACCCGTCGTCGTCGCCCCACAAGGTCGGGGCGCACCCCGGTGGAAGCGGCAGCCGCAGCGCGAGGTTGCCGGTCTCACCAGCCGACAGCGGGACGCCGTCGTCGTCGAGCGCCCGGATCTCGAAACCCGGACTCGGTCGACCTCCTGAACCGGGCTTGAACGGCGTCAGCTCACCGCCGCGGAACCGCGCGGTAATCGGCCAGCCCGTTTCGGTCTGCCACCAGTTGTCGATGACGGGCCGGTCGATCCGGGACTGTAGCCATGTCGCGGTCGGCGGGTCGCACCGCTCGCCGGCCAGGAAAACCGCACGGAGGGAAGAGATGTCGTACCGGCTCATCAGCTCGAGCTCGGGATCCTGCCGCCTGATCGCGCGGATGGCGGTGGGCGCGGTGAACAGGACATTCACCTGGTGCCGGGCGATCACGTTCCAGAACGCGCCGGCGTCGGGGGTGCCGACCGGTTTGCCCTCGTACAGGACCGTCGTCAGACCCGCCAGGAGAGGCGCGTAGACGATGTAGGAGTGCCCGACCACCCACCCGACATCCGATGCCGCCCAGAAGACGTCACCGGCCTGTAACCCGAAGATCGTCGGGATGGAGGCGGCGAGGGCTACAGCGTGGCCGCCGTTGTCCCGGACGACGCCCTTCGGCCGCCCAGTTGTCCCCGACGTGTGCAGGATGTACAGCGGGTCCGTGGCCGCCACAGGCACCGGTGGGTGCGGGCGCGCCGCCGCCTCTGCCGCCAGCAGGTCGTGGTCGCGGCGCGGGTCGAGTGCGGCGATCGCCTGGGGACGCTGCAGCACGAAACAGGCGTCGGGACGGTGGCGCGCCTGAGATAGTGCGGCGTCGAGGACGGGTTTGTAGGCGACCACCCGGCCCGGCTCCAAGCCGCACGATGCGGCAATGATCGCCCGCGGTGTGGTGGCATCGATCCGGGCGGCGAGCTCGGAGGCGGCGAAGCCGCCGAACACGACCGAATGGACTGCCCCCAGCCTGGCGCAGGCCAGCATGGCGATCGCCGCCTCGGGCACCATCGGCATGTAGATGACGACGCGATCGCCGCGGCCGACGCCCACTGCTGCCAGCGCGCCAGCGACTTTCGCGACACGGTCACGCAGCTCACGGTAGGTGAAGCTGGCGCTCTCGCCTGTCATCGCGCTGTCCCAGACCAGCGCGAGCCGGTCGCCGGCGCCCGCCTCCACGTGACGATCGAGACAGTTGTGGCTCGTGTTCAACCGGCCGCCGGGGAACCACCGGCCGTAGGGACCGGTGTCCGCGTTGAACACCGCGGTCCACGGGGTGTCCCACTCGAGGCGGGTTCCCTGCTCCCCCCAATATCCCAACGGATCCGCACGCCAATTCTCATACAGGTTGTCGTAGCTCGTCATCGAGTCGCCGCCGTGTCCCGAACGTGAAGAAAACGCGTGACCTGCGCCGCGACCGCATCGGGGTGCTGCTGGTGCGGTGCGTGCCCGGCCTGGGGGTAGACCGCCAGTTGCGCGTCGGGCAGCTCCCGGTAGAGCAGCCACTGATTCTTGACCGGGAAGAAGTGGTCGTCGTCCCCGGAGACGATGAGCGTCGGCTGGCGCACCGTCCCGAGCCGGGCGTAGTGGTCGGTCTTGCCGCTCATGAAGTCCATGATCAGCCCCGTCATCGCCTGGATGGTTGCCGGTGCGACGAGAGGTTCGCGGTCGGTCCTGAGGGCGTGGCGGTCGATGTAGGCCTGAGTTTCGGTATCGCGACCGTCGGCGAAGAACAGGTAGCGGATGTCTTCGAAGGAATACTCGGGTTTGAGGGCGATGTCGAAAACGATGTCGGTGTGCGGGTCGGTCTCTGGGTTGCCGCCCGGGCCGGTGCCGACGAGTACGACGCTGCGTACCAGGGTTGGTTCCCGCATCGCGACGGCCTGCGCAACGAAACCACCCATGGAGAATCCGAGCACGTCCACGACGTCATGGCCCAGTGCCCGCACGAAGGACGCCGCGTTCTCGGCCTTTTCGTCCACACTCGTGGCCGGTGACCCGGTGGACGAACCCACCGCCGCATCACTGAACAGAATGACGTGCCGGTGTTCGGCCACGGCGTCGACGAACGCCGGATCCCAGTCGTCGAGGGTTCCCCGGAAACGGTGCAGGAAGACCAAAGGCGTTGTGCCCCTGTGCTGGTCTCTTCCCACCTCCCGATAGGCGTAGCGGACGCCGCCGACCTCCATGTACTGGGTTTGGGCCTCGACCGAAAGGTACTGCTGGACAGGTTGATCGCTCACGGAAGAACTCATGTTGCACCTCATCAATTGACAGCGAGTAGTGGGCCGACCCGGATAGCGTCCGTCGGCGCCCTGCCCGACGGACGGTCAGGACGATCGGCGCCGTGACCCTCGCGTTTGGTCCGGGCGCTAAATGTAACCCCAGTCACTTCCATCATGCAAGTAACAATTCGAAGGGGGCTCGGTGGGCGGAACGGCTTAGCCGGATGTATCGGGCAAATGGGGTTCCGCTACCGCTGTGATCGTTCGCGAAGGATGGAGGCCCGCTTGGCAGCCGGTCACGCCGCGGGGGACGACAACGGCGTGGTTGTGTCCGAAGATCCGCCCGAGGCGATTCTCTGGACCAGATGGCCGCGGCGGCAGGATGTGAGGTGTCCCGCGAGCGCGCGCCGTGACCTCTCGTAGGCGATGCTGATCGGGCACGCGGTGAGCTACGGCGGCGATGTGTTCGGCCCTCCACGGGGTGGCTTTGCCTGCGTCGAATGCGCGCGGTGCGGCGGGGAACCGCCCGCCTGACGTCCGCCGCACCCCTGGATCCTCGGCGCATTCGACTGATTGCCGGCTCCTGTCGGCGTACGTCGATCTTCAAGCGGCTACTCGTAGCGCAATGAAGCGTGTTGCCGTACGATCATATTACGGTCGTAATATAAAGACGGACCCCGTCTGCCGAGGAGGCATCATGACCCTGAACACCGAACTCTGGAACGCGAAGAACTCGCCAACCCGGACCATTGACATCGAGGGGACCCGTTTCGCCTATCGAGAGTTCGGACCGAACACCGGCGTTCCCGTTGTGTTCCTTCACCACTTCACCGCGGTCCTCGACGACTGGGACCCCCGGGTTATTGACGGCATCGGATCGGAGCGACGCGTGATCACCTTCGACAACCGCGGGTCGGCGGATCCGGGGGACGCACGCCTGCAACGGTTTCGGCGATGGCTGACGACGCCATTGCCTTCATCCGAGCGCTCGGCCTCGAGCAGGCCGACCTGATGGGCTTCTCCCTGGGCGGGTTCGTCTCACAGATGGTCGTAGCGAAGCAGCCCACGCTCGTCCGCAGGATCGTCCTCGCTGGCACAGGGCCGGCGGGCGGGGTCGGCGTCGGCAAGATCACCCCGACCCTGCTCGGCGACATGCTGCACGGCCTGCTCACCCTCAAGGACCCGAAGCGCTACCTCTTCCTCACGAGAACGGCGCACGGGAAGGCGGCTGCGACGGACTTCATGAATCGGCTCGAGGAACGCGCCGGCGGCGAGGACCAGCACGGCGCTGGGCTCGCCCGATCCGGCGATCAGCAGACTGACCCGCGGCCACCGCGTAGATCGCAGATGCGATCGTCACGGTGCCCGCCGAGAGCTCCAGTGTCCTTGCACTCCGGGTGGAAGGGAGCGCTGGCGCCGGCCATCACAGCTACGACGGCGATGAGGGAAACAGCGATCCTGCCCCGGTGTCGGGGTTTACCCGGATCGGATCGGCGAGCTCATATGGCCTGTCTGTTCGCACGATGCCGGACAGACACCGGCAACGAGTCCGACCGCGCGAGAACGGGTTCAGAGGCTGATCATATGGCTCGGTGAAGTCCGTGAAACCGTTCCTTACAGCGTTTCGCTGAGCGTTGTGGGGTGTGGCCATTCCGCGCGACCTCGGAAGCCCCGAGGCCCCACTTCTGCGCCAGCAGTTGTCCGAACTCGGCATCAGCGGACAATCTTGACGAACCCGAGGGGTTTGCTCACGCCTTGCGCCTTGCGCCTGCCGTTTGCGGTGAAGGGGAGCTTGGCCACCTACACGTCGTCGCCCTCATCGCGTGCTGGTTTGCTCGGCTAGTCCTGCTGTTCGGCGAGTTCGAGCTTGGCAGTCACGTCACCGATGGGCGCACGGGGGGGGCACCGAAGTACGCGTGGAGTCGTCGATGGCGATCGCTCCCCGTCGCGGAGGGGCGTCGAGGCGAGTGACCTCACCACGACGTACGACCTGGCCGCACGCCCTGCACGCCGCGACCGCGTGGTATTCCTCGCCGCAGGCGTGCTCGAACCTTGTCGGCGGGCCTGATTCGCCTGCCAGATGGCGATCGCCGAACTCACTCATCGTCGTGATGATCGGGCCGAGTGCGTGACCCACGTCCGTGAGGTGGTACTCGAAACGTGGCGGTCGCTTCTCGTACTGAACGCGGGTGACGAAGCCTTCGGCTTCGAGCCGG
The DNA here is from genome assembly GCA_006543605.1 of Rhodococcus sp. WS4. Classification (GTDB taxonomy): domain Bacteria; phylum Actinomycetota; class Actinomycetes; order Mycobacteriales; family Mycobacteriaceae; genus Rhodococcus_F. Next base: position 26,808 of record RRBB01000112.1, read on the forward strand.
CGTAGTCGCGTGGTGAGGATGTCGCGTGAGGCGCCGGTGTAGCGCGCGATCTCGTCGAACCGATGGTTGCCGAGCAACAGCTCACGCACGACGAGCAGTGTCCATTTCGCGCCCACAAGCTCCAGCGTGCGAGCGGTGGAACAAGCACGCATCTGCGATGTCATGGTGCCGAGGCTACGTGGGTTGGAACTCACAACCCAGTCCGTTGGAAATCAAAACTAACTTCGTTATCGTCGAGACAGAGTGGTTCACCATGACCGACTACGGGATCGACAACCACGTAGGCCGTGGTCACAGTTCGACAGCGTTCTGGGCTTCTCTCGGTCAGTGATGCGACTGCGCCGACTGCGCTGGCGAGAGAGCGGAAGACGATCGTGCGGCTCGGTAGCGGGATTGAGAGAACTGGAGCTGCGTAGTAGCTGTGTAGTACTCGTTTCCGGCATCGGATCGCCTTCGAGGCCAGACCTTGACAAGGTTTATGAGCACACTCATAATTGAGTGTACTCGGCTACGGTGGGAGTAAAGCTCAGGAGATGGACATGGCAGTGCTCATCGTTCACGGTGACCGTGACCGGATGGTGCCGGTCGCGAATGCCACCGAGTGGCGCGCCGTCTGCCGGGCGCACAAATGGTTGTACCCAGGTTCCGGTCATCGGGGGCGACTTTCAAACTCGCCGCGAGTTCGGCCCCGCCGCGAGGGACTTCCTCTGTCATTAGTGGCGCGCCCTGCGTCAGCCCTGGTCCATCACCGAAGAAGGAGTATCACGCTATGAGAGCGTTCATCGTCGACAAGTACAAGGGTCCACTGCAGGAGCGGGACGTACCCGAGCCTGCAGTCGGCGAGCGTGATGTGCTCGTCCAAGTGCAGGCCGCCGGACTTAATCAACTCGACGAAAAGATCCGGGCGGGCGAATTCAAGCAGATCCTGCCGTACACCCTGCCGCTGATCCTCGGCAACGACGTGGCCGGCACCGTCATCCGGGTCGGCGCGCGGGTACGGGGATTCAAGCCCGGTGACGAGGTATTTGCCCGGCCGGACAAGGACCGCATCGGCACGTTCGCCGAACGTATTGCCGTCGCCGAGACCGATCTGGCGTTGAAACCGGCATCGATCAGCATGGAGGAGGCGGGTTCGCTTCCATTGGTGGCGTTGACCGCGTGGCAGGCGCTCGTCGAGCGCGGCAACGTACAACCCGGGCAGAAGGTCCTCATCCACGCCGGTGCAGGCGGAGTCGGGACGATCGCGATCCAGCTCGCCAAGCACCTGGGTGCGATTGTCGCGACCACGGCCAGCGCCACCAACACCGACTTTGTCCGCGGACTCGGTGCCGACACCGTCATCGACTACCGCAGCGAAGACTTCGAGCAGGTCCTGGGTGGTTACGACCTGGTTTTGGACAGCCTTGGCGGGAAGAACCTCGAGAAGTCGCTGCGTGTGTTGAAGCCGGGTGGTACGGCGATCGGAATCGCCGGACCCCCGGACCCGGCTTTTGCCCGTGAGGCCGGCCTGAACCCGATACTGCGCCTGGCGATCACCGCCCTCAGCAACCACATTCGCCGCCAAGCGCGAAAGCTGGGCGTGAACTACGAGTTCCTCTTTATGCGCGCCGACGGCGATCAGCTACGCCGCATCGCGAACCTGGTCGACACAGGGGCGCTACGTCCAGTCGTCGGACGTGTCTCCCCATTCGATCAGACCGCCCAGGCTCTTGGGCGGCTCGAGCAAGGCGGCATCCGCGGGAAATCCGTGATCAGCAACACCTGACCGTACGCACCGCCTGGAACAACCATCCCCATCTTTACACCAATCTCACAGCACGAATAGCACCGCACGACACGAACGACAATCGACAGTGCAAGGGAACATCATGAACACGAACAACCACACACCAGAGAACATCACCACCACGTACAAAGACGCTCCGGCGCGCACCGTCAATGCGGGCGGTGTCACCTACGCGTATCGTGAGCTGGGACCGAAGGGCGGGATCCCCGTCGTCTTCTTCGTCCACCTCGCCGCGACCCTGGACAACTGGGATCCCCGCATCATCGATCCCATTGCCAAGAATCATCATGTCATCGCTTTCGACAACCGTGGCGTCGGTGCCTCTACCGGCACCGTTCCCGACAGCATCGAGGCAATGGCCGACGATGCCGTGAAGTTCATCAACGCCCTCGGCTTCGACAAGGTCGACATCTTCTCGTTCTCCCTCGGCGGCATGATCGCCCAGGACCTCGTCGTCAAACACCCTGAACTCGTGCGCAAGCTGATTCTCACCGGCACCGGGCCCGCCGGTGGGAAGAACATCGACAAGGTCGCAGGAACCACCTATTACGACACGCTGCGGGCGACCCTGACCCGGTCGGACCCGAAGGAGTTCCTGTTCTTCAACCGCAACGCGACCGGCAAACGCGCCGCGAAAGCGTTCGTGAAGCGCCTCGAAGAGCGCACTGCCGACCGCGACGCATCCATCAAAGTGAAAGCATTTCAGACACAGCTGAAAGCGATCAAGAAGTGGGGCCGGGCAACGCCGGTCGATCTGTCCACGATCACTCAGCCCACGCTGATCGCCAACGGCGATAACGACCGAATGGTGCCCTCGGTACTCTCCGACGACCTCCACCACCGAATCAAGGGCTCCGAACTCATCATCTACCCCGACTCGGGTCACGGCGGCATCTTCCAGAACCACGACAAGTTCGTCCCCGCAGTGCTCGAGTTCCTCGCCCACTGACCGGGCGCGTGATCGTGTTCGCGCGCAAGAGAAATGGGAAGCGCCATGAGAATATCATCGTCGAGCGCGCAGCCAAGCGTGTGGAAGCATCTCTCGCGTCCTCCATCCTCCTGTGGATGCGTACTGATCAGCAACGCGATAGGGGATGGAATATTGGAAGGGGTCGCACTCGGCGATCATCTCAGTGACTAACGGTCTGGAAGAGCATCAACAGCCACCTGGCCGAGGTCAATCCGGGACTGTGGCCGGCGACCCGCGGCATCGAGACCGATATCCCGGTCGAAACGCAAGATAGACGTGGTCGCGAAGGTCACTTTCCAGTCAGCGCTGTCACCACTACTGGGTCGCAGGCAGACTCAGCTGACGTACAAGGACGACGTAAACGTGTTCCGGCGTACTCTCCTCTACGCCGAGCCGCCGAACTCGTCCCGCTGGTACGAGGTTCCGCGGGGACTAGGTTGAGATCCTTCGAAGGGGTCAGTGGCGGAGACTTCCGAACTTCTTCTCCCAGCGATTGGTTCCCGTTCTCGCGGGTTAGGGGGTATTGAGTGCTTGCGCGCGTAAACCGTCAGTCCATGGAATAAGAAGTTCTGGGATACAACAAACGTCGCGCACGACAACCCCGCCGACCGCACTTCCATGCCTGACTGATCCTCTGCTTCACAGACAAGTCGGCCCGGCAGTGTCTTTTGCGAAAGCAGTGAGATCGTGGACCTCTTCCGCACGTTGGAACCCTTCTCCTCCGCGATCGACGCTAACATCGACGCTAACGAGGTGTCCGAGGCACTGGCCTATGTGGAGGACGGCACGATTCTTCCGTACTACCCGCAGTAGCAGGAACATCGCCGGGCTCGTTCACGATCCGCGCCAGCAGCCCTCTCTCCTCCAGGCGCGGACACCCCGCAAACTGGAGGTCATCCTCTTTACCAGCGCCGAGTGCGACTCGTTGCAGTGCTATGCCTTGTCGCTGTGTAGGTCGGCGCCAGGATCCCTATATGGCTGGCTGACGCGAACGCCGCCTACCCGCAAGCGGTGACGGTGCCCTCGCCGACGCCAGCTGCGCAGGCCCGGTCTCCACGCCCGGCAGGACTGTCGGGATCGAGGGCAATCACGTCGAGGGTGTGCGAGCTCCATTCGATTGCGGTCGAAGATGATTGCGCAGGAGGTGTCGGTGGAATCGAGTACCCAGCCCTGGCCACCGGGACCGTTGACCGCCTCCCGCCAGTCGCATGTGCACCGGTGCAGTGCCGACGGATGTGATCGATCGACTGCTCGCAAGTCGCATCGTCGAGTGCATGGGACCAGATCAGCCCGGGGTGCGAACCATCGGGCTTTGTCGCAAATGTGTCGAACCTCCATGGGACCGATCCCGTTCTCCTGCAAAGATTGGGATTCGGCCGGGTGGGATAAGGATACGCAGACTATGGAAGGTTGGCGCCAGGGTCGTGGTCGTCAGATAAGACCTGGCGCGGATTCCCGCTTTTCGTACACTTGTCATCGTGAGCGGGGAGTGCCCAGAACGGTCCGTGAAGGCCGACGCTGCGGGGGTATTCGGTTGCGGGCGCTGGTTCGCGGCGGATGAAGTTGTCGAGCCGTCCGACGTGCAGTGCGCGTAGCCAAGGTGCCATCTCCACGTCGCCATCGTCGAGTACTACTTCGCGCGTCTCGGCGAGCTATGCCAACGCGGTGTCATAGTCCTCGGTTGTGATCTCGAGCTGCTGGGTCAGGGTCTGTTGAGGTGGTGGAGCTCCGTCGTTGGTGAGGTGGGTGCAGATCGCGGGACGGGTGTGTTCGGCCAGACCGGTGACCATCATTCCGGGTCCTTGTCCGTTGACGTTGCCTCGATCACGGGCGGAGGCGTCGCGGCCATGTGCGTGGTGACCCAGACGCCTCCGCGTGGTTGGTCAGGCGTCTGCGACCTTGAGTTGGGGGTAGAGCGTATCGATGGGGGCGCTGAGTCCGGCCTTGAGCTGTACGGAAGTTTCGTCGGCGAGAACCTCGTACTTGCCGGCCTGGACGGCATCGAACACGGTGCGCACAAGCTCGGCAGGGTCAAGCTTGGGGTCGGTGGTGTGTGCGGCCATGGGGGTGTCAACGTAGCCGACATGCACGCCGACGACGTGGACGCCGTCGGCCGCGAGCTCGAGGCGCAGTGAATTGGTCGCGGACCACAGTGCTGCCTTGGTGGCGCTGTAGATTCCGGCGACCGCCCACCAGCTCAGTGCGGAGTGGATGTCGATGATCACCGACTCCTTCTTCGCCGACAGGATTGGCGCGAACGAGCGGGCCAGGAACAGAGGGCCGAGGAAGTTCGTCTCGACATTGGTGCGGATCTCCTCGTCTGTGTGGGTGAGGATACCCGCGCTGGACACCGACGCTCCGGCATTGTTGATCAACACTGTCACGTCCCCGGCGGCCTCGACTGCAGCCTGGATGGAGGTGGGGTCGGTGACGTCGAGAGTCAGGGGGATGATGCGTTCGTCGTCCCATGTGCGGGGGGTGCGGGCGGTGGCGTAGACCTTGCTGGCGCCGCGCGCGAGGGCGTCGTGGACGAAGTGGGTTCCGATGACGCCGTTTGCTCCGGTGACGAGGACGACGGATCCGTTAAGTGAGGGCATCTTCACGTTCTTTCTGTATGTATGGGTGGTGCACCGGTCGGTGCGGGTCAGTAATGGGGTGCGAGCTGCCCGTAGGGGTGCGGCTCAGGAAGGGCGGTCAGGCGGGGGCCGGTGCCGGGTAGCCGGTGTATCCGGCTGCATTGCGGTGAACATGTCCTGATCGGCGGAGATCGCCGAGGGGGCGGCCGGTTGGCGGTGGTGCGGTGTGTTGTCCGGGTGCGACATCCGGCCCACATGCATCAGTTGGATGAACAATGCTCCGCCGCCGGTGTGCACCGCGTCGGCGACGCGTCGCCAGCCCGCGATATGTGCCGGTGTGTAGATACCCGGCGTGTTCGGGTATCCCTGCCCGTCCTCGGAGGGTTGGGCGCCTTCGGTGATGACCAGTCCGAGCGGTGCACGTTGGCCGTAGTAGGTCGCGGCGAGAGCGCCGGGGGTGCCGTCGGGTTCGGCTCGGTTACGGGTCATCGGCGCCAAGGCGAGCCGGTGTGGAAGTTCCACGCGGCCGAGTGTGAACGGCTGCCAGAGTGGGGAACTGGTCATGAGACGGTTGATCCTTTACGTCTATCGGTCAAGGAAGGTCACCGCAGACTGGAGTCGAGCAGTGCTACGCCATCCACGTCGGCGAAGAATGATGCGCAAGGGCGGATGCACCTCCGGACATGGGTGACTATACTCAAAACCGAGCGTAGTCAGAATCTATTCCGAAGGATTCCCCGTCATGTCAGTCACATCCCAGTCGGTCGGTCGTCGCGAGCGGAACAAGCAGCAGAAGCTCGACCGCATCACCGCGGCTGCCCGCGAGCTCTTCACCGAGCACGGTGTCGACGAGGTCACCACTCAGCAGATCGCGGACAAAGCCGACATCGGTACCGGGACGCTGTTCCTCTATGCGAAGACCAAGAGTGAGCTTCTTCTGCTCGTGCAGAACTCCAGCTATGCAGACGCGCTCACCAGAGGCAGGGCGGCCGCTGAGAGCACGACCGACGTGTTCGAGGCGGTGATCGCGATCGTCCGTCCGGTCGTGGAGTGTAACCGAACCCAGATCGAAAATGGGCGAACCTATTTGCGGGAAATCGTGTTCGGTGACCCTGAGGAACCCCATCACCGTGACGCGCTTGCCCTGACCGTGCAGACCGAGGAAGCAATCGCTGCCGTATTGCAGCGCGACGAGAGTGTCAGCGCACGCGATGCAGCCACGTCGGCACATATCGTATCCGCGATCATGCTCCTCAGCATGGCGGCCACGACCAACATCGCCAGCACCGTCGACGACATAGTGCAGGACATCGAACACCAGGTTCGTGTCCTCCTACAGCACTGAAACTTCGTACAGAATCGAACACACCGGCTACTACGCCGCGGAGGCTCTGATGTCTGATGCTCTGACCCAATCGATCACAATCTCGACGACACCCGAAGCGCTGTGGACATTGTTGACCACGGTCGACGAAATACCCGGATGGTATGAAGGATGGGACGTAGTTGAACGGGATAGCTCTGTCTACTCGTTGAAAATCGACTCACGTTTCCGACTGACGCGGGACAACGGGAAGCAAAAAGTCGCATGTCATGTCGTAGAAGTTGATGCGCCGAGGCGTTTGAGCTGGAATGAATACAGCGCCAAAGGCAGCGCGGTTCGCGTCTCATTCGCACTAGAACCGGACGGAGCGGGCAGCATAGTACTCACTCATTCCAAGAAAATAGTTGCAGCAATAGGTTGATCAGCGCCAACTGTGAATGAGGTTGTCCCGGGTCTCGTAGAACTTCAGGTGGCGGTCCCCCGCTCGAGACCCGCCGTGTGGTAGGTGTCGGGCGTTCCTCCAAGAACTCCGACAGCAAGGGACCGCCGTGAAGAAGACTACCCAG
>RRBB01001127.1:0-369 GCA_006543605.1 Rhodococcus sp. WS4
TCTTCCCTCCCTGCCGTTTCCCCACGATCGAAGCCATATATAGGTAATACACTCTCCGGTCGCGTTTGCCCAGCTCAACACGCACGACGCGACACGAAAACTCGGCTACCTAGGAAACTCACGCTAGTAGGGCGGAGTCAGGCGAACCGCTCGCGTTCGCGATCCCTCGTCGAGGACGTCACGCGTCATTGGAAGACCGACCAGATCGCCGCGACGGCGAGCGTGACGATGAGAGAGCCGGGGCTATACCTTGATGGCTCACGGTCTTGATCTGGCGAGTGCCGAGTGGTTTCGATCTTGTTTCATCATGACCCGTCGGGGTGTGGGCATGGCCGATGCCCGGCTGTCGCGTCAGGTGAGCGCCGGATT
>RRBB01001128.1:0-367 GCA_006543605.1 Rhodococcus sp. WS4
GGCCCCCGTCGTCGTCCTCGATCATCGCGGCCGCGGCACCGATCTCGACGGCGCCGGCGGGAATCAGCGGCAGGGGTGGTTGTGCGGTCATCACCATCATCGTCCCACCCCCGAATTCGACCTTAAACCCTTCACATATTTTATCGCATTCGGGTGGGGAAGGCGTCCTCAACACGCAACGAAATCGCAGCTCACAACGGCTGCACTACCGACAAGGCCCTGCTGCATGTCCGGAGTCCTGGATTCCCCCTCGAGATCGGCTGCTTCGAAGGGAACAAGGCAGAAACCCATACCATCGTCCCGATCGTCCGGCAGTTCCAGGCCCGCCACGACATCGAGGGCGTCGAGATGGTTGTCGCCGCCGACG
>RRBB01001129.1:0-365 GCA_006543605.1 Rhodococcus sp. WS4
CTCGGCACCGCCGCCGTGATCGACGCCTACAAGAACCTCTCCCGGGTCGAACGCGACTTCCGGTCCCTCAAGGCCATCGACCTCGACCTGCGCCCGATCCACCACCGACTCACCGACCGGGTGAAGGGTCACGTGCTGATCTGCATGCTCGCCGCCTACCTCACCTGGCACCTGCGCCAGGCGTGGGCGCCGCTGACCTACACCGACGAACAACCGCCGCACCGCGAGGATCCCGTCGCACCGGCGGCCCGCTCGGCCGCCGCCAACAGCAAGGCGGCCCGCAAGACCACCACCGACGGTGACCTACCGGCCCGCTCCTACCAGGCCCTGCTGGCCCACCTGGCCACCCTGACCCGCAACGACCT
>RRBB01001130.1:0-364 GCA_006543605.1 Rhodococcus sp. WS4
TGCAACGACGATGTGTTCACCCTGCACGGCCGCTCCGGCCGCGCCGACGAGATGATCGCCGCGGTCCCGGCGAAGCAGTGGCGCCGGATCTCCGTCGGCGACGGCGCGCACGGCAGGCGCGAGTACTCCTGGGTGCGGATCCCGATCCGGATCGCCTGGGCACCCGGGCGTGGGCACTGGCTGCTCGCCCGCCGATCCCTCTCCGATCCGACCGAGATCGCGTACTACATCTGCGCCGGACCCCGCCGCACCACGCTCACCGAACTCGCCACCATCGCCGGCTCGCGGTGGCGGGTCGAGGAATGCTTTCAGCAGGCCAAGAACGAGGCCGGCCTCGACCACTACCAGGTACGCACCTACCGGG
>RRBB01001131.1:0-360 GCA_006543605.1 Rhodococcus sp. WS4
GGGAAAGTTGGACCGGATCGTTACGGCCGTCGATGAGCGCCTCGAGCATCAACCGCCCGGAGACCCCGGTGATATCGGTGGCGACCGAAGACAGTTTGATCCCCGTGTCCTCGAGCAGCTTTTCGAGGCGTTGGATCTCCCGGGTCCGCTCCTGGGTGATCATGGTGCGGGCGCGGGTGAGGTCGCGCAGCACACGAATCGGTTCCGGTGGCACGAACGAGGCCCTGACCAAGCCGTGCGCCCCGAGATCGGCCAGCCAGGCGGCATCGGAGACATCGCTCTTGCGGCCCGGCACGGTCTTGACGTCACGGGCGTTGACCAGCATCACCTCGAGGTGTTCCTCGAGCAGGTAGTAGAACG
>RRBB01001132.1:0-354 GCA_006543605.1 Rhodococcus sp. WS4
AATCCACGTAGTGCTCGCCGGGCAGCAGATCGCGGGCCTCGAGCGCCTGGTGGATCGGTGCGGTCATCGCCACGTCCGGCACGGCGGCGTGGGTGACCGCCACGTTCGTGATGATGTTGGGCACCTCACCGTCCTCGCCACCGGGTGCGCAGCGCTCGGGCGGTGTGCCGCAGGTCTCGGAGTAGTGCACCTTGTAGCCACACCAGAACAGGTCCTCGCCCTTGACTGCCCAGCGGGCGTCGAGGTCATAGGGGGAGGCCACCCGCAGTCTGCCCGGCGGGAGACCGTCCTGCTCCGCCTCCCGCCGCGTGATCACCTCCCGCCCGTTGCTGGTGAGGGTGCGGGTGTAGTTCT
>RRBB01001133.1:0-353 GCA_006543605.1 Rhodococcus sp. WS4
GAGTGGAGACTTCGTTCAGGCCACCTCGAGGACCGAGGCGGCGGTGGTGCGCTGTTCACGGTAGCGCGTCTCGTACTCGATCGGCGAGAGGTAGTCGATCGACGAATGCAACCGGTCCGCATTGAACCAGCGAATCCACTCGGCAGTCTCCCGCTCCACCTCGTCCCGCCCGGACCACAATCGGTCCCGGTCGATCAACTCGGTCTTGTAGAGCCCTATGGTCGATTCCATCATCGCGTTATCGAGGGCGTCCCCGACGCTGCCGATCGAGCCCGCGATGCCCGATTCGGTCAGCGCGTCGACGAAAACCCGTGAGGTGTATTGCGACCCCGCATCCGAGTGGTGCACCAAAC
>RRBB01001134.1:0-350 GCA_006543605.1 Rhodococcus sp. WS4
CGATGACGAGGGTGTGCGCCGAGGAGGTGAGCCGGTCGATCGCCGACTGCGCCAGCAGGGCGTCGGTGGTCATCGACAGCCACTCATCAGGGGCCCTATTCGAGGAGACGATCGTCGCCTTGCGGCGATGCCGCTCCACGACCAACTCGTAGAAGTCGTTGGTCTCGGTCGCGTCCAGGGGCCGCAACGCAAAATCGTCGATTAATCCCGACATCGGGATTAGTCGACTTATCCCGACCACGGAATTATCCCGACATGGGTATCGGGGTGGTGACCGGATGTGTTGTTCGGGTGGGGTTCTGGGGTGTGTGGGCGTGACGTGTCGTCGGGATAATTACAGGCTTTCGAGG
>RRBB01001135.1:0-339 GCA_006543605.1 Rhodococcus sp. WS4
TGGGCAAACACTTCCACCTCGACATCGCCGACACCTCGCTGACGGTGACCCGCAACCGGGAGCGGATCGACGCCGAGGCCGCCCTCGACGGCATCTACACCCTGCGCACCACCGCCAGCGCCGACGAACTCGGCACCGCCGCCGTGATCGACGCCTACAAGAACCTCTCCCGCGTCGAACGCGACTTCCGGTCCCTCAAGGCCATCGACCTGGACCTGCGCCCGATCCACCACCGCCTCACCGACCGGGTCAAGGCGCACGTGCTGATCTGCATGCTCGCCGCCTACCTCACCTGGCACCTGCGCCAGGCGTGGGCGCCGCTGACCTACACCGACGAAC
>RRBB01001136.1:0-338 GCA_006543605.1 Rhodococcus sp. WS4
CGTCGGCGGCGACAACCATCTCGACGCCCTCGATGTCGTGGCGGGCCTGGAACTGCCGGACGATCGGGACGATGGTATGGGTTTCTGCCTTGTTCCCTTCGAAGCAGCCGATCTCGAAGGGGAATCCGGTACGGTCGACGAGCAGGCCTACCACGATCTGCGGATCCACCCTGCGTTCCTTCGAATATCCGACCTTGCGCAGGTCGTCTTCCTTCTCTGCCTCGAAGTACAGCGTGGCGACGTCGTAGAGCACCAAGCTCAATCCGCCGGTCGCGGCGGCATGCTCGAAACATTTCTTCGCGACCCGGTCTCGGTAATCGTTTGTGGCGCAACGCTTC
>RRBB01000113.1:0-33591 GCA_006543605.1 Rhodococcus sp. WS4
CGCCCAACCCGAGCGAACTCCTCGGAACCGACACCGCCCGTAAGGTTCTCGCGGAGCTGCGGGAACGCTTCGACTACGTGATCATCGACGCGTCGCCCTTGCTTCCGGTCACAGATGCCACCGTCCTCACTGCGATGTCCGACGGGGCGCTCGTCATTGCCCGGCACGCCGAAACCCGGCGTGATCAACTCACCCGCGCAGTAGGCAACCTGCACAGCGTGGGAGCCACCATCCTGGGCACGATCATCACGATGACACCGAGCCGGGGCAGGGGCGTGTACGAGTACAAGTACTACTACGAGACCGACAAGTCCCTGCCTCAAATGCAGAAGGCACCCGTACCGAGTCCACAACTGGCCACTGTCGGCGGTCCCCAGTCCCCGACGGCGCCGCCGCCACGGACCCATGCTCCGAACGGGAACGGCGGAAACGGTCACCACGGCCCCACATACCCGGAAACCCAGGCACATCAGGTGCTCGAACAAGAATACGACACCGACTGGGTAGACCAGGTGAATCCGTCCACGCCGGGCGCAGCGCAGCCTCCTGCGCCGCGCCGCGCCCGGCGATATCGCGAAGACGTCGACGGCCAGTCAGGGTCGGACGCTCCGCGTCAGTAGTCCCAACAGCTCGGCGATCTCGGACCCGATAGCCAGGAAGGTGTCTTCGTCCTTCCCTATCGGGTCCGAGATGTCTTCGGGCGTCACCTCGGGCCTGTGCTTGGGACGCGCCGCCGCCAACTCGGCAACCGTCTTCGCCTCCGCAGCGACGGCAAGCCGCGCGGCCTCCTTGAGCGTGAAGGTCTTCATCAACTGTTCAGGCGCCAGAGCCAGTACCTTGTCGCGCTGACGCTCGGTCATGGTGATCACGAGGTCGGCGTCCACCGTGAGATCCTCGGTGAGCCGCCGCGCCGTGAATCCGCTGGGGTCCCCCCCGAGGCCCTCGAGGACCTGTGCGGCGGTGGGTTCCATCGGATGACCGACCATGGCCCGTGTACCTGCACTTTCTGCAGTGAGATCAGTGAGTCCGAGCTCCTCGGCAAATGCCGCTGTGAGGCGCTCAGCCGTTGGGGAGCGACAGACGTTTCCGGTGCAGACGAAGAGAACATGCATGGGCGAAGCATAAGGTCTCGGTCCGCACCGTGCGTACACGCACTGTTGGCTTCGAACATCAGTCGGGTAAATATCGCGCTCACCTGCGCTGGTTATGAAGGGTGCATGCGCTGCACCGTGTTTGGAACCGGATACCTGGGAGCCACCCACGCCGCCTGTATGGCGGAACTGGGCCACGACGTCCTCGGCGTCGACATCGATCCCGGAAAAGTGGCGAAGCTCTCCGCCGGAGAGGTGCCGTTCTACGAGCCTGGTCTCGCCAACGTCCTCCGCCGGAACATCGAGGCCGGCCGGTTGCGTTTCACCACGTCCTACAGCGAAGCCGCCGACTTCGCCGACCTCCACTTCCTCGGCGTCGGCACCCCGCAGAAGAAGGGGGAGTACGGCGCCGACCTGCGGCACGTCTACTCTGTGATCGACACCCTCGCCCCGCTGCTCGATCGACCCGCCGTCATCGTCGGCAAGTCGACCGTTCCCGTCGGGACGGCGGCGGATGTGGGTGCGCGGGCCCGGGCACTCGCACCGGCGGGTGATGACGTCGAGGTGGCATGGAATCCGGAGTTCCTCCGCGAGGGGTTCGCCGTGGAGGACACCCTGCACCCCGACCGGATGGTGCTCGGCGTCGACCGGCAGCGACCCGGACGTGCGGAAACCGAACTGCGTGAGCTGTACGCCCGCCTGCTCGCCGAGGACATCCCGTTCCTGGTCACCGACCTCGCCACCGCCGAACTGGTGAAGGTGTCGGCGAACGCGTTCCTCGCCACCAAGATCTCCTTCATCAACGCCATCTCCGAAGTGTGCGAGGCCACAGGCGCTGACGTCACCCAACTCGCCGACGCGCTGGGATACGACGCGCGGATCGGTCGCCGGTTCCTCAACGCCGGACTCGGCTTCGGTGGCGGTTGCCTGCCCAAGGACATCCGCGCCTTCATGGCCCGGGCAGGCGAACTCGGTGCCAACCAGGCGCTGCACTTCCTCCGCGAGGTCGACAGCATCAACATGCGTCGCCGGACCCGGATGGTGGAGCTGGCCGCACAGGTGTGCGGGGGCTCGCTACTCGGCGTCAACGTCGCCGTGCTCGGCGCGGCCTTCAAACCCGAATCCGACGACGTCCGCGACTCACCCGCGCTCAACGTCGCAGGCATGATGCAGTTGCACGGCGCGGTCGTGAGCGTCTACGACCCCAAGGCCCTCGACAACTCCCGGCGCCTCTTCCCGACGCTGAACTACGCCACCTCCGTCGTCGACGCGTGTGAGAACGCCGACGCGGTGCTGCTCACCGAGTGGGCTGAGTTCGCGGCTTTGCAGCCGGGGGACCTCGACGGCGTCGTCCGAGCCCGGGTGATGGTCGACGGCCGCAACTGCCTCGACGCCGCGGACTGGCGCGCCGCCGGATGGGTCTACCGGGGGCTCGGGAGGGCCTGACCCGGCGCGCAGGTTCCGATCGGGTCAGGCGAACAAAACGGACCGCGCGGTTTGGTCACAGGTTGGAATGGATCGTCCGCCGCCGCCGCCGGAACGGTAGCGTCAGCCCTATTCGCAACGGAGGGCTGGGCAATGTCGAAGGCGCGTCACGGATCCCGACTCGCACTCCTCGCCGCCGTTTTTTGTGCGCTCGGCGTCGCGCCCGCTCAGGCCGCCGAAGTCCCGACCCAGCAGGGGCCCGCACAATCCGATGCCGGCGCCGCGATCTCGTACGCGAAGCAACATCCGCACTCTGCGCCGCCCGGTGCCAACGACTTCACGTGCCGCCCCGGTCCCGCGCACCCCCACCCCGTGATCCTCGTACACGGCAGTGACGGCAGTGCCTACGCGAACTGGGCCGGACTGAGCCCGAAACTGAAGGCCGCCGGCTACTGCGTGTTCGCCCTGAACTACGGGCAGAAACCGGGCACCGAACACTTCGGAATGCAGACCATGACCGAGGGGGCGGACGAACTCGACGGTTTCGTCGCCCAGGTGCTGTCGTCGACGGGCGTGTCGAAGGTCGATGTGATCGGGCACTCGCAAGGTGCGACGGTGGCCCGGTACTACATCAACAGGCTCGGCGGAGCCTCGAAAGTGAACCGCTGGATCGGTCTCGCGTCGCCCTCCTACGGCGGAACCTTCTTCGGTATCGCCACGGCGCTGCAGTCCCTGCCCGGCGGCACCGAATTCATCGAAAAGGTCGGTTCGGAGGCCCTCGCCGAGCAGGTGCAGGGATCGCCGTTCCTCACCGCCCTCAATTCCGGCGGTGACACCGTCCCCGGCGTCGAGTACACCACGATCGGGACCAGGTACGACGAGGTGATCCAGCCGTACACCAACGTCGCGCTGCACGATCCCGGTGCGACCAACATCATCGTCCAAGATCTCTGCCCGCTGGATCAGACCGGCCACTTCCACCTTCCCTACGACCCGTTCGCCCAGCAATTGGTACTCAACACTCTCGATCCCACACACGCGGTCGTGCCGCCGTGCACGTTCGTGCCGCTGGGCACGGGCATTGCGGGAGTGATCATCGCGAGCAACTTCTGACATTGCCTCCCGCCAACGGCTGCCCGGTTGCCCCGTCGCACCGCTTCGCTAGACTGCGAGCCATGGAGTGGGGGGATTCCGAATCGAACCCGTGCACAGTCGAGTTAGGCGGCCCATGAGTTCGGTTCTAGGTGTGTCGGTCGGTGCGAGCGCTGTGCGCTTGGCACGACCCGACTCCGTGAACCGTGACGACACCGCGAGCCGGCACCTGCCCGATTTCCGGGCCCAGGTGGTCGCCGCGGGGCCGGACCTGCCGGAGGAACTCGCCGCCGAATCGATCGGTGTCGTCCTCGCGGGGGCACCCGCCGCCCGGCAGGTGCGCGCCACCGGCGTCGCCTACCGCGACGAAGCCCAGGCCGGCGCCGTGCTGGTTGCGATGGCACGGCAGCAACTCGTCAATTACCGGCTCGTCACCGAGGCCTCGGCGGCGCTGAAGTTCCTCGACGCCTCGGGAGCCCTGGACGACCATGCGACGCTCATGTTCTACGACCTGGGCAGCTCCGGGCTCACCGTGAGCGTCGTCGATCGGGCGACGGGTGAGGTGGTGGAGACTGTCCGCACCGACACGGTGAGCGGAGACGTCTTCGACCGGCTGATCCGCGACAACCAGTTGAAGAACAAGCGCATCGAGGAGCCCGGCGACGCGGCAGCGAGCCTCGCGCTCGACCTCCGCTGCCGTGAGGCGAAGGAACGGCTGTCCACCGGCGGCGCCGTTGCGGTGCCCGGCGACGGCGGGCTGCTGTTGCTCTCCCGCGAGGTGTTCGACGCGCTCATCGGTGTCACTGTCGAATCCTCGGCGCGCGTCGCCCGCGACGTGATCACGAGGTCCGGACGAACCCCGGATGCCGTGGTGCTCACCGGCGGCGGCGCCAGGATCCCGCTCGTGCGAACGGTGCTGCAGTCCTGGCTCGGGTTGCCCGTCATCGTTCCCGATCACCCCGAACTCGTTGCGGCACAGGGTGCTGCGCTACTCGCGCAGCAGGTGCTTCCGCCACCCGTCCCTGTGTCCAGGGTCCTCCCACCGCACTACACGCCGGAGCCTGCGTTCGACGCGGACTACTCCCGTCACGCTCCGACTGCGGCGGTCGCGCATAGTGGTGCGCCGTCGAGCACTCCGTCCTGGCTGAGCGCCGCCGCGCCGCCGCCGAGTCAGCAGGTCGCCAAATCGCAGATTCGGGCGGCCGCGCTGGCGGGAAGTGCGCTCGCTGTCGTCGCGGTGATCGGACTCGGCCTCGGGTACGGCGGCAACCTGCTGGGGCGCGCGGAGGGCACGTCCCAGCCCGTGACCACGCAGCTCACCGCCGAGCCGCCCGCCGTCACCGAGATGGTCACACCGTTCTCGACGCCGCCCCCGGCGCCTCCGACGTCCGAGGTCGTCGAGGCATCCGTTCAGACGGCGTCCCAGATCCGGATTCCCGCGCCGGAACCCGCGCCGCCCCCGCCACCGCTTGTGCCGTTGTTTCCCGGCCTGCCGCAGATTCAACTGCCGCCGCTCCAACTGCCCGAACTTCCCAGGTTCCCGGGAACGTAGTCGCCGCGGCTCTGCGGGCTTACCATGGGAATGGTTCCGGCGTAGAGAGGGTGTGTGCAATGACTGCAAATCCCGCGGAGTTCCACAGCGATCCCAGTGTTCCCTGGCCTTCGACGGCCGCCTCGCCGGACGAAACGCGCCGGCTCGTCGCCTATACGAAGCCGATCCTGAAGATGTTCCCGCCCACCAGCGAGCATGCGGCCAAGGTGACGATGCTGACCGTCTACGCGCTGATGATCATCGCCATCGTCTTCATCGTCCTTCGGGAGTTCGGCCTCTTCAGCTAGCAGTAGTCGCTACTTGGAGTGGCGGCCGCCCCGTGACGGCTTCACCGCGGGCGCCCCGCCGGAAGCGCCCGCGCCGATCGGCCGCGCCAACATCACCGCGATCGCGGTGGTCAGCGGAACCGACAGTGCCAGGGCGATGCCGCCGACCGCGGACCGCACGATCTCGATGGCGACGGCATCGCTGAGCAGGACGTCCTGGATCGACCGTCCCGCCACGGTGAACAACAACAGGAGCGGCAACGCCCCGCCGGCGTACGCCAGGACCAGGGTGTAGACGGTGCTTGCGATGTGATCGCGACCGACGCGCATCGCCGAACCGAAGATCTGACGCCGGGAGGAGCCGAGGTCCAGCGACGCCAGTTCGAAGGCCGACGCCGCCTGCGTGATGGTGACGTCGTTGAGCACACCCAGCGAGCCGATGATGAAGCCGGCCAGGAGGAGCCCGGTGATGCTGACGTGTTGTATGTACGTCTGGACGTTGGTGTTTTGCTCCTCGGAAAGCCCGGTCAGATGGGTCATCTCGATGGTCGCGTACGAGAGGACCGCCGCCAGGAGCATCGACGCGAGTGTGCCCAGCAACGCCGAACTGGTTCGCAGTGACACACCGTGCGCGAGATACAACACGGTATACAGGATCACGGCTCCGGAGACGAGAGCCACCGGGATCGCCGGCTTCCCGTCCAGCAGCGCCGGAAGCGTGAACAGGACGAGCACGCCGAACGAGACGACGATGCCGACGAGGGCACGGAACCCTCGCCAACGCGCGACCACGATCACGACAACCGCGAACGCGAGTGCGATGAGGGTGACGGGCAGGCCGCGGGCATAGTCCTCGAACGAATACTCCGTCGTGCCGTTCACATCCGTCTGGCGGGCCAACCGGATGTCCTCGCCCACCCGCAGGTCGGGCTGCCCGGGTCCGGGAATGATCTCGAGCAGCGTCTGGGTGCCGGAGTTGGGACCGGACTCGATGTCGACGATGCTGCGCTGGCACTCGTACGCGCCGGCCGGCGGTGGCAGTGGGACACCCGTGAAGGCGCGCCCGGCGGACGGACTTCCGCAGTCGCCGATGTTCTGCATCGTAACCGTGCCCGACTCCGTGACGACCGCACCTCCCTGGGCGCTCTGGAAAGGTTGTTCGACGTCGACACTCGGCTTGCCGGGCCACAAGGCGATGGCGCCGATGAGCACCGCGACGCCGATGGCGACGAGGAGCCCGACGACCACCTTCGCGGCCACCGGACCCATCGGGGCCGGACCGTCGGTGTGGCCGTGGCCGTGTCCGTGGAATTCGCTCATCGGCCGCGTCGCGTCGGCTGCTGGGTGGATTGTCTCCGCACGCACGACAGGGTAGTCGGACGACAGCCGGTGACGCTGTGACGGAAGTGGCGTGAGGTACCGGTGTTGCCGACCTGTCAGGTTTGTATTGCTCGCATATCGCTTATATGTCGCCGGTGCGATTCGATATCGAAGCATGGCACGCAGCAGCCAATGTGTAGCGAACGCCGAACTCCACGGAAGGGTGGTCCGGAACTCCGAACGCGGGTGTGATCCGCGGACGCTGAGCCGCTGCGCGGAGAGATTTACCGAGCTGGGTGGCGGGGTACAGGGGGGGTTGACCCCGCCACCAACCTGGCGCCCACTGGGGGGAGGGGCGACAGGTGCTCGCGGCACTCAAGGTGCCGGTTGCTAATCTACCGACATGGTAGGGGTATTCGTCAACCGGGTATGTGAAATCGCCCACAATGTCGTGACCTGACACCCGACGTTTGGTCGGCGTCGCCGTCCCACGCCAGGTCGCGACGACGACACCGATCCTGCCAGCCAGCCCCGGGCCAGCCACTACAAACACTCACAGGCGGTTCAGTCGGCACGGTCGCTGACACAGCCATCTCGCCGCCGGGAGCCGGAAAACCAGGACGACGTGAGTGCCGTAAGGTCGACCCAGGCCGTGATTTCAGCGCCATCGCGGACGAGATCCACTCCAACGCTCCCGTCAAGCGTGAACAGCGGCGTTATCTGGCTTCGTGCGAACGAACAGTGCATCGAATCCATCGGCGCGAGCCCGGTCCAAGAGATGCCCGAGCACAGCACCGCCCACGCCAGCACCACGGTGGGAACGGCCAATCCACACCCCGGCCTCAACCGCTCGGGCCGGTTTCCAGAAGGTATAGGCGAGCGGCCGGCCGTGGCCCTCGCGTTGAAGGCCGCGCTTGTGCAGGCCGAGTTGGCGGGCCGGGGCTGAGGTCATCCGCCGGATTGCCGACGTGCACCGCGATGAAAACGGCTGATCCGCGGCCCCGGGGTGGCTGGATTCGGTCTCGTCACGGGCACGGAACCGGACCGCGGTGTACTGCTCAACCCTTGTCGCTGTGATGGATCAGCTTCCCGTCTCGGACGCCGCGGACGTCGCGGACGTCGCGGGTCCAGAGGGCGTAGTCGAGCGCCGAGAGCACCAGATCGGTGTCCGCACGCGGACCGGTGCGCCAGCCGACGACTTTGTTGGCGAATGCGTCTGTTGCTGGTCACTGAATCTGCAGACGATGGTGTCACCGAAAATGAGGACGCAAATGTCGTCGTTCGTCGGCAGGATGACGGCGTCGTCGGCACACTGACGGTGGCCATGTCGTTGTGAGTGTCGATGCTCGGCGCGATGACGGACCGATGCGGGCATGGCAGAGCCCGGCGGGGCCGGGCGCGTCAGCCGCTGCGCGGCGGGGACAGCAGACGCCCCCGGTGTAGATGCCGATCAGATCCCCGGCGGGTCGGTGAACCAGAAACGGTGACGATTTTCGACGGCGGCGGCGGACATTATGCATGCGAAAACCGTGTGGGGGTCTTCCTCTGCATGGCCGGAGAGAATCCCGGCGGCGAGAATCTTTCCTTCCGGCGTGATTGCGTAGATGGGAGCGCCGGAATCGCCCTCGTCGCTGCCGCCGCCGAACGTGAAGTAGGAATCCTTGGCTGTGCCGGTCATCGTTCCGCAGGTCAGTCCGGTCGTCACGCCCTTCTTGCACAGCAGCGGACGGGTGCGATTCAGCTCATCGAGCGTCATGTAGCCCGAGACAGTGCCGACACCCTCCACGTCTCCATAGACCTTGAGGTCGGTCGCGATGTCGATGATCCTGATGTCCTCCGAGCCATGTGCGACAACCAGGCCGACCGGGGAACCGTCGGGGGTTCGGATCTGCTGACCGATTTCACCGCAGTGCGATGCGGTGAGTGCCCGAGCGTCGCCCTTGAAGACGAAGCCCAAGGTGCAGTTCCTGATCATGCCGTTGTTGCGGTCGACTGCGATCCCGTCGGCGGGCTTGAGTGCTCCGCCGGCCGCGTGCGCCTGCGGAGCGAAACCAGCGAACAAAATTGTCGCTGCGATCGCAGTCAGTGCGGTGGCCGTGAGCCTCTTGAGTATGAAAGCGAATATACGGTAGGTAATCAAGGCGGGCAACTAGTTGACTATTGCTGCCGATTTAAAGTTGTTCCAATCGCTCATTGTCTAAACATGTCGTCACAGGTAGATGCGAGATAGTGTGATTGGATCGGTGATTCAAACGTGTTTTTGTACCTATTCTAGGCGGCGCCTTTTCTGTGTTTCTTGATGAACTATCCCTGCGAATATGTGGCGCTTCATGACGAGGGGAGGCTGCGGTGTTGGGTGACGAACTCGGTGCAGTCGCTCAGACGCGCCTGCGCGCAGCCTGGCCCGCGGATTGTCGCTCAGATTCCCCAGAAGCGGTCGGGCCGCCGCACCGTTACGACCTGATTGAGGGGCTTGCCGCGGTACCTGTCGAGCTTGATCTGGAAGAATTCGGCGATACCGGGGGATTCGACTAGGTCGAGGATGGTCTCGACCTTGACTGCGACGGGACCGTCGGGTTCTGCGCGTAGGACGCGCAGCAGCGGTCGCCAGTCAGTGAGGTTGCCGTACTCGAGCAGGTTGAGTAGGTCCTGCTCCTGCAACACGTGAGGGTCGGCGTCGTCGTCGTGAATTGTGTTGTAGTACAGATTCTTCGACACCGTGTACCTCCTTTGCTTTGGTTGCTACTCGACGTCGGCTGCGATTTGCTGGCAGCGAATTCGGACCTGATCCCAGTCTTGCAGGTCTTTCTGGAGTGCGGCCAGTTCGTTCAGTGCTGCTTGCGGGTTGGATTCTCGCGGCCGCGGGTCCGACAGCGCGGCGATGAGTTCCCGCGCGAGGGAGCCGGCGGACTTCTGCTCCTGGTAGTAGGCGTCGAACTCGGCGATTGCGTGAGCTGCGGAACTGCCGGCCTCTCGCAAGCCCTCGTCGAGGGCTGCGATGTCGACATAGTCGCGGGCCAGTCCGCGGTTGAGTAGCGCGAGTCCCTTCATCCGGACGAGTTCGTCGGGTGCTGCGACGCGCAGGGTGCGGCCCTTGTAGGAGATCTCCGAGATTTCGATGTCGCGGAGGCGGTTGAGTTTGCGTACCGATACCCGGGCGTCGCCATAGCGACCCATCAGGTTTGTGGGGATCTTCGGGTAGTCGGTGATCCAGTCCTGGAGCTCTTCCAGGCCGGAGCGCACCTGCTGCCAGTTGCGGTCGAGGTTTCGTAGGACGAGGTCAGCGTCTCCGGACAGGCGGTGGCCGGTGTGTACGGTGACTGCGGAGCCGCCGATCATCGTTGCGTCCGGCAGCAGGGTCTGAACTGCTGCGACGGCGTCGAGGATTTCATGCCAGCGCTCGTCGATCCGCGCGTCCCCTTCTGGGGTCTTCGTCTGTCCTGCCATGTCGATGATTCTGCCGTAGTCGGGGAGCGGTTTGAGTGGTCTGTGTCCTGGTCGAGGTTGCCTCGGACGGTGCTTAGTGGCCGCGCCTGTGTGACACTGCTCGAGCGGGCGGTCTGACCGCCCGCTCGAACAGCTGTGTGGTCAGTTGAACGGGCTGGCCGGCTCTGAGAGGTGTATGTCGCCGCGCCGGCACGTCCTGCCGTAGCCGGTCTCGCGTTGGGTTGCTGCGGTGGGCGACGCACACTCCCACCCGTCGAACGTACGGATGTTCGCGTTCCCGTAGTCGCCAGGCGGCAGGTTGCCGTACGCCTCCATCGTGGCCAGTGCATCGGTGCACGAGATCGAGCCGCTCAAGACCCGCACGACCCTGCGTCCGGTCGCGGCACCGCAATCGGTGCCGATCGCTGCAGGCTCCGTCCCATCTGTGTAGTGCTCCATCGGTGAACCGTGGTCCGTTGGTGCCGTGGGGGCAGTCGTCGTGGAAGTTGTCGGCGGCGCCGTAGGTCGTTCGACCTGCGGGCCGCGAGTGGCCAGCTCGCCGTCGACGAACCGGAATCCTGCTGGGCCGTTCTGGCAGTCCACACCGCCCGCCAGCGAGGTGCACTGTACATCGCCGACCTTGAGACGAGTGTTCTCGGGCAAGAGCTTCGCTCCGGGAGGGCCGCCCTCCGCGATCGTGCTGTAGAAGCCGTCCGGCCGAAGCGCGATCGAGTTCGGTGGCCCCGAGAACGGCGGATTACTCACCGGCGGCGTGCCCGGTGGGAAGCTGACCGAGCAGTATACATTGTGCCCACCGAGTTCGGTGTTCGGGGCGACCACGCATTCGCGGAGCGGTGTCCCGGCGAGCTTGAACCGGTAGCGGTCAGTGATGAAGCCGTAGTCGGCCGCGTCCGCCTCGGCCGGCGCAGTCGTCGACGTCGCGGCGGGCGGTGTGGTCGTCTGCTCCGCAGCTTGAATGGTTTCGCCACTGTCTGGGTTGCCGCAGGCCGCGACACCAGAAGCAATTACTAACCCAGTTATCGCGCGCAAGGCCAAAGTAGTTGGTCGCATCCCTCGATCCAATCATGCAGGTGGCGACAATAGGACGGTTGCGCAGGCGGTTTCGCGCGCCTCCGCCACTCGGCCAGCAGTGATCGTTCAGTCGCTCCGCTCCGTGCCGCCAATGAGACATCTGTAATGCGCTGTTCTGCAGCTAATATGACGGATAAGACCACGCGCTCCGGTGTACGCCCGGATCTTCGGCTCGCCCGGTCTGCCGCGTAACCACCCGCGCCCAGGGGTGTGTGCGGCCCCTGTTTACCGCGGTAAACCAGAACGTCAACCGCGCCGCTTGAGGCTGTGTGCACGTGGGCCCGGGAACTGATGTTCCCGGGCGCCTTTCGTGCGGTGCTGTTCAGGCGTCATGGTTCTCGTGCGGGTTGGCCCACTCCGGCATCCACGCCGTCTGCACGACGGGGTAGTGGTCGGCCGTCGCGTTGTACAGCTGGCCGAGGCCAGGACGGCGGCGAGCGAACTTGACCGCGTTCCCCATCGATGCCGACCCGAACACGGTGTCCGTTCCAGTGCCCGACAGCAGCAGTGTGTACGGGTTCGTGGTGTACAGGGACTTGAAGAACGCCCGCTCCTTCGTCATCGTGAAGCCCGTCGAGGGGGTCGTTGCGAACACGTGCAGACCGAGATCGGTGCGCTGGCCGATGATGTCGTTCAGGACGTCGACGGCGCCGTCGTTGCTGAACGAGCTAGTGCCCATCAGCTGGGTGACAGGGTCGACGATCACGAAGATCTCGGGGCCCGAGTACCAGGACCGATCGCGGATCATGCGAGCGGTCAGTGTCTCCGGGTTCTTCGGGACACGCTCCTTGATTAGGTCGTCGACGGAGGTCATGAGCTTCGTCGCGCCCGCCTTGTCGGCCGCGTAGCCCGCGAGCAGGTTGTACTGGTCCAGGACATCCCGCTCGTTGATGAGCTTGTAGTCCGGGTCGAGCAGGTAGATCTGGGCCTGATCCGGCCTGTAATGGCTCACGATGCTGTAGAGCAGCGACCGGATAACCGTTGTCTTGCCGGACTCGCGATCCCCGGTGATGACCAGGTGCGGCGAGACATTCGATTTCGTCGAATCAGGAAGTGTGACCAGCGTCAGGTCCTCCGCGGAGGCGCCCAGCGGCAGAGCCCGCTCGTTCTCGCCCCTCGACGGCATGTACAGCTGGTTCCAGACGAGGTCCAGGGTGAGGAGGGCGGGCACGGTGACGATCGGGTGTGCTCGCGCTTCGCCATGGGCTGCGGCCAGCTGCGCGCCGAGTTCGCGGATGCCGGCACCGTACTCGACCTTCTGGTCGTACTCCGTGCGCGCCGGGGTCGACCCTGCGACTGGATCGATCGGCTCGGCCTGGGGGACCAGGATTCGACCGTGCAGTCCGGTGGTGAGCTCGACGACGCGGCCCGGCTGGTTCGACGGGATCGTCTTCAGCACGGCCTTGGTGTCTTGAGCTGTCTGTACCGACGACTGCGACAAGTCAGCGACGTAGTGGTGGATGTACAGGCCGAACATCGGATCGAGCCTGTACTTCGTCATCTCGGGGCCGCCGGCAACAAGTAGGTGGATGCCGAGGGACCCGCCGGCCTGGCCGATGATCAGCAGCTTGCCGAGTCGCTCGCCCGTCTCATCCTCCGCCAGGAACATCTGGATGTCGTCGATCACGAGGAACATGTGACCGTACGGATCGGACTCGACCGGATTCTCAACTTTGGACGCCTCGTAGGCCTGGTAGGAGGCGACGCCCCGCTTGCCGAACTCCTCGCTGCGGTTGTTCAGGATCCGCACGAACTCGCCGAGGATGCGGTCGACAAGCTCCGTGTCGGTGCGGCGCGCGTATGCGCCGACGTTGGGGTAGTCCTTCACTTCCTGGAGCTTGGTGCCACAGTCGATGATGTAGAACCCCACCCGTGAAGGACTGTGCGAAAGCGCCGCGGACGCGATGATGGTCTCCACCGTCGTCGACCGGCCCGAGCCGCGGGCGCCGAGGACACGGACGTTCGCGCCCTGGCCTTCCGGAACGATGACGTACGGCACCCGGCGGTGGTTGCGAGGATCGTCGAGATCGCCGATGTGGAACTGCAAGTCCGGCTGGTTGAACTTCGGCGGTTCGATCCCGGCGAAGGTGATCGGCGCCTTCAGTGTCGGCAGCCACAGCTGCTTGGGCTGGACCTCCTGGAACTGGGCCAGGCGGTCGAAGAGGGCGTCGCGAACGGTGACCGTCTCGTCGTCGTCTTCGCTCACGATCGGCGCGTCTGGCAGGTCGTCGAGATCGAAGTCGATGTCGATCGGATCCATGGGAGCGTTCGTGGCAGTGAACAATTCGATCGACGATGTCCCTCCGCTCTGTGCGACGTCGTGGCCTGAGGTGCCGGTCAGCGCAGATGTACCAGCGGTGATCGCCGGCAGGTGCGGCTCCTTGAGGTTGAACCCACGGAAGCGGGTGAGAGTCGGCTCCCCGACGTCACGCCACAGGTACGCGCTGCCGTCGCCGATCGGCAACCTGGTCGCGGCGTCGGACTTGATGACGGTGTTCGAGTACGACGCCTGATCGACCTTCAGCGAGATGCCGAAGGTCAGGTTCTGCTGCATCGCACCGATGATCGATGAGTCGATGAACTGCGACCCCGCGAGCAGGTGCATCCCGAGAGCGCGGCCAACCTGGGCAATGCGCTCGAACAGGGCCATGTACTCGCGGTGCGCCATCATGAACTCGCGGAACTCGTCGGCGACGATGAACAAGCTCGGCAGCAAAGGAAGATCCGGCCGCTTCGTCGCACGGAGCTCGCGGTACTCAAGGATCGTCTCGACCTTCGCGACCTTGGTAATCAACTCCGTGCGGCGCAGGATCTCACCCTCGATCACATCACGTGCACGGTCGAGGAGCTCCGCCTCGGACGCGAGGTTGGTGATATTCGCCAGTACGTGGGGGAGGCGCTCGAACCCGATGAACGTTGCGCCGCCTTTGAAGTCCATCAAGATAAAGTTCAGCCGATCCGGCCCATACCGGGTGGCCAGGGACATCACGACGGGGCGCAAGATGAAGCTCTTACCGGATCCGGTCTTTCCTTGGAGGACACCGTTCGGGCCGGTTCCGCCGATCGACGACTCGGAGAAGTCGATCTCCAACAGCTCACCGGTCGGCTCACCGGTGGACTCGTCGATGACGTTGCCCAGCGGCATCGTCAAGTGTTGATCCATCTCGTTGGCGTCCCACCGCGGCCGCGGATCGAACGATTCGAGGTCGTCGATCCCGAGCGCCTGGAGGTACCCGAGAGCCTGCGGGCCGGACGTCGAGACAGGAGCGTCGTTGATCTCGCCGTCGGCTGGTGGACGGTACGCGGCCATGGTGCGGACGAACCTCTCGAACTCCGGCAGCGACAAGGCGTCCGCTTTCGCCATGTTCGTTTCCTGGGCCGTCGACAGCTTCCCGTGAGAGTCAATGTGCAGCACGGCGTCTTCGCTGCTGGGGAGCCGATTCGTCTTGGCCCGCACCACCAAGAACGTCACACCGGCCACGCCCTGGGTGCTGATGCCCTCGGGGAGACGGACTTCGTCGGCCGGCAGATCCACGATCACGACCATATGAGGGGTCGGTGTGTCCTTCCGGGCGCTGAACGAGACGGGGCCGCGGCGAGCGAAATCGTCCGACAGGTCCTCCGCACAGGCGCGCATGGAGGTGTAGATGGTGCGCCAGGCACCCGCCGTTGTCGGGCGTCCGGGGTCCTGGACGTGGGGGAGCCATTTCATCAGGCTCCAGTCCGCGGACTCCGGAGAATCGGTGATCAGAATGAACCGGATCTGGTCGGGGGCATGGTTAAACGCCAGAGATGCGATCATCGCCCGCACCAGCGGCAACACGTGCTCGTCGGGGCCGGCGATGCTGTGGAATGGACGGTGTCCGAGTTGGTAGCCGATCGGGAACCCGGCAACGAACCGCTGGGTGCGCACGAACCGCCGGTATGCACCGAGCGTCACGGGCTCGAGGTGCTCGGACACCGACAGCTCTTCGGTGATGATCTCCGGGTCGAGCAGCACGGTACCTAGGCCCACACGTGGAGCAAGATACGGTCGGTAAGCCTTCTCGCCGGCAGACCCGTCCTTGGTGACCCATCCACCCTGATCGCTCTGCCGAATCGTCCACATGCTCGGTGCATCGGGCACATCGACGCCGACGAGCTGCGCTAGACGCCGCGGCTGAGGGTACGACATCGCCTGCGCGTCGAACATGAGCTTGCCCTGGATGTGAACCTTCTTCCGCTCCTCACGAAGGTGCAGGAAGTAGTTCTTGCGGGAGGATGCCAGGTCGCCCTGACCGCCGCCGCCTATACCGCCGAGCATCCCCGCGAGGGCCATCAGCAGCATCATCGGCGCCATCAAGAACATCGGATTGAAACCGCCGTCGCCGTTCATCGTGATCATCATGACGACCATGCCGACCATCGTGAGAATCATGACAAAAGGAATGATCCGCTGAAGGATTGGAGCCTTCGAGTTATCCGGCTGATCGAGCGGGTTCTGTGGCGTGACTGCTTCGTTGTTAAACGTCGGCTTATGGGGCGGCCTTGAGCGGAATGTCTTCTGAACCATCAGTTCAACCCTTTGCTTTCGGTAAACGGCGCCCGGGCCATGTCCGGCGGGATCGTTTCGTGAATCACCTTTGCGGACGTGGTAGACAAACCGTTTCCTTCAGGTAGAAGCCGGAGAATCGACCATGGAACACGATGAGGCGTCACCTTGTCGAGTCCCAATGAATTAAGAGCGTCGGATTCTGAGGTTTCAGAATTCCCGGAAATAGAATATCGAACTCCAGCGTCGCTAATCCACCATAATTGCTCCTGTGAAAGCGAGTCAGAATCCTGTCCCGTGACTTCAACAAACCAACCCTTACCGGGTTCGGTGAAGAAGAAATCGGTTTGAGGTGTCTGCCCGCGAGGCGGCAAGAGAGCAACCGCCCGCGACCGGTCCTCGTCGTTCAACGGCACCGAGTCGAGTGCATAGATCCGGGACGACGATGCAGAGTCCCCGGACCGCGACCAGTCGTAGCAGGCCGTGTGGTGGTTGACGATCGACGGGATCTGCCCAGGGTAGTAGCTGACGTCGACGGCCGATGCTGTCGGTGCTTGCGTGATCTCCGATGCCTCGACGTCGTTTACGACCGGAGAACCGCTGTTGACCAGCAGCTGAGCCACGAACGGGCTGATCGGCTGGAGGCCGTCGTCGAGCACCAGGTAGGCCCGCTCCTCCCCGACGCCGGTGGAGGTCAGGATCGAGCCGACGCGACGCTTTGGCATCACCGACGACGACGCCCCGTCCTTCGCGATTGTCGGCTTTGCGAACGGCTCACGGACCGGGACCGCATCGAGGAACGCGTCGAGGAACGCGTCGGTGACGACGGTGGCGTTCTCGACCTCTGTTTCGGTGATCCCGAGGGTCGTCTTCAGCGCGCGGGCGGTGTCCTTGATCTCGGTCCGCTCGCCCTTGTAGAGAAGCCACACCTTCGGTCCGGAACCGCCGGTTTGAGTGACCAGCATCGCCTCGCCTTCGGTCAGGGCTGGCCCCGCTGCCTCAATCGCACTCTCGCCAGCAACGACCAGGGTGCGAGCGGACCGCGACTGAGTCAGTGCCAGCGCGCTCGACGCATCGAACTGGCTGCACACCGCCCACTGCGACATCGAGTCCTCCCGTGGCACCATCGCGTCCGGCGCCGCGGGAATGCCCATCAGCAGGCCCCGCGGGTAGTTGGCGAGCTCGTCGTCCTTGACGACCTTCACGTCCTCCGAGGACCCCACGATCAAGCGGGCCGAAGCGAGGTTGGTCACCGGGTGCAGCGCGTCCTGGTACATCACGAACCGGGACCCCGACTTCGTTGACAGGATTGTCGCGTTGCCGCGGGCCGGCTTCGGGTTGATGAACGACACCACCAGCCCGGCAATGATCACCAGACTGGCGATGCCGATACCGATGGAGAACGCGGACGCCTGCGCCGCGAACGGTGAGGCGATCAACCGGACGTCACGACGAATGAACCCTTGTTCGATTCTCCGGACCAACAGCCGGTAGCCAGATATCTGAGTCTTCGTCGTGAGAAAACGTGGCATGTCTCTAAGCCTCTCGTGCTTCAAATTTGCGCGTTTTACCGAACCTGTTCGATGATCGCGTCGACAGCAGGCCGGACATCTTCTTCGCGGAGAACCATCAGCTCTTCATCGGTGAGTTCCGCCATGTTGACCATCGAAAGGCGCATTTCCCTATTGCGTTCGGCGGCTTCGATGATATTTCGGGAGAATCGCCCGTTACCGGCCTTGTCAATAAGACCAGTACCGCTCTCATCGCCCACATTAACCATTCTCTCTTGAGTCACAGTTGAAATCGCTTTGTGAGCGGCCGGCTCCAAGACTGAATGACGACCTTCGGCGACTACCTGAGCGATATCGGCCAATTCTTGAGGTGCATAGGTGTCGAACCGAATCCACTCCGAGAAACGCGAATTGAAGCCCTCATTGGTGGCGAGGAATCGGCGCAGGTCCTTCTCGTAACCGGCGATGACGACGATCAGATCATCGCGGTGGTTCTCCATGCCGAGCAGGATGTTGGTCACCGCCTCCTGCCCGTACGGGTCGGCGTTGCCGTTACGGTCCTGGATCAGGTCGTAGGCCTCGTCGATGAACAGAACGCCACCGAGCGCGCTGGCGATGACCGCCTCGGTCTTCTCGCCGGTTTTACCTTCGTGAATGCCGATGAAGTCCTTGCGCGAGGTCTCTACGATTCGGTCCGTTCGGCACACTCCCAGCCCCGCATAGATCATTGCGATGACCCGCGCGATCGTTGTCTTGCCCGTGCCGGGAGGGCCGGAGAGGATCAGGTGGTTCGTCCGCCCAGGGAGATCCTTGCCGCGGCGCTTCATCTCCTGCGCAAACTGGACGCCGGCCCGCAGCTTATCGACCTGCGCCTTGACGTCGACCATCCCGATCTGTCGTTGCAGGACGGCGTCCGCGTCGGCCAGCAGACTCGACATCGCCGAGTCGCGTTCGACCTGCTGAGCCTTGGCCAGCGATGGCTCCGTCGACACGTCCCAGTAGGTCGTTCGCAGGTCGATCATCTCCGCGCTGGTAACGGTTAGTACCTCACGCCTCGACTCCGCGACCACGCGCAATTCGTCGCTGTCGGTGTAGGCGCGGGCAGTCTCGAAGTACTTCTGCGCGACGTCCTCGTGTCCGTCAGCCCGCTCGATGAGACCGAGTACGCGGTTCGCCTCGGATGCGATGCGGATGAAATCGCTCCCCGCGACAGACAGCAACTGCGTCTTCGCTGTCCTGTTCTGCCCGAGGTGCGCGTAGGCAACGGCGGAGATGAGCAGCGACAGCGACTGGTAGAGCACGTTCGCGACCGGCTCACCGCTCCCGTCGACCACGACGTTGTCGTGGTCGTCGACCATGGGTGCGTAGCGGAACTGCTCAGCGGCTGTGACCGCGTCCGGCCAGCGCGAGGCCCGGAAGTGCAGCATCGCCGTCGTCAGGTGCACCGCATTACTCAGAGCTGGGCTGGCCGAGAGGATCTCGTTGGCTGCGCTGAAGTTGCCGGCCAGGATCTCGACTGCGGCCGCCGCGGCGTGGACATCAGGCACCGTCGTGATCTTCAGTTCGAGTCCGAAGAAGTCGGCCGTGAATAGCGTGTTCGGGTAGTGCGAGTAGTCCGCGTCCCGCTTGAAGTTGTCGGGGTCGAACTTCTGGAACATCGCGCGACTGACATCGCCGAAGGTGTGGATGTTGCGGTAGATCTCACGCACCTGGTGAGCCGTCGCCTGGAATCCAGGTTCGCAGGCCGCGATCGCCCGGATCAAGTCGGCTTGCGGTGAACCAATCGCGTTCAACTTGTTCTGGGCGTATTCGAAGCGTCGCTTCGCATTCTCCGGGTCCGAGTCCGGCGGGTAGAGGAGATTGAAGCCTTCGAGGTAGAGCTTGACCACGTCGTCGAACAGTTCGTCGTATGTCTGGTTGCTCATCGGATTCCTTTCTTCGTGGACTGGGGGAGAGCTGTAACGGCGGTGGCAGGGACGTCGTGAGTGTGGAGGAAGGCGGCTGTGTGCGCTCAAGCGTTGTGTCCGGTGATCTGGATCTGAGAGACGGCGAAGCTGTCTTGGCTGCCGGCGGTGTTCTTGAGGATTGAGCCGGTCGTCTGCTGGCGGCCGCCCTCGGGTTCTGCTGTCTCGAGGACGGTCAACGACAAACGCTGCGTCGCGACACCCGGAATTTGTACCGTCGCGCCCGTGCGGGTCGGATTGATCGCTTGCACGAACTGTTTGTCGCCGATTCGCCACAGCACACGCGTCACGACCCGGTGCTCGGTCCACCGATCCATGCCGGACGGCTCGACATAGTTGAACCCCGGGACGATCATCACCGAATTGATCACGACCGGACTCTTGAAGGTCGTGTCGAGAATCGCGCCGTCGATACCAAAGGCGCGGGCACAGATCCACGCCTCCGAGTTGTCCTGGCTGAACGCGAAGTTCGGACTGGACGACCCGTCCGGGCAAGCTGCGTTCACTGTCTGCGGAAGAAGGTTCCCGTCCTCCGTTGCCGCCGGGACCGCGACCGGCGTCTCGATCATCGATGGCTGTGCTGCGGTCGGTTTCGTTGGTGCGGGCTGGTCCCCGCCGCCACCGACTAACAGGTTGGCCGGAACGAACACCGCCATCAACGCGATCATGACGGCGAGAAACTTGCCGCCGGTCGGCAGCTTCTTGAACCGGTTGGCTGCTCTCGCGGGGAACTTTGTCGCTCCGCCGAATTGCCCCCCCGTCGACGCTGACTTGTTGCGGAACGGCACACGGGGACTGGGCTCGTCATCCTGCCTTGTCGAACCACTCGACGCCGTCTGACTTTCGACCGCCGCTGCTGGAATCGTCGCGGGTGAAACGGGAACAGGCGTGACCGGCGTGGCCGGCGCTGAGATCTCTTCGCCGGAGTCGGACGACCCGGCGTCGACTTCGTGTTCGGCTAATCTGCTATCTATCGCGTGCCCGCGTTGCCGTGCGAGCAGCTGACGAAAGTCGTCACTGATCTCCGGTCCGGCCGACCCCGGTGTCGGTGCCACTGGGGGTGTGCAAAATTCTGGTGTGGATTCGGCGACGGGTCCCTCCATCGAGGTCGCGATGCACTCACTGGTGCCGGTGTTGTCGTCCTTCAGGCCGCCGCCGCGGTGCGGCGGCTCTGCGTTTGGGCTGTCGAACGTCGGGAGGAACGTCCCGTGCTCCTCGTCCTCGTCGCCGATCGCCGCGTGTACGCCGGTCGAATCTTGACGAACCCGTGCCGACCGCACAACCTCGTCCTCGACTGGCAACGCCTTTCGTGTGTTCCCTGGAGTCAGTGCCGACTCCAACTCCGAGAACAGTCGGTCGCAGTCCAAATCATTCAACGGTGTTTCAATAATCCGTTCAATTGCAGATTCAACGGCTTTCATATTTAGAGTTCGCTGCTGGTCAATACTGAACCGGTGTGACTGTGTCACCACACGCCCCTTCCGCCGAATTTTTCTACAAAAAAAGTATCATGTTCCTATGCTGAAATTTGCGGTCGCAAAATCACTCATGGGTCGGTTTCATGAGCGCTCCTTCGGTGAACAAAACCTGGTTCGCACCCTCGTGAGGACTACTTACATCTGCTACGCGTTGGTGGCCGTCGTGGTGGTAATGGTGCTTGCGATGATGTTCTCCGGAAACGCGCGGATACCGAACACGACCGAGGACTTCACAAAGCTCACCCGTGTGCAGTTCTTTGCGCAGAACTTCATGACCATCTGGTTGACGGGGACGGACAAGGATGTGCCGGCCATCAAGGAAATGGTTAGCGCCCCGAGTGCGCTGCCAGATAAGTGGAACCCTGAGCCGATGGAGATTAGTGATCTCAACGTCGCCGACATCAAATCGACGGGAGGCGTCGCATTCACCGAGTGGGTTGTGACGGTGGGTGCGACGCTTATTCCTCCGGGTACAGCGGTACCGCAGCGCAACTATTTCGCTGTCACCGTCATCGAAAAGGATGGTTCCTTCCGTGCGCTCACGATGCCCCGCCCGGTGAATATCACGCGAGCGCCCGTCAGTGTGCAGACGGGGTACACCAACTCGGTCGGTAGTGCGACGCCGCTCGGTACGAGCGTGACCAATTTCGTCGCGGCGTTCTACACTCAGAACACGTCCGGAAGCCTTGGCCGTTATGTGAGCAGTGACTTCGATCCAGTGCCGATTGCTAATTCGCCGTACACGTCGGCAGAGGTGCTCAGCATCAAGTCGCGCGAGGCCGTCGACATGCAGAACGGGACGGCCGGCG
The DNA here is from genome assembly GCA_006543605.1 of Rhodococcus sp. WS4. Taxonomy (GTDB): domain Bacteria; phylum Actinomycetota; class Actinomycetes; order Mycobacteriales; family Mycobacteriaceae; genus Rhodococcus_F. The sequence continues at coordinate 21,558 of RRBB01000113.1, forward strand.
ACACCGCTGAACTTCTCGTCACCATCAAGTCGGCCATGTCGCTGTCGACCTACAACACGATCGAGGTACCGATGACCGTGCAGCGAACCGATAATGGTCAGTGGCTCGTCAGTAGCATCGAGGACATCACAAAGATTAGTGATGATCACGTTGCCGTCGGCGGCAACTGAGGAGTTGCTGCCTGGTCGGCAATGACCTGCATCGCATTGGCCGACACCTTCTCGAACACGCTGACGGCCTCACACATGAGTGCCAAAGTGTTGCCGTCGAAGTCGACGCCGTAGAGCTCGAGCTGCTCCTCCAATGCCGCTTGCACTTCCCGCGGCATTCCCGCCGCCAATAGTTTCGTGCCGTGCACGTACCCGAGTGACGTCGCGAACCTACGGGCGGCGGGAATTCCTTCATCGGCCTGCCGCGCATACGTTCCGAGATCCAACACCGAAGCGTGCGCCCCTTGATGGAACCCGTTGACGGGTCGCTTACTGTCCGCTCCTTCAACCACCTGCACCGGTTCCTCCGACGAGTGGCCGTGGTCCACGACGAACGTCACGTGCTTCATCGCGTCGACGGGCAATGAGTCGAGTGTGAGTTCCAGATCCGGGCTGCTCCCCGACGCGTTGTACGTCGGTGCCCACCGAATTCGGTCCTTGGTCAGTCGCACCGTGCCTGACGTCGGTGCATCGAACCAGTACATGCACGTCGATCGAGACGACAGCGTCCAGAAGATCGGCGACATTACGTTGGCGTTGATCCATACCGTCGAGTTTTCATCGAGCACACCACGACGATATAAGCGCGCTACTCGCAGCAAATGCCGAGGGAGATTTGTAGCATGCCCTATCGGGCTTGAGATATAGATGCGCATGGCGTCATCGTAGTCGAGGTGGTGTCTTCAAATGAGGGTTGCAGGTTCGGCTGCTTAATGGTTCTGAGTGGTTCTACTGTGCGACTCAACCCAAACTGCTCAGTCAGGTATTTATTACGCCTTAGTGCGCAGTAAGCCGTACTGCGCACGCTAATTCTGTGGGTGCTCCTGTGCGGACCTCTGTGTAGACCTGTGCGGGGTTCTGTGGGGGGATTTGTGCGATGGGCTGTGCGATCGCCTGTGCGATGCTCTGTGCGATCAGAGGAGAGATCCTGATGTCTCGAGATGCTGTTTCCTGCCTAAAATGGCAGGTCAGAAACTTCTAAACCTCAATTCACCGCCACCCCGGCCGGGGTCCCTTTGCGGAGCTCTGGGCGTCTCGTGACGCCAGTCGTGTGCACTGCGTGCCGTAGGTTCCGAGACCGAAATGGCACTTGACTGGGTCTACCGTTTGGTTCAAGTAGGGCCGTGCGGTCATTACCGGGAGGCGGAGGCGTGTGCATAGCACCGGGCGGCAGGACGGCGTTCCCCGGGTTCAATACTCGGAGCTGCGCACCGATTCACCGCCACTCAAATTTGCCTCGCAAAGTGCTAGCCTGATTCAGACCGAAGAACCACCACAGCCAATCTCTGGTGACGGCGTTTGAGTTTCTCCTGAATGGGGATAGTGCGATTCTGTTGGGTTCATATGGTGGTTCGCCAGCCCGCAGACTTGCGTTCATTCCATTCGGAACTTTCCCTGCAAGGCTTCGTCAGGCCACGACGAATAGACGCGCGCAGTCGTCGGTGCCGAAGCTTGGGAATGCCTGCACTGAAACGTCTGCGCACTAGGAAACGGACAACGAAAATGAACCTTCATCAAATCGCCGACACCGCTAGGCACGAGTCAACCGACACGGATATCGGGTACCTCGCACAGGACGCACTCACTGGCGGCGGCGGATCGATCGACTGGAACACGATCATCTACGGTCTCGCCGGCGTACTGACCGCACTGATCGTGGTAGTCGCGATGTACCGCGCCTTCAAGCTCTTCACCGCAGATGGTGGTACCAAGAACACGGAGGAGCACTCCAAGAATCAGGGACATTTGTGGATGACAGCGGGCGTCACTACCGCGTGCATCTGGGCGGCTGCGGTAGTCATCAATGCGATCTCAGGATTCATCCGAAACCTTCTTGGCGTCTGACTTATGCGTCCCTATCGGATCTACAACCGAGTCCGCAAAGTTGGCGTCGAGTGGCGGCTCTTCGGCACCACATTTCACAACGTCTCGGTCGGAGTCCTCTTCGGCGTCGGGTTTGCCGCAGCGATGCTGAGCGCGTTGGCGTACGTAGTCGCAGGGACAGCGTTCGGTGTCGTGGTCGCAGTATCAGGTCTGATTGCGTTCGCGACGGTCATCATCGCCGTCTCACGGATGGGCCGGATGGGCAAGCTCAGCGAGCGGCTTCAAACCACTCTTCTGCTGCGCTCAATTCGTGAGCCCGTCTACACCAACTTCCACACGCCGGACACGACACAAGACCGGTGGACTTACGAGTGGGGGCCGGAACGCCCCGACGACGCGATCTTCCGCAACTACTGACGAGAAAGGGAACACTGGCGATGTGCGAGTACCTGGTTCCGCTGGAAAAGGCGGAAGACAACCTTCTGATCACCCATGAGGGGCGCGTCTGGGCGAACTACCTCCTTCAAGGAGTGAACGTCTCCCCGTACAACCCGACGACGATCGTCGACGCGCAGGGAGCGAACAAAGAACTGTTCAAAGCGCTGAGCACTCTGCGCTCGGCCGACATGCTCCTCCTGGGCGTCAAGGCCAAGGTGCAACCCGAGGACATCATCAGTCGCATCGTCGCCGGAATCCCTGATATCTCAATCGAAACCCACCCAGCCCTCTACCAGTGGATCGACGAGTTCTACAAGCAACTCAAGCGCGGCGTCTATGAGGAGTTCGAGCGCGTCTACTTTCTGAGCATCGAAATCCCCACCGGCACGAGTGCCGGCAGCCGCGCATTCGCTAGGGCCGGAGCGACAAATCTGGTCGACGACATCAACATGCGGATGGTCCGCGAACAAGAGCGCGAGTTCTTTCTAACGATTCCCTCCACATTCCGAGCACAACGCACAAACCCCGACCACCTCCGGTGGGTACACGAGCGAATGCGCACACGTGGCCTGTCCGTTTCATCCATGCCGGGCGACAACCAGAGTTCGACATTCAGCCGCGGCGGATTCACCGACGTGATGATCAACAAGGTTGCCGATACCGACGTTGTTTTCGATGAGTTCCTTGAGAGGCTCGACAAGGGTCTCCTGCCGGAGAAGGAACGGAAAGTAAAGATTGCTCAGTTCCGTAAGAACTACCGCTCTATCCGTTGGGGGCAGCAGCTCGCGGTCCACAGCCCGCAGCAGCGCAGCGACGCACTGCCGGACGGGCCAGCGAGCGTGCAATCGGTGATGGCAATCGAGTCGTTCCCGACGGAAGAGAAAAAGGCGATCAACTCCTTCACCTACCTCGTCGACCAGTGGATCGGATGCGACGCCGATTTCGCGCTGCGGTTCCACTTCAGTCAGCAGGCGATCTCGGTCGACTCGATGCGTCAGTTCCGGAAGACACTCGACTCGGAAGAAGCCGCGAACGCGGCAGACGAATTTGACGCCGACGACTACGACAACCGGTGGCGTGAGATTCAGGCATTGCACGGTTCGGTCAAAAAGGAGACGGGCCCGCGCGGGATCGAGGTGGCAGCGATCTTCGCGCTTGCGCACCCGAATAGGGCCACTCTGCGGAACCAGGTGCGTGCGTTCAAGACTCAGCTCGAAAACAGCAACTTCACGGTCACGCATCCGGTCGGGGGCCAGTTCGATCTGCTGATGATGATGCTGCCGGGCTCGTCGTGCTCAGAGCTTGGCGGTGAGCTGAAGCAGTCCTCCACGGTTCATCAGTTCTCGGCCTGCCTGCCGGTGCGCCGCACGGTCGCCGGAGATGCTGTCGGGTTTCCCATCGCGATCAACAAGGAGAACGCGCTCAGTCAGATCATCCACCACGATCTGCTCAACGCAACGGACAAGGGCAACGCGTCCATCGCTGCGACCGGAGGCCAAGGCAGCGGGAAGAGTAACTTCCAGAAAGTTCTCGTCGGCCACATGTCCGACATGAACCGGCCGAACTACATCATCGACCAGTCCACCCACGGTGAGTACGTCGTCTTCAGTCGACAACTTGCTGCGACCGAGGTGGTCGACTGCCGAAATCCGAACGTGTCGCTCGATCCGCTCAAGACGATGCCTTCGGCAGTCGCGAAGCAGGTCTTTCTCGACCTGATGCTGCCGCTGATAGGGTTGGCCCCGGATTCCGAGGAAGCGTTGTTGCTGTCGGATCTGCTGTCCGATAGGAGTCGCGCAACCAACCGGATCAAGTCGTCGGTCGACATCATCGAGCACCTCGATGGCCGCGGCGGCACCAAGGTAGCGCAGTCGCTGCGCCGCAAATTGCTGTTCTGGGCGGGGCAGCCCTACACACGGATACTGTTCGACCCTCGCGGGGAGGACGGGCGGCCCCGTGTGCTGCCGCCGTTTAACCCGTCCGCGAACAACGTCGTGTTCCTCACCCGAGGACTGACGGTCCCGAAGGGCGAGCTGACCGACAAGACGCCGGCGTCGGAGCGCTTCGCGCAGGTCCTCTACACCACGGTTGCGGAGCACACCGCCTACCAGTTCTCGATCACCCGGGGCCTGTGCGGATTCTTCGGTGACGAGATGAGCTTCCTGGAGGGCTCGACGGTGCCCGAGAAGATGATCAAGACACCGGACCGGACGGGCCGAAAAGACCAGAAGTTCATCGTCGCGACGTCGCAGATCCCGAAGGACTTCAATGACGGCAACTACGACCTGATCAAGAAGAAGCTGATTCTCAAGCAGGAGACCCGGGCGAACGCCATCGACGCCTTCACTTGGGCTGACATTCCGGCCACCGAGAAAATGATCGAGCGGATGCTGACGGACACCTCGCCGATGGATCCGAACAACAACAACATGCCGATACCTGGTCGTGAGGGTGAGGGGTGGTACAACGACGGCCACGGCTCGATCGTCCGCGTGAAGACACTCGGCCAAATCACCAAGGCACGTCGCCGCTATGCCGACACCACGTCCTCGAAGATGATCCGCATGGACGATCTCGCGGCGGCGGGGGTTGACCATGGCTAATCCGCTCACCGACTTCATCGATATCCGAGACCAGTTCGGCACCCAGCTCTCGGACCTGTCGGTGTCGTTCACCGTGAAGATGACGAACTTCAACTGGATCTGGGCAGGCGGATCAGAATTTGCTATTCAGATCGCGCTGATCGTGTCGGCGTACAGTCTCTGGCTGCTCAGTCTCGTGTCCGGACACGGGTTCTTTCTCGAACTTGCGGCCGCCGGCTACCAGATGATCCTCGACAGCATCTACCAGTACGTGAACCCGATGGTCATCGGATTGATCGCGTTCGTGGTCCTCATGGCCCGAATGTTTATCGGCGACAAGTTCAAGATGGACTCGAAGGGTCACATCAACGGCGTTGAGTTCAATTACGCGACCTTTGCCGACGAGAGTTTCGCGAAGAAGATCACCAACCAGGTCGGCAACACCGCGATTCTGCTCGTGGTCATCATCGTGATGATGAGCAATCCGTTCGCGTTGATCAACTTCGCGTTCGACGTCATCCGGACAGCGACGAACAAGCTCTCGGGAGCCGGTGGTGCCGCGACGGCGGCAGTCGATGGAGGTATCTCGCCGATGCTCCAGATGGTCAACTACAAAGTGTCGCTGGCCGATGCGTGCGCGGCGACCTGGTCTCGATCGCTCGCTGCCGCCGGGGAGGTCAACAAGCTTGACTGCCTCACCGCCGCCCAGCGGAACGGCGCGGTCGCGGACCCGGTCACTCTGATCGTCGCGTTCGCCGCCCTCTTCGTGGTTGCAGGTCTCGTGTACTTCGCCTGGCAGACGTTCAAGCGCGCGAGCTGGTTCGTCTGCCGCACGGTGTCCTTCATCGGCGTCGTGCCGTGGCAGGCCGCGATGCTCATCGCGAACCCGGGCCAGGACCGCCACAAGCTCGACAGCATCAAGGACACCTTCATGTCCGCGGTCAAGAGTCTGTTCTGGCTGCTGGTGTGCTTCTTTGTCGCCGGTGGTGGGCCGGGCATCGTCATGGGCCTCGGCGAACTCGTCCAAGGCTTTGGCCTTCCGCCGTTTCTCGCCCTGCTTGCCGTATCGGGTCTCTATGGCGGTCTGGGCTGGGTCGTCAAACACTGGGTCGGTTACGACTGGCGCAAGGATAAGAAGACCGGGAAGTGGGTCAAGGTCGAGGGCGACGGGACATCCGGCTGGCAGGACTTCCGGCAGAACAACACGACGATGGTTGCTCTCACCGACAGCTGGCGAGACGCCCAGAACGCGACTCCGAAGAAGCGGACACTCGGCGGCGATGCCGCGGCAGGCGGCACAGCGCATGAGAACGAAACGAAGGGGCAGCCCACCGTGGACGCTGCGACCAACCCCGTGGTCGACGAGGTAACCAACTACGTCGAGTTGACGGAGCATGCCCAGACCGCGAAGTCGCTGCTCGTCTCGCGGTTCTCGGTCACGTCCGGCCTCGGAGCGCTGGACGCCGTCCCGTCGTCGGAGTTCATCGAGGCGGAGATCGTGGACGTCGAGCACTTTGACGAATCGACGTCCGAATCTGTGCGGACGCAGCCGAGCATCTCCTCGGTGGGCCGGCATGCCGCACCCGATTCCGCTGCGATGGTGATTGGTGGCGCGATGCTCGCGCTCGGCGCTGCAGGCGGCCAGTCTCATTCTGGTCGGGTGACCACCGGAAGCCCTGGCGGTGACGGCGCCGTGTCGGCGGCCCACACGGCGCACGAGATTGGTCCCGCCAGTGCTGTCGGATCTGAGCCCGGCCCTCCCCAGACAGTTTCCGGACACGTCACGACCGCGGTGGCGTCGGCCGATGCCACCGCGACCCGGACAGTGGACGGCGGGACGGACGCGGAGGGCATTGCACGTCCGAGCCGAGAATCGTTGATCGCCTCGTACCGGGACGCCCTCGACGAGATCAACTCCACCGACGAACTCACATCCGAATCGGCACTGGGCTCAGATGTCCACGGCAACTCCTCGGCCGGCTCGACCGTGTCGGCAGCATTCGCCCGGGCCCAGATCACGCGGCAGCCGTCGACGCAGCACACGGGCCCACAGTCAAGCTCCACCGTGACCGCGGGCTCCGGGGAGTTCCTCGCCGCCGCCGACCGAGACGCGAGCTGGGACGAGCTGGTCGTGCTGGCACGGACCCTCGGCCAAGAACCGGACGTCGTCATCGCGGAAGGCGACAGCGACCAGCATCAGATTCTTTTCTACAGCTCGACAAGTGACGGAAAGAATGTCATCAAGTATCGGACTCGGCAGGGCTTCGGCGACGATATTTGAACACCATTCCTGTGATAGCGTCAAATCAATATAAATGGACTGTTTGAAGGAGCTTAAAGTGCCGCAGTTTGATACTTCGGGGAACCTTGATAGTTTCGCGAGACTGCGGGGAGCGCTTCCTTCTAACCAGGATTCGCCTGGGTCAGGAGAGAGCGCTGATGCAGCGTCTATCGCCTCCACTCAGCCTCGGGTGAATCAAGTTCCTGAACCATCTCTGAATCCAAGCCCGAGTGACTACGCGCAGATTCGACCGCGTATTTCCGGTACCCCGGATGAAGACAGCGAAGACGAATCCAGTGCTGGATATGACATCTCCCAGGAGCGGCCTGCGGAGGGCCTCCCGAAAGAGGCGGTAATCGCCCAGCTCGCAGAGGCATTCAAGGACAACCCGGAGGCGATCCAACAGTTCCTCGCCCAGATCCAGAAGAACGACGCACCCGAGGTCGAAGAGCGACGGCCGGCGCGACGCGCCGACCTGGCCACGAAGGGATGGCGCGGCGTGCTCGCCCGCCTAGGCCTGCCGATTCGAAAGGGCGACGCCGAACAGCTCGCCGACCTCATCGACCACGCTCACGGCGTCGTCGGCGCAGATCTGGACAGGCCCCTGATCATCGGGGTCACCTCCTTCAAAGGCGGCTGCGGCAAGACCTCAACCACTGTGGTTCTGGGTCGACTGCTCGCCCAATTGCGCGGCCAGCCGATCTTGGCGCTCGACACCGATCTGTACGGAACCCTGCTGGCCAGGGGGATGGACACGGCCCGGCAGGAGGTCTCAACGCAGAAGGGCACCGCGATGCTCATGGCGGCAGCGTTGCGGGAGAATCCCCAGGTCGACATCACGAAATTCGTCAGAGACGCCGGAGACGGGCTGTTCGTCGTCCCCGGCAACGAGCTCTACAAGGCATGCAGGATGACGGCCGATGACTACCGCAACGTGATCACCGCACTCTCGCAGGTGTACCCGATCGTCCTGGTCGACATGTCGACAGTTCAGGAGCCCGACCTGTTCGGCGAGGTGCTGCGCAGCCTTCACGCGCTGGTCATGGTGTCTCCACCCAACGAGGACTCGGTCGGCTTCACCTACCTAACCAAGACAACCCTCAAGCAGAACGCCGCTGAATGGCTCAACCAGAATCGGATCACCCTCATCAACCACATCGCGAGCGTGGAGTCTGCTGTTGATACGGAAGAATTCGCCGAGGGTTTGAAGCTGAACGACTTGATGGACGTAGCAGAAACGCCATGGGACCGCCATATCAGTGGCTCCTCTCTGGTTCACCTGAACTCCATGTCAACAGATGCGCGGAACGCATTTTCATTGGCCGCTGCTGCGCTCTTTGACACCATTCAAAGAAGAGATCGCACCGCCGAATCGCGAATCAATAATTGATAAGATCTGAATCGCCTCAAGAAGGAGGCTTGGGTGCCGAAATCGTAGTGCCTTCTCAAGAACTGCTCTATACCGAGAGAAAGAAGAATATGGCATGAGTGACTACACCGAACTGAACGACGCCGACCTCAACGACATCGGCCGCCAGATGGGTGAGCGGATCGCATCTCTCAACGAATCCAAGCAGGCGGTCGACGCCGCCGACGAGGTCGTCGCATCTGCCACGGCGAAGCGGGAAGAGGCCGCCAAGGGGTACCGCGCGAAGGTCGACGAGATCCGCAAGGAAGGCCTCCTCACCGACGTCCTGCTGGAGAAGTACGGACACCCGGTGCCGAAACGTCGCGGCCGCAAGTCTGCCTAGTAACCCGACCTCAAACGATCCGGAAGGCTCTCGCCTATGGCGCTCACCGACACCCACACGCGGGTGACCATCCAGGTGCCGAGACACGCCGTAGACGTCACGATCACGAAGGACACGGCAATCGCGTCGCTGGTCGGCGAGATCGTGACCTTCGTCCGAGAGGCATTGGCCGACGACGAGGAGACGAACGCGTGGCTCAGCGACCTGTCCGCTGTGTGGCAGTTGGCCACCACCACCGGCCGCCACTTTGACGGCGCCGACACTCCATTCACCGCCAAGATCATGGACGGCGACGTGTTGGTACTAGTCAATAGTCAGCAGAGGGAGAACTACCCGCCGCTGATCGACGACGTCGCCGAATCCATCGCCTATTACCAGCGTCAGCACTTCGGCCAGTGGACGTCTGACCACGCCCGCGCGCTCGGCTCCGTCGCCGGTCCGGTTGCTGCACTCGTCGTCGTTCTCGCCCTGGGATACGGCGCGTGGACGGGACTGTTCGATGGCGCCGTGCAAGCCGCTCTCACGGGTGCGTTCGCGTTGACCTCGGTCGTCGCGATCGCGCTCGCGGCCGCCGGGTTAAAGAGCGCTGAGGAGGACTCGACCAAGCAACTCGCCGGGTCGACGATCCTCGTCGGCTACCTGTGCGCCACGGGCGCCGCTATGCTGGTGATCCCCGGGGAGGTCGGTATTTACAACGTGCTTCTTGCCGGTGTCACCGTCGCGACACTCACGATCATCGTCATGATCAGCGTCGGGTACCCCGAGAAACTGAACTACGCGGCCGCCACCGCTGGTTCCCTCTTCGTATTCGCGAGCACACTGGGCATCCTCACCGACGCCGATCCACTGATCTTCTCGGTGTACCTCGCCGGCGCGGCACTGGGATTTCTACTGCTCTCGTCCAGGCTCGCGCTCGTCCTTGCTCGGATTCCGATGCCGTTCGTCCCTACCGTCGGTGAGACATTCGTGCACGACGATAGCGATGACATCACCACCGTCGAGGCAGGTAGCGGCGCCGCCGCGATCGCCGCGATCATCAACCAGGAGAAGCAGGTCGTCACCGCTTACCACTGCATCGTCGGTCTCACCTGGGGTGGCCTGACCGCGATCCTGATCTCGGCGTTCGTGGCCGGACAATCGCTGAATCACCACACCGACGCGGCGTTCGCGTTCTACGTGGTGGTATCGCTGGCGATGATATTCCGCGGCAAGAGCTTCGAGGACGCGATTGTCCAGCGTTCGTGGCTCGCTGGTTCACTCGCGACGTTCTCCCTGTTCCTCATCGGCACGGCGCTGGCGGGCGGCAATGCGCACATCGTCATCGTCGGCGCCGTCGCCCTGGCCGTTGGCGTGGCGATCGCCGGGTATTTCGCAGTCCGCGGGAAGGTCATCAACAGCCCGGTCGTGATGAAGATGTTCGAGCTGTTCGAGTACCTGTGCTTCGCCGCCCCTGTCGTGCTGATCGTCATCGTGATCGATGGTTTCCAGAAGGCCCGTGGTCGATGAGAACCCGTCTACTCGGAGGCGTCCTGGCGGCATTTGTGGCCGCGGGTACTGGCGCTCCCGCTGCGGCCGTGTCCCCGCCCGACATCGAGGCCATCCCCCTGACTACTCCCGACGACCCGGCGCCCGCCCCACTAGTTCCGATGCGGCAGAGGTCGGTGTGTGCGACGTCGGCGACCCTCCAAGACAGCACGTTCGAGCGGCAGCCCCCCGCCAACGTGGCGTTCGACGTCAACAATCTGCACTCGATCGCCACCGGCAAGGGCGTGACCGTCGCGGTCATCGACTCAGGCGTCAGCCCCAACGCGCGCTTGCCGCGCCTGGCAGGGGAGGGCGACTACATCGGCACGACACACGGGCTCGAGGATTGCGACCACCACGGCACCCTGGTCGCGGGCATCATCGCTGCGGCGCCGTCGCCGTCCGACGGTTTTGTCGGCGTCGCCCCGGACGCCAACCTCATCTCGATCCGCCAGACATCGGCCGCGTACGAACCGGAGAACCGCGACGGGCAGAACCCGCCCGGCGGCTCGTCGACCCTCTCCACCCTGGCCAAGGCTGTCGTCCACGCCGCGAACAAGGGCGCGAAGGTGATCAACCTGTCCGTGACTGCGTGCTTCCCCCAGGACGAGTTCGTCGACACCTCGGACATCGCCGCGGCGCTGAAGTACGCCGTCGATGGCAGGGACGCCGTCGTCATCACCTCAGCGGGCAACTCCGACTCCCAGACCTGCACGTCGAACGCGCAGTACGACCCGACCAATGCCAGCGACCCCCGAAACTGGTCGGGAGTATCGAAGATCTCGATGCCGTCGTTCTACTCGCCGTTGGTGCTCAGCGTCGGCGGCACAACCCTCACCGGGACCCCGTACACCGGCACGATGGCCGGGCCCTGGGTGTCCGTCGGCGCCCCGGCCGTTGACATCGTGTCCCTGGACCCGACCAAAGGGGACACCGGCGGGCTGACGAACGCGACGGTCGGCGACGACGGGCCCCGCCCGATCACTGGCACCTCGTTCGCGTCCGCCTACGTCGCGGGCCTGGCCGCTCTCATCCGAGGGAAGCACCCGAACCTGTCCGCCCGGGAAGTGAGGGACCGCATCATCAACACCGCACACGCCACCGGCGATGGAACCCGGAACTACCTCGGAGCCGGGGTCGTCGACCCCATCGCGGCGTTGACCTACCAGACCGCCGACGTTCCGGTGCTCACGGCACCGCCGTCCCGCGCCGACAACCGAGTCATCGCCGAGCCGCACCCAAACCGTGCCCGCAACATCACCATCGGCATCGTCGTCAGCGGATGCGTCCTCGCCGTACTAGGTGGCTGGTGTCGAACGGCTGTCTCTGCGTGAGGGCCGGGCGCGTGGGCGGCGAGGAGCGAGTGGATCGGTGCTCGGATGACACACGCGATAGTTGGCCGGGCAGAGAGGATCGGCCGGTTGG
>RRBB01001137.1:0-336 GCA_006543605.1 Rhodococcus sp. WS4
CAGCATCGATCAGACGGTGAGGCTTATGCCGACATGATCAGCAGGTGATCTCCAACGAACCACCAGGCTGCAGTGCATCCCGTGTTCGCCACAGGACGATGTCGGCATAGTTACGGGGGCGGCATAAATCGATCACCACGAGATCGGCGCGCAGCAGCTTGGTCAGAGCCCCCGAGACCGAGTCGTCGGCGCGGTGCCGGCGGATCAGCGCGCCGAGGTCTTCGAGGGTGAACCACAACACCTTCCGTCCCTGTTCGACGGCGTGCTGGCCGAGGGCCTCGAGGAAGAATGTCTTGCCCGTGCCGGACGGGCCGCAGACCACCAGGTTCTCGCGCC
>RRBB01001138.1:0-336 GCA_006543605.1 Rhodococcus sp. WS4
AGATGCTTTCCGGCGAGCTGTTTTTCGATGCGGTCCTGGCGACCCACCAGCCAGTCCATCGCCGCGTAGATCTCGTCGGTGCCCGCCCCGGCGACCTCGAGGTCCACCCCGAGGGTGGTGTCGGCCCACCAGGAGGCGGTGGCCAGTTTCGAGGCCGGGGCCACCGCCCGGGCGAGGATCAGCGCCATCGCCAGATCCCGCTGCCGGCCGCCGGGCCGAGCAGGGCCGGCAGGCCCAGAGCCTTGGCCTGGGCCCAGACCGCGGCCACGTGTCCGTGCGGCACCGAGCGGAGCACCGTGGCCGCGGTGTCTGCCGGCACCAGCGTCTGCCCCTTCA
>RRBB01001139.1:0-335 GCA_006543605.1 Rhodococcus sp. WS4
GCGGGCGGTGCGGATGTACCGGGACCGGATCAACGAGCACGGCGACACGAAGGTCGCAGCCCGCCGACACGTCGGAGCGCTGATCGACGTCAACCCCGATACGCTCCGGAACTGGATCGACCGTGAGTGTTCCGGCACCGGCACCGCCGCCGAGTCCTCGGCCGCCGCCAGCGCCGCCGAGCTGAAGGCGCTGCGGAAAGAAAACGCCGAATTGCGTAGGGCCAACGAGATTCTCAAAACCGCGAGCGCGTTTTTCGCGGCGGCGGAGGTCGACCGCCGACTGCGGTGATCGTCGACTACATCGACGCCTACCGTTCCCGTTTCGGGGTCGACCC
>RRBB01001140.1:0-333 GCA_006543605.1 Rhodococcus sp. WS4
GGACCGCGGCTCTGACCGGGCGAACCGACCGGAGATCCGCTCATGCAACGCTTCCAACTCGGCAACAACCAGATCGAGGACCACACAATCAGTATCGTCTACCTGTCAAGCAAGTGCCGTTGCAGTATTAGAACGTGTTGGGAAAGTCTTATGCGGCGGTTGAGCTACGTTGCCAGGGCTTGCGGCCGGGCGGTGGCGCCAGGCGACGGACCATCAACCCGATCATGGCCCACTTGATCATGGCCTCACTGGTCTCCGGCAAACGTTCGTAATCATGATCAAGGCGGCGACACTTGACGATCCACGAGAACGTGCGTTCGACCACCCACCGCC
>RRBB01001141.1:0-333 GCA_006543605.1 Rhodococcus sp. WS4
GGGCGGTGCGGATGTACCGGGACCGGATCAACGAGCACGGCGACACGAAGGTCGCAGCCCGCCGACACGTCGGAGCGCTGATCGACGTCAACCCCGATACGCTCCGGAACTGGATCGACCGTGAGGGCTCCGACACCGGCACCGCCGCCGAGTCCTCGGCCGCCGCCAGCGCCGCCGAGCTGAAGGCGCTGCGGAAAGAAAACGCTGAATTGCGTAGGGCCAACGAGATTCTCAAAACCGCGAGCGCGTTTTTCGCGGCGGCGGAGGTCGACCGCCGACTGCGGTGATCGTCGACTACATCGACGCCTACCGTTCCCGTTTCGGGGTCGACCC
>RRBB01001142.1:0-333 GCA_006543605.1 Rhodococcus sp. WS4
AGCCGGAGAATCGGCTCGTCGCCCGCAGCCTCGAGGCCCGCTGGGAGGCCAAACTCGCCGCCCTCGTCGAGGCCGAGCAAGCCCTGGCCACGGCCCAGGACACGCTGGCGCCGCTGCCGGGCCGGGGCGAGCTCGAACAACTCGCCGCCGACCTGCCCGGGCTCTGGCACGCCCCGACCACCAGCAACAAGGACCGCAAGAGGCTACTGCGTACCCTGATCGCGGACATCACCCTGCTGCCGGAGCCCGACCATGCCATGGTCCGGATCGGGATCCGCTGGCACACAGGAGCATCCGACGAGATGCGGGTGCCGCGTGCGATCCATCCCGGAA
>RRBB01001143.1:0-333 GCA_006543605.1 Rhodococcus sp. WS4
CGCAGATCTTCATCAGGCGGGCCACCTGATCGCGCCCGATGACGTGGCCGGCGTGTTTCATCGCCCACCAGATCTTGCGGGCACCGTAGAGGCGCTTGTTGGCCACGTACACCCTGTGCACGGCGTTCGCGGCGTACGCCTCGTCCAGGTCGGTGCCCGTGATGGGTCCGCGCTGCTTGGTCTTGTAGTAGGTAGACGGGGCGATGCTGATGCCGTGCTCGGTGAGCACGGCACAGATCGGGTCGACCCCGAAACGGGAACGGTAGGCGTCGATGTAGTCGACGATCACCGCAGTCGGCGGTCGACCTCCGCCGCCGCGAAAAACGCGCTCGC
>RRBB01001144.1:0-333 GCA_006543605.1 Rhodococcus sp. WS4
CCGACCGGGACCGGTGCCGCGCCGCCGGGATCGGCGACGAGGTGGAGTTCGCGACCAAACCGAGACTGGCGCAACGCATGATCGAACGCGCCCTCGACGCGCAGGTCCCGTTCTCCTGGGCCACCGCCGACGAGGCCTACGGGCAGGTGAAGTACCTGCGGGTCTGGCTCGAGGAACGCGATGTTTCGTATGTGTTGGCCACCCGTTGCAACGACGATGTGTTCACCCTGCACGGCCGCTCCGGCCGCGCCGACGAGATGATCGCCGCGGTCCCGGCGAAGCAGTGGCGCCGGATCTCCGTCGGCGACGGCGCGCACGGCAGGCGCGAGTACT
>RRBB01001145.1:0-330 GCA_006543605.1 Rhodococcus sp. WS4
TCTGCGGGGCCCGCAGCGCGGTCAACCAGCCCATCCCGCCGACCTGCCGCAGGGCGGTGATGCGGGCGGCGGTGATCATGCCGCGGTCGCCGACCATCAGCATGTTCTCCAGCCCGAAGGTGCCGCGCACGGCGGTCACGGCGTGGGTGAAGGCGGCCGGGTCGGCGGTGTTGCCGGGAAACACCCGCACCGCGACCGGACGACCCTCGGGGTCGGTGAGCAGCCCGTATTCGATCTGCTCGCAGCCCTTCTTCCCGTCCCGGGAGTAGCCGCGGGCCGCCAGGTCGCAGTGCCGGCCGGTCACCCAGGACGAGGACAGGTCGAACATCG
>RRBB01001146.1:0-327 GCA_006543605.1 Rhodococcus sp. WS4
GCGTCGAGCCGCTCGGCGGCGGTCAACCGGTCCCATCCACCGGCGCGTCGGATCCTGGCCCAGCAGGCCCGGGCCGCGTGGGTGGTGGATCTCCCGGTCTTGCGGTCGGCGGCGCGCATCTCGGCCAGGTAGTGCTCCACGACCAGCTCGTCGTCGGCCGTGATCGCCCTCGGCGCGGGCATCACAGCACCCGCGCTTGCGCGTCGATCGCTTCAGTGGCCCTGCGGTATTCCCCGGCGAGCCAGTCGTTGGCCAGATGCAGGTAGATGCGCGTCGACTCGATCGAGCGGTGCCCTGCCTGGGCCTGGATCGCCTCCAGCGCCATCC
>RRBB01000114.1:0-33552 GCA_006543605.1 Rhodococcus sp. WS4
CTGGCCAGCACCCGCTGCGCCTTCGCCAGCCGCGCACGGTCCCTGCCCTCGTGGCGCGGGTTGGTGATCTTCTCCCCCGTCGAGAGCGTGTAGAGGCTCGTGATCCCGGCGTCGAGCCCGACCACCCCATCGGTCGACGGGTGCTCGGTGATCGTGTCCTCGACGAGGATCGAGATGTGGTACTGACCACGAGCATTGCGCGACACCGTCACCTGCGACGGTGTCGCCCCCTCCGGTAGCGGCCTCGACCACCGAATGTCCAGGGGGTCGGACTGCTTGGCCAACCGGATCCGCCCGCCCCGGTAGGTGAAGCAGTTCGCGTAGTAGGTCGCCGAATCCTTCGAGCGGCCCTTCCTCTTGAATTGCGGGTAGCGGGACTGCTTGCGCCAGAACCTGTCGAACGCGCCCTGCAACTGCCGCAGCGACTCCTGCAACGGCCCCTTCGACGGCTCCGCCAACCACTCGGTCTCGGTGTCCCGCTTCCATCCGGTGAGCATCTTCGAGGTGTCGCTGTAGCTGACCCGCCGCCGCTCCTGCGACCAGGCACGCGAGCGCTCCGCCAACGCCCGGTTATAGACATACCGGGTGCACCCGAACGTCCGAGCAAGCTGATCCGCCTGCACCGCAGTCGGATAGAAACGGTACTTGAACGCCCGCTTCACCACCCTCCCCGCCATAACCCAGACACTAGCCACACACTCCGACAAAACCAGATCGGCTATCCCGGACCTGAAGGACCGGGTTTGCGCCGAAAGACTCACGGACCACGCGGTGGCCCGCCTGGATCAGAGACGGGATCTGATAGCGCCACGATGTAGCGGGCGCTTTGAAGCCCGCCAGCAAGACCACGCTCGACGCCGCTCTGCCGTCGCCGTGCACGGTGTAGTCGATTCGACCCCGGCAGTTTCGATGGAAGGCACACTGCTGGACGGGACGTTCATCGCGCCGGGACGAACGGTCCCCTCCGGAAAGGCAACCGCCGTCGCCGGGGGCTTCTCCTGTCGCCGAATACTTCCGCGCCGACGCTACACCGTGCCCGCCTGTGGTCACTGCGACGGTAGTAGGCGTCGGGAAGCAGGCTATGGAGAATCACCACACCACGGGAGGGCTTCGATGTGGACCAGACGGTGTCAGAAGGACTGACCGGTTGCCGCCCGTTCGCCGCTGATTCGACAGCACCGCGGTCGAATCAGGAATTTCTACAGATCGAGCACCAACAGGTCCGATCGCGCCCGCGAGACGCAGAGCATGATCGACACGCTCTGTTCGCGTTCGCCGGCGGAGAGCACCGAGTCGCGGTGGCAGACCTCGCCTTCGAGAACGGGGGTCTCGCAGCTCGCGCACGTGCCTTCGCGGCACGAGGTCTCGACCGCGATCCCGACACCCTCGAGGGCGTCGACGATCGACTGCCCT
Source organism: Rhodococcus sp. WS4 (assembly GCA_006543605.1). Taxonomy (GTDB): domain Bacteria; phylum Actinomycetota; class Actinomycetes; order Mycobacteriales; family Mycobacteriaceae; genus Rhodococcus_F. Next base: position 1,414 of record RRBB01000114.1, read on the forward strand.
TCGCCGACGCGGACTGTGGCGCCCGTACTCGCGATCCGAACGGTGAAGTCGCGGTCGGGTACGGATTCCTCGTCCGCGGAGCGCGGCCGGAACCGCTCGACGTGCAGCCGCTGCGCATCCCCCGGTGCGATGGCGGATTCGACCGCCGCGAGTAACGGCTCGGGTCCGCAGCAGTACACCTGGGCTCGCGGGGCGCTACGCGCAAGGATGTCGGAGACCGGCAGTATGCCGCATTCGTCCTGAGGGAGCACGCCGACCCGGTCACCATGGGCGGCGACCTCGTCGAGGTATGCCATGGACTGCCGGGACCGGCCGCCGTAGTGCAGGGTCCAGGCCGCTCCTGCGGCCTCGGCTGCCGCGATCATCGGCAGCATCGGTGTGATGCCGATACCTCCGGCGACGAAGACGTACTCCGCGCTGGGCTCGAGTTCGAAGTTGTTGCGGGGCAGCGACACCGTGAGAGTGCTGCCCGGCACTGCTTCGCGGTGCAGGTAGCGCGATCCCCCGCGTCCGTCCGGTTCGAGCAGTACTCCGACCCGCCACCGTAGCCGGTCCTGCGGATCGCCGCACAGCGAGTACTGCCGAACACCAGCCTCACCGGCCGCGATGTCGATGTGCGCTCCCGGCGCCCAGGCGGGCAGCTCTCCCCCGTCAGGCAACGAGAGCTCCAGGGACACCACCTCGGGAGTTTCGTCATGCCGTGCAACGATAATGACGGAAAGAGTGCCGTTCGCCGAAAGCATCTGATCTCCTCCTGATGAGACGGATCCGCAGGACAACGGGCGGTTCGAAGCAGAAGTCCTGCCGTCCAGCGTCACCGATGCTCCGGAAACCCGCCTGCGGCGACGTGCAATCGACTCGGGCGATCGGCGTTCTCTATCACGACGCTCCCGTGGAAGCACCCGGCGTGACACTGACCGGTGTCGACGACTCCCAGGCACAATCCCCACCAACACGGAAGTGACATCAATTCATGACTGCACTCGAACCGCTGGTCGAGAGAACCTCGGACTTCATCCGCGACTCCGTCATTCCCGTCGAGCGCGACGTCATCGTCCACGGGCGCGTCGTCGACGACGCGCTTCGCCTGGACCTACAGAAGAAGGCCAAGGACGCCGGGGTGTTCGGTCCACTGTCGGACGTGCGCTACGGCGGGCTCGGTCTCGATACGCGCGCACAGGCCCGCGTTCTCGAGGCGGCGGGAGCCAGTCTCCTCGGGCCGCTGTCGGTGAACGGCTCGGCCCCCGACGACGGCAACATCCACCTGTTGGCACACGCCGGCACGCCCGAGCAGAAGGAGCGCTATCTGGCGCCCCTCGCGTCGGGTGAGATCCGGTCCTCGATCGCCATGACGGAACCCGCCCCCGGGGCCGGGTCGGATCCGTCGCTTCTCCGTACCCGAGCGGAGCGGACCGGTTCCGGGTGGGTGATCAACGGGGCGAAGCACTTCACGACCGGTGCGGACGGCGCCGGTTTCACCATCTGCGTAGCCGCCACCGCGGATGGTCCGACCATGTTCCTCGTCGATCAGGACAACCCCGGCCTGACAGTCGGACGCCGCATGCCCACGTTGGACCACAGCGTTCCCGGTGGGCACTGCGAAGTGGAATTCGTGGACTGTGAGGTCACGGGTGACGCAGTGCTCGGCGAGGTCGGCCTCGGTATGGAGTACGCGCAGGTGCGTCTTGCGCCGTCGCGGCTGGTGTTCTGCATGAACTGGCTCGGACTTGCCGTCCGCGCCCACCAAATGGCCGCCCGCCACATCAGTAGCCGCACGGCGTTCGGTGTGCCGATCGCCGAGCACGGAATGGCGCAGGGACTGGTCGCGGACAGCGAGATCGACATCGCCGCATCCCGCGGACTGATCCGCACCGCCGCGGAGGCGATCGACACAGCCGGTCCGTCGTCGTCTGCGGCACGGCACCACGCGTCGATCGCCAAGACGTTCGTGTCGGAGGCGGTGTGGCGGATCCTCGATCGCGCGGTGCAGTTGCACGGAGGGCTCGGTGTGTGCGAGGACCACCTCGTCGCGCGGTTCCTCGTCGAGGCACGCGCTTTCCGGATCTACGAGGGGCCGTCGGAGGTGCTGCGGTGGTCGATCGCCCGCCGCGTCCTGCGTGCGGTCCGCTGACCTGAACATCGACATCCACTCGAGGAGAATTCCATGACCACACAGACCTCTGCTCCGACCCCCAGTTTTGCCGACGTCTACGGCGAGCTCGACTACACCGCACTCGATTACGAACATCTCCGGACCGTGTCGGACGGCATGGTTCCGTTCGGCAACCAGGTGGGCACCAGCATCACCGAGCTGGGACCCGAACGTGCCGTCGTGGAAATCCCTGCCGTCGCATCGGTGACCAACCACATGGGCACCGTGCACGCGGGCGCCCTGTTCACCGCGGCGGACATCGCCGGGGCCGCCGCATTCGTCGGCGCCGCCGCGACCCGACTCGACACGATCGGCCGACTGGTGCTCAAGGCGGGCACGGCATCCTACCGCAAGCCCGCAGTCGGACGCATCCGCGCCGTCGCAACGGTGGACGAACGCGAGTTGCGCGAGATTCTCGCCGCGGACGTCGACCAGCGCTTCGAGCTGTCCGGCAAGGCGTTACTCCTCGACGACGCCGACGTGGTCGTCGCCAAGTTCACGTTCGACTACGTCTGCGATGTCGTGATCGCCACGGATGGTGAGCGACGATGACGACGCGTTCCGAGAATCGGCCCCCGTCCGAATACTCCACCCTCGAGTCGCTGCCGGTCCGCACCACGGACGACGTGACGTTCCGGGTGCGCGTACTCCCCGCACCGCAGCCGGACGCTCCGCTGATCCTGATCCTCCCCGCGATGGCGATGAAGGCGAAGCACTACCTCGCACTGGCGAAGTCGCTCCACGCACAGGGACTCTCGGTCGCGACCTGCGATCTGCGCGCCCAGGGTGAAAGCCGCCCGGAGCTCCGGGACGGAAAAGACTTCGGGTACCGCGAGATGCTCGAGATCGATCTGCCCGCGATCGTGGCGGCCCTGCGCCAGCGCTTTCCTCATGCACCGCTCCACCTTTTCGGGCACAGCCTCGGCGGGCAGCTCGCGCTCCTCTTCGCGGCGGCCCGGCCGACCGCGGCAACCAGTGTCACAGTGATCGGCACCGGCACCGTCTTCTGGCGGGCATTCGGGCCCCGGCGTTGGGTGGAGGCACTGACCGACATCCAGTGGATCGGGCTGGTCTCCCGCGTGAAGGGGTACTGGCCCGGTGGGGTGCTGATCCCCGGCGCGATGGCGGGCGGCGTGATGATCGATTGGTCGCTGCATTCGCTCACCAGCCGCTACCGTCCCAAGGGCAGCTCACTCGACTACGATCGCCTGCTGGCCGACATGACGCTCCCGGTCCTCGCGGTCTCCCTCGAGGACGACCGCCTCGGGCCGAAATCCAATGTCGACTTCCTGGTCGCGCGCATGCCCGCGGCTCAGGTCACACAGTGGCACGTCGACGGCGACTCACCGGTGACTCATCGCGACCACTTCGAATGGCTCGCGGACTCCCCGGTGATCGCTCAGCGGGTCTCGGAGTGGATCGGCTCGGGTTCCGTCTCGGCCTGAGCCTGAATCCGTTTCGGGCGCAGCGCGACGGCGGTGAGAACACCGCCGAGCGCTGCGCCTGCGGCGGCGAGGAGAAACGTCGAGGGCATGTTGGTCACCGCGGCGTCACCGGCGGGCGGGGAGGCCAGCGCGGCGATCGCGACCCCGAACACCGCGCCGAACTGACGGAAGGTGTTCATCGCCCCTGACGCGGCCCCCATCGCCGCGGTCGGCACGGCGTCGGCCATTGCCTGGATCGCGACGACGCCACCCGACAGCGGAATGCCGGCGCCCAGCAGACCGAGGGCGATCAGGTACCCGATCGGCGGGACGTCGCGGGTCACGGACACGAGCCCGACGAGGCCCGCGCAGATGAGCGCGAGACCGATCACCATCGTCCGGCGGGTTCCGAGGCGGCGGGCAACGATCGCCGCTGTCAGCGACGCGACGCCCAGTGTGCCGAAGAGCGGGAGGAACCGGAGGCCCGTCTGCAGAGGGGACAGCCCCAGATCCCGCTGGAAATACAGGGTCAGGACGAACAGCACACCGTAGAGGCCGAAGAGTCCGAGGAAGTTCACCGCACACGCGACGGTCACCTCGGGGATGCGGAACAGATCCGGGGACAGCAGGGGGTGGCGGGTCCGGGTCTCCCACACCACGAAGACGGCGACCACGACGGCGGCGGTGACTGCGCATCCGAGCACGAACAGCGACGTCCACCCCCGATGCGGACCCTCGATCAGCAGGAGTGTGACGCTGCAGCCGGCGACCACGAACAGGATCTGGCCCGGAACGTCCATGCCGCGACCTGTCTGCGGCCGCCCGGTCTGCAGCGCCGACCGCAGGCACAACCAGGCGAGAAGGCACACGGGGAGGTTGATCCAGAACAGCGCCCGCCAGCCCGCCGTCGTCACGAGAACGCCACCGAGCAGGGGGCCGACCGCGAGCGCGACGCCGGCCGTGCCTCCCCACAGCCCGATCGCCCGCGCCCGCGCTGCGGGGTCCGGGATGTGTGTGCTGAGCGCGGCCACCGACAGTGGCACGATCGCCGCCGCAGCCACACCCTGCAGGGCCCGGGCGGCGACGAGCGCCCCCATTCCCGGCGCGATCGCGCACAGCAGTGAGGCGGCGGTGAACAGGACCGTTCCCGCCAGCAGGACCCGTCGTGCACCGATCCGGTCGCCGAGCAGCCCGCCTGCGAGGAGTAGGCAGGCGAACGCCAAGGTGTAGCCGTCGAGGATCCACTGCGCTGCCGTGCCGCCGCCACCGAGGTCGCGGACGATGTCGGGGAGCGCGACCGGGGTGATGCTGGTGTCGAGGTAGACGACGAACGTCATGGCGCAAATTCCGAGCAAAAGAGGGGGGCGGCGGATTCCGGGAGCTGGGTACGAAGTCACGGAGTCAGCGTAGGATTGCCGGCCCGAAGCGACTACTCCGCAATCATTTTCGCCGCGCTCCATCGAAGACGGCTATCGCCGCCTCGACGCAGACATGAGGAGTTTCCTATCGCGCGGGCCCACTGCCCCTATCGTCGCTGGGTGCCCCCGCACGAGGCGGTGTCGGGTCGGGCGGTCGCTGTGTGGTGTTCACCGCGCCGTCACCCACGGCTGCTGTGGTTCTCCCGGAAACACGGAACAACCGAGGAGACGCGGGTGGCGCAGATAAGACTCGAGTGTGTGTCGAAGCAGTTCGGCACCGCGCAGGTGGTGCGCGACGTCGACCTGGACATCGCCGACGGAGAGTTCATGGTCCTACTCGGACCGAGCGGTTGCGGAAAGTCGACGCTGCTGCGGCTGATCGCAGGCCTCGAGACCCCGTCTGCGGGGCGCATCCTGCTGGGCGGCGAAGACATCACCAGGACGTCGCCACGACAGCGGGACGTTGCGATGGTCTTCCAAAGCTATGCTCTGTACCCGCACCTGACCGTCGCGAAGAACATCGGGTTCCCTTTGCGTGCCCGCGGGCGTTCGAAGGACGAGATCCGGGAGCGGATCGGGGCCGTGTCGTCGGCGCTCGGTTTACAGAACCATCTGGACCGCCGCCCGGCCCAGCTGTCCGGCGGACAACGTCAGCGGGTGGCGCTGGCCCGGGCGATGGTCCGCGACCCGGGGGCCTTCCTCATGGATGAGCCGCTGTCGAATCTGGATGCCGCGTTGCGCAGCGCCACTCGCACCGAGCTGATCGACCTGCATCGCCGCCTGGGATCGACGTTCCTGTACGTCACCCACGACCAGGTCGAGGCGATGACGATGGCGACACGAATTGCACTGTTGAACAACGGAAGGATCGAGCAGGTCGGTACCCCGACCGAGCTGTACGACACTCCGCGTTCGACATTCGTCGCCGCTTTTCTCGGCGCGCCACCGATGAACCTGTTCGATGCGACGGTGATCGTCCGGGCCGGGGAACTCCACCTCGTCGCGGACGGTGTCGACGCACCCCTCGGGCTGCCCGCCGACTCGGCGACCGGGCCGCAGAAGGTGACCGCAGGCATCCGGCCGGAACGCCTCCGGCTGAGAGGCGCCGATGCCCGACTCCGCGGTGTCGTCACCGCATCGGAGAACCTCGGAAGCGAGGAGATCGTGCATGTCACCGTGGGTGGCACCGTCATCCGCGTGCGCGCTCCGCGCCCGGTTCCCGCCCAGATCGGCGACACGGCGGCGTTGGGCGTCGACCCCGCCGACATTCAACTCTTCGACTCCGCGACCGGCCGTCGGTTGGTCTGGCACCGTCCCCACGAGCACGAGGCATCGTCACGAGACGCCTCGCTGTCGGTGGCATGACCACCGGCACGTTCACAAGCCCCGCCCACACACGAACAACAGGAGAAGCACAGTGAAGAAAACCCTGCCCGGGCTGGGCGCGCTGGTGACCAGCGCATTGGTCCTGACCGCCTGCGGCGGACTCGGCACCACCACCACGGATTCCGCGGCGAACAGCACTGATCCGGTGCCGGAACTCGCCCCGGACCAGAAGGTGTCGATCGTGTTCGAGAGCTACAACTACGGTATGGCGGGAGCGTGGACCGACACCTTCAACGCCCTGATCGACGACTTCACCAAGCAGAACCCGAACATCACCGTCACGGCGCAGAAGCCGCAGGGCAACAGCCCGAACCCGGCAACCGACACGATCTCGAGCATCCAGAGCCAGACGGTGGCCGGCTCGCCGCCGGACATCGCGCAGCTCGGGTTCAGCGACCTGGATTTCACGATTCACCAACTCGGCGCACACTCGCTCGACGATCTCGTCGGCAAGGACGCCGTGCAGAAGAACTTCGACGGCGCCGAGTACCCATACGCCCCGACGGCGCGCACCCTGGCCGACTGGGAGGGCACCACCTACGGTGTGCCCTTCGTCTTCTCGACGCCGGTGTTCTATTACAACGCAACACTGTTCGAGCAGGCCGGCCTCGACCCGGCCGCACCGCCGAAGACGTGGGACGAGGTGGCGGACGCAGCGGCCGCGATCACCGCGAAGACCGGTAAGGGCGGCGTCTACCTCGACTGCCTGACCAAGACGGCGAAGGACTGGTGCTTCCAGAGCCTCGTCCGGTCCAACGGCGGACAGGTCATCGCCGACGACCGCGCCTCGCTCACATTCGCGGACGACCCCGCGGTGCAGGTCGCGGACATGGCGCAGAACCTGGTCCAGTCGGGATCGACACCCAAGCTCAGCCAACAGCAGGGCTACGAAGCCTTCGCCCGCGGAGACGTCGGCATGATCCTCGAAACCAGCGCGATCCAGGGCACCTTCGTCAAGGGCGCCAAGGACAAGTGGGACCTGCGCGCCACCACGATGCCCAGCTTCGCCGGCAAGACCCCCGTCCCCACCAACTCCGGCGCCTCCCTCTTCACGTTCGCCTCCGACCCCGCGAAGCAGCGTGCCTCGTGGGAACTGATCAAGTTCCTCACCAGCGAGGAGGCCTACACCAAGATCGCCCAGGGAATCGGGTATCTGCCGCTGCGCACCGGTCTCGTCGACGATCCCGCCGGATTGAAGGAATGGTCGCAGAAGAACCCGCTGCTCGCGCCGAACATCGCCCAGCTCGGCTCAATGGAGCCGTGGATCTCGATGCCCGGCAACAACTACCTGCAGATCCGCGACGGCATGATGGACGCCGTCGAGGCGGTCGTCTACCAGGACGCCGACCCGAAATCCGCCCTCGAAGCCGCCCAGAAGCAGGCCACCGCGCTTCTGCCCACCCAATGACCCCCGCAGCCGTCACGGTGGTTCACCTGACGGACACTCACATCCGCGCCGAGGGTGACCTCGTCCACGGCACGATCGACACCCTCGACAACCTCCGCCGCGTACTCGACCGCATCGTCGGATCCGGGCAGCGTGTCGACGCGATGGTGTTGTCGGGCGATCTCAGCGACAACGGGGCACCGGAGGCGTACCGGCGGTTGCGGGAGGTCGTCGAGCCGGCGGCCGCCGACCTCGGTGCGCAGATCGTGTATGCGGTGGGCAATCACGACGACCGCACCGCCTTCCACACCGAGCTGCTCGGACTCGACTCCGGCGATGGTGATCTCGCCGCTCCGCACGACGCGGTCCACAACATCCATGGTCTCCGGGTGGTCGTGCTGGACAGCACCACACCCGGTAGGCACGACGGTTGGCTGACGGACGAGCAGCTGACGTGGCTCGACGACGAGCTGTCCCGTCCGAGTGAGCGGGGAACGCTTCTCGTACTTCACCACCCGCCGATCTCGTCACCCGTCACCACGGTGAACTACCTGCGGCTCCAGGATCCCGGCCGACTTGCGGAAGTACTGGACGGCTCCGATGTGCGGATGATCCTCTGTGGGCACTCCCACCTGACGAGCTCGGGGGCTGTGGCGGGGATCCCGGTGTGGGTCGGTCCGGCGCTGTCCTACCGGGTGGACCCGATCGCGGCGGTGGGCCGCCACCGCGGCGTCGCCGGCTACGGGTTCAGCAGGATCGATGTCCTCGCATCCGGGGTGGTTGCGACCGCGATCGAGGCGACCCCTGCCGAGGCGGTCTACGACATACCGGAACAGGACATGCTCGACCGGTTGCATGCCCTCGAGCTACAGGCGGGGTGAGGGAAACATCGTGTTCGTTGCCGTACCGGACCTCGCTGACGCGACAACGCCCGTCCGGGAACCGGTGGCGGTGCCTGCCATCCGTACCCACCCTCTGAAGAGGGTGGGGCGGGTGGCAGAGCCGTACCTGTTCCTGGTGCCGGCGGTCGTGCTCCTGGTCGTGTGGACATATCGCCCGCTCGTTCAAGCCGCCCAACTCTCCACCTACTCCTGGAACCTGCTTCCGACGACCCCCATGGTTCCCGTCGGCACGGACAACTACCGCCGGCTCCTCGAACTGCCCGCGGTCGGCGACTCCGTCTGGCGGACAGTCGTCCTCATCGTCGGTCTGCTTCCCTTCACGCTCGTGTTACCGGTGATCGTCGGATTCGCCACGCGCGGCGTCCACGGCCGGGCCCGGGCGATCTACCAGAGCCTGATCTTCGCTCCCTTCCTCGTCGCCCCGGTCGCGAGCGCGGCCGTGTGGCAATGGCTCCTCGACCCGGGTGCCGGGATCGTGAACCGGGTGCTCGGCTCGGACACCAACTGGATCCACGACCCGGCATCGGCGCAGTGGGTGATCGTCGCCGTCACCGGCTGGCATTTCATGGGCTTCGCTGTGCTGGTGGTCTCCGCCGGGATGGCCGGCATCAGCGGCGACTACTCCGAGGCCGCGCAGGTCGACGGAGCGACGCGGCGGCAGATCGACTGGTGGATCACCCTGCCCCTGTTGTCGCCCACACTCGTGTTCCTCGGACTGATGACCGTCCTGCTGAGCGCGCAGTGGACCTTCCCGCTGATCGACACCCTGACTCAGGGAGGACCGTCGCAGGCGACGACCAACATCTACTACCTGTTGTGGGACTACGGTTTCCACAGCTTCGATGCCGGCCTGAGCGCCGCCGCGGGAATCATGCTGTTCGTCGGGTTCGGTGTCGTGGCGGGGGTTCTCGTGTGGATCTCGGAAAGGATCTCGTTCCATGACGACCAGTGAGCCGTCCGCGCCCGAGCCGCTGTGGCGGCGGGCGCGGGGACATGCCGTTCTCGTCGCCATCGCCGTCGTGTGCGTGTTCCCGATCTACTGGCTGCTCGCGACGTCACTGCGACGGCCCGACGACGTCGGCTCCCTCTCCCCCGTGCCGTGGCCGCTGTCACTGGGCAACTACGTGGACGCGACCGAGAAGGTCGACGTGATCCGACTGCTCGCCAACACGTTCGGTGTTTCCCTCGTCTCGGCGGCTGGTCAGCTCCTCGTCGCGCTGCTCGCCTCGTACGCGTTCGCGATGTATTCGTTCCGCTTCCAACGGCTGCTCTACCTCGCGTTCGTCGGAACCTGGCTGGTGCCGTTCCAGGTCACCATGCTTCCCAACTATGTGCTGTTGTATCGAATGGGATTGATCAACAACCTTGTCGGCGTGATCGTGCCGACGTTGTGCTCTGCGCTGGGTGTCCTGATGCTCCGGCAGCACATGAACAGCTTCCCGAAAGAACTGGTCGCGGCGGCGAAGCTGGACGGCCGTTCCTCCTGGTCGATTCTCTGGACCGTCGTGGTGCCGAATCTGCGCCCCGCACTGGCCGCGCTGTCGATCCTGCTGTTCATCAATGCCTGGAACGAATACTTCTGGCCGGCGGTGGTCCTGCAGCGCAGCAACGCCGTCGTTCAGTTGGGGCTGAGGAGTTTCATGGGAACCGAGGGCAACGACTGGGGGCCGATGATGGCCGTCGCCGGCCTGGCGTGTCTCCCCGTGTTCGCGCTGTATGTCGTCCTGCAGCGGCACATCGTCAACGCATTCGTTCGATCCGGACTGAAATAGGTCTCGGAACGTCCAGTCTCGAAAACATCACGTTTCGGAACGCAGCGGAGCCGGTGCCCAATGATCGGGGCACCGGCTCCGCTGTCTGCTAGGTCGGATCAGGGGGCGTCGACCGAGTCGGACGGCAGGCCGAAGAAGATCGGATACAGCGACGGACCGCCCTCCGGGAGGGCTATCTCCGCGCCTACCCGCCTGCCGCCGAGGCGCTCCCACAGCCGCAGGTTGCGCGGACTGGACGCTTCGGCGTACACCCCGACCCCGTCGTGCAGTCGCATCGCGCGCAGCGCGCCGGTCAGTGACGCCCGCACGCCGGTGCCGCGGTTCTCGGGCCGCACGGCGGCGAACATGACGTGGCAGTGCGGCGGAAGGTCGGCGGGGTGGTGCGCGTCGAGTGCCTCCATCAATGTCCGCACCCGGGCACCGCACGCGCCGGTGGATGCGGCGAGCCGATCGAGGAAGGCCTCGTTCTCGGCGTCGGACACTGCGGGCTCACCCGGTGGTGACCAGACCAGCACGGCAGAATAGTCTTCCGGCGCAGCGACGACGCCGCCGTGATTCAAGAGGAATTCGGTTGTCGACGCGAAGAAGGCGGCCAGGTGGTAATCCCGTCCCAATGTGGTCGGCGGGATCGCCCATTCGATGATCGGATCGTCGCGGAAGGCGGCCACCAGGGTCGCGACCACGGCGTCCAGATCCGGGCTTCCGGTGACGACAGGACCAGTCGTCGATACGTCGGGCAGGGTCATGCGAACTCCTCGATGGGGGCGTGGAGACGAGCTCCGGCGTCGCGGTGTGCGGACACGATCGCGGCCAGGCACTGGTCGATGTCGTGGGCGGTGGTCTGCCAGTTGCAGACCGACAGGCGCAGGCACGGCCTGCCGCGCCAGGTCGTCGGGCTCGCCCACGCGACGGGTCCTCGTTGGAGGGCGGTGACGATGCGGGCGAGGTGTTCCGCGTCGGTGGTCTCGTCGTCCGGCGTGAATGCGACCAGCACCTGGTTGAGCACGACGTCGTTGACGACGGTGACACCGTCGGTGTGGGCCAATCCCGCGGCCAGACGCCGGGCGAGGGTGCAGCAGCGGTCGATCAGGTCGGCGACGCCGTCGGCGCCGAGGTGCCGGAGCGTGGCCCACAGCACGAGGCTGCGGGCGCGCCGGGACATGTCCGGGGTGTAGTCGACGGGGTCCCGGCCGCCGTCGACCGCCGGGGTCAGGTACTCGGCGCTGGTGCGCAGCGCGGCTCGGTGGGACGTCGGATGTGCGCACAGCACGACTCCGCAGTCGTAGGGGACGTTCAGCCACTTGTGGGCGTCGGTGGCCCACGAATCGGCCTTGTCCAACCCCGAAACATGTTGGCGAACAGTGCCACTCGCCGCTGCCCACATTCCGAATGCGGCGTCGAGATGTACCCAGCCGTCGTACTCGTGCGCGAGATCGCACACGGCCTCGAGGGGATCGACGGCACCCGAGTCGACGTTGCCGATCTGACCGCAGACGATGAGCGGCCCACTCGTCCGAGTCAGCTCGGCCTCGAGCGCACGCACGCGCATCCGGCCCTGATCGTCCGTCTCCACTGGTGTCACCTGCCCGGCGAGCCCGAGAAGCCGCAGTGCCCGGTGAACCGTGACGTGACAGCCCTGACTCACCAGGATTCTCGGCGGGGGTGCGCCGATCAGCCCGTCCCGCTCGACGTCCCACCCGTGGGCGGCGAGCACGTGGTGGCGGGCGGCGGCCAGCCCGGTCAGATTGGCGGTCGCGCAGCCCGTCGTGATCCCCACCGACGTGTGCGGCGGAAGTCCGAAGAGCGTGACCAGCCACCGCGACACGGCCTCCTCGACCACCGCCGCCGTGGGGCTCGTCGCATACAGGGCGCCGCACTGATCCCACACGGAGGTGAGCCATTCGGTTGCCACCGCGACGGGATACGCCCCGCCCATGACGAATCCGAGGAACGTGGGCGCACCCGAATGCCGGAGTCCCGGCTCGCCGTGCTCGATCAGCTCACCCAGTACGGTCTGCGCGTCGACTCCGTTCCGGGGCAGCGAGGCGGCCAGTCCGCGGCGGAGTTCGGCGCGATCCACGACCGAGCCCGTGCGCTCGGACCGCGGATCCCGGAGATACGTCGCGCTGTAGTCGCCGACAGCCCGCAACAGGTCGACGGTTACCTCGCGGGCGTCGGCGTCCATCACCGTTCCTCCCGCGGCGCGGGGACGTAACGGGCGACTTCGGACGGGAGCCGGACCCCCGCCGTCCTCAACTGGGCGACCCGGGTGAGGTAGGCGGCGCCTTCGAGGACGTGGTGCGCGATGTCGGCCACCCGCCGATTCGTGGGGGCGGCCAGGTGCGTGCCGGCGACCCAGCCGTTGAACGCCCCCATCGCCGGGCCGCACCAGATCTGGTAGTCGGCCGTCCGCTCCGCCTCGCCGCGGATGCTCCAGCCCGACGACAGCCCGAGGTACCAGCGGAAGACGAGTGCCATCTTGCGTTTCGGGTCGCTCTCCGCGCCGCGGAGCTGCGCGGGGTCGCGCTCGCTGAAGTAGCTGACGCAGTCGTTCCACACCTCGTCCAGCGGACGGCGGAACACCGCCGACTCGAGGTCCCGCCGGGTCGCAACCGGAATGGACTCGATGCCCGCGTACTCGCGGTAGGTGTCGTAGAGGCGATGCGCTCGGGAGGCGAACATGGTCCCGCGTCGCAGCACCTGCACCTGGACGCCGAGTTCGAACATGTCGGACGACGGGGCCATCGTGCAGTCGGCGACGCCGGCACCGGCGAGAAGCACCTTGGTCGCCCCGGATTGATCGGCCTCGATCGAGGCCTGGTTGATCGAACCGGTGACGACATACGCGGCTCCCAGGGCGAATGCGGCGGCGGCGGCGGCTGGGGTGCCGATGCCGCCGGCGGCCCCGACGCGCACCTCACCGAGTTCGGGCAGTTCACGCCGGATGCGGTCGCGTGCCGCGATGAGGTCGGGGAGCAGCACCATCAGCGGCCGTCGATCGGTGTGGCCGCCGGAGTCGGCCTCGGCGGTGATGTCGTCGGCCATCGGGACCGTCCGTCCGAGCCGGGCCTGCTCTTCGGTGAGGTCACCGCGCTCCACCAGTGTCCGCACCAGGGTGTCGGGGGCGGGACGGAGGAACAACTCGGCGACCTCCACCCGGGAGACCTTGGCGATCACCCGGTGCGCCCGGATCACCCGGCCGGCGCCGTCGGACGACAGCCCGGACAGCCGGTACCGAACCACTTCGGGACTGAGGTCCATGAACGCCGAGGCCTCGACACTCCGTACCCGGTGGCGCAGGCAGGCGTCGACGATGGCGCGTTCCAGGGCAGGTTCGGTGGGGCTGTGAATGAGATTGCAGCCATGGGGTGTGTCGCCGAGGTCGGCGGCGAGCCTGGCCAGTACCGCGTCCACGCGTGCCGGCACCACACCGGCCGCGCCGTAGAAAGCCAGGTACCCGGCGCGCGCGAGCGCGGTGACCAGGTCGGTCGAGGCGATGCCGTTGGCCATCGCCCCCGCCGCGTACGCCGCGCGCACTCCGTGGAATGAACGGAACGCGCTGTCCCCCAGCGATTGTGCCGGTAGCGGTGCGACGGCACTGAGCACCTCGAGGCGTGACGCGAGCGCCCTGTCCGACGTGACTCCGACACCGTCGGCATCACGGACCACCCAGCAGGGTGCGCTCAGATCGAGCAGCAGTTCCCGGATGCCCGCGGTGTCACGGGTCGGGGCGGACATGGAAATGGTCATTCCGGGGCCTTCCGCTCGGTGAGTTCGATGGCGATGTCCTGGAGTTCGTAGATCCGCAGTCCCGGTTTCCACAACGATGCGTCGGCCGTGACCACGACACCGTCCGGCGACGAGGTGACGGTCTTGATGTGGACCTCGAGTTCGCACGTCCCGTCCGACGGAAGAAATTGGCCGCGGTACTTCCAGGTGAAGGCGATGCCCGGCGGAATCGAGAACACCGGGTCGGTGAGACCGTCGGCGAGTCCGGAGTCGACGGCCCATTCCTGCATGGCCTGGATCACCGACTCCACCCCGAGCGATCCGGGAATGACGGGGTCGAGGTGGAAGTGCCGGGCGAAGAACCAGTCGTGCGGATCGATCCGACGCCGGGTGTGCAGGTATCCGTTGCCGAACGTGCCACCGCCGTCGACGACATCGATCCAGTCGAGCAGCGCCAATGTGCGGCGCGAGCAGAGCCGATCGACGGGGTTCGCGCGTCGCGCGTCCAGGTCGATCCGGCGGACGGTGACGTCGTTCGCGTGAACGTCCAGCCAGGACGGCCGGTGGCGGCCGGCGTCGAGACCGGTCTGGTTGGCGAGTGCCTCGTCGCTGAAGTAGCCGAACATCGTCTCGCCCTCGTAGAACGGCTCGCCGTCCACCGACAGCGTGTAGTCGAAGCTCTGCAGCGACGAACCGGGCAGCATTGTCGTCGACAGCAGGCGGGACTCCTGCGTGATCGTCCTGTCCCGCAGGTCCGCTCGCCGCAACACGGTGGCGGTTCCCCCGAGATTGCGCAGGCTCTGGGTGGTGTTCGGTTCGGTGAGCGTGGGTCCGAGGTAGTAGCCCATCAGCAGTGCGGCCTGCAGCGACGTCTCCATGTAGACGAAGTGCGGCATCGATTCGTTCGCGCTGTCGGCGTAGTACCAGGAGTCGGCGGGTGAGTCGTGCTCGCTGCGGTACGACACCTGGGTGTCGAGGGTTCCGCGGGCGCCGTCGAACGCGGTGATGCGGTCGACGAGGAGCAGACCGCCCGTGGGAAGTCGGGTGGCCCGCACACCCGTGTAGTGAGCGAACTCCGGTCCGAGGGCGATGCCCTGATCTCCGCGGGCGAGATGGGCCATGTGGAATTCGTTCAGCAGCGCCGTGCCGCCGCCGGCATCGATCCGCCCGGTCCACGTGTCGAGGGTGCCGCCCGGGCCCGGACCGATCACCGAACCGGGGTTCTCCGTGACGGTGACCGTCATCGCGACGCTCGGTCCCCCGCCGCACAGCACCTCGGCGGTGACGTGCGGTCGGGGCACCAGATCGATGGTGGTGACGATCAGTTCGAGTTCCGCGGCGGTCGGTGAGTCGTCCCCGCCGCCATCCGCCGCGGCCGACGCGACGAGTCGGGCATCGGCGAAGCACAGGTGCAGCCCGGCGTACAGGGCGAACACCTCCACCGCCTGCGTTGCCGCGGCGACGGGATTGCCGGTATAGGCCGCCCGCAGGCGCCCGAGACCGAGTGTTCCCGAACGGAGCCCGATCTCGGTCACCTCGTCGAGTACCAGCGGGGTGTCGCTCGCGAGCCGGATGTCGGGGTTGGCGCCGGGCTGCCGGTAGGCGTCCCCGAGGACGGCGGACACCTCACCCCGAGACAGTGCCTCGAGCGCGCCGCGGTCGAGGCGGTCGACGGTGGTGCGGGCCGAGGGTTTGAACGCACCTTCCGGCGCCGGCGTCGTCACTGTGCCGGGCCGTGCAGGTGACAACGCCGGCACGGTGACCACGCCGGTGTCGAATGACTGCCGGAAGATGCGGCGCTGCAGAGCGACCTGTGCCGAGAGGGCGGCGCGATGGGCCGTGGCGATGCCCGCCCGCAACTCGGCCAGAGGCGTCACGGTCGACGCGGGACCGGTCGGCTGGGACGGCGCCCGCCGGGCGGCCGGTGTCGGTAGAGTGCCCGGGCCGGGCGACGCGACGGGAACGGGATCGAACGGTGTCCCCTCGAAGCCGAGGGCATCGGGGCTGGTCGTCGGCACGGTACTCATACGTTCCACTGCCTCACTGATTCACGGAACTTCTCGGACAGGTCGGGGGTGGTGACCACGGTGACGTCGGTGAAACGCTGGAGCACCCTGCCGTCGAGTCCGACGGCACAGGCATCCACCAGCGACTCGGCCGCGCCGGTGCGGGCGTTGTCGACGACGAGAACGAACGGTTCGCCGTCGGGGAGGGTGTCGAAGTAGTCGATTCGACCCACTCCCAAGGGCAGGCAGGCCGAGCCGAGGAGGCGGTGACCGAGGACGGGTGGGCCCTGCAGGATCACGTCCGCGAGAACGGGGTTGTGCAGCACCCCGCCGAACGCTCCCAGCGCGACAGGGGCGCCGGACAGGGCACATTCGAGCACCAGCGAGTCGGTGTCGTCGCGGAGGATGCGCCGCATCCCCTGCAACGGCGGGGCATGAAACTGCGTGGCGTCCCGGTAGAGGGTGCCGGCGTCCGGACCCGTGGCCGGCCAGGTGACCGGCACGGACGGTGCCGCATCCGGGGAGGGTGCGAGCTGGAACGTCGCGGCGTAGTGGGGCACCCGCTTGCTCCCACCCGATCCGGACACTCGCACCTGCACGACCGTGCTGTCGGAGGCCTCGTGCACTGTCTCGATCGAGACATCTCCGACCGGGTGGTCGAACACGATTCCCTTCAGGACCCGGAAGTCGCGGACCGAGACGACGCAGAATCCCGGATGTGCCCGCTCGACGACGTTGATCATGCCGCCGAGTCCGAAGGTGGCAGGGAGGACCGCGTGTTCGCCGATCCGGTGCGCCGAGATGACACGGTGGTCACCCAGATCGGTGAGGCTGCGGCGCACGATGGTGTCGGACTGCTCAGGTCTGCCATTCTCCGCCAGCGACTCCGCCTCTCCGACGAGGACGACGACGTCGTCACGGCGCGCCTCGGTGAACTGTTGCGTGAACGCACGGGCACCGACACGCGGGTCCAGAAGCGCCACCCCCCGGTCGAGGAAGTACCCGCGGAGTTCGGGAGTGACCATGCCACCGTCCCAGGCGCCCCAGTCGATCGCCGTCACGTGGTGGTCGGGATTGCGATGCTTCCAGGTCGCGGCGAACCGGCCGAGCGCCTCGTTCGCCGCCGCGTAGTCCGACTGACCGGAATTGCCGTACAGACCGGCGACCGAGGTGAAGAACACCAGGTGTCGCAGGGGTGACTCGTCATCGCCGCCCTTGAGGGCGGCGAGTACTGCTGCGAGGCCACCGATCTTCGGATCGAGCACCCGGTCGATGTCCGCGCTGATCTTGGACGCGATCAACGCGTCCGCGAGGACACCCGCCCCGTGCACGACCGCCGTGATCGTGGCGCGGCGGTCGCCGAGCGCGGCACGAATTCCCTCGGCATCGGTCACGTCCGCCGCGAGGTACACCGCACGCTCGCCGAGATCGGCCAGGGTCTCGCGGATTTCCCGGGTCGCGAGGATCCCGGAGCAGGCCCGAGCGATTTCTCGTGGGGTGGCCCCGGTCCCGGCGAGGGCGGCAATGGCGGCTCCCCGGAGATCGTCGGGACCGACGTTCTGCGCCCAACCGGGTTCGGCCACCAGTTCGGTCCGTCCGATCAGAACGAAACGCGCGTCGCAGTGGTGCGCGAGGTCGCGTACACAGAGCGCGGTGACGCCCCGTGCCCCGCCGGTGACGAGGACGACATCGTCCGACGTGAGCGTCGATGCGTCGATCGGGGTGTCCAACCGCACCGTAGTCCGGGTCCCGGATGGTGCGTGGATCCCGGGCACCACCGTGTGCCGGTCGCCGAGTTCCCCCACGCCCACTTCGGGGGTGTCGACGGCACCGTCGTGGAGTTCGTCGAGGACAGCATCCGCGAACCGTTCCGGATCGACCGACGGGTGGACGTCGACGGCGCGGCAGAACAGCGTGGGCTGTTCCGCGGCAAGGGTCTTGACCACACCTCCGACGCCGCCGACGAGCGCCTCGACTGGGTCGCCGTCGCCGACGAATCCGAGGGCGCCGTCGATCCGGGTGACCGTGACGAACGCTAAGCGCGTGCCGTTCCGAGCGATGTCGAGGAGGCGGGCGTGGGCGTGTTTCGCGACGAGGATCGTGGTGGCCAGCGCTCGTTGCGCCGTGTTCCACTCGGCGCACGTGCCGACAACAACCACGCACAGGCCGATCGGCGCGGTGAACTCGGCAGCCAGCGTGGCCTCGATCTCGTCGAGTGTGCCGGTCGGGAGGATGCGGCGGATCGTCCAGCCGCGCCCGGTCAGGGCACGATCCAGTGCATCGGCGTCGTCAGCGGATGTCGTTCCGAGTTGGACGATCACCGCCTCGCCGCCGGTGCGGAACGCGTCGTCCCGCAGGTCGATGGCGGGCAGTGCGACGAGTTCGACGAGATGCCGCGGCGCGATGGCCGCGGCCTCAGCTTTTGGGTGGACATCACTCCCCTCGGCGAGGATGTCGACGATCTGATCGAGTGTGCGCAGGGTGCCGAGTTGCTCGGGACCGAGACTCGGCAAGTGCGGGAACCGCTCCTGCACCGCACCGAGCACCTGCACCCGCTTGATCGAGTCGACACCCAGATCCGCCTCGAGATCCATCGACGGATCCACCATCTCCACCGGATACCCGGTCTTGTCCGCCACCACCTCCTGCAGCGCCGTCCGCAGGGCGTCGGCGCCTACGGCGGCGGAACTCTGATCATGCTGCGCGGCTGAGGTATCCGCGCTCGTCACCGGTTCCGCATCCGCGGCCGATGTTTCTGCGAGGAGGTCGACGATCTGGTCCAGCGTCCGCAGGGTGCCGAGTTGCTCGGGACCGAGACTCGGCAAGTGCGGGAACCGCTCCTGCACTGCACCGAGCACCTGCACCCGCTTGATCGAGTCGACACCCAGATCCGCCTCGAGATCCATCGACGGATCCACCATCTCCACCGGATACCCGGTCTTGTCCGCCACCACTTCCTGCAGCGCCGTCCGCAATGCCGCGGTGCTGACCCCGTCCGTACTCGGCGGCTGCTGCGGCGTGGTCACGGCCGCAACCGCAGCGGGTTCGGGAGCCGCGCTCGCCTGGGCAGGTGCGGCGGGGGCGAGAGCTCGCGTGGGCTCCGGGTCCTGGCGCGGCGGCAGTGCGGGAAGGTGGTCGACCCGCGCGGACACCGCGACCCGGGCGACGGGCGCGGCCCCGGCGTCGAGGTCGGCGAGCTGTCCGAGGACCTCGGTCGCCCGGGCATGCGTGTGACTGATCGCCACACCGTGGTCCTTCACCGCCTCGATCGCGCGGACCATTCCGTCGTCGAGGTTGCCCGCACCGAGGGCGCGGGCCAGTTCCCGGGCCATGTCGAGCTGCCCGTCGAGGTAGTCGTTGTGCGTCGCAAGATGCTGCGAGAGAGCGGTGTCGAGGCCTGGCAGAGGCCCCGTGGACGGGTGCGACACGGTGTTCTCCCTTGCTGGGACGAGTGGGGACGGTGCGGCGGCGGCCGGCGCCGACACCGCCGGGGTGGCGGCGACCGGCGCTGCCGGCTGCGGCGCGGCCCCGGCATCCGGGGACACGCGGTAGCCGTCGGCCAGAGCGTCGGCGTAGGCCCGGCGCCGCGAGTCGGGGACATATTCGGGGGCCGAGAGCGTCACGCTCATGCCGCCGCGTGCGGGCGCGGCCGGTGCGATGTCCTGGTAGCGGTTGATGCCGTGCAGTTCGACTCCGAGCACCGCGAGCTGGACTGCGGCCCGCGTGAACGTGAGGTCACCGTCTCCGAGCGGTCCGGCATCGGTGGGGATGGCGATCACGTCGTCACCGAGAGTGCGACGCACCAGGGACGTGAGAACCTGCTTGGGACCGAACTCGACGAACACCGTGCAGCCCGCGTCGCGCAGGCTCTCGACGGCACCGACGAATTCGACCGGCTGCAGTAGTTGGCCGACCAGGGTCTTGCGGTTGGCGTCCACGTCCGCTCCGTACCCCGCACCGGGTGAGTTCGCGTACACCGGCGCATCCGGTTCCCCGATCCGCACCGATTCGACGGCGGGGCCGAAGGCGTCGACCGCGTGCCCGACGTACGGCGTGTGGAACGCTGCCGCGACCGGCAGCTCCCGGGTGGCGAATCCGCTTTCGGCACACTTGTCTGCGACGGTCGAGACGGCGTCCGCTCCGCCGCCGACGACGATCTGGTCGGGCGCGTTGTGGTTGCACACCCACATGTCCTCGATTTCGTCGATCAGGGCGTCGACCTCGGCGCGGGTCGCTGCGACGGCGAGCATCGTGCCTGTCTCTGCGCCGGATTCCGGGGCCATGGCCTGGCCGCGAGCGCGCGCCAGGGTGAAGAAGTCGGCGGTGTCGACGGCCCCCGATGCCCACAGAGCAGTCAGTTCACCGAAGCTGTGCCCGAGGTAGCCGTCGGCGCTGAAGCCGAGTTCGGTGAGGGCCCGGAATTGGCCGGCGGAGAGCGCTCCGATGGCCGGTTGCGCGTATTCGGTGCGACGCAGCGTGAGGTCCTGCTCGGCGCGGGCGTCGTCGTCGAAAGCGGGTGGCGGGAACACGATCGAGTGGAGGCGTCTCGGTTCGCCGGCGAAGGCCGCATTCGCGAGGTCGAACGTCTCGGCGACCACGGGGTTGCTCAGCGCCACGGCCGCGCCCATGTCGACGTACTGGCTGCCCTGACCCGAGAAGAGCGCACCGATCCGGAGGCCGACCGGCGCCGAGGACCGAAAGTAGATGCCCTCGGGGTGATTCCACTGCTCGGCAGAAGGGTTCTGGGTGAGCTGTTCGACAGCGAGCGCGCGCAGATGTTTCTCGTTGTCGGCGTCCACCGACACGAATCCGATGCGCGCGTGATCCTCCGGGACGGCGCCGCCGTCCGACGAGGGTTCCGTCCGCACCAGCTCGACGAGACCGGCGACGTCCGGGGCGTGCCAGAGATGGGCGGTCGGGGTGCCGTGCAGGGTACGGAGCTGTGGCCGTGAGGCCACGTGCTCTTCGAGCACGATGTGGAAGTTGGTGCCGCCGAATCCCATCGCCGAGGCCGCGGCGCGGCGGATCGGACGCTCGGGATCGCGGATCCAGGGACGTGTGCGGGTGTTGATGTAGTAGGGCGCGTCCGCCGACCCGATCGCGGGATGGGGCTGGTCGACGTTGATCGTGCCGGGCAGCACGCGGTGGTGGAGACCGAGGGCGAGCTTCATGACGCTGGCGGTCCCCGCTGCCCCCTTGGTGTGCCCGATCTGCGATTTGACGCTGCCGAGCGCAGCGAACCGGGTCTCGGTGGTGGCGTCCGCGAGCAGGCCGCCCAGGGCCGAGAGTTCGGTGCGGTCACCGACCGCCGTTCCCGTCGCGTGCGCCTCGAACAGCTCCACCGAGGCAGGTGAGCACTCCGCGTCCACGTAGGCGCGGTCGAGCGCGATCCGCTGACCTTCCGCGCGGGGGGCGTAGATGCTCTTCGAGCGGCCGTCGCTCGAGGAGCCGAGACCCTTGATCACGGCGTAGATGCGGTTGCCGTCGCGCTCGGCGTCCTCGAGCCGGCGCAGGGCGAGCATGCTGATGCCCTCACCGAGCAAAGTTCCGTTCGCCTGATCCGAGAACGGACTGATCCGGCCGGTCGGCGACAGTGCCCCCACCTTGCTGAAACACATGTAGATGAAGATCGAGTTCTCGGTGTCCACGCCGCCGGTGATCATCGTGTCGGCGCGACCGTCGAGCAGTTCGGCCACCGCGGTCCGCATCGCTGCCAGCGACGCCGCGCAGGCGGCGTCGACCGTGCAGTTGATTCCGCCGAGCCCGAAGCGGTTGGCGATCCGTCCCGCGACGACGTTCGCGAGCAGGCCCGGGAACGAGTTCTCCTCCCACGGCGCGAACGCGGTCACGAACTTGTCGGCGATGGCGTCCACGTCGGTGTCGGACAGTCCGCAGCTGCGCGCCGCCTCCTTCAGCACCGGCGTCGACAGGCGCGCCGCGAGCGGATGCATCAGCGGTACCGGGCCGGTCGTGCCGAGGACCACACCGGTCCGGCTCGGGTCGTACCATGGCGAATCCTGCGCGCCGGCGTCGGCCAGGAGGTCGCGTGCCACCCCGAGGGACAGGGTCTGCATGGTGGACGTGACCTCGAGCTGGTTCGGGGGCAGACCGAACTCGAGCGGATCGAAGTCGACGTCAGGAAGGAAGGCACCGCGCCTCGAGTACGTCTTGTCGGGTGCGTCTCGATTCTCGTCGTAGTAGTCCTCGAGGCTCCAGCGCGATGCGGGCACGTCCTCGGTGCAGTCGACGCCGTCGACGATGTTCTGCCAGTACTCCCGGTGGTTGCGGGCTTTGGGGAAGAGTCCGGACATTCCGACGATGGCGATGGGGTTGCGGGCCAGTCGTCGGTCGTCCAGGCGATCGGATCTCACGGGCGATTCGGTGGTCACGATGTTCCTCTCGGATGAAGGCGGGGTCGCTCAGGCGGCGAGGGTGGTGGCGGAGGCCCGGGACACCAGATCCGCGGCCGCGGCCGCGAAGGATCGGTGGCCTTCCGGGCTCGGATGCAGCCCGTCGGACGTCCACATGTCGTCGCGGCCCCATTCGGTGCCAGCTCTCAGGTCGATCAGGAGGCTGCCCGTGTCTGTGACGACGTCGACGAGAACGTCGTTGGCCTCGGCGAACCGCTCGCGCAGCAGAGATTTGAAGCCGTCCGGAACGGGAAGCCGCGCAGGGATATCCGGGTAGGTCGCGGTGAACACGGTGGCACCCGAGCCCCGCAGGTCCCCGAAGATCGTTCGCAGGTTGCGGGCGAAGCGGTCGGGCGCGTAGTCGCTGACGAGATCGTTGACGCCCACGACCACCCCGACCAGCGGTGCCCGTGAACCGAGCGCCGACGCCAGCTGGGTCTCGACGACATCGCCCGTCGTGGCGCCGTGGGTACCGAGGTTGCGAACCCTGCTGCTGCGCAGACCGATCTGTCCTGCGAACCGCGGCACCCAGCCCCGGTAGCCGCCGTCCTGGACCGGGTCGCCCCGCCCCTCCACGAAACTGTCGCCGAGGACGGTCAAGCCCTGCCCCGTCATGCCGACGTGAGGTGCCGGTCGGACTCGGGCAGGTCGACCTCCGCGTACAACTCGGCGAGGTTCTCCGGAGCGAAGAAGTCCTCGCCGGGAATGCCGCCCGCGATGAGCCCGAAGAACCTCTTCGTGTAGCGCGGGCTCTTGCTTGCCGCGCGGAACACCGAGTCGTAGTACGGGGTCAGCGTCAACTCGGAGATGCTCGTCGTGAGCTCGTAGGTGCCGTTGCTCTGCTCGTCGCGTGACTGCTGGTAGTCGGCGAGCGCCTCCGCCATCGGCCGATCGCCGCTCAGACCCTCGGCGATCCGCTGCGACAGCAACTCCGCGTACTTGAACGCGTCGGTGATACCCCAGCCGGTGAAGGGGTCCTTGTGGTATCCGGCGTCTCCGACGAGCGCCCATCCCGGTCCGAAGGACTGCCGGTAGTAGTTGTCGGGGTACAGCATGGGGCGGAACTGTTCCTCGCGAGTCGCATTGTCCCGCAGGTCTTCACCGTACTTCGGGTCGATCGCGTCGACGATTTCCTGGACCCCTGCGTCGGGGTTCGCGCGGAAGGCGCGGAACTGATCCCGCGGGCGCATCACGGCGACGAGGCTCAGGCCGTCGTTGGTGGGCCAGGACGCGAACTGCTGGCGCACGAACCCGGTGCGGTGATGCATGCCCCAATCGATGCCCGAGTAGTACGAGTAGTAGACGAAGCATCCGCCGGGGCTACCGCGGTAGACCTCGGCACCGACCTTCGTCGCGACGATCGAGTTGGCGCCGTCGGCACCGACCACGATGGATGCTCGGAACTCCAGTTCCGCGCCGTCGCCCTCGGTGCCGCGGATGCCGACGACGCGGCCGTCTTCCTCGATCAGATCGGTGACGGTGAACCGCTCGATCACCTCGACCCCCGACTCGGCGGCCGCGTCGACGAGGATCTTGTCGAGCACGGTGCGACGCGGGCAGTACACGGCGTCGATCCCGTCGATCGGGTCGGCGAAACCGTCGAGAGCAATGTCGGTGTAGGAGAAGTTCAGGTGACGGATGGGCGGGCATCCGGTGGCGATCACGGCATCGAGCAGGCCCCACGCCTGCAGGCGGGACAGCCCCGCCTGGTGGACGTAGTGAGTGGAGATCGTGTCGCTGGGAAAGTTGGTGCGATCAACGGCGAGAACGCGGTAGCCCTGCCTGGCGAGCAGCATCGCCAGCGGTGAACCCGCCACGCGGGCTCCGACAACAATGGCGTCATACATTTCGAATCACTCCCTATTTCGCGGTCACCCTGTCTGGGACCGAGTATTCTGCGGAAAATATGGTCGATCTATTCAGAGCGCCCGAAATGATCGGACGATCGAGACCGGCTATGAGCGAAGAAGATGCGCGGCGGAATTTAACGAGAATGTTGCGGAGAAGGCGTCGCGGAGTTCACACCCGGACCCCGTACAGCGTGTCGATCTCGGCTCGGTAGGCGTTTTCGATCGGTGCCCGGCGCAATTTCAACGAGGATGTCAACAGGCCGGCCTCGAGCGTGAAGTCGCCGTCGACTACCCGGAATTCCCGGATCGATTCCGCACGGGACACGAGGGTGTTCGCGTCGTCGACCGCCGTGTGGAGTTCCGCCCGCAGGCCGGTGTCGTCGACGCCGTCGGACCACCCGTGCTGTTCCCGCCACGTTGCGTACCGGTCGCGGTCGAGGGTGAGCAGTGCCGCGACGAACGGGCGGCCGTCACCGACCACGATGCAGTTGCTCACGAGGGGGTGCAGGCGGATCCGGTCCTCAAGCGGCGTCGGCGCGACGTTCTTTCCACCACTCGTGACGAGGATTTCCTTGCGCCGGCCGGTGATCCGCAGAAACCCGTCCTGGTCGATCTCGCCGAGGTCGCCGGTATGGAGCCAGCCGTCGCCGTCGACGGGGGTCTTGTCCGCCGCCGCACCCCAGTAACCCGGGGTCACGTTGGCGCCCCGGATCAGGACCTCACCGTCGCTCGCGATGGCGACGGTCGTGCCGGGGATCGGGCGGCCGACAGTACCCAGCCTGTTCGTGCGGGGCTCGTTGACTGTCACCGCGGTCGCCGTCTCGGTCATCCCGTAGCAGTTGAGGATGTTCACTCCGAAGTGCGCGAAGAATCCGGCGGTCGTGTCGTCGAGGGACGCACCGCCGGAGATCACCTGTTGGAGACGCCCGCCCATCAGGTCGGCGACGGGACCGCCCGTGGCACCTGCGGGTGATACACCGCGCAGCACGGCGAGTCCCTCCTCGACCGCGGCGCGTTCGACGTCCGGCGTCAGCGTCCGGCGCGCCGCCTTCCGGATCTTCTCCAGCGCATACGGCACGAGGGCGAGGAATGTCGGCCGCACCGTGGGCAGGGCGGGAAGCAGATCGGGGATTCCGGGTAGCAGATGCGTGCGGGTTCCGCCGACGAGGCACGCGAACAGGATCGTCTGACCGAACACGTGCGCGAGCGGGAGCGCGTGCGCGGTGACGGCCTGGTCCTGCCCGTCACCGCCGAACAGGGTCCCGGTCTGCAGGACCGTATTTGCAGCGGCCGCATACATATTGCGGTGGGTCAGCACGCACCCCTTCGCGAGCCCGGTGGTTCCGCTCGTGTACACGATCATCGCGGCGTCGTCGGCCCGGACGGCAGAGATCCGGGGGTCCAGGACTCCTGACATGTAGTCCGTGCCCGGTCGGTCGATCAGCGGTCTGACATGCGGATTCCCTGATTCGAAAGCTTGCCATTCCGCTCGCTATGCTCGATAATAGATAGAGCTATTTCATGCGAATCGGGGGTGGTGGATCATGACCGTGATGACCTCACAACCGCCGCTGCCCCTGATACCGGACGGCGCTCGCCCGGTCGGGACGGCCGCGGCGATCATCGAAGACGCCGACGGCGGCCGGGTCTTCGTGCACGGCAATCTGTCCTACGCCTGGGACGCCGGGGACACCGCCGCCCGCCGGTTCGCGGCCGCGTCGCTGACGCGGATCAAGGCAGCCACCCAACTCGAGATCGCCCATGCGTTCGCGGTGAAACCCGCCAGCGTGCGGCGCTGGGAAGCCCAGCTCACCGACGCGGGCATCGCCGGGTTGCTCGGGGAACGCAAAGGCCCCAAACGCAAGTCGAAACTCACCGACGACACCGTCGCCACCATCCGCCGCCTCCGTGACAGTGGAGCGTCGTACCGCACCATCGCCACCGACATCGGCGTGTCCATGGGCAGCATCCGCAACGCCCTCACCGACACCGACACCGACACCGAGGAAGGTCACCCCACAACGACTTCCGATGCTGCGGCAGAACCCGCGGTCGAGCCCGAGCCGGAGCCGGAGGCCGAGCTGGAGCCGGAGGCCGAGCCGGCGCTGGAGGCCGAGCCCCGGGTTGGGGAGTTGCCGGTGCTGGCGGATCCGGTCGACCGCGGCGGCGAGCGGGCGTTGGCGGCGTTCGGGATGATCGCCTATGCCCCGCCGGTGTTCACCCCGTGTGCCCGGGCCCCGCTGGCCGGGTTGTTCCTCGCGCTGCCGGCGCTGGCCGCCACCGGGCTGCTGGACTGTGCGCACGCCAGCTACGGTGAGTTCCCGAACGGCTTCTACTCACTGGACACGATGCTGTGCGAGGGCGTGGTCCGCGCCCTGCTCGGGGAGGCCCGCGCGGAGGGCGCCACCCGGGTCGACCCGGTCGCGTTGGGTCGGATCCTGGGGTTGGACCGGGCCCCGGAGGTGAAGACGATCCGCCGCAAGATCGGGCTGCTCGCCGCCGCGGGCCGGGCCGGCGACTGGATCGCCGCGATGGCGAAAACCCACGTGCGGGCGCGGCCCGAGCAGTCGGCGGTGCTGTATGTCGACGGGCACGTGCGGGCCTACCAGGGCACCCGCAGGATCGCGAAAACTCATGTGCCGCGACTGAAGTTCCCGGCCCCGGCCACCGTGGAAACGTGGGTATGCGACGCAGCCGGGGATCCGCTGCTGGTGGTGCTGGCCGAGCCCGCCGCCTCCCTCGCCTCGGAGCTGCGCCGGTTGATCCCGCAGCTGCGGGCCGTGGTAAGTGATGACCGGCGGGTGCTGGTCGGGTTCGACCGGGGCGGCTGGTCACCGGCGTTGTTCGCCGACCTCGATGCGGCCGGGTTCGACACCCTCACCTGGCGCAAGGGCCCCGCCGACGACGTCGACGAGGCCCTGTTCGCCGAACACACCCACACCGACTCTCGCGGCCGCCGCCACCGCTGGGAACTCGCCGACACCCGGGTCGAGCTGCCCATCGCCGACGGGCCACGCCAGGGTGAGGTGTTCGGGATGCGGCAGATCAGCCTGTTCGACCCCGCCCGGACCCGGCAGATGCACATCCTGACCACCCGCACCGACCTGCCGCCCGCGGAGGTCCGTTACCGGATGGGATCACGCTGGCGGCAGGAAAACTACTTTCGCTACGCCCGCATGCGTTTCGATTTCGATTCCCACGACACCTACCGGACCGGCGACGACGACGGAACCCGGATGGTCCCCAACCCGGCGAAGAAGCTCGCCTACCGCGACGTCGAGAAGGCCCGACGGACACTGCAACACGCCGAAACAGTCAGAGACAGGTGTCGTCGCCGCCGCCCGGCACCTCGGTGGTGTTGACCACCGAACTGGTCAACGCGATCAACGCCGATGTCCACACCGCCGACAAGACACTGGACGCGGCGCTCGCGGCCCACCAGGCGATCCCCGCCCGGTTACCGCTTGCGCAGGTCAACCCCGGTCAACAAGTCCTCGACACCGAGACGAAACTGATCCACCACGCCATCCGGATGGCCGCGTTCAACACCGCACAATCCCTCGCCCGCGCCATCACCACGGGCACCGGCTACTCCCGCGCCGACAACGAAGCCCACACCCTGATCCGCACCGCCCTCGCCGGCTCCGGCGACATCATCCCCGACGGCGACACCCTGCACATCCGCCTCGACCCGCTCCCCGCACCCCGGCACACCGCCGCCATCGACGAACTCTGCCAAACACTCAACGACACGAACACCGTCTACCCCGGCACCACCCTCACCCTGCGCTACAGCACCAAACCTCACCAGCGACCGCACATCAATTCCTGAACCCATGTCCGGAGTCCTGGGGTCGAGCTCAGCGTGCACCGGGCCGAACGACCACTGCGCGAGGTCCGCGAACGTCCACGCCTGCGGTGCGCCGGCCGCCGTCAGCCGGCCCGCGTCGCCTTCCGTCTCCGCAGCGAAATGGACGGATCCCGAATCCGTGAGGACGTGCCGGATCTGGAGATCGGAGGAGGTCGGATATACCGGCACCACGACCGCACCGATCGCCAGCGCTGCGACGTCGAGCAACGCCCATTCGAGGCTCGTTCGCCCGAATACCGCGATCCGGTCGCCGGCGCACACGCCTCGCTCCAGAAGCGCGGACGCCAAGGCCCGGGTGCGCTCCGCGAGCAGACCGCACGTCAACTCCTCGCCGTCCGCACCGGAACACAGGGCAATTCGATGCGGGGCCGCCGCGGCCGCGGCGCTCACCACTGAAAAGAGTCCGCTCTCGTCGGATAATTCGAGGCCATTTCCGGAGAAAGAAACAGTATTCATGCCTAGAATTGTTCGGCAATCACCGATTATTGGCAATGACCACAAAACAAAGGTGCGAAAGAAGAATTCTATCGCCGAAATCAAATAGCGACCAGGCCGCCCTCATTGCGCTGCAATTCATCGAAATTGTCGACGCAATCGAGGAAAGAGAACACCGCAGGATTCACCTCGACGGACCGCCACACCGCATACAAATCGATCGTCGGAATCGGATCGAACAACTTCACCGCCACAGAATTCGCACCCATCGCACCGAGCCCGCCCGAACTGGCGCGCGGCAACGACGCGAACCCCACTAACGGCTTGACCGAAACCATGTGCGCGGTCGCGCCCGGATCGTCCGCGGTCTGCGCGACATCCAATGAGATCCGACTGTCGGAGGCCGCACCGAAGATCGAGTCGTACATCGCCGGGCACTGATCGCGCGAAAACATCACGCACTCCTGGCTCGCGAGCTCGGCGAACGGAACCGCGGCCCGCCCCGCCCAGACATGACCCTTACCCACGACGGCGACCAGCGGAATCTTCCGCAGCACCAGGCGGTACCGGAAATCCGCCGTCCGCGGGTGCCCGTACACCAGGGCAATGTCGAGCGTGCCATCCGCCAGATCCGCGAGCTGCGGACCCGTTCGCTTCTCCCACAACGACACCACGACATCCGGATGCACGGCACTCATCTTTGCCAGGGCCGACGGCAGGACGTGCCTGCTGGCCGGCATGTTGTAGCCGACGCTCAGGGTTCCCGACCGCCCGTCCGCGGTCGCCCTCGCGATCCGCGCGGCCTTCTCCATCTGAGTGACGATCAGCCGGGCCTGAGCCTCGAATTCCCGGCCCGCGGAGGTCAACTTGACCTCGTGGGACGTGCGTGCGACGAGTCGCACCCCCAGCGACTTCTCGAGCTTCTGCAACTGCGCACTGAGCGACGGCTGGGTCAGATGCAGCCGCGACGCCGCCCGCCCGAAATGTAGTTCCTCGGCGATGGTGATGAACGAGACGATATGTCTGAACTCCATAGTCACTCCCCGACGGCGAGCGCCGCCTCAATGTCCGGTAGCTCGTGCTGCAAGGCTAGCGGGGCGTCGTAACTGCGGGTGAACTGCGCAAACACAGCAAGAGCCACACACGCGAGCGATGAATGAATGGGACTACATCTCGTCTATGAGAGTGTGAGCGCTTGACTGATCCCGACCAGTTGTCGGTCCGCCTGACACAGAGCGTGAAAATGCCCCCGGCCATCGCGAGTTCTCGAACACTACCTAGGCTTCTGCAGCTCCGTGATAGAAGAATTGGCCGAGCCCGACCGTGAAGACGAGCATGCCGTACAACGCGTGTTCGACAGAGACCGTGAACAGCGACTGGGTGCGACGATATCTCGTCGCGAATATCCACCCGCCGACGATCGTCATTGCGACGGATATCCAGCTGCCGAACGCGATGTGCACAAAACCGAATGCCGCGGCACTCGCAGTGACCATTCGGGTACCCTCGCCGAAAACCGGTGCATACCTGTGGAACACGAACCCTCGGAAGATGAGCTCCTGCGGATACACGCTGAGCAACGGATACAACACCATCACGAGGACCCAGATCAGCGGGTCCTCGCGCGGAAAGGCGAAAAGCAGATTCGGGTGCAGGAGCGCCAGGGCCACGATGAGCCCTACCGCGGCGAGACACCAGAGTACCGCGATCGAATGCGCTTGAGACAGAAGTGTTCGCGGACGCCACAGCGACGCCCGATCGAAGCCGGAAGACCGCAGCAGATAGGTCACGACTGCGAGGCCGAGCACCAGAAGGAACGGGATCGGACTGGTACCACGTAGCAGGACGGCGTAGATGCTTGCCAGCCCGAAGAACAGCAGCGCGTACTCCCCCGCGAGATATGCCTTACGAAACCGCCGCGTCGTCACCGCGTCACCCTAGTCCGAAGTTGCGGCGGGTTTTGGCGTGGTTATGGCGGGTGAGCTGCGTGAAGGCTTCCGGAAGACTCCGAAATGTAGTCACTAAAATCATTGCACTTTCGGTCACTGTCCGGTAGAATCTGTTCATGGCCAAGGGATCCGGTGCAGTTCACGTCGCCACACAGCGACGCAGGTACACCGGGAAAGACGGTGTCGAGAAGGTCTACGAGTCGCATCTGCTGCGACGCTCGTTTCGGGAGGACGGCAAGGTCCGCAACGAGACCATCGCGAACGTCTCGGCGTTGCCGCCGGAGGCTATTGCCGCGATCAAGGCGGCCCTGGCGGGCAAGGACCTGGTCGAGGCCGGCTCGGTGGTGACGGTGACACGGTCGTTGCCGCACGGACACCTCGCCGCCGCCGCGGCGATGGCCAAGACCCTGGGCCTGCCCGCGCTGCTGGGCCCGGCGGGCCGCAAGCGGGACATCGCACTGGCGCTGGTCCTGGCCCGCACCGTGGCCCCGGCCTCGAAACTCGCCACCACCACCTGGTGGACCGACACCACCCTCGGCCACGACCTCGACGTCGCCGGGGCGTCCACCGACGAGATCTACGCGGCGATGGACTGGCTGGTGGGTCGCCAGGACCGCATCGAAAAGCGGCTCGCCGGAAAGCATCTCGATCCGGCGGTGAATCCCTCGCGGATCGCGATGTTCGACCTGTCCTCCTCCTGGGTGACCGGCCGGCACTGCGCCCTGGCCGCCCGCGGCTACTCCCGCGACGGGAAGAAGGGCTGCGAGCAGATCGAATACGGGCTGCTCACCGACCCCGAGGGCCGTCCGGTCGCGGTGCGGGTGTTTCCCGGCAACACCGCCGACCCGGCCGCCTTCACCCACGCCGTCACCGCCGTGAAGGACACCTTCGGGCTGGAGAACATGCTGATGGTCGGCGACCGCGGCATGATCACCGCCGCCCGCATCACCGCCCTCAAAGAACTCGGCGGACTCGGGTGGCTGACCGCGCTGCGGGCCCCGCAGATCGCGGCCCTGGCCGCCGATGACGGGCCGCTGCAGATGTCGCTGTTCGACACCCAGAACTTCGCCGAGATCAGCCACCCGGACTACCCCGGGGAACGGTTGATCGTGTGCCTCAACCCGCCGCTGGCCGACGAGCGGGCCCGCAAACGCACCGAGCTGCTCGACGCCACCGAGGCGGAACTGGGCAAGATCGTCGCCGCGGTGACCGCGGGCCGGTTGTCCGGGGCCGCGAAGATCGGCATGAGGGTCGGGAAGGTGCTGGGAAAATACAAGGTGGGCAAACACTTCCACCTCGACATCACCGACACCTCGCTGACGGTGACCCGCAACCGGGAGCGGATCGACGCCGAGGCCGCCCTCGACGGGATCTACACCCTGCGCACCACCGCCAGCGCCGACGAGCTCGGCACCGCCGCCGTGATCGACGCCTACAAGAACCTCTCC
>RRBB01001147.1:0-326 GCA_006543605.1 Rhodococcus sp. WS4
ATCAGCCTGACCATCGCCGGCCACCCCCACACCGCCGCCGACCCGCTCACCGTCGAAGCCGCAGCCATCCTCACCTCGCTGGAACTACCGACACGTTGACCGGGGCACTAAAACTGTGCAAGTCAGGTGGTGCGTGAATGTGGATGCCCGTGCGGGAATGTCCCGGAAATGCCGAAAGCCCCCCAACAGTGTTGGGGGGCTTTCGGTAACGGATGTTCGGCGGTGTCCTACTCTCCCACACCCTGTCGGGTGCAGTACCATCGGCGCTGGAGGGCTTAGCTTCCGGGTTCGGAATGGGACCGGGCGTTTCCCCTCCGCTATGGCCG
>RRBB01001148.1:0-325 GCA_006543605.1 Rhodococcus sp. WS4
CGCTGCCCAGGTACTGTTGCGAGACGATGCGCGGTTTACCCTCGACCCGGGCGGACTCGACCAGGTAGTAGTACGTCTTCCCTCCCTGCCGTTTCCCGACGATCGAAGCCATATATAGGTAATACACTCTCCGGTCGCGTTTGCCCAGCTCAACACGCACGACGCGACACGAAAACTCGGCTACCTAGGAAACTCACGCTAGGAGGGCGCTGAACAAGGCTGGTTCTGGGGCCGGTCGTTGTACGGGCCGAGGCGCGAAGATTGGCCGGACGGTCGCGCGCGATGGCCGATCGGCGGCGGGGCGGAGCGTCCGGACCGTGCGAGG
>RRBB01001149.1:0-322 GCA_006543605.1 Rhodococcus sp. WS4
TCCTGCGACACGCCCACCCGGACGAGCACATCTGGTCCTGGTCGAACTGGCGACGGCGCCGACAACACCAGGCCCGCACCTCCCACTACCGACGTCGCGGACACCTCCCATAAGTGCCGTTGCAGTATTAGAACGTGTTGGGAAAGTGACTGGGCGTGTCTGCGTGACTGATGCGGCTGAAGTAGTCATTGTGACCCGTATGGGTAAGAAGGTCGACAGGAATGCGTACCCGTCGGATCTGACCGACGAGCAGTGGGCGGTGATCGAGCCGCTGATTCCGGCGCCGCGCTCCGGTGGTCGTCCGGCGGTGCATTCGCGGCGC
>RRBB01001150.1:0-318 GCA_006543605.1 Rhodococcus sp. WS4
CCTACCGGCACCGCAGGATCAACCGTCACAGCCTCGAGGATCCGCGCAAACCGGTCCGCGAACGAGATCACCGTCGACTCGTCGAACAAATCCGTCGCATACGTGAACTGCACCGACAACCCCGCCGGAGCCGAGTCCGCGGAAAGATTTTCCCGGAGCGTCAATGAGAGATCGAATTTCGCAACGTGGGTATCGAATTCGACTGCGCCGACCGTCAACCCGGGCAACTCGAACGACGACCGACCAAGATTCTCGAAAGCCAACGCCACCTGGAACAAAGGATGACGCGACGTCGACCGCTCAGGATTGAGAACCTCC
>RRBB01001151.1:0-317 GCA_006543605.1 Rhodococcus sp. WS4
CGCGGCGACGATCTTGCCCAGTTCCGCCTCGGTGGCGTCGAGCAGTTCGCCGCGTTTGCGGGCCCGCTCGTCGGCCAGCGCCGGGTTGCGGCACACGATCAACCGTTCCCCGGGGTAGTCCGGGTGGCTGATCTCGGCGAAGTTCTGCTCGTCGAACAGCGACATCTGCAGCGGCCCGTCATCGGCGGCGAGGGCCGCGATCTGCGGGGCCCGCAGCGCGGTCAGCCACCCGAGTCCGCCGAGTTCTTTGAGGGCGGTGATGCGGGCGGCGGTGATCATGCCGCGGTCGCCGACCATCAGCATGTTCTCCAGCCCGA
>RRBB01001152.1:0-317 GCA_006543605.1 Rhodococcus sp. WS4
GAGAACGAAATCACCTGGGGGTCTTTGAGTTGCCGGAACCCGGACTCGATGTCGGACTGGGATCGGTAGGCGGCGATCACGCGGGCGACCGGCCAGTCGGTGCGGTTGGTGAACAGGATTCGTTTGCCGAAGATCCGGTCCTCGAGTTGTCGGCGGGCGTGGCGGTCGGTGCGGTACCGCAACCGCAGCTCCGCGGTGGTGCCGGTGAGGGTGACGGTGAGCACCTCGGCGACCCACCGCGGCGCGCAGATCTGCTCGATCTCGCGCTCCACGGCCGCCCGGTCGCGGCGGGTGCGCCCGCGGGCCAGGCGCACCTG
>RRBB01001153.1:0-316 GCA_006543605.1 Rhodococcus sp. WS4
AGGGTCGCCACGATCGGTCCGTCGTCGCCGTAGCGCAGGTCGTTGCGGGTGAGGGTGGCCAGGTGGGCCAGCAAGGCCTGGTAGGAGCGGGTGGGTAGGTCACCGTCGGTGGTGGTCTTGCGGGCCGCCTTGGCCTGGGCGGCGGCCGAGCGGGCCGCGGGTGCGACGGGATCCTCGCGGTGCGGCGGTTGTTCGTCGGTGTAGGTCAGCGGCGCCCACGCCTGGCGCAGGTGCCAGGTGAGGTAGGCGGCGAGCATGCAGATCAGCACGTGCGCCTTGACCCGGTCGGTGAGGCGGTGGTGGATCGGGCGCAGGT
>RRBB01001154.1:0-316 GCA_006543605.1 Rhodococcus sp. WS4
TGAAGGGGCAGACGCTGGTGCCGGCAGACACCGCGGCCACGGTGCTCCGCTCGGTGCCGCACGGACACGTGGCCGCGGTCTGGGCCCAGGCCAAGGCTCTGGGCCTTCCGGCCCTGCTCGGCCCGGCCGGCCGGCAGCGGGATCTGGCGATGGCGCTGATCCTCGCCCGGGCGGTGGCCCCGGCCTCGAAACTGGCGACCGCCTCCTGGTGGGCCGACACCACCCTCGGGGTGGACCTCGAGGTCGCCGGGGCGGGCACCGACGAGATCTACGCGGCGATGGACTGGCTGGTGGGTCGCCAGGACCGCATCGAAAA
>RRBB01001155.1:0-315 GCA_006543605.1 Rhodococcus sp. WS4
GTGTGGCTAGTGTCTGGGTTATGACGGGGAGGGTGGTGAAGCGGGCGTTCAGGTACCGTTTCTATCCGACTGCGGTGCAGGCGGAACAGCTTGCTCGGACGTTCGGTTGCACCCGGTATGTCTATAACCGGGCGTTGGCGGAGCGGTCGCGGGCCTGGTCGCGGGAGCGGCGGCGGGTCACCTACAGCGACACCTCGAAGATGCTCACCGGATGGAAGCGGGACACCGAGACCGAGTGGTTGGCGGAGCCGTCGAAGGGGCCGTTGCAGGAGTCGCTGCGGCAGTTGCAGGGCGCGTTCGACAGGTTCTGGCGCA
>RRBB01001156.1:0-315 GCA_006543605.1 Rhodococcus sp. WS4
GCCTGACCGCCGCACCCCGCGGCGCCGTCGGTGACGACGGATCCGCGCACGCCCACATCACCCGCGCCCTGGTCGCCGCCCTGCGCACCCTCGTCGAACAGATCAAGGTGCTCACCGAACAGATCGGCGAGCAACTCGCCGGGCACGCCGACGCCCACATCTTCACCAGCCTGCCCCGCTCCGGCACCGTCCGCGCCGCCCGGCTGCTCGCCGAGATCGGCGACTGCCGGGCACGATTCCCCACCCCCGAGTCGCTGGCCTGCCTCGCCGGCGTCGCCCCCTCCACACGCCAGTCCGGCAAGGCCGGAAGCGTCG
>RRBB01000115.1:0-32961 GCA_006543605.1 Rhodococcus sp. WS4
TCGTTGATCCGGTCCCGGTACATCCGCACCGCCCGCTCACGGGTCTCGGTGTCGTACTTCCTCGGTGCTGGCATGACTTCATTCTCCTGGTTCAATCAGGAGTCTCCACCCGACCCAGGACAGTTCAGAGTTGGGCGAGCCGGGCACCGTCGGGGTGCACCACCAGCACGCGGACGGTGACGCCGCGTTCCTCTGCCGGCGCCGCGCCCGGCTGCACGCCGACGAAGAGGCCGCCGTCGCGGACCAGTGTGAGGCCCTGCTCCTGGAGTGCGGCGCCGTCGGCTACCGCGTCCCAGGCGCGCGCCGCCTCCGCGGTGAAGTCGGCGCCGAGGCCGCGCACGAATTTCTCGTCCTCGGCGCGGGCCAGTCCGGTCACCCGCCAGCCGCGGTCCTGCGCCAGGGTGACGACGTACGCCCCGACCGCTCCAGCGGCTCCGGTCACCAGCAGGCTCCGGCCTCCGCCGTCGCCGAGTAGGTCGACCAGCTGGTCTGCAGCCAGGCCGTTGAGCGGGACAGTGGCGGTGGTGGCCAGGTCGAGGCCGTCCGGCACGAGAGCGGTGTCGCTCGCCGGGACGATCAGCTGTTCGGCGTACGTGCCGAAGTCGCGGTCGAACCCGGCGACGAGCCCCGCGACACGGCTGCCGACCGGGAGGTCGACGCCGGGACCAACCGCGGTGATGGTGCCGGCGAAGTCCCAGCCCAGGCCGGTGTGGACGGGCTGGTCGATCAGCCCGAGCCGGTGGAAGACCCCGGCGGCAAGCGCCAGGTCGACGGGGTTGACCGCGGCTCCGGCGATCGCGACGCGGACCTGGCCAGGCCCGGGCTCGACGACGGGTACGTCGATGATCTCGATGGAGTCGGGGCCGCCCGGGGTCCGGACGATTGCAGTACGGAAGGTGGTGGACATGGTCGCCTCCTGTGGGCCGGTAGTTGTGTTTCACCACCACGATGGAGGGGTTACTCTCCAATGGGAAGTAGGCACTTCAAAGTGCGTATGTCACCGCACAGGACGGAGCAGGCGATGTCGACAACGACGGCGGCCCAGGAGCGGTCGCAGGCGAAGGTGGAGTACGAGGCGTTCCTGGCGACCTGTCCCAGCCGCCAGCTCCTCGACCGGATCTCGGACAAGTGGGTGACGCTGGTCCTGGCCGCGCTAGGCAGCGACGGACCACACCCAGGCGAAGACTGCGTCGGCGAGCCGCGGCGGATGCGCTACTCGGAGCTGTCCCGACGGCTGGCCGGAGTCAGCCAGAAAATGCTCACCCAGACGCTGCGCTCCCTCGAACGCGACGGTCTGCTCACCCGCACGGTGACCCCGACCGTGCCTGTCACGGTCACCTACGAGCTGACCGACCTCGGAATCTCGCTCCACGCCGTCATGCGCGGTATCAAGGCGTGGGCGGAGGCGCACATGGACGAGGTGCTCGCCAACCGACAGGACTACGACACCCGCGTCTCCTAGCGTCGCGGGTGTCGGCAGGGGAACTACTCTCATGTCGGCCACCGGCAGGCTGTCACGATCGGGTGTGACGACCGGCGACGATGTGTGCGTTGGTTCCCGGGGGGTGATGCGGCCGGTGGCTCGTCTTTCGCGCCGGCATGGCCGGGTTCAGGTGGACAATGGGAAGATGCACCCGCACGGGACGCTGTCCGGCTCGGGAAAAGGTCTGAGCCGAGCTGAACTGCTGGCCGCGGTATCGCTGGCGATCGACCTCGGTCTGGGTCAGCCGATGGAACACATGCTTCGGTCGTCGTTGATCGCGACGCGGATCGCCGAGCGGATGGGCCTCGACCCGCAACAGCGAGCCACCGTGTACTACGCCAATCTGGTCGGGTGGATCGGTTGTCACGCCGACTCCCACGAACTCTCGGCGCTCTTCGGCGACGACATTGCCTTCCGGGCCGACACCTACGCGGTGGACATGACCGGCCTGCCGTTTCTGCGGCTGATGATGAGTCACGTGGGACGCGGATTGCCGGGCTGGGAGCGCGGCATCCGTGCCGCTGTCTTTCTGGTCGCGGCTCGCAGCCAGGTCGCCACACTGATCCATTCGCATTGCAGTTCCGCCGGGGTTCTTTCCGATCGGATGGGCCTGGACGGGCAGGTCGGGAAGGCGCTGGCCTACGTCTTCGAGCGCTGGGACGGCCGAGGGTTGCCCAACGGTTCTCGCGGAGAGGGGATCCCGGTCGAGATCCACATTGCTCACGTGGCAGACGTCGTCGAGGTGCACCTGCGGACGGGTGGGCTCGAGCACGCGAAGGACGTTCTTCGTTCCCGGCGCGGCAGTCAGTTCAGCCCGGCCGTGGCGGATGTGTTCGAACGTGACGCGGCGGCGATCGTGGACGGGTTGCTCGAAATGGACGTCTGGATCGCGGCGTTGGCTCGAGCGCCGGATCGTGACCGAACCCTGACGGCCGAGGAGAGCGACGAATTGCTCGGGGCCATGGCTGATTTCGTCGATCTCAAATCTCCGTTTACCCTGGGGCATTCGCGTGGCGTCGCGAATCTGGTGGCCGGGGCGGCCCGACGCCTGGGCATGTCGCCGTCGGACATCACGCATCTCTACCGTGCCGGCCTCGTGCACAGCCTCGGCAAAATGGGAGTGTCCAACCAGATCTGGGAGAAGAAGGGGCCGCTCACTACCGCTGAATGGGAACGGGTGCGGATGTATCCGGATCTGACCGGCCGGATACTGAGCCGAGTCAACGGCTTGGAGCCGGTGGTGTCCGTCGCGATGAAGCACCGGGAACGGATCGACGGGTCCGGCTTTCCCCGGGGGATCGCCGGCGCGGAGTTGACCGCGCAGGACCGGCTGCTTGCCACGGCTGAGGCTTATCAGCGACTACTCGAGCCGCGTCCACACCGGCCGGCGCTGGCTCCTCGCGGCGCTGCTGATCGGTTGCGAGAGGAGGCACGTGCCGGACGCCTCGACGCCGAGTCGGTGACGGCCGTGCTGGCGGCGGCCGGGCAGCGGCTGTCGCGGCGGACGCCCTGGCCGGCCGGCCTGACCGACCGCGAGGTCGAGATCCTGCGACTCGTCGCGCAGGGCCGGTCGAACCGAGAGATTGCCGCTGAACTGTTCATCGCCGAGAAGACGGCACGCAACCACGTCGAACGTGTCTACGCCAAGCTCGGTGTCAACAACCGCACGCAGGCCAGTCTCGCCGCGATCGATCGGGGTTTGGTGGGCTTCCCGGTCGGTGCGGTCGTGGGGAAGTGAAGCATCAGGCATCTGGCGGGACCGGCTGCGCGGCGGGTGTCATCGCCGGGATGTGCCGGGCCGGGACCGCCGGTCGAGTACCCACACCGTGGCCAGCGTGAGGGCGATAGCAAACGATGCGAGCGCGACGAGACTGGCGCCGGTGCCTCCGTGGAAGGTGTCGCCGTAGGCGGACATGGCCGGCAGCGTGGTGCTGTACCGGTCGAGATCCAGGTCGCGTCCCAGTGCTTCGAAGGCGTGGCGGTTGGATAGGCCGAGGCTCATCAAGCGTCCCGGGAAGGCCATCTCGTCGACGGGGACTATGGCACCACCGAACAGAACCTGAGGGAAGCAGAGCATCGGCAGGGCGAGGGCGGCCTGTGCGGCGTTGGAGACCGCGGCGGAGGCGAGCAAGCCGAGGGCCAGTGCCGAGGTCGCCTCGATCAGAATCGTCACAAACAGGAAAGCGGATACGTCCCATCCGACGGCGGGGAGCCGACCGAGCGCCCGCAGGACACCGAGGAGCAGCGCGCTCACTCCAGCCAGTACCGGAAGCAGCGCTGTCACCTTGGATGCCACGTAGGCACCCACGCTGAGCCCAGCCAGGCGCTCCTGCCGGAAGACGGCCATCTCCCCGACGATCTGGAGCAGGCCGTACGTCAGGCCGAAGAAGAAGCCGGCGAATGCGATCCAGAACACGATCTGGGCCGGGCCGAGGTCGGCTGCGCTACGCGGATCGAACGCGCCGCGCTGGAACAGCGTCGCCATCATCGCCGTGACCAGCACCGGTGAGCCGAGCAGGACCGCCAGGGTCAGCCGGTTGCGAAGGAGAACATCAATATTGCGTCGTGTGAGGAGCCACCATTGCCGCACCATGCCTGTACGTTCGACGTCTGAACGGGTGGCCGGGATGGGTAGTGGAGCCGCGGCAGGCCCGGCTTCCGACGTCGCACCGCTGTCCGCGAATCGCTGCGCCCAGATCTGAGGGGTGTGCTCACGAGCCAGTCGGTCGTACACATCGGCGAGGTCTTCCACGCCGAAGTAGCGCCGAGCCTCGGCCGGGCTGCCGGTGAAGGCAAGGTGGCCGTCGCGAGCCAGGAATACCACTCGGTCACACCGGTCGATGCCGGCCGGCTCATGCGTCGTGAGGACGACGGTGACCCCGTGTTGGCTGAGTCGGCGCAGCAGGCGCATCACGTCGGCTGCGGTCGACGGATCGAGCCCGGAGGTGGGTTCGTCGAGGAAGAACAGGTGTGGTCGGGTCAGTAGCTCCACGGCGATACTGGCCCGCTTGCGCTGGCCGCCGGAGAGCGCACGGACCGGGACCTCGGCCTGATCTGCCAGGTCGAGGTCATGCATGGTCTCCTCGACTACCCGGTCCGCTTCACCCGCCGATGTGCCGGCGGGCAGCCGTAGCCGGGCCGCGTAGCGCAGCGTGCGGCGCAGGGGCATCTCGAGGTGGATGATGTCGTCCTGGGGCACGTAGCCGATACGGGAATCGGCGCTGAGTCGGGCACCGCGAACCACGCCGCCGTGCCGAACCTCCCCGGAAGACGGTGGTTGCAGTCCCGCGAGGATCTCCAGCAATGTGCTCTTTCCTGCTCCACTGCCGCCGGCAATGGCGACCAACTCGCCTGGTTCGACCGACAGCGACAGGCCCTGGAGGATCTGCCGCGCCCCGACCTGGCGGCTCACGTCGACGGCATCGACCCGCCCTCCGCCCTGCGCTCCAGATGTGTGATCTGAAGTGCGCGTACCGTGCCGTTCGACTGTCTGTGGTTCGAATGTCAATTCGGTCATCGCCGGTGATCTCCGTGATTCTTGAACTCGCTTTGTCATGTCCTGATCATCGGTCGGCCGCTTCCGTGGTCGCATGGGGCGTTTGCCTCAAAATTGCGAGGTCCGTTCGGCTGACCTGGCGGTACCTCGAGCAGTGTCCTTGTCACTGATGCCCGTGGAGCCGGCCGCACGGTTCGTGACGCCCGCGGCGCCCGAAAACCGATCCAAGTCGGAGCCGATAAGGCAAGCTTCGGGCAGATCGGCGTTGCAGGCATGGATTGGGGAGAGGTGTGGCACAGACATTTCTCAGGCGGCGAATCGTCGCCGTCTCGGCGATCCTGATGACGGGTCTGGTGGGATGCGGTGAGTCGGCAGTACAACCAGCCGGGCCCGATGTGCAGCTCGCCGAGACGATTCCGAAGGCGATGGAGCAGGCCGCGATTCCCGGGGCCATCGTCGGTGTCTGGCAGGACGACGCCGCGCCCTACGTCCAGGCGTTCGGGGTGCGCGACACGGCGACCGGCGACCCCATGGCGCCCGACTTGCTCATGCGCATCGGCAGTGTGACCAAGACCTTCACCACCACCGCCGTGCTGCAATTGGTCGATCAGGGAAAGGTAGGCCTCGACGATCCGATCGACAGGTATGTGCCGGGAGTTCCCAATGGAAACACGATCACCATCCGCCAGTTGGCGGCCATGCGTAGTGGGCTTCCCGACTACACGGACGTGGTAATCCCGGCGCTCCCGAGTCAGCCGCAGCGCCAATGGACGCCCCAGGAACTTCTCGAGATCAGTTTCAGCCATCCACCCCTCTTCGCGCCGGGTACCGAGTTCGACTACTGCAACACCAACACCACGCTCCTTGGCCTGGTGGTCGAGAAGGCCTCGGGCCAGCCGCTGGACGCCTACATCACCGAGCACATCACGCGGCCCGAGAATCTCGGCCACACCTCGGTCCCAACCGGTGCAGCTTTTCCGTCCCCGCACGCCAAGGGATACGCGAGAACACGCGACGGCGCGACGGTGGACGCGACCGACTGGAACCCGTCGTGGGGATTCGGCGCGGGAAACATGATTTCGACGCTCGACGACCTGCGTGTGTGGGCGCGCGACTTGGCAGAAGGCACGTTGCTCTCGCCCGCCACTCAACGCGAACGGGAGAAGTTTCAGCTGGCGCCGTCGGAAGGTACGGGTTCGCTGTACGGACTCGGAGTCGAGTACCAGAACGGCTGGATCGGCCACAACGGAAATATTGCCGGCTACCAGACCTATGCCTACTACCTTCCTCCCCAAGGTAAGACGTTGGCGGTGCTGGTCAATTCGAATGTCGATCCGCTGGGCGTGTGGAACTTCTTCGCTGAGATCGTGAGGATCATCAGCCCCGACCATCCCTGGCCGGCGCCTCCCTCGTAGAGGTCAGATGAAAAGGCTTGCGGCCACCCGGATCAGGTACGTCTTCGCCTTCAGTAGGGCGCTCCGGCAGAGGGCAGCCGGTGTTTGGCGTCGATGAGGGCCTGCCTTCAGCCAGCTGATGTCAGCACAGCGACGATTGAAATCGCAATTGCCGAGGCGGCACCACAGATTGTCCAGGCCTGCACAGCGGTGCGGCTCCAGCGGGGATTGCGGATCTGGGTGGTCGGCGCGGGGGCAGCGCCTGGTCCACCGGCACGCGAGGGTTCGGGCTCATGTCCGTAACGGTGCGACATCGCATCCGCGGCGAGCGCTGCGCTGAGAGAGGCGACCACCACGATCAACGTGACGGCGATGACCACAACAGTCCAGGGCATATTTGTACCGTGCCTTTACGATTCCTTCGATATCGATGGGTGCGGTCGACGTCTGCGGTGCAGATCGTGGTGTGCGTGTGTGGAGCGGGTTCCGTCATGGAGAAGGTCGGAGCAGCACAGCTGCCGCGATGAGGCCGGCGAATGTCGCGGCGACGATCGCCGCGGTGGCGCACAGTGAGTTGGTGACCATCCAAGCCGGCATGGCTACGGATAGTGAGGCACCGGCACCAATGACTGGCTGTATGAGGCGTTCTGCACCGCCGGGTATCCGCTGCTTCATGGGTAGCGAGGGATGCATTTCATGCTCCTTTCGCAAGGGATAGATGCAGGCGGTGGCTATATCGGGTGCGATTGGCAATGGCCGCCTGTGAGGTTTGTCTGTCTCCTCCGGTAACGATTAAGAGTGATTTGGATCACAATCAAGTTGCAGAGTCTCGTTTGTACCGCATTCCTGCGAGGAGCGCCACTGGGCAACCGTCCATGTTCGGAAGTCCCCGAAACCATTCGGTGTGCCGCTCGGTAACCGACATTGAGCATTCGTCGCATCGTCCAGTGCGAGCGCGTCACCGCTACCGCACTGCGCTGTGATGTTCCATTCGGCGCAGAATGGGGGACTCCCACGCATCGGGAGGGGCTGAGGCTCAGCGGGATTGGCAGCGGGATCTGCCCGGCGAGGTGGCCGGTGGGCGTCGAGGCCGATGTCACGTGGCATGGCGATCGAGACGATGACCCACTCGGCATGAGCGCTCCGCGGAAGGCGCGAAGACCAACAGCGGGACTTAAGACCCTATTCGCGAGTGCTTTCGCCGTGTTTACGATTCCGAGCGTGACACTCGGCTCCCTATCCTTGGCCCTTCTGCGTGTGAACTACCGACTGGCGCGGCTTCCGCTGCAACTGGTCGAAGACGTGGCGGTGTCTCGACTCGACGAACAGGAGCCGATACGGCTCGCGTACGAGCAGATCCTGATCGACTGCGACCGTGCCGCGGGCTACCTGCTCAACGATGAGAACGCGGCCAGGCGCGCGGCCGACCTGAAGCGACGAACTGCGTCGGTGCGACTGCTGATTGCCCGTGAGCATCACCACGTCCAGCATCGTGGCGTGATTCTGCTCGATGAGCAGCGCGAGCGGTTTCAACAACGCCGCCAGCGGGACGCGGGTCCGCTGACATGACGTGTGCGTTGTTCTGGCACGAGCTGACGCCTTTGTCCTCGTGGCTCAAAAGTACGTGGTCAGGTAACAAATTTGGCATTGAGTTGTCACATCGACAGCGCGACCTCTATACGTGCCGCGAGGCGAGCGGCCGCCCGACCTGGACGGTTGTACAGATGACAGCTGCGGATTCGTCGGCTACAACTGATCAGGCATCGACAGTGACGTGACTCACATTTCGCGTCCGGACGGGTTCGTCGGCACACCGGCGGGTCGGCGGCCGATGCACGAGAGCGAAGGAGCATTGCGGAATGATCGAGGACAGCACCGAACTATCCCTCTCTCCGGTTCCCGGCCCGACGCGCCTGATCCCCCGCAGGCGACCCGACGGTCGTGAACTCCTCGGCACGGCGAAGGGAATACTGATCGCCGCACGCGGCTGCAGTGACGCCCAGGCGTTCGACGAACTCCTCGACGTCGCTCGACGTCATCACCTGACCGTCCTCGGCGCCGCCCGGAGCCTGGTCGACCTCGCCGCCGGCACCTCACCCCGTCGGCGCAGTCCCGACGTTGTCCGATTCGACGAATGGGAGCAGCTCCTCATTCAGCTCCCCCCGCGCCGACACGCTGAGGCGAGTTGAAGCGCCGGGGGTCGCGGGCGGTGAGTTCCTTTCATGCTGATCCCAACGAGACCAGCAGCACGGAATCGAGCCACCCACGCGACAGGACGCCGCCCGCCGACGACGACACTATCGTGTGGCCGGAACCGAGCCCACTCGATTCCTGGTGGAAGCACGTGATCGATGACCACGAGATCGCACTTCCCGAGGGTGAGTCCTCGATTGACGTTGGCACGTAGTCGACGGAAGATTGAGGACTCCCACACATGTCCGGCGAGGTACTCGACGGCAGAAAGATATCCGCGTGATCGCGATTTCACGCCGATAGGCGATGGCAGAGCCGACCGTAGACCCGTTGAACAACACCGTGTTGCG
The DNA here is from genome assembly GCA_006543605.1 of Rhodococcus sp. WS4. Lineage (GTDB taxonomy): Bacteria > Actinomycetota > Actinomycetes > Mycobacteriales > Mycobacteriaceae > Rhodococcus_F. Next base: position 8,917 of record RRBB01000115.1, read on the forward strand.
ACAGCAGGCGTGTGACCCGCCGCAACAGACAATGGGGATCGGTGTCGAAACCGTTGTCCGCGATCACGGTCGGCAACCGGTCACCGGCAGCCTGATGTTTCGGGAGGGATGTCTACGGGCACGCCGGGAGTATGACCACCGAACACCGCGCGAGGCACGTCTCAGGATCCGGGTCAGTGGGGGACTGTCCCCTTCCGCCTCTGAGGTCTGGTAGCCGGTTACACATTGTCGAGGGTCGGCCCTGGCGGCGGGCACTCGACTGTGTGGCGGCAGGCGGCACGGAGGGTAGAAGGCCCTGGCACGGGGTGACGAGCCTCCACGATCTGGATTTGCTGCTCGTTGTGCTCTCGACCGATCCGCGCATGGTGATATGCATAGACGTTGCGGACGGAGATGCGGCCGACCGCGGCGGCATCATCGTGGTGCGCCCTTCCGAGACTGTGATGTTCCAGCGCGGCATTCTGTTCGACGCAGTGAAAAAGCGTTCAGGACTTAATGTTCGGATGTACGAAAGCTACCGCGGGTCGGATGCGCATGCCATCTTGGATGCCCTCGACAAGGAGTACCACCTCGATACACCGTGGTTTACCCCCGCGCGGTGGCTCGAGGGCCACGGAGTCGACTTCTAACGGTATGCCGATAGGTGGCATCGGTGTCCGAGGCAACGACAACCGAAGTCGGGATCGCTGCGGGTCGGGGCGCGGCAGGCTGCGACGGAAGCACACGCACGCTCCGCCTGACGAACAGGACGTATGAACCCCGTCTCCCTGGTACGAACGCGGGACGGATCGAACGAACGGGGACCGCACCCACCGGATGCGGTCCCACAGACTAGTTAGACTGCCCGCACATTCGTGGCCTGCGGGCCCTTCTGCCCCTGGCCTACCTCGAATTCCACGCGCTGGTTCTCATCGAGCGACTTGAAGCCGCTGCCCGAGATTTCCGAGTAGTGCACGAAGACGTCCGGAGTTCCGTCGTCGGGTGCGATGAAACCGAAGCCCTTCTCGCCGTTGAACCACTTCACAATGCCCTGCGCCATGCCGATACTCCCTACAACCTCGATCCGGGCACTCACATCGAATTCCCGATCTCGATACCGTTTATCCTGCCACCCCGGCGACGGCTCGGGACGACCGCACCTGATCAAAGGAAGCGAGCGCACTGCTCGAGAGGTGTCACTGCGCCCTCCGATCACCCGACGTAGGTCGTGGACGATGCTCGAGATGCCCCGTTCGGGACGCCAGCCTGCGGATCTGGGTGGCACAGGTGATCGATACGCCCCAAGTCGGGCTCGCTATGAGACCGGAATTCCTGGTTCGAGGAGGTGCCGACCCGAATACACTGGTCAAGGTGACCCGAGAGGATCCCGATCGGCTCTCAGCCGACGACGCACACATCTTGGGTCTCGAATCAGCGGTGATAACCGGCCATACGCTCAAGCTGGTAGTACTCGAGCCGGGCATTGGCCCGCTCGACCTCGAGGCCCTGCAGACTGCGGTCGCGGCGCGGCTTCCGAGCGAGCCGCGAGCGATACAGCGGATCGACACTTCGGGACCTGAGCCGTGCTGGACCGAGGCGACCGCGTTCGAGATCAGCGACCACGTCCGGCGCAGGGAAGAGCCCGGGTGTGCCTCGCGTGCCGACCTGCGGCGGGCCGTCAGCAGGCTGATGTCCGAGCACCTCGACCACGATCGTCCACTGTGGACGATCGATCTGATCGGCCCACTCGGCGACGCCCGCGAAGCGATCGCGGTCCGGATTCATCACGCGATGGCCGACGGGATCAGCGCGGTGCGTTTCCTCGACGAGGTGCTCTGGGATCGACACCCCGAACCGCTCCCGCGAGGATCGCGACCGGGCCTTCGAGCCGCTTCGCCGCAGCGTTCGCGGGTTGACGAGGCGCTGCGGATGCCCGCGGCTGTGCACCGCGAGCTCGGCCATCGCGGCTCGCAATCGCCATTCGACCGCCCGATCAGTGCCGCCCGCGAGCTCGCCTTTGCCGTCGTCCCGCTCCCGGAGCTGAAGGCAATCGGCGCCTCGCGCCCCACCCGCGCAACTGTCAACGACGTGCTCCTCGCGATCGTCGCCGGCGGCCTGCGCAGCTGGCTCAGCACCGGCGACGCGGCGCTGCCACGTCTTCGTGCTCAGGTTCCGGTCAGCCTTCACCATCGGGATGAGGAAGCGGGTGAGCTCGGAAACCGCGATTCCTTCCTGAACGTCGATTTGCCGCTCGCCGAGGCGGATCCGCTCACCCGACTCGACCGGATCAACGCCGAGACCAGCAAGCGCAAGCTCCTCGACGACGCCGAAGAGCTCTTCGATCTCTTCCACGCTCTCGGACGCGTGAAGCGGGTCGGGGAAGCCGCGAAGCGACTCGCCGGAAGCGCGCGCGAGTTCAGCCTTTCGATCTCGAACGTCCCCGGCCCGCCCTCGCCCGTCAGCGTTTCCGGACGCCGGGTCGAGCGCCTCTTCTCCTCCTCGGAGCCCGCCGCTCACCACGCGCTGCGGATCTCGGCGATCTCCTGCGCAGGGATCGTCGGCATCGGGCTCTGCACCGACCCCGAGGCGCTACCCGATGTAGCCGGGCTGGCGGAGGCTATGGAAAGTTCGTACTCCGAACTACGTGGCGCCGCGATCACGTGACGTGACAAACGCGGCGGCCGACTACTCGGCGATCCCGGCTGGCAATGCGGTGGTCCTGAAGACCTGGTCGCTGTGGCCGTTGCCGAGTGGGTCGGGCCAGGTTGTCCAGGTGTCGGGGCCGAGTTCGATCTCGGCGGTGGTCAGCAGACACGCGTCGAGCTGGTGCCGCAGCGTGTCGGGGTCGATTCCTTGGCCGATGAAGACCAGTTCTTGCCGGCAGTCACCAACTGGTTCTTCCCATTTGTCGAGTATCCCCGCGCGGCGGTAGTCGTCATCAGGCCAGTAGGACTCGGGTAGGAATTTCCACCAGCGTCCGATGTAGCCGTGTCGGATCAGGTGGCCGGCCTGGGAGATGCTGCCGATCTCGGTGAATCGGCACGCGTTCCAGAAGTAGCCTTTGGCTCTCAGGAGACGTCCATTGCCCCATTCGCTGGTGAGGAACTGGTGCAGCCGCCCGGGGTGGAAGGGGGCGCGTTCACGGTAGACCACGGAGCTGATTCCGTATTCCTCCGTCTCGGGGGTGTGTTCTCCCTGGAGTTCTTGGAGCCATCCGGGTGCCTGGGCGGCCTTCTCCAAGGAGAACAGGCCGGTGTCCAAGATGGTCTCGAGCGGGATCAGGCCGTGGGACATCGACTGTATGCGGGCGGTTGGGTTGAGTGAACGCAGGACTGCGGTCAGTTCGGTCAGGTGCTCTGCTGTGACGAGGTCGGACTTGCTGACCAAAATGACATCGGCGAACTCGATCTGATCGACCAACAGGTCGGAGATATCGCGTTCGTCGTCGGGTGCGTCGACCTCGATGCGGCCGCCGGTCTGGTAGTCGTGGAGGAAGCTGTGGGCGTCGACGACGGTCACCATGGTGTCCAGGCGGGCGATATCTGCCAGAGCGTGTCCGTCGGTGTCGATGAAGGTGAACGTTTCAGCGACCGGTAGCGGCTCGGAGATGCCGGACGATTCGATCAGGAGATAGTCGAATCGTCCATCGGCGGCCAGTGCACCGATTTCCGCGAGAAGGTCCTCGCGCAGGGTGCAGCAGATACAGCCGTTGGTCATCTCGACGAGCCTTTCTTCCGAGCGACTCAGTGAGATCTCCCGTTCGACTTCGGCGCTGTCGATGTTGATCTCGCTCATGTCGTTGACGATGACGGCCACCCGCCGGCCTTCGCGGTTGCGCAGGATCTGGTTGAGGAGGGTGGTTTTTCCGGCCCCCAGGAACCCTGACAGCACGGTCACAGGAAGTCGTATGTCGGCCATTGCTTTGAATCCTTCCGCGGGGTTGGGGGAGTCCCGGCTAGGGGGCGTCGGCAGGTACGCGCACTCGCGATGCGTACCCGCCGACGCCGTTGGTGACAGTGTGGGCAGCGGGTCAGGCTGCCGGTTCGAGGTACCCCTCGAACAGGTCGACTACGACGCTGCCGGCGTCGGTGTCGTCTCCGAAGAGATCCTCGGCCGCGAACTCGACGTGGTAGGTCGGTTCCTCGCCGGCGTCGCCGCGGCCGTGGCCGATGGCGTCGGGGAACGGCCATGTGTCGCTGGTGCGGTGGGTGACGGTCCCGACCCTGCCCCGGCAGTAGGCCGGCATGCGGATATGACCGGGAACATGCTCGTCGCGCACCCGGACACGTTGCCCGACTTCGAAGGTGATGGTGTCGGTGCGGGCCGGACGTCCCTCCGACTCGGCCGGCCGGGCCAGGGGGAAGGGGCCCCCGGCGAGTACTTCGAGTTCGTCGTGCGTGAGGATGCCCTTTTCGACCATGAGGGTGGCAACGCCGATGACATACCTCTCGTAATAGGGCGTCATCATGTAGTGGCGGGGTTCCATCCGTTCGACGACGTGGCGGACCTCGTCGACACTGAATGCTCCCAGGTCCGCCGCTCCCAGGAACAACAGGCTGTAGGGAAGATGTTCCCACTCGGCGTGGAAGGTGGGGCCGATATCGGCGTCCACGGTGTGGGGGACCTTGCCGAATCCTTGAACACCGGCGAGATCGTGTACTCCATCCATGGGTCTATCTCCTTTGGTTCGGTGGTCAGTTGGCGGGGACCTGCGGGACTGCGACCCCGATCAGGCAGTCCTTGGTCACGATCTGTTGCAGTTGCTCTCGGCTCCAGCCTTCGGTGCCTGCCGGCCGTTGGGGGAGCACGATGTAGCGGGTCTCGGCGGTGGTGTCGTACACGCGGATCTCGACGTCCTCGGCGACGTCGGTACCCATCTCCGACAGCACTTTTCGAGGTTCACGGACGACGCGGGCACGGTACTCGAAGCTCTTGTACCAGGTCGGCGGCAACCCGAGGATGGGCCACGCGGTGCACGAGCAGAGGGAGCATACGATCACGTTCTTGAGGGTCGGGGTGTCTTCGAGTGCCACGATGTATTCGCCCTGCGGACCCAGATAGCCGTACTGGTCCACGGCCGCGGTGCCGTCGGTGAGGAGTAGGTTGCGGAATTCCGGGTCGGTCCAGGCCCGCGCGACGAGTTCGGCGCCCCGTTTCGGGCTGAAGTCCTCCTCGAAGGTCTTTTTCCACCCTTCGGTGTAACCCTCTGGGACCAGACCCTTTCCGTCGAGCGCACGGAACAGTGCCCACGCGCGATCCGACGCCGGCGCTTGAGCTGGTGCCGCATTGTCTGGTGTGTGTTCGATCGTTGCCGACATTGTTTCCACTTTCTGTAGGGGCTGATATTTGTGAAGTGGGTTGTCTGAGTGGGCGGGTAGGGCGCGCCTTGTCTCAAGCGAGACTCAGATGTGCAGCGGTAGCCGGTTGGTCGGTGGCTGTGGGGAAGGCGCCGCGGATCTGTTCGAACGCGTGGCCGGCGCGTAAGACCGTGGCGTCGTCGAATCGTTTTCCGATGATCATCATTCCGACGGGAAGACCGTTCACCAGACCTGCCGGCACTGATAGGGCGGGGTGGCCGGTGACATCGAATGGGGCGGTGTTCGCGATCATTCCGAGGGCTTTGGTGACGTAGGTGGCGCGGTCCACATCCTGCGCCGGTAGTTCGGAGGCGACGTAGGGCAGGGTCGGCATGACCAGGACGTCGTAGTTTTCCAGCGCCGCATCGTAGGCTGCGCGAGCGCGCGGGACCAGGTTGCGGGCCTTGCCGTAGCTCGATCCGCCCAGCGCGGTGACACCGTGATGGCCGCACAGGGCGACGAGTTTGACGGTTTCGGACAGTGCGTCGGCGTGCTGGATGCGGTGTTGCGCGAAGTACGCCATCAGTTCGGGGTCGTAGAGGCCGTCTGCGTTGAGGCCGTAGCCGTTGCCGTCGAGCATCTGATAGGCGCCGCCGTCGGTGGCGATCACGTTCCACACGTGGAACGCGTGCAGGTGCCACGGAATGCTCACCTCGTCGACCACAGCACCGGCCTCGGTGAAGCGGTGTGCGGCCCCGCGGACCGCATCATCGACCTCCGGCTGTGAGACCGCGTGCCCGAATCCCTGACTCACGACGCCGATCCGCAGGCCGTCGATCCCGGAGTCGAGGGTTGACACATAGTCATCCACCATGAGGTTGTCCGGTTGGCGGGGATCATGGCCGTCGCGGCCGGCGATCACCGACAACAGCAGGGCGGCGTCTTCGACCGTGCGGGTGATGGGCCCGAGATGGTCGACTGTGCGTTCGATGGGGAAGGCACCGGTGTAGGGGACCAGCCCGAACGTGGGCTTGTGGCCGACTACGCCACAGAATCCGGCCGGAATGCGAATCGACCCACCCTGATCGCCGCCGATCGCGAAATCGACAACGCCGCCTGCGACGAGAGCGGCGCTGCCGCCGGAGGATCCACCCGCCTCGCGGTCAGGGTCCCACGGGTTGCGGACCGGACCGGTGGCCGGGGTGAAACTCGAACCGGAAAAGCACAGATCCTCGCACACCGCCTTGCCCGCCACGGTGGCGCCGGCATCGAGCAGTCGGGTGACCACGGTTGCATCGCGGGTGGGAACGAACCCCTCCAGCGATCGCGATCCGTTCATCATGGGCACCCCGGCCACGGTCACGTTGTCTTTGATCGCCACGCGACGGCCGGTCAGCGGCCCACCCGTTGAGGTCGAGATGCTCGTGGTCACGTACCACGCGCCCAAGGGGTTGTCGTTCGCATCAGGTGTCGTGTGATCGCGGGAGGGTGCTGAGGAGGTCTCGTTCGCATACAGGTCGTCGACCACGTCGTAGGAACCGAGCGCGCTATCGACCAGGCTTGCGAACTCCTGACGATCCGCAACACCAAGGGTCATTCCGTAATGATCTGCGGCAGAGCCGATTGCGTCGTCGTCCGGTCGGGTTACGGTCATCTGGTGTTTCTCCTCAGGTGGTTAGACCTAGCGCTCGAACTGGTTGGGCGTCGCGCAGCATGCCGGTCTGGGGGTGGCAGTTGATGTACTCGTAGAGTTGGTCCCGCGTGTCGAACACCGATACCTCGTGATAGAGCCGCAGTTTTGACAGGCCGGCTGCGACGCGGAAGAAGGTGGTAAAGATTCGCAGGTGGGTCGGATGGGATTCTGCCCAGCGCTCGAGTTTGTCGAGTGAACCCCAGTGGCCGATGTTGTAGCTCAGATCGAGATAGTTCCCGTCCAGATCGATGTTGCGCACGAACCTGTTGCTGTAGCAGCCCACGGCCTCGCCGTTGTCGCGGAGAAAATCCATGCCCTGCTGCAAGGTTGGGAGGATTTCCTCGAGATACAGGGCGCGTTCTTCGGTTTCGGCATCTTTCCAATCCTGGCCGGACCGAATCAGCGCGATGTTGTCGTGGCCCTGCACCGACACGCGGCCACCCGCAGCAGGATCGCCGCTGATCACCCGCAGTTCGCCCGAGGGCTGCATCCAGTCATTCTGGGACATCGGGAAACGTTCGCGCATCGAACCCCAGTACCCGTGTTCGTTGATCTCGCCGCTGATCCCGTCCATGACGGCACCGACACCGGGGAGGTGGTCTTGGAATGCGTACAGCGTTTCGAATTGTTCGGCCCGCGGGGCTACGATCTCGCGGAAATAGCCAAGTCCCTCCGAAAGTCGTTCGTCCGATGCCCACCAGTCGGTCACAGCAGGGCATCGGAGCCAACGGCTGTGCACAGCAACGTCTTTCCAGTATCCCACGATCATCAGATTCTCGTAGCCTTGATTGTCCGCATGATGGGTCAGGTCGTGGTGCAGGGGACCGTCGTCCACATCGAAGCTGGCAACGATGGCGCGCATGGCGGCAAGTGCGGCCGGACGTTGCTCGTCGCCGCGGAACTGCACGCCGAGATACGCCATCACTACCTGCTCCAAGTGCTCGTCAGCACGTCCTACCCACATAGGGAACGGAGGTTGGTAGTTGTCGGGCACACGCCGGGTCAAAGTCCGCGGACATGTCAGATGGTCGTTGATTGCAGATTCCATGACGACTCCTGATTCATCGAGTGGGGGCTTGCCTAGAACGTTCGGCAACTCGGTCGGATGTGAAGTTATCTTCTTGTGCCGGTGTGAATGTGACTGCGCGCGCCAGGTTGTTCGGTGCCCTCGTCGTGTGCACTCGCCAAGTGTGCGTGCAGTGCAATCGACCGTCGGTCGGCTCGCGCAGTGGCGATTCTGCTCACACCGTCCTTCATGCCGGCCTGCCAACGGTATGGGCGAATCAGCATGCGGAGAAGAGCAATTGCGGCGTCGAGCAGTAGGAGCGGCATGCCGCGAGGCGCGATTGCTCGATCGGGGTCTACCGAGTAACGAACGGCGATGACTTCCATGGTTCGTCCTTGTCTACATCTGCGATCCGCTGTCGGCGGGACCAGGGATCGTCAATCGGTCGAGGGGCCAAACGAACAGTCCGGGGTTTTCCGGCGTACTCGAACGGTAGGCGCCTCCGAGGCGTCATGTTTGACGCTCAGCGACAGGCTCCTTTGCACTCCGCGACATCGTCGTCGCGGAGCGGAGCCACCACCTGATCTCAGAGGAGTACGTCCCGGTGCGAGGGGGGAGGGCAGGCGCAATCGACCATTCGGTCTCACCAGCGCTCGCGCTACGCGAGGTGGTGGGACGAATGTCTGCGCGAAGACCGTTCCGAGTTGGATCACACAGGTTGCCGGGTTTGTCACGGGTGGAAATCGTGTTTCTTCTGCGTAAATAGGTCAGTGCGCGTTGACATGCAGTTTCCACGCTCCTAGCGTGAGATTCACACGAGGAGAAGGAGCCCTTCATGTCGCCGTTGCCACCGCCCGATGGCGACCTCGTGGATAGCACCGGCCCGGATTGCCGGCCCGCGAGCACCCCAGCGATGCAACCTTCACTGTCGAGCACAGGGTCGACACCTCAGCATCGCTGTGAGGTGGTTCGGACCACCACTCTCGGTACCTGGATCGACACGATCCGTGACACCTTCGTCGCGCTGGATATCAATCCCGCCGAGCCCGCCCACTTCACCGGCGCCGTCCACACCCGCCATTTTGCACACCTGATGGCTGCCGACGTCACAGCCACATCCCAATCCTTCCGCAGAACGGCCAGGCTTACCAACCGTCACCCACTCGATTTGATGCAGATCGGCATGGTGGTCGCAGGCGAGGGACAGCTCATCCAGGACGGGCGCACCTGCATTCTCGGTCCAGGCGATTTCGCCCTCTACGAGACCTCACGACCGTTTACCTGGAATCTGCATCCGGAATGGCACCTACGCGTGTTCACCTGGCCGCGCGTGTCCGTGTCGCTCACCGACAGCCAGTCACAGCAGTTGACAGCGCGGACTGTCAAGTCCACTTCCCCTGTGGGACAGCTGCTGTCACCCATGCTGTCCAGCCTCCTCGCCTCCGACGGGGAGGTCTCCTCAGGGGGTGCGATCGGGCTCGCCGGCGGGTTGGCGGACCTGGCCATCACCGCGGCGCAGGAGGAGTGTCAGCCCGAGGATCCGGATGCCGCCACGCGGGAGTTGTACGCGAACATGGTGAGGTACATCGGACAGCACCTCGACGACGCCGACCTGTCTCCGTCCGGGATCGCTCGGGCCTTCTTCGTCTCCACCAGAACCGTCCACAGGTTGTTCGCGCGTTTCGACGCAACCGCCGCTGCCACGATTCGCGAACACCGACTCGAGGCCTGCCGCCAAGCGATGGTGGCCCCCCGCAACACCCCCCGATCCCTGACCGACATCGCAGCCCAGTTCGGGTTCGTCGATCTGTCAGTCTTCAGCAGGGCATTCACGGCGACCTACGGCATCAGTCCGAGCCGCTACCGCGAACAGCACCGATGATCGACGACCGAAAGCCCGCCGAGAGTCGGTGCCCGTCACAGCATCTCTCGTAGTGCGATGACGGCCAGGGCCGCAGCTTCCTCTTTCGTAAAACCTGCCGCGTCTATGTGTGGGCGGGCAGGGCTCCGATGCCGCTGACGAACGCGGACAGCAGCAGCTCGGGCTCGCCGACCGCGCGGATGCCGGGGTGCGCGGCGAGCAGTTCCTCGAGCATCACCCGCAGTTCCGCGCGTGCGAGGTTGACCCCGAGGCAGTGGTGGATGTCCTTGGCGCCGAACCCGAGGTGTTTGCCGGCGTTCGGGCGGGTGATGTCGAACCGGCCCGGATCGGCGAATGCACTCTCGTCGTGGTTGGCGGACAGGTACCACATCACCACCTTGTCCCCTGTCTTGATGTGGGCACCGCCGAGGTCGGTGTCGACGGTGGCGGTTCGGCGCATGTAGGGCACCGGGGAGGCGTGCCGGATGACCTCGTCGATCGTGCCCTCGATGTGGCTGGCGAAATCGCTTCGCAGCAGCTGCATCTGGTCGGGGTGTGCGCTGAGCAGGTGCAGCGCCCACGCCAATGCTTGCCTGGTGGTTTCGAATCCGGCGGTGATCAGCAGGATGACGAACGAGCCGAACTCGGCCGGGGTGAGTGACCGGCCGTCCACGGTCGCCGTCAGCCGCGACGTGAGGTCGTCGCGCGGATCGGCCTTGCGCCTTTCTCCCAGTTCCAGGGCATATCCGTAGATCTGCCCCAGCCCGGCCGCGCCACCGGGAGCGGTGACGAACTCCTGCCCGCCGCCGGAGATCACATCGCCCGCCAGGTGCACGATCGCCGACCGGTCGGATTCCGGGATCCCGAGCAGCTCGCAGATCACCTGCACCGGCAGCCGGTTCGCGACCTGGGAGACGAAGTCGAACACCGCGTCCTGCGGGACGTCGGCGGCGATCTGCGCGGCGTACGTGCGTATCCGGTCGGTAATGCCGCGGACCGACGCCGCGGTGAACGCCGACTGCACCAGCGAGCGCAGCTCGTGGTGGCGGGGGTTGTCCATCGCGATCATCGACATGGCGAACTCGAGAATCTCGACCGGGACGTCATCGATGGTGAAGCCCTTTGCCGAGGAAAACACCTCGGGGTTGCGACTGACCGCCACCACGTCGTCGTAGCCGACCACCGACCAGAAACCCGGGCCCGCGGCTTCGGTGTGGAACACGATCGCAGGCTGGGCACGCAGCTCTTCGAACAGGGCCAGTCGGCCAACGTGACTGCGGTCCCAGAAGGCGCGTGTTCCAGGCGAGATCATCGTGGAATTCGTCACCGGTTCCCCTCGTTTCGGTTGACTCCGATCACAGATATCGGTGACTCTACTGCGGCATCAGCTGGCAATCCTGGTGTACCCGCCATCGCGGCGGCCGATCCCAGCTCATCGAATTGCTGACGTGGGACACGAGGTGTGCTTGTATCACCGTCGTGGGTCTGTCTCCTGCGATCGTTCGGTGGCTGTGCGGTGTCCGATCAGATAGGTGATCGTCGGACCTTTGTCGGGGTGGAGTTGCCCTGTCTCCCAGACGTAGTCCGGCGAGCGGTAGTCGTGGACGAGTTCTTCGAGCTCCTCCGGTCGGTAAGTGCGCAGGTTCGAAACGATGCCATCCCAAATCACCGCGCAGGGTACGACGGGTAGTGCGTACGTGAGGAGACATCGGCTGAGGCGGCGCGGCTGTAGCGAGGGGGTCGTAAGTGCAAGAAATAGCAGGGCGAGCGGAGGCAGGGACAGCACGGTCGTCCATCGTCGCTCCGTGAACTCGAAGACGCAGATCGCGGACCGCTGACGGAAGGCGTCACCGAGTATTCGCTTCGCCGGTAGCGGCGAGAAGTGATGGAAGCTGGTGAACAGGGTGCGCACGCCGTCCAACTCGTCGGGCACTTCGGTGGCGTCAACGGACTCTGAGAGGAAATGTACTGTTGTCCCGAGCCGATCGCACAGGCGCTCAAACGCCGGGAAATTGGGATGCTTGTCGGTCAATGTCAAATTCGTTGATCCAAGGGCCTCATCCAGGGCGGGTTTCAGCTCAGCCCAGGGTCCTGTCGCCCCCGAGCACAGATCAATGATCTTGTTGGTCCCCTGCGCCTGAAGCACCTTTGTGATCAGTGGCAAGGTCGGGAGATAGACGCTCATGCGAAGCATGAGACTCTGTTGAAGAAAGTCGGTCGTCATGTCGCGAAGCGGGGACGGAAACCATTGCTGATCTTCGAATTCGAACAGATGACGGCGTCTCATCGCGAAGATTGCCTCTCGAATTGGCACATCTCAATCACGTTGTCAGGGCGATTCTCTGCGAGTCGCGCGAAGGTCCGCGTGGCTTTCGCAGCATACCCGCGAACAGCCAGGCCGGGGCAGTGTTTCGCTCGGAGGGTTGATGCCCCGCAGCGAAGGTCCGACGATGGCGCCCACAGTCGCGCTGAAGACGGCGTGCGGGTCGGACGTCAACGCATCGAGTCGATCATGCGGGAGAACGGGCTGCGTGGCGCCTACCTCGTCGCGCCGAATCCCTGGCGACCGAAAGCATCCCGGTCCACGGCTGGACGCGTTCTCTTGTCCGCTGTTGGCATGACCGATACGTCAGATCACCAACCACTGTTCAGGTCTCGCCCGCGCCAACCGTCGAAAATCCATCCTGCAGAAGGATCACTGAACGGGACCACCGATCTCAGAGATCGTTGATCCAACTCAACGCATACGTGCGGGTCGAGGTTCGAGAATGACAGTTCGATTGAATCGGCACCATCGACTGCAGGGGTGGACGGGATTCATTGTTGTTGATCTTGATTGTTGTGGTCGTCGGCGCGAACTCTGGCCTGTGTCGTCGATGCCAAGTGCACCAGGCCACGATGTCGACGGCCCGTTCCTCAGGTAGAGAAGACCCACCGGGTAGCCGTCTTCGGAAAGTCGTCGGTTGCCTGGAAGGCGAAGGCGACGGTCGGACGGACGATCCAGATCGGTCCCGCGTCGATCGTCTGGCCGTACTTCTGCCTGTACGCCGCGGTGAACCCCGTCGGGAGGACGGAGAGCTCGGCCCGGCCCTCGACGATGACGGCGTCGTCTCCGTCCTCGGCTGTGATGACGCAGCGATGGTCGGCTTTGAGGTTGGTGGACTTGACGGAGGTGATCGCGGTCGAAAGGCAATAGACGTCGCCCAGCCACAACCCCCAGAGCGGCATCGCGTGCGGGCGGCCGTCCGGCCGAACCGTCGACAGAACGGAAGTGCGGGCACGATTCAACAGGTCGACGGCCCACCGCCACGAAAGGACGTCCTTCGTGTCCTCGTCGATTCCGTACCCGGGCATGTGCGGCCGTTCGGCCCTCGGCTCCACCATGCAACAAGAATCCAGCATCAACCCACGACGTACCAACGGAATCATGGCAGAGACCTCGTCGGCCCAGGAAATTCCATGCTCGCGGACAAGGAAGATCGTAGGTCGGGTTCAGAGCGGCGAAGTGGGTGTTCACCATAGGCCCGGAGGTCACCGGCAACGACTGACTTCACCGGCCGACTCCGCCGACCGCGACAGCCCCGCCAGCGGGCGACCGATCCGCGTGTGCCCGCCGGAATCGCACGGCACACGTCGCGGCCTGGGAATCGGGTGCGCCGACACGATGGCGCGGTGGCCTTGCGCTTCGGCTGGTCCCGTCGTGGGTATCCCGAGAACCACATCGACGACACACACCAGGACCGATCCGATGACCTCACATCTGCACATCATCACCGATCATGAAGAGATCCGCCGCTGGACTCAGGCGCATCACGGCGCTCCGGCACGAACGGCGGGGACCGCCGCCGGCTCCGGCGCCCTGCACATCGACCTCGCCGGTGTCCGCGCCGCAGAGCTCGAGCACATCTCCTGGCAGGAGTGGTTCACTACCTTCGACGAGCAAGGCCTCGCACTGTGCTACCCGGATCCGCACATTCACGGCGGAACCAGCGCTTGGTTCGAACTCGTACCGCGCGGTGACCCTCGCGTAGCGCCCTGACCCGCGTCGAGCGGCACACTGCGGTGATCGCCCGCCGCGGTCGGTGTCGGCACGGATAGGCGAAGGCCGCGCTCGGTGCGGTGGAGGGGTCACCGGATGCGTAGGAAGACCACTCTTCAGGTCGGGGCGGGTGTCTCGGGGTGGTGGCGCTGCCGCATCCGATCAGGACCCGTTCGCAGATCGGCCGTGTAATCGGTTGGTCTGCACAAACTGCCCGCCGATCCCGGGCGCGGGATCGAACATCATCTCCTGCACCTCGAGGAAGCTGAGCGGGAGCCGGTGACACAGCCACACGCAGTGGGCGATGATCTGGTGTGGCTAGCGGTGGCCCTGGTACGACGGCAGCCTACCGGGACTCACGGGATGTCCGCCTGCGACGGTCGGCCACACCGACTACGCATCGGTGGTGCGCTGCGGCCGTCGCAGGCGGAGTCCACCGCAACCGCACAGGCCCTGGATTTCTGGTGAGAGTCGCGGTGTCGACGCTGGTTCCTCGGGAGTCCGCGTAGACGCTGAATGTCTTCTGTCCGTGTCGTTGTGCTCAGTAGAGGGGGACTAGACTTGTGGTCGGAAGGGCGACTGTTCGCATGAGATGCGGGCCCGGCGCCGCGGTTGCCGGTATCGAGCTCGTCGAGACGGAAAATGCACCCTCAGCCATGTCGTCGTGGGTCGGGTTGGCGAGCCGGGCGGGAAGAGGTTTGTGATGAAGGTGACAGCGAAGGCCACCCGCTGTGGCGGTTGGTGGGTGGTGGAGGTTCCCGGGGTCGAGGCGGTTCTTACCCAGGCACGACGGCTCGATCAGGTTGCTGCCATGGTGGCGGATGCAGTGCATCTGGTCGAGGATGTGCCGGCCGCGGATGTCGAGGTCGTCCTCGACTACGAGATCGGGGATTCGGCGGCGCTCATGGAGGCTCGAGCGGCCCACTTGCAGGTCGAGTCCGCCGCCCACGCGCAGGAATGTGCCGCGCGGGCCTCGCGGGCCGCGGTGGCACATCTGCGCCGATCAGGCCTGTCGGTGCGCGACATCGGCGTCATCCTCGAGCTGAGCCCGCAACGGGTCTCTCAGCTCGACCGCGCCGGCACGCGGGCCTGACGATGGTCCGAGGACCGGTTCGAGCGACGGGTGCATTCTCGAAGGCGTGATGTCGGTCTCCGAGTGTGTTGCAGGTACCCGTGTTGTTGCTGAGGATTTCGATGTCCGACACCATCACAGTGTTCCTCGCCGGCGATGTGATGACCGGGAGGGGAGTGGACCAGATTCTCCCCTTCGCGGGCGACCCGGAGCTGCGGGAGCGTTGCGTCCGTGACGCACGCGAGTACGTGGCGTTGGCGGAGAGGCGGAACGGTTCGATTCCCCGCCCCGTCGGGTTCGAATGGCCATGGGGTGAGGCGTTGCGCGTCCTCGACGAGGCGGCGCCCGATGCACGCGTGATCAACCTCGAAACGACCGTCACCACATGCGCCCACTTCGTGTCCAAGGGAATCAACTACAGAATGCATCCGTCGAACGTGGGGGTACTCGCCGTTGCGCGGATCGACGTCTGCGTACTGGCGAACAATCACATCCTCGACTTCGGTGCCGGTGGGCTCGAAGACACCCTCGACGCGCTGGACCGCGCCGGCGTACGGACCGTCGGTGCGGGGCGCGCCGCGGCGCAGGCGTGGTCGCCCGCGGTCGTGCACGCTGGGACGGGCAGCAGGCTTTTGATCTGGGCGGCGGGTATGTCGTCGAGCGGGGTCTCGCCGCACGGGGCGGCGCGGCGTAACCGGCCTGGCGTCGCCTACCTGTCGGAACACACCTGCGCCGAGGCGGACCGCGTGCTCGACCGGACGCGGCTGATGCGGCGGGACACGGACGTTGTGGTGGTATCTCTGCACTGGGGTCCGAATTGGGGATACGACGTGCCGGATGCGTATGTCGAGTTCGCGCATCGGCTCGTCGACGGTGGCGTCGACGTGGTCTTCGGGCATTCGTCTCATCATCCAAGGCCAATCGAGATCTACCGTGGCCACCCGATCTTGTACGGTTGCGGCGACCTGATCAACGACTACGAGGGCATCGGGGGACACGAACGCTACCGCGATGATTTGCGTCTGCTCTACCTGGTGGCCCTCGACGCACGCACTCACGAGCTACGCGAGCTACGACTGGTGCCGATGAGATCCCGGCAGATGCAGCTGCATCGCGCGCCGACCGGCGACACTGAATGGCTGCGGCGGGTCATCGACGAGATCAGCCGCGGCTTCGGCACCCGCATCGACGCGGCCGACGAGTTCCTCGTCGCCCGTGCGGTACACGAGAACCAGTGAGTTGCGGGTGGTGTGCGCGCGGCCCGATGTCAAGGGCGCCGTTTCCGGGCTTTGTTGTGAATGATATTGGTAATCAATCGATTTCGTTAATCGGTGGATGGGACGCGTGCGCAGAACCCACACGGACCGGGGGAGTACGTCGTCGGTGGGACAGCGAGTCGGTGGGACAATGAAGTGTCGTCACGATCTCGCGCCCGTCGAGGAGGCGCATACGCGGTGAAATCACGAAACGAATGTCGGCGCCTCGACCGCGTCCGCGCGATCGACTGGAACCGGGTGCCCGACGCGACGGACGCCGCCGTGTGGGATCGGTTGACCCGCAACTTCTGGCTCCCGGAGAAGGTGCCGCTGTCCAACGATCTTCGCTCCTGGCAGACGTTGACCCGGGCAGAGCAGCAGATGACCGTCCGGGTGTTCACCGGGCTGACGCTGCTCGACACTGCCCAGGCCACGGTGGGGGCCGTCGCCATGATCGCTGACGCCGTCACCCCGCATGAGCAGTCGGTGTTGACCAACATGGCGTTCATGGAGTCGGTGCACGCCAAGAGCTACAGCTCGATCTTCTCCACCCTGTGCTCGACACGGCAGATCGACGAGGCGTTCACCTGGTCGGAGGAGAACGCTCACCTGCAACGTAAGGCCCAGATCGTCCTCGACCACTACCGCGGCGACGACGCGCTCGCACGCAAGGCGGCCTCGGTGATGCTCGAATCGTTCCTGTTCTACTCGGGGTTCTACCTGCCGCTGTACTGGTCCTCACGAGGCAAGCTCACCAACACCGCCGACCTGATCCGGCTGATCATCCGCGACGAGGCGGTGCACGGGTTCTACATCGGCTATAAGTGCCGGCGCGGGCTCGAGCGGATGCCCGTCGGCCTGCGGGCCGCCCACCACAAGTACACCCACGAGCTGCTGCACGCCCTATACGAAAACGAGGTCGGGTATGCGCGGGATCTGTACGACGAGGTCGGCTGGACCGAGGATGTGCTGCCGTTCATGCGGTTCAACGCGAACAGGGCGCTGGCGAACCTCGGCTACCACGCCGCGTTCCGGGACGACGAGTGCCAGGTGAATCCGGTGATCGTCGCTGCCTTGGACCCCGGCGGCGGGGAGACGCACGAATTCTTCTCCGGTGCCGGCAGCTCGTACGTGATCGGCAAGCACCAGCACACCGAGGACGCGGACTGGGACTTCTGACCCCGCGTGTTGCGCGTTGCATCGGCGGCCCGACACCAACCCGGGGCATCCGGTCGCAGCCCTGAGGAGGTGGCAAGTCATTGCGCTGTCGAGAATCCATCAATTCGACATCGCGTCACGATTGTTGCCGCAGCAGCGCGGCGACGGTGCCGGCGGGGGCGGGTTCAGCTAGGTAGGAGCCTTGGGCGAAGTCGCAGCCGCAGGCGTGGAGGGTGTCGAGTTGGGTTCTGGTTTCCACGCCGTCGCCGATGACTGTGGTGTCGTAGGCGCGGGCGATGGTGGTGAAGGCGGTGACGACAGCTTCGGGGCGGCGGCCGGGGAGTGCGGTGATGTAAGACCTGTCGATCTTGAGGGAGTCGAATATCGGGTATCGGATGAGATACCCGAGTGGGCCGTGTCCTGTGCCGAGGTGATCGAGTAGCAGTACGACCCCCAGCTTGTGGAGCGCGGTCAGGGCGGCGACCGTGTGGGTGGTCACCGACGCCGACGTGGTCTCGCTGATCTCGAGGCCTAAACGGTGCGGGGACAGCCCGGTGTCGGCAAGGATGTCGGCGACCTGGTCGGCGAAGGCGCGGTCGCGCAGTTGTACGGTGCTGACGTCTACGCGGATCCCCACGTCTGCTGGATGCCAGGCGGCGGCCTGCCGGCAGGCGGTGCGCAGAGCCCACGAGCCGAGAGGGCCGATGAGGCCGGTCCGTTCGGCGACGGCGACGAATTCGGTGCGGCTGATGCTGCCGAGGGTGGGGTGCGCCCACCGGGCCAGGGCCTCGACGGCGGTGATAGCGCCGCGCCGAAGGTCGAAGATCGGTTGGTAGAGCAGGGTCAGCTGGTCGTTGTCGAGTGCGGTGCGCAGGTCGGTGGACATTCGCAGGACCCGGTCGGCGTCGTAGCTGTCGCGATCGTCCGGGTGGTAGAGCGCGTGACCGCCGGCGCCGGTGCTCTTGGCCCGATACATCGCCAGATCGGCGCGCCGGATCAGTTCCTCGGCGGTGCAGGTGGGGTCGGAGACGGCGATGCCGATGCTGGCGCGCAGCGGCACCGGGGTTCCGGTGGAGTGGTCCGGGGTGCGCAAGGCGGTGGTGATTCGGTCGGCCAGGACGGTCGCGGTGTCCGCGGTGCCGATGTCCTCACAGACGAGGACGAATTCGTCGCCGCCGAGGCGGGCGACGGTGTCGGCCGGGCGGACCGCCGCGGCCAGCCGCCGCGCGAGCCGGATCAGGGCGGCGTCGCCGTGGGCGTGGCCGAGGCTGTCGTTGACGATCTTGAAGTCGTCGAGATCGACCAGTAGCAAGGCGAGCAGGGTGCGATCGCGGTGAGCGGTGTGCAGGGCGGCGGTGATCCGCCGGTACGCGGCGGTGCGGTTCGGCAGCCCGGTGAGCGGGTCGTGCAGGCTCTGATGCCGCACCCGGGTTTCGGCGTCGATCCGGCCGATCGCGGCGGACAGCACCGCGGCGACCGCCCGCAGGAACGCGACGTCTCGGTCGGTGTAGTCGCGGGGCCGGGCGCTGTGCACGGTGAGCACCCCCCACCCGGCGGCGTCGCCGATCGGCACACTGATGCCGCTGCGCAGCCCGCGCCCGGCCATCGCGGTGGTGGCGAACCGGGCTTCCTGCTCCCGGTCAGGGCAGATCACGATCTCCCCGGTGGCCGCCGCATACCCCGGTTGGGATGCCGGTCCGGCGGCGAAGGCGTGCGGGGTAGGGGGTTGTCCGCGGTAGGCGAGGACCTCGAGCGCATCGCCGGTGTCGGTGATCCGGGAGATCGAGGCGCACTGCACACCGATCAGGGTGGCGGCCGCGCCGACGGCGGCGGGCAGCAGGGTGTCGAGGTCGGCGTCGACGGCGAGCTGGCCGAGTTCGGCCAGGGCGTGTTGTTCGCGGGCCCGGTGTGCGGTCGACTCGAGTGCCTTCCGGAATCGGCGATCCTGGGTGCGGCGGTCGCGGCGGTCGCGCGCGATCGTGGCGATCACCGCCGGGCCGGACTCCCCGTCGCACACCGTAAATGTGGAGACGGACACCGGGATCGGCGCTCCGGTGCCGAAGTGCCGTAGCTCGCTGATCCCCTCCCAGTGCCCGTTGCGGGTCAGGGCCGCCTCCACAACGGGAGTCTGGGCCAGTCCGGCGTCGGTGAGGAATTCGGCGGTGGTCCGGGCTTCGGCGTCGGCGGCGTCGCGCAGGCCCACCAATCTGATTCCCGCCGGGTTGAGAGACAGGATGCGGCCGGAGGCGAAGTCCGACACCATCACCAGGTCCGGCGCCCGCTCGAGCACCGACCGCCACAGGTCGGGATCGGCCGAGTCGAACCGCATTGCATGCCTTTCGTGGTCCGTGATGCTCATCTTCCGGCCCGACCCCGGGTACCGATGGTCAGGTCGTCGGATGCGACCGTGTCTCCACCCGCGGCGCGGGGTGTCGCCGCCGCAATCGGCAGATCCGTGACGAGCCCGAGGCAGGCCCGCGCGTAGGGGGAGTCGGCGGTGGTGTCGGTGACGGCAGACCAGTCGGCCCGTTCGCACAGGGCCCAGGCGAGCTGCGCCACCGGCACGAAGTCGCATCGGTGAGTGCCGACCTCGTGAAGTTTGTCGATGATCAGGTCGGTGGCAGCGATCACCGGAGCCGCGGCGTTACCGATCTGCACCGGTGAGGCCCGGTCCTCGCGTCGCCCGGCGGCAGGCTTTCCGACGGTGGCCAAGGCTTCGGCCGCGTGTTGCGCATCGTCTCGCGTGAGGACGATGGCAACATCATGCTCCGCGGGTGTCCCGCCGAGCAATTTTGCGGCGCAGTCGCCGGCCACTGCGAACCGGATCCCATTGGCCGAGAAGAGTTTCACCATCCGCACCGGGGTTCGCTGTGGCTCCTCCCGAGCATCTGTCGGCCGGGGGTCGGGGAATCCGCTCGACAGCGGTGGATGCCGGTGGGCTTGGCGTTCGGTGACCATGGAACTGGCTTACCCGATCCCGATGCGATGAACCCTCCGCGCCGGCACCAGCCCCGGGCCGCGGCACCGACGGCCGAGGGCGTGTTCGACCGGCAGACCGCCGGATGGAACGACGCCACCGCGCGCCGCCAACGGGCAGACGATTCGTGCCCGGACCGCGCCGCGCTGCCGGGGCAGGACTTCGATTCACGCGGATAGCGGCTGATCCCATCGGCGGCGTTCCCGGGACCATCCCTTCGAGCGACTGGGCTGTTCACCAACCTGAAATGCCGTCCCTGGACGTTACGAGCATTACTGGCAAGAGGCGCATCGCCCGGGGTTCGGAGTGCTGATTCCGGCGGTAGCGCGGGGGTCCCGCCCTGAACGTGGTGTCATGCCGGGAGACATCGGGTACCTCCCGACCCTGGGTCTGCTTGCGCTCAAGGCGGATTTCGGGCTCAGCTGCACTCTGCTCGGCCACTGCCTGCATCTTTTCCTGAAACAATCCTGCAGTATGTTATAGTGCGAAGTTACAGATAGATAGTTTTATTTACCGTCGGTCCGCAGGATCGGGGCAGTGCATCCCGGACGCACCGTGGTCGCAATTACGGATCCGGCAGCAGGTCGGGGCGCCACGGCTCGGATTCCCTGATGCCCGGCGGAGCGTTGCGGCTTACAAGCGGCTGACAAAGTAGACGGTGGCCCTCCCATGTGTGGTGATGCGTTGTTTTCTTCTGTCCTATCGCATTTCGCGTCTGCGAAGGTGCACTGGGAGAAGTTCCCGGCGTCGTGCAACGAGGTTGTCGAAGGGGTGGCGGCCGCGGCGGCTCTGACCGGCAGCGGTAGCAGCCTCGTCCTCGACGGGGGGCGAGAGAACACGGCCGAGTTCACTGCCGGCGCCGCACAGCTCGGACGATGCGAAGGAGATTTCCCGGCGAACCCCTGCACATCGAGCCCCGCTGGCGACGGCGCCGGGCGCTTCACCGCTGCCACGCAGTCGGCAGCGTGGCCGCCGTTCACAAGTCAGGCGTGCCGGACTTCCGTGCGCGCGGATCGGATCCCCGACTTTTTCCCGGGGGCAAGCCTCCGCTCACAGGTTTTGGCGCACTCGTTGCGGATGACGGTCAAACCGCTGCTCGGGGTGTGGGCGCAGTGGCCGAGTCCCCTGTGGCCGGCCGGAGTGATCGACCACGCGGCCCGGATCGTCCCGCCGCTCCGTGGGGTCGCCCACCGCTCCGTGCGCCTCGAGAACTGTGACGCGGAATTGATCGACGCCGGCAATCTGGGAACTGAGACGGTGGTGCTGTATCTGCATGGTGGCGGTTTCCTGACCTGCGGTCTGAATACCCACCGCCGACTGGTTTCGCGGATCTCGGCCTCTGCCGGGGCGGCGGTGCTCAGTGTCGGCTACCGGATGATGCCCAAACATCCGATCCGTGATGCCATCGCCGACGGAGTCGACGGTTACCGGTGGCTGCTCGGACAGGGGTTCGAGGCAAGGAAGATTGTGATTGCCGGTGATTCTGCCGGCGGTTACCTGACGTTCATGACCGCGCTTACGCTGGTTGACCTGGACCTGCCGCGTCCGGCAGGGCTGGTCGCGCTGTCACCGCTGACGGACATGGATCCCGCGGGGAAGCTTGCCCACCCGGGCGCCGGGCAGTGTCCGGTCTTTCCACGTTCGGTCCTCACGGCGCTCACCGGCTTGGCCGATCAGGACGCTCACCGCGACGCCCTTGGCAAACCATGCGCCTCGCCGGTTGACGGCATCCTGGAGGGCTTGCCGCCCGTGTTGATCCAGGTCGGTTCCACCGAGATGCTCTACCCCGATGCCGAGCTGATGGCCGAGCGTCTCGCAGCGGCCGGTGTACCCATCACCCTCGAGGTGTGGGACCGGCAGGTCCACGTGTTCCAGGCAGCCGCCGACCTCATTCCCGAGGCAAACCACGCGATCGCGCAGATCGGAAACTTCATCCGCACGACAACCACCGCACGCACCCTTCACAGCGATCGCCCCGCCGAAACAGTGGCATTGTGAAAAATCCGCGCCAGCGCCTGCGACGCAGTGCGCACCAAGCCGGAACGAATGCCACTCCACTGAATCTCTGCTGGATCGGTTGGCCACACGAGGTCCAAGTGCTGATGGACGGCCCGTCCTCTCGGCCGCGCACACTGCCCGGAACCGCCACCACCCGACAGCGACCCATACGCGTCTCTGTGGAGGCACCCGATATCCAGAGGACCCTGCATAGTTGGCCGCGGAAGTTGTTTCCGCCGTATGCGATCCGGGAAATGCTGGCCGCGACGATACGAGAGGCGGCGCGTCGAGTCCGAGATCGGATGGCGCAGGAGGGTCCGCGGGCTCAGAACGCGCGGGGCGTGTAGCCGATCGTCGACGGAATTGATGGTGATGCGGCGTGGAGGGGTACGCGGTGCTCAGGGCACCGAAAACTGTGACGACACCACCGGTGTTGGTCGAGGTCCACTCCGGTGAGGCGGGGCGGGGTATGGACTGCCGGCGATCCGCTGGACCAATCGCAGCAGCGGGGTAGCCCGAGCTGTCCTTCGCCCGTAATGGCCTCGCAGCGTGAACGAGTCACGAGACCGAAGGATGTCGGCGGGTCGTTCGTGAAGGAGAGGGCCGAGGGCGGTGATGCGCGCGGCGGGTGTCAGCCGTTGGCGTGGAAGGGGGCACTCTGTCCGCGGCGCCGTGGGGTGGGGCGGCGGAGGAGGGCGTGGAGGGTGGCGGTTCCGCCGACCAGCAGCATGAGCAGTGTCTTGTGGGTGTTCATCGGGTTCATCTCCTGGTGGGCGGACGCCGGTGTTGTGTCGGTGGTGCCGGCGGAGTTGCTGTCGGCGCGGTGGATACGGCGACGGCGCTCATAGTGGCGTTTACAGGCCGACCACCTGTTCGAGGGCGTCGAGTTCGGTGTCGAGGTGATCGAGCATCGGGTGCAGGTTCGGGACGGTGCGCCGGCAGCCGGTGAGCCCGAATACCAGTTGGTCGTCGCTGCTGGTGGCGGTGATGTTGAGGGCTTGCCCGGTGACCGGGATCGACAGTGGGTAGAGGGAGTCGAGGCGGGCGCCGTTCCAGTACAGCGGGGTGTCGGGTCCGGCGACGTTGGAGATCACCAGGTTGAACGGCGGCCTCTGTGGTCCCCGCCGGCCGAGCAGCATTTCGATGCCGAGGGGGGCGGCGCCGAGGGCGCTCATCGCCAGCACTTGGGCGGGGCTCATCGCCCGCAGGGCGTGTTTGCCTTCGCGCATGCAGGTGCGCACGGTGTCGAGGCGGTGGGCGGGGTCGGGCAGGTGGGTGGCGAGGTTGCACATCAGGACCCCGATCCGGTTTCCGGTTGCGGATTCGGCATCGGTGCCGGAGGTGGTGGGGCGCAGGGAGACCGGGACCATCGCGATCAGCGGGTCGGCGGGCAGTGCCCCGAGGTCGTGCAGGTAGGTGCGCAGGGCTCCGGCGGACATTGCCAGGATGATGTCGTTGACGGTGGCGTCGGCATGTTTGGCGAGCAGCCGGATCCGTTCGAGCGGCCAGGTGCGGGCGGCGAAGTGCCGGGCGCCTGCGATCGGGACGTTGAACATCGTGTGTGGTGCCCGCATCGACAGCGGCCCGCCCTGGGCGCGTAGGGCACGGTCCACGGTGCCGGTCAGCGCCGGTGCGAGGCCGGCGACCTCGCCGGCCGCGTCGCGGGCGCCGCGCAGGACCTGGCCCGGCAGGCCCCGCAGGTCGGATAT
>RRBB01001157.1:0-308 GCA_006543605.1 Rhodococcus sp. WS4
CGCGCAGCACGCCACGGGCTCAACCGGCCAAGGAATCGAACGGCCAACGCGAAAGAACGTCCGAACGAAGGGCGAGAAGGCTTTCGAATGCCCAGGACAAAGCCGACCAGAACGAACGAACCAACGACCACCTACATCACGGGCCGTGTCGGACCGATGTCGTATACGACATCACCGTGAGACTAGTGTCCTGAGTCGTTGTTCAGTTGATTAATTCGCGTGCAGTAGTTGGCGAGGTTGTCCAGGATTTCGTCTGCGGTTTTGGTCCACACGAAGGGTTTTGGGTCGTCGTTCCATGCGTCGATCCA
>RRBB01001158.1:0-305 GCA_006543605.1 Rhodococcus sp. WS4
GCCAATTGGCCAAAGACGCGATCGAGCACGCACTGCACTGGTCATGCTTCCGACGCGAGCACCAAGCCGATGCCCGCAGACACCACTTCAGACGCCGACTCAAGATCCAGGCATTAGCCCTGTAGTACTACCGGGGCTGCGCCCCAGCCCGACGAGTCGTGTGGCGGCGGGCTGCAGTCGGGGGCCCCGGCCGGTCGGGGTGATGACCCTGGTCGACGTCGTCGATCGGGTGTATGAACCGTCGTAGCGGTTGGTTGGCCTACCGGCCGCCCGATCGTCCGGAGCTCATCATGACCATACCGCGC
>RRBB01001159.1:0-303 GCA_006543605.1 Rhodococcus sp. WS4
CTCGATCGTGAGTCGATAGACCTGGCCTGGGGTCAGGAGTGTGGGGTCGTCGTAGCTGTCGCGGAACCGGCCACGTACGAGTCCTTCGGCGAGGTTCTGCACGAACCCGTCGGGATGTACGTCGCAGAGGACGGCGACGAAGTCGGTATCGACGGCGTCCGTGGACGCATGCAGCTCTAGGTGGCTGGTGTCGAACGGCTGTCTCTGCGTGAGGGCCGGGCGCGTGGGCGGCGAGGAGCGAGTGGATCGGTGCTCGGATGACACACGCGATAGTTGGCCGGGCAGAGAGGATCGGCCGGTTGG
>RRBB01001160.1:0-303 GCA_006543605.1 Rhodococcus sp. WS4
GCGCGGTATGGTCATGATGAGCTCCGGACGATCGGGCGGCCGGTAGGCCAACCAACCGCTACGACGGTTCATACACCCGATCGACGACGTCGACCAGGGTCATCACCCCGACCGGCCGGGGCCCCCGGAGCGCAGCCCGCCGCCACACGACTCGTCGGGCTGGGGCGCAGCCCCGGTAGTACTGCAACGGCACTTATGGCAGGTGGCCGCGGGTTCGGTAATGACAGATGCGGGCCTGGTGTTGTCGGCGTCTCCGCCAGTGCGACCAGGACCAGATGTGCTCGTCGGGGTGGGCGTGTCGCA
>RRBB01001161.1:0-302 GCA_006543605.1 Rhodococcus sp. WS4
GCCAGGAAGGCGAAGGGATCCCGTAACCGGGCCAAGGCCCGACTGAAGGTCGCGAAGATTCATGGCCGGATCGCCGATCGGCGGCGCGATTATCTGCACACACTCTCCACTCGGCTGGTGCGCGAAAATCAAGTGATCGCCGTCGAGGATCTGAGTGTGCGGAACATGGTCAGGAATCGGTCGTTGTCTCGGGCGATCTCGGATGCGAGTTGGTCCGAGTTCCGGTCGATGCTCGAGTACAAGGCCGACTGGTACGGGCGGCGGGTGGTGGCGATCGACCGGTTCTGTCCGTCGTCGAAGAC
>RRBB01001162.1:0-300 GCA_006543605.1 Rhodococcus sp. WS4
TCCTGGAGGCACTGTGAATATGCCGAGCACATTCAGACTCGAAGTACTGCAAGTCATTGCAAGACAGGGCAGCCCACCCGGAACGCCACCCTGCATCGGCATAGTTACGGGGGCGGCATAAATCAATGACCACGAGATCGGCGCGCAGCAGCTTGGTCAGGGCACCCGAGACCGAGTCGTCGGCGCGGTGCCGGCGGATCAGGGCGCCGAGGTCTTCGAGGGTGAACCACAACACCTTCCGTCCCTGTTCGACGGCGTGCTGGCCGAGGGCCTCGAGGAAGAATGTCTTGCCCGTGCCGG
>RRBB01001163.1:0-300 GCA_006543605.1 Rhodococcus sp. WS4
ATCCTGGCGGTGGGCGGCGAGGAACGCGAACACGCTGCCCTCCGGTACCAGATGACCGACCAACGCCCCCGCGTCCAGAAGCTCCCGATCCGCCCGCTCCACACCCTGCATGAACCCATTTTCCCAGCTCAGGCCGATAAACCCGGGAGGCGCGCCGATAATTCAGCGGCCTCCTAGTGTCCCGAGTTATTGATCCGTTGAATATATCTGGTAGCATCGGCTAATGACACGTGCTGGTCGCCCGAAGGCGGAATTGGTCCTGTCCGATGTCGAGCGTGACACGCTGCTGGGTTGGGCTCG
>RRBB01001164.1:0-296 GCA_006543605.1 Rhodococcus sp. WS4
GATTTCGGCGAGGATGCTCTGCGCCCCGGCCCGGCCGATGCCGGGGATTTCGGCGAGGCGTTCGACCGTGCTCGGCCCGGTGGGGGTAGCCGCGGTTTCGTCGGTCACGCCCCCACCGTCCGCGTCGTCCGCGTCGTCCGCGTCGGCCGGGTCGGCCTGCGCCAGCAGGTGGTCGATGCGGGTGGTGAGGGTGCCGATCTGGCCGGACAGCGTGTCGATCTGATCGAGCAGCATCCGGGCCAGTTCGCCGTGGTGGTCGTCGAAGCGGCCGTGGAGCGCCTTGATCAGTGCCGGTC
>RRBB01001165.1:0-294 GCA_006543605.1 Rhodococcus sp. WS4
TCGGTGGAGCAACCTGCCCCACCGACAGAGCCTGGAACACGCGGGATTATCCCGACCCGAATTCATCCGGAGATGCCCCCACCTGCATCAATACCGCCGCTTCGATACCCGTATCGGGATAATTCCGTGGTCGGGATAAGTCGAGTAATCCCGACATCGGGATTACTCGACGACTTCGTCATGGGCTTCGAGCGGCAAGCCGATGCGCAGCGGTTCCTCGCCGATCTTCGCGAGCGGTTCGCGAAGTTCAACCTGGAGCTGCACCCGGATAAGACGCGGCTGATCGAGTTCGGG
>RRBB01001166.1:0-291 GCA_006543605.1 Rhodococcus sp. WS4
TGGATCGACGCATGGAACGACGACCCAAAACCCTTCGTGTGGACCAAAACCGCAGACGAAATCCTGGACAACCTCGCCAACTACTGCACGCGAATTAATCAACTGAACAACGACTCAGGACACTAGCGGGAGTTTCCTAGATAGCTGTGGCTTCGGTGCGGTTTGCGCTGGTGGGAGCTGGTTTTGGTGTGGTCGGGGTGTATTACCTAAGTCGGTGGCGGCCGGTCATCGGGTGGGTGCGTAGCGGTCGATGCCGAACAGCCGGGCCAGTTGTTCGGCGGTGTCGCTGTG
>RRBB01000116.1:0-32942 GCA_006543605.1 Rhodococcus sp. WS4
CAAGGTCACGGGGATCGGTTCACCGGTCAGGAAATGCCGAAACTCCGACCGCCCCTCCCACCGGCCCTGATCGAGCAGGGCTGATTCCATCTCGGGGGCCTGGACGAATCCGACATCGGTGAAGAACTCCGGCGCCCAGCGGGCCGCGACGGCTGCCTCGTCGGTCAATCCCATCAGCTGCATCCCGGCAGGGTTGAGATAGCGCAGGCGACCGGTGTCGTAGTCAGCGAGTGCGACCAGGTTCTGGGCATGCTCGATCACCGACAGCAACATGCGGGCTTCCGCTGTTTCCGGTTTCATCCTGGCCGTTCCTCCCAGCCTCGATGAGTGGCGCCGCCATGGTGTCCACCCGCACGGGTCGAGCCTTCGCATTGCTTGTGATGATTCGAGTGAACACCGACAGGTTCGATCAGTCGATGGGCGATGCGTCCAGATCGCGGGTCGTTCGTCTGAAGGGGCGACTCCCCACCCGAGAGGGAGCACCCTACGGAAGGAACCTCCGATGATGACCAGCGTTCTCCGGCGCACCCGCCGCGCCGGCAACAGTGCACCGTACCCGGACCGCTCCCGGAACGAATGCGGTGCCGCTCCCGCGTCCAGCATCGAATTGGGAGGCGTGAAATGACCACGCCCCTCTGGTGGCCGCGGTGGTGCTGTGGTCCACGGTGACGGCGTTGCCCGCCGTCGTCGGCCGCGTCGCCCGGGCGCGCGGAACGGCGGCACGCTGACACCCGCGTGGCTTGGCCCCGAAGCCCTACAGGGCTTCGGGGCGGCGGTGTAGGCCTCACGTGGGGGGGCTCGTGCTCCCATTCACGACATGACGTCGGCGGCTCATGCGGCGGCGTCGAGCAGATGCAGTTCCTCCGCCACGATCAGATCGACCTCTTCAGTGGTCAGACCGGAAAACAGGTGTGTGGACAACATCGCTCTCACCTCCTCACTGCCTTACTGATACGTCGAATCGGCGACCGCGAGATCGACAGCCACGACCACGTTCGGCGAGAAAATCTCGGACTCGAGCCGGGAATCCATCGCTTCCGGAGGAGCGCTTTCGGATCCAGGTCTCGATAGCTGTACAGACGGTGCAGCCGGGATCGGGACGCAGGATGCGTCCGATCGTCTCCGCCGTCGTCTCTACGAGGAGACCACTGACCCGGACGCATTCGGGGCATGGTGAACGCGTCCCGGCCGGTGGATGCTGGAGAGGGAGGAACGATGGACATCAGTGATACGACGAGCCCGCCGGCGACCGCCGACCTCGACCGGCTGTGGCGGGAGTTCTCTGCTGACCTGCGGGCCTTCATCGCCCGTCGGGTCAATCGTCCCGAGGACGCCGACGACATCCTGCAGAGCGTGTTCCTGCGGATGGCCAAGGGCCTGGGCGAACTGCGCGATCAGGACCGGGTCCTGGGATGGATGTACACCGTCACCCGCAACGCGATCACCGATTTCTACCGCTCGGCGCCACACCGACGTGAGTTGCCGGTGGATGCTGCCCCGGAGGAGAGCGTTGGTGGTGAGTCCGAGACGGACGTGCGCCTCGAGCGGGAACTCGCGAAGTGTTTGGTGCCAATGCTCTCGGGGCTGCCCACCGAGCAGGCCGCCGCGGTCCGAATGGTCGACCTCGAGGCGAGAAGCCACGCCGCCGCCGCAGACGAGGCCGGAATCTCGGTGTCCGGCATGAAGTCCCGCGTCCAGCGTGGCCGCGCCGTCCTGCGACATCGGTTACTCGCCTGCTGTGAGGTGAGCCAGGATCGCCGCGGTCACGTGCACGATTTCCAGTCCCGGAGTGGGCACTGTGACTGTGGGGCTACACCGTCGTCCGGCGGATAGCCGCACTCGGTGTGGCCGAACCCGGAGAACATCGAAGATGAGTCGGGTTCTCCACGATGCGCACCCAAGGGACTGGACGCCCGAGAACGTCCAGTCCCTGGTCGGTGGTCTCTATTGGCAGCCGCAACCACCGTGGGCGGTTGCCTCGCTACCGCAACACGTCGACTTTTCGCTGCGCTCGCAGCAGGTGGCTTGCTTGTCGGTGCTGCAACAAGTCGGCGTCGTGTCGGCCTCGATCTGGTTCTGGCCGGCGGGGATCTGAACGCTGTCGTCCTTCATGGGAACACTCCGTGAGTTGTGTGGTGAGTAGGTGGCACCACAACAGACGACGTCCACCCGGAACGGACGCACCGGGCGGCGCCAGGGGCCCTCGCACGTATCGTGACGGCGCCGGTGGTCGGGTTTTCAGGAGCAGCAGTTCGGGTCGAGCACGAAACACAGTGCCGCCAACGCGTCTCGGCGGGCGCGGTGGTGGACGTTCATCCCGTGCCGCTCGGATTCGATCAACCCTGCGGTGCGGAGCTGACCGAGGTGGTGGCTGACGGTCGACTCGGACAGGGCGATGGTGGCCGCGAGGTCGCCGGTGGTCTCGGCGCCCGACTCTGCGGTGAGCAGTAGTGACAGCAGCTTGACCCGGGCCGGGTCGGCGATCGCCTTGAGGCGCAGTGCCACCTCCAGTGCCGCCGCGTCGTCCACCGGGCCCGCGGCGACCGGTGGGCAGCACACCGGGGCGGACATATCGACCAGGGGCAAGGACTTGGGCATACCCCATTCTCCCCACGGTCTTGACTTAAGTCAAAAAGGTGGGACGCTGGGAGTATCGGCTATTTCGATATATGTCGCACTAGTGGAGGTGGCGTCATGTCCCGTATCCAGTTGGCCCTCAACGTCGATGATCTCGACGAGGCGGTCACGTTCTACTCGAAACTGTTCGGCGCGGACCCGGCGAAGCGCAAGCCCGGTTACGCGAACTTCGCGATCGCCGAGCCGCCGCTGAAGCTGGTGCTGATCGAGAACCCCGGCAAGGGCGGCAGTATCAATCACCTCGGGGTCGAGGTCGAGTCCAGCGCGATCGTGCACGAGGAGATCACCCGGCTCGCCGGGGCGGGCCTGTTCACCGAGGAGCAGATCGGCACTACCTGTTGCTTCGCCACCCAGGACAAGGTCTGGGTCACCGGCCCGGCCGGTGAGCAGTGGGAGGTCTACACCGTGCTCGCCGATTCCGACACGTTCGGTACCAGCCCCGAACTGCTCGCCGCCGAGCCCGAGGGCGGATGCTCATGCGAGAGCGGCTCTCCCACCGCGCAAGGCGACGAGCACCAGCCCGTCACCACGACCCGCTGCTGCTGACAGCGCCGCCCGGCCGGTGCGTGCGAGGGCGAAGATCAGAGGGTTTGCTCATCAGTCATCCCCGGTCTCGAGCAGTGGCGGGGACGAGTTCGGCGATCAGCGCCTCGACCCGGACCCTGATCTGGTCGCGGATCGGGCGGACCGCGTCGACGCACCGACCGGCCGGGTCCGCGAGCGCCCAGTCCCGGTAGCTGACCCCGGGGAAGACGGGGCACGCATCGCCGCAGCCCATGGTGATGACCACGTCGGAGGTCTGGACGGCGTCCGGGGTGAGGATCTTCGGGGACTGGTCGGCGATGTCGATGCCAAGTTCGGCCATCGCCTCGACGGCGGCCGGGTTCACCTGATCGGCCGGGGCGGATCCGGCGGAGCGGACCTCGATCGCATCACCGGCGAGGTGGGCGAGGAATCCGGCGGCCATCTGGGAACGGCCGGCATTGTGCACGCAGACGAACAGCACGCTGGGACGAGACGCCATGAGTATCAACCTTTCACAGGTTCGACGGACGATGGGCAGGTCAGGAGGAGATGCGGTCCGACGTAGGCTGCCGTGACCGATCGGCGAAGCGGGAGCGCAGCGCCAGGGACACGTAGACCAGGCCGACGAGGACGGGGACCTCGATCAGCGGGCCGACGACACCGGCCAGGGCCTGCCCGGAGGTGGCGCCGTAGGTGGCGATGGCCACGGCGATGGCGAGTTCGAAGTTGTTGCCCGCGGCGGTGAACGCCAACGTGGTGGTGCGCTCGTAGCCCAGGCCCATGACGGCGCCGAGGGCGTAGCCGCCGCCCCACATGATCGCGAAGTACGCCAGCAAGGGGATCGCGATCCGGACGACGTCCCATGGCTGGGAGGTGATCTGTTCGCCCTGCAGTGCAAAGAGAATCACGATGGTGAACAGCAGCCCGTAGAGCGCCCACGGCCCGATCCGGGGGATGAACTTCGTCTCGTACCAGGTGCGCCCCTTGGCCTTCTCACCGAAGCGGCGGGTCAGGTAACCGGCGAGCAGCGGGATGCCGAGGAAGATCAGCACCGACTTGGCGATCTGCCACGGCGAGGTGTCGATGGTGGTCTGCTCGAGGCCGAGCCAGCCGGGGAGCACGGACAGGTAGAACCAGCCGAGCCCGGCGAACATGATCACCTGGAACACCGAGTTGATCGCGACCAGCACGGCCGCGGCTTCCCGGTCGCCGCAGGCGAGGTCGTTCCAGATGATGACCATGGCGATGCAGCGGGCGAGGCCGACGATGATCAGGCCGGTGCGGTACTCGGGCAGGTCCGGCAGCAGCAGCCAGGCCAGGGCGAACATCAGCGCCGGTCCCAGCACCCAGTTCAGCACCAGTGAGCCGATGAGGAGTTTGCGGTCGCCGGTGACGGTGTCGAGGCGGTCGTAGCGGACCTTGGCGAGCACCGGGTACATCATGATCAGCAGGCCGAGGGCGATCGGCAGCGAGATGCCGTCGATTTCCACGGCGGACAGGGTGTCGCCGAGTCCGGGGATCACCCGGCCGAGGAGCAGGCCGGCGACCATGGCGACGCCGATCCAGACCGGCAGGAACCGGTCGAGGGTGGAGAGTTTGCCGACGACGGCCGGGTGGTGGTGTTCGGTGGTGGCCTCGTTCATGCCGGCACCTCCGCCGCGCACGCCTCGGAGGGGAAGACGGGTCCGCTCTCGGTGAGGAGCACGGCGGACAGTTGCTGCAGCGCCGACGGGATCACCCAGTAGTAGACCCAGGTGCCGCGGCGCTCGCAGTCCAGCAGACCTGCCGACCGGAGCACCTTCAGGTGATGCGAGATCGTCGGCTGGGAGAGGTCGAACGTTTCGGAGATGTCGCACACGCACGCCTCACCACCGGCATGAGAAGCCACGAGGCTGAGCAGACGCAACCGCACCGGGTCACCGAGCGCCTTGAACATCCGGGCCAGATCCCCGGCCCAATCCTCGGTCAGCGGTTCCCGTACCAGCGGCGAGCAGCACGCACCGCTCTCCGACGCCTCTTGTTTCGACATACGTCGATATTGACAGACGTCAAATCAGGAGGCAAACGAACATCCGGTGAACGCCCTCCAGGCGGGGCACAGGTTCAGCCGAGGGTGAGTTGGTCGCGGTGGAAGTCGAAGTGCTTGCCCGGGTATCGGTACACCTGCTCGAGGGTCATGGTCTCGGTGAAGAACGGGTCCCAACGCACCGGAAAGGCCATGCTGCACCGCAGGTTCGTCTCGGATTCCTTGGACAGGGAGCGTTGCAGCTCGGCGATGACGCGGTCGCAGTGCGGGCCCATCCGGCGGCGGTCGAACACGGTTGCCGCCATGCACGAGCCGAGGTAGTTGACCTGGTGGAACACCGGCGTGGCCGCGTCCAGAACCCATGCGAACCCGCGTCCGACCCGGTCGGGCAGCCGGGAGAAGACCCGGACCAGAAGCAGCAGTCGGCGCACCACCATGTAGCCGAACACCATGTGGAACAGCAGTTGCTCATTCGTCCATCGAGTACCGGACGAGAGCCGATCGAGCTCCTCGGCGCTCGCGCCCTCTACCAGCCCTCGCAACGCGACCCTGGCCCGCTCGAGATCCGCGGCGATCGCTACCCGATCCACCGATGGTGGCAGCTCGGTCATGACTAACCCGCGGCGGCCGAGCGGCGTTCGAGGAAGACGGTGTCGCGCCAGATTCCGTCGAGTTGGGCGATCCGTTCGCGGACGCCGATGGTGCGGAATCCGGCGGAGTGATGCAGGGCGATGCTGGCCCGGTTCTCCGGGAAGATCGAGGTCTGCAGCGTCCACACTCCGGCCTCGTCGGCGGCGATGACCTGGGTGCGCAGCAGGACCTTGCCGACGCCGCGCCCGCGCATGCCGTCGGCGACGTAGATCGAGTTCTCGGCGACGCCCTGGTAGCAGTCCCGCCCGGAGGTCGGACTCAACGCCGCCCAGCCGACCACCACTCCGTCGATCTCGGCGACCCACCGATGATCGGGCAGCCACTGTGCGTCCAGGGTTTCCCGGGTGG
Source organism: Rhodococcus sp. WS4 (assembly GCA_006543605.1). Classification (GTDB taxonomy): domain Bacteria; phylum Actinomycetota; class Actinomycetes; order Mycobacteriales; family Mycobacteriaceae; genus Rhodococcus_F. The sequence goes on from RRBB01000116.1 coordinate 6,188, forward strand.
GGACTTCGGTAGTGAAGGTGGCGGTGCGGGTCGCGATCCCCTCGCCGTAGATCCGGCGGACGTCGTCCCAGTCCTGGTCGCGCATCCGGCGCACGGTCACGTCGTCGGGTAGGTCGTCCGGGCAGCACGGGCGCGGGGTGAGCACGCCCATGACCGCGTCGGCGGCGTGCGGAAGGCCGGTGCAGCAGGAGGGGTTGACCATGACGACGGTGCTGGTGCGGTCCTTGCGGACGGTGACGAATCCGACGTCGGCGAGCTTGCGGACGTGGTGCGAGACGGTGGGCTGCCCGATCCCGAGCGCCTCGGCCAGCTCGCCGACGGTGATGCCTGCGGGGCGGCTGGCGACCTGGTGCAGCAGCCGGACCCGGGTGGGGTCGGCCAAGCAGGCGAACCAACCGGCGTAGGTGGCCGCATCGTCCGGCGCCAGCGCGTCCGCGGGATCCGCCGCGGCGGTGCGGACGGCCGGCATGTCCAGGGAAGTCATGACTTCACTATATCGATATCCGTCGATGGTTGCATTCATCGACGCACATCGATACTCTCCGGAATCAGAGGATCGATGAATATCGATGAAAGGATTCCGAGATGACGAACTTGCCCGTAGTCGTAGTGGGAGCGGGACCGGTCGGCCTGGCTGCCGCGGCGCAGCTGCGTGAGCGCGGCCTGACCCCGCTGGTCTTCGAGCGCGGTCCGATGGCCGGTGCCGCGATCGCGGAGTGGAACCACGTGCGGCTGTTCTCCCGCTGGGGCGAGCTGATCGACCCGGCGGCCCGCCGCCTCCTCGACACCACCCACTGGACCGCCCCCGAAGACGACGCATATCCGACCGGCCAGGACTGGACCCGCGACTACCTGGGCCCCTTGGCGACCGCGCTCGGCGACGACACCGTGCAGCTGAACACCGAGGTGATCGGGGTGGCCCGCCGCGGCCGCGACCGGGTTGTCGACGCCGGCCGCGACACCGAACCGCTGTCGGTGCACCTGCGCCGCGCCGACGGCACGGAGGACCGCGTCGTCGCCCAGGCTGTCATAGACGCCTCCGGCACCTGGGGCACCCCCAACCCTCTCGGCGGTGAAGGACTGCCCGCCCTCGGCGAGAGGGGTGCCGCCGACCGGATCGACTACCGGGTCCCGAACCTCGACGACCCGGCCGTACGCGCCCGCTACGCCGGCAAGCACACCGTGATCGCCGGCAGCGGCCACTCCGCACTGACCGCGATCGTGGCGCTGGCCGATCTGGAAAAGCAGGCCCCGGGCACCCGGATCAGCTGGGTGCTGCGCCGCGGCGACGTCGGCTCCACCTTCGGCGGCGGCGAGGCCGATCAGCTGCCCGCCCGCGGCGCCCTGGGTTTGCGCGCCAAGCAGGCCGTCGATGACGGACTGCTACAGGTGGTCGCCGGATTCCGCACCGCCGCCGTCGACATCGACAGGACCGGACACGTCGCGCTGACCTCCGATACCTGCGCCCGCATCGACGACGTCGACCAGGTGGTGGTGCTCACCGGGTTCCGGCCGGACCTGTCCTGGCTGTCGGAGATCCGCCTCGGCCTCGACCAGGTGCTGCAGGCCCCGACCCAGTTGGCGCCGCTGATCGACCCGAACGTGCACTCCTGCGGCACCGTCTACCCACACGGAGTCGCCGAGCTGTCGCATCCAGAACCGAACATGTTCCTGGCCGGGATGAAGAGCTACGGCCGCGCCCCGACCTTCCTGGCGATGACCGGCTACGAGCAGGTCCGCAGCATCGCCGCCGCCCTCGCCGGGGACCACGAGTCCGCGGCCCGGGTCGAGCTGACCCTGCCCGAGACCGGGGTCTGCGGCGGCGCCGGGGTATTCGACGAACCCGAGCCCGCGACCGCCGAAGGCAGGTGCTGCTCCGCACCGACTCCGCAGCTGGTCACCCTGGCCGCACGCGCGGGCGGATAGCCGATGACGGACACCAGGACCCTGCCGCAGACCGCGTCTCTCGACGGGGCCGGTTTGCGGCGGGTCCTGGCGACACTGTGCCTGACCGAGATCACCAGCTGGGGCATTCTGTATTACGCGTTTCCGGTGCTGTCGGGGTCCATTTCGGCGGACACCGGGTGGTCCCTGCCGGTGCTCACCGCGGCGTTCTCCCTCTCCCAGCTCGCCGCCGCCCTGACCGGCATCCCGGTCGGACGGATCATCGACCGCGTCGGCCCGCGGACGGTGATGACCACCGGATCCGTCCTCGCCGTCCCCGCGCTGCTGGTGGTCGCGGCCGCCCCGAACCTGCCGATCTTTTACGCCGGCTGGCTCGCCGCCGGCATCGCGATGGGCGCGGTGCTGTATCCAGCCGCGTTCGCCGCGCTGACCCGCTGGTACGGCGACGGCTACGTGAAGGCGCTGATGATCCTCACCCTCGCCGCCGGGCTGGCCAGCACCGTCTTCGCCCCGCTCACGGCGGCGCTGGTGGACCGATACGACTGGCGGGCCACGTATCTCGTCCTCGCCGCCATCCTGGCGATCATCACCGTGCCCGGGCACCTGCTGGGACTGCGCGGGCGGTGGCCGCACCCACCCCAACCGACCGGCACGCATCCGGTCGATCACCGCGATGCCTCCCGCTCATGGGCGTTCCTCGCCCTCGTCATCGCCCTGAGTCTCGGGGCGTTCGCCGCGTTCGCCGGGGTGTTCAACCTGGTCCCGTTGCTGATCGAACAGGGATTCTCCCCGTCGCTGGCCGCGTTGACCTTGGGGTTGGGTGGGGCCGGTCAGGTCCTCGGCCGCATCGGCTACCTCCCGCTCACCGCGCGCACCACCGCCCGCACCCGCATCGTCGCGATCCTCGCCGCGACCGCGGTCACCACCGCGCTGCTCGGGATCGTGTCCACGGTGGCCGCGCTGATTGCGGTCGCGATCGGTGCTGGGCTGATCCGCGGAATCTTCACCCTGATCCAGGCCACCGCCGTCACCGATCGGTGGGGTGCCACCCATTACGGGCGGCTGAACGGGCTGATGTCCGCGCCGATCGTCATCATCATGGCCCTCGCACCGTGGGCGGGGACCGCCCTGTCGGCTTGGACCGGCAGCTACGCCCACACCTACCTGATCCTCGCCGGTATCGCCCTGCTCGCCGCCTTGATCGGGGCCGCAAGCATTCCGCATCATCGCAGGGCCGGACGGGACTACCTCAGCCGGAGTCGACTGTCACAATGATTCGGAACCAGCCGCGCCGGACAGCGTCTCGCTGCCGGCGGCGGGCACGAGCGGAATTCCGAGCATCGAGAGCAACGTCCGGCAGTCGTCCGCATCGATCGAGTGGGAAGCGACGGCCCGTTGCGCCTTCCGGACGGACTCTTCGTCGAGTTCCCGTTCGCTCTCGAATATCGAAGCGTCCCTGTCGGACATCGCTCCCACCTTTCGCGGCCACCTCCTGAATAGCCCGGCACGCACCCGTCCAAACCGCCGGACCGGGCACCGGTTGTTGCCCTGCCCTGTGCCCGCGGGCTCAGCGACTGTAGGTGGCGAACAGTCTGTGGAGGCTCTCGTCCCAGTACTGCTGGCGGCGGCGTTCGACGGCGCGGGCGCAGACGGCCCATACTGCCCCGAGCAGCAGCGCGCTCGCACCGAGGGTGACGAGCACTCCCGCGACGGCGGCGCTTGCGACGTCGGAGGTCGTGATCCGCGGGCCGGCCCAGCTTCCGTCCGCGTTGACGACGATGCGCTTCTCGGTTCCCGCCGGTGTCCCCGACGGCACCTCGATGCTGTCGGTGCGGGACTCCGACTGCCACGTCCACGTCGCCTTCACCATCGGAGTGGTGCGGACGGAACCGCGGGGTGACATGGCGATCGGGGCGGCGTCGCTGGTGACGGCCTCGACGAGGGTGGTGGTGGCGCGTTGCTGCGCGGCCCGCTCACTGGCCCCGTGCCATTGCCAGGTGCCGATCACACCGGCGAGCACAATCAGCAGACCCGCCACCGAGACGATGACGGATCTCAGGGTGGCGGCGAAGCGGTCGACCGGTCGCGCGAACGGGTTGGACGGCCGACCCGACACCGAATACACCACGGTTGCCTTCGAGCGACCCAACACCATTCACCTCATTGTTTCGTCCACGTTAAATGTCTGCATCAACAGTGTCACCGCTGATCAGGCCGTTGGGAAACCGAAATGAGCAAACTTGACGAGTCTCACACTCGCGCGACACGCCCGACCGGGCGCAACAGTCCGCGCGGGACCCTCACGGTTCCAAGTGCGGATCGGCCAGTTCGCTGGACACGGTGCGGCTGGTGAGGTGACCGCCACCCCACTTCGAATCCGTTCCCGCGTGGAGTGCGAGCAGGTCGTGGCCGAAGTCGTTGTCGAAGTCCCGCAGCACGGTGTGCAGGTGATTTCCGCCGCCGACGGCGTTGACCGCCTCGATGAGGTACCGGTCGGTGTGGATGCGGAAGTAGTGCGGGGCGCCTCGTTTCTGCGCGCCGGCCCAGGCGAAGAAGACCCGATCGATGCCCCCGTCACGCAGCGCCTGCCGATGACGCTCCCCGGCCTCTTCGGGTAGTCGTTCGAGGTAGCAGTCCACGAGTCCCAGCAACGCCTGCTGCTGGTCACCGGACAGTTTCGCGCCGCTGATCCCGGACGGCCGGTCGCGGACGAACTTCAGGGCGACGCGGTCGCCGTCGGTGATGGTGTAGCCGGGCATGCCGAGGTCGTAGTGGTCGGGATACTCGTACGCCCCGATCCGCGGCACCTGCCGGGTGACGAAGTCTGCCGGCGCGACGTCGTGGATGACGGCGTGGCCGCGCTGCTCGTCGTTCAGGGTTGCCAGCAGGTCGAAGGCCAGGCCTTCGTCGTCGGCGAGGGGTTTGAGCACTCCGTCGTATTCGGTGGGTTGTGCACCCAACGCGACCGGGGTGGCGGAGATCCACCGCTCGTCGACGATCGTCAGATTGAGGCAGACGTGGTGCCCGAGGAACCGCATCGTCCAGGTGCCCTCGAATCCCGGCCGGCCGAAGAACGTCAGAAAGTACGAATCCGACGTCCGCCAGGTCTGCAGCGCCGGCCCGAGGAAATCCTGCTCGTAGTCCCGGAGCACGTGCTCGAGTTGCGGGATCGCCAGCACCTTGGTGAAGGTACGCAGCGGAACCGCCAACCGGATCAGGTCCCACACCAGCACCTTCTGGTGACGGTCCAGTTGATGGAGCGGGATGCCGGTGCGGTCCGGTTTGGGAATGATGTCCCAGTTCAGCCGCCGCGGGTCGTCGAAGTCGTCGATGATCGCGGTCGCCCGTTGCCCGGGGTCGAACGTATCGATCAGGCCCATGGCGGTCACGAGCAGCTTGGTGGCCGTCCGGGGCGCCTCATGGAGAGCAGACACGTGAATCTTCCTTCTCGAGTGTGGTGGAGGAGCAGCGTTCGGCGAGAGGCGGTTTCGTCACCATCCCGCCGCGATGTCGATCGCCTTCTCCGCGCCCGCGAGGTCGCTCCCCCGCCAGGCCACGTGCTGGTCGGGCCGGACGAGGACGAAGGGGGCGCCGAGGAGAGTGCCCAGAGTTCCCGCGGTGTCGGACAGCCGCAGCACCGTCAGCGGGACGCCCGGTTCGGCGGCTTTCGCCGCCACGGCGTCGAGTGCCGTGGTGTGCCGCGGCGTCTGCGCGGCACCGTCCAGCACGATGAGGGTGTACTCCCTGCCGAGCGCGTCGTACAGCGAACGCCCGTCGTCCAACCACGCATGCGGCAGCAGCGATCCGGGGCACGCGGAGGGCACGTACTCGACGGGGTCTTCCGCGGGCGGCGTCGTCCCGTCGGGAACGACGACGGGTGAGGCGGTGTAGGCGTAGCCGAGAACCAGACCGAGCGAATGGAATTCGCTCTTCTTCACGGCGAGAGCCTCCGCCGTCCGGCGGCGCGCATCCTCCGCACTCGGGCCGTCCCCGCCGATCTCGACGGTGGAGAAGTGGTGTGCCAACGCCTTTTCCTGAGATCCGGCATCGGCGATGGTGCGGGCCGCAACCGGTCGGCGTTCGGCTTCGTAGCTGTCGAGCAACCGCGGTCCCGCCCAGCCGCGCACCGCAGCCGCCACCTTCCACGCGATGTTGACGGCATCCCCGACGCACGTGTTGTACCCGTGCCCGCCCCACGGCGGATTGAGATGCGCGGCATCCCCGACCAGGAACATCGGCCCCTTGCGGTAGCTGTCGGACAACAGCATTCGAGCCACCCACGGATCGGTGGCGACGATCTCGACCGGGACCGGCTCTCCGATCAGACTGTGCACGAGCGCGGTGACATCGACCGCCTCGTCCCTGACCGCTTCGTCCCGAACATCGATGCCCTGCACGATCGCCCACCAGGTGTCCTGCAAATCGAGCCGGCCGACGATGCCCGCCGCCCCCGGTGCCATCACCCAGTGGTGGACGGCGTTCTCGAACGGCACCCGGTCGGCCAACCCCGGTGCGCGGAACAGGATGCTGAGATTGGGGCGTTCGCCGGACGTGCCCTCGAACCGGGCGCCGATTGCGTCGCGGACGACACTGGCGCCGCCGTCGCAGCCGAGGACGTAGTCCGCCAGGACAGTCCGGGTCCGCCCCGACTCCTCGACGGTGGCACGGACGGTCCCGTCGGGGAGTTCCTCGAGCGCGGTGACCCGGGCACCGAGCCGCAGGACGGCGAACTCGCTGCGATGCACCGCGTCCCGCAGCACGGTTTCCACGATGGGTTGCGGTGCCTGCTGGCCACGTTCGGGCGCGACCGTCGGCTGCGCCACGTCGAGCTGGAAACCGTTCTCGAACCGGGTGATCTCGTGCCCCAGCAGGGTCGAGCAGAACACGATGTCCTGCGCCCACTCGACGGGAAGAGGAGACGCCGCACGGACGGCTTCGGCGAGCCCCCACCGTCGTAGGTGCGTCATGGTGCGGGCATTGGTGGTCTTGGCGCGGGGCCGTTCGGCGTCGACGTCGACCCTCGGTTCGACGACCAGGCTCGTCACTCCGTGGTGGGCCAGCTCGAGAGCGGGCGCCAGCCCGGACGGTCCGCCACCGACGATCAGTACCGGAGTCCGCTCCACCTCGGACGCGTTGTCGGTCATGCGCCCATCCTTCCGCTGGCGTCGACGATCGGGGTCCGCAGGACGCCGAGCTTGTCGACCTCCACCTCGACGATATCGCCGGGCCCGAGCAGCCACGGTGGGTTCCGCACGTAGCCGACGCCCTCCGGGGTGCCGGTGGCGATGATGTCGCCGGGGTGCAGGGTGAAGGTTTCGCTGATCAGGGCGATGATCTCGCCGACCGAGAAGATCAGGTCGCGGGTGTTGCCGTCCTGCACGACGGTGCCGTTGACGCGGGTCTGCACCCGCAGACCGTCGGACAGATCCCCGACCTCGCCCGCGGGGACCATCGGCCCGAGCGGTCCGGACCGGTCGCCGTTTTTGCCGAGCGTCCACTGCGCCGTCAGCTTCTGTGCCTTGCGGGCGGTGAGGTCGTTGAAGCAGGCGTAGCCGAGCACCCCGGACTGCCCGGTTTCCGGGTCGACGCTTTCGAGCCGGGTGCCGATGAACGCGGCCACCTCACCCTCCCAGTCCAGGCCCGCCTCGTTCGCCGGGACCGGTGTGGGGGCTCCGTCGACGCTCAGCGACGGGGTCCATCGCCCGAACAGCGTTGGGTAGGGCGGCGGGGTGAAGCCGCCCTCGGCGGCGTGGGCCTTGTAGTTGAGGCCGACGCAGATGACGCGGGCGGAGTCGGGCACCGGCGGCACCACGCTCACGAGTGTCACATCGATCTCGGGCGTCTCGAGGTGCTCTGCCCGTGCGAGCCAGCCGGCGGCGTCGCTCCAGAATTCGTCGAGCGGGGCGAGCGGTTGTACGAAGCCGTCCCGGAGGACGCCCACGGTCACGGCGTCCTGATCCTTCTTGCGGTAGCCGACAATCTTCATCTATTTCATCCTTTTCGTCCGCCACCCTTCGGTGGCGAGTTCTAGCGGGAAAATTCGGTGCCGCGTGGGGTGGCCGATTCGAGGTGGCCCGACTCGGCGGGGGTGGTGCGGGGGCGTCTCGGGAGGGTCGCCATCACGACTCCGCCTACGAGTGCCGGGACGGCGAATGCCAGCGAGCTGACGATGACGGCTCCACCGCCGGCGACGAAGAGTGCGCCGTAGGTGGGGCCTGCGATCGCGCCGGCCCGGCCGATGCCGAGCGCCCATCCGAGTCCGGTCGCCCTGAACCGGGCGGGGTAGAACGTCGCGATGTGATCGTTGAGCATGTTCTGGGTGCCGAGACCGCCGAATCCGGCCAGCGCGACGAGAAGCATCAGGACCGCGGTCGGAGGATGCGTGCCCAGCAGCGCCAGAGAGACTGCGGCCGTGGCGAACCTGGTCAGGACCAGCGGTTTGGGACCGAACCGTTCGGCCAGCACGGAGGCGAATAGCGTCCCGACGATGGCGCCGGCGCTGTAGACGAGCAGAAACGTCACCGCCGAACCGATCGGGTAACCCGCATTGCGCATGATCTGCGGCAGCCAGGTGGTCACCCCGAACATGGTGAGCATGCTGCAGATGGCGACGAACCAGATGCCGACCGTCGCGCGGGCCATCCCGTCGCCCAGCAGCGTGGCCACCGGCGACGTCGACTTCCGGCCGTCGGAGCGTCGCTCGACCGCGAAGGCACGCGACTCCGGCAGAAGGGCGAAGGCCAACGGCAGCAACGTGATCAGCGGAACGGCACCGAGCGCGTAGACCGGGCGGAAGCCGAACTCCTCGAGCAGCAGCAGCGACGCCGTCGAGGCGAGGACTCCGCCGAACGCCGGTCCGGTGAGCACGACGCCGAGGATGCGGGAGCGGTAGGCCGGGGACGCGAACTCCGCCGCCATCGCGATCGCGGTGGGCATCAACCCGCCGATCCCCAGACCCGCGACCAGCCGGGTCGCGGCGAAAACCTCGAAAGTGGGGGCGACCGCGGTGACCAGGGTCGCCGTCGAGAAGACCGTCAGGCAGGCGAGGAACAGGCGGCGACGACCCAGGATGTCGGTGAGCGTCCCCGCCGTCAGTGACCCGACGAGGACGCCGACCAGGGCGGCGCTGCCCACGGTGCCGGCAGCGCCCGCCGTGACGAACCACGGGGCGTGCCCGATCAGGGCGGGCAGTGTGGCGCCGTAGACGAACAGGTCGTACCCGTCGCTCAGGAGAGCGGCCCAGCAGAGGACGGGGACGAGCACTCTGCCGCGGCCGGGCGAGGACGTGGAGAAATTCATGCGGAACACTCCTGGTCAGTGGGGGAAGGATCAGCTCCTTCATAAACGGTTATAACCGTTATGTGTGATGGTAGCCACAGACTGGGGCGCCCTGTCAAGGACTGACTTCGAGAAGGGGCGGCGCGAACTAGTGAGCGTGCGCCTGGGCGGCGGCGCGGGCACGGGCCGGGTCGCCGGATTCGATGGCGTCGACCAGTGCGCGGTGCACGTCGATCCGGCGCGCGAAGTACTCGCTGTTGGTGGCGCTCCGTTCGCGGCTGGCACGCGTCGCGTGCTGCTCCACGTAGGTTTCGAGGCTCAGATAGGTTTCGCGCAGCACCTGATTCGGGCCGACGGCCACAATTCGGCGGTGCAGATCCCACACGGCACGGATGAACGCCTCGGGATCACCCGCCGAGTCCTCGAGGACCGTCATCAATCGCCGCAGGTCCGCCACGTCGGTATCGGTCCGGTGGCGGGCCGCCAGCTCCGTCACCAGGGGTTCCAGTTCCTCGCGGACGGCGATGGCGTCGGCGACTCCCGCTGCGTCACCCTCGACGGTCAGCAGCGTGCGCCCGAGCCGGACCACCGACGACGGTTCGGCGACGAACAGGCCACCGCCGGGCCCGGGGCGCACGGTGATGACTCCCCGATCCTGCAGGAGCCGGACGGCCTCGATGACCGTTCCGCGGGCCATCCCCGACTCCTCCTGGAGCTCTTTGCGGGTACCCACCCGGTCACCGGGCGCGAGCTCACCCGCGGCGATCCGGTCCTGGATATGGGCGACCAGGGACTCTGCCCGGGTGACGGTGCTCTGGATCGCCATGGCTCGAGTGTAGAGCTCAGCGGCTCCGACGGCGTGCGCGCCGGGCGGGTCTCACCGTCCGTCGCCCCGTGCCGGCGGTGGTCCGACCACCTCGAGGTCCAGCTCGGCACGCGCCCGCGCGAACCCTTCGGCCGGGAACTGCATGTCGCCGCCCTCGGTGTGCACGTGCGCGTCCGTCGGGGTGTTCATGTATTCGAAGAACTTCTCGAACACCCCCGTGGTCAGCAGGCCGAGCATCTGCGTGTTGTGGCTGTCGAACGCGAAGCTGTGGATCGTCCCCGCGGGGGCGTGCAGGAAGTCGCCCTTGGTCAGCATGATCTCCCGGCCGTTGGCGTGCAGCAGAATTCGACCTTCGATGCAGAAGAAGTTCTCAGTGTGCTCGCGGTGGAAGTGACGGGGGATGTACGGGCTCTTCCCGCCCATGGTGTGCATCGCGAAGTAGGTGCCGCCCGTGTTCCGGGGCCGGGCGAGGTAGGTGTTCAGCTGATCCAGACTCGCCCAGCGGTCGCCTTCCCCGGCCTGCAGCACGTAGGGAGACACGGCGGCGGGCAACACCGTGGCGGGCACCGCCGGCAGGTCCTTCTTCTCGAGATCGTGCAATCGGACACCGAATTGATCCGCGAGCTCGGATTGCCGCGCGTCCGACATGGGCGTGGCATCGGCGTCGAAGACGTGCGACTGGGTGGCATGACCGGCGGCCTGCGACCACCGGTGCCCGTCGCCGACGGTGAGCCAGCTCAGGAACCGTGTACGGTGCGCGAGCATCCGGTACGCGTACGGCGTCCCGGCCGGGATGGTGACCGAGTCGCCGGGTACCAGCAGGTGGGATTCGCCCGGCAACCAGATCTGCAGCTGTCCGTCGGTGACGTACAGGAAGCGGTGCTCGTACTCGTGGGCGAGAAACGGACTCTCGGTTCCCTTGCCGCCGTACACATATGCCGCACCGAACTGCCCGCCGGTGTCTTCCGGCCGGGCGATGACGGTGATCAGTTGCCCGCCGAGTTCGTGGCGCTCACCCTCCCCGGCGGCCATGAAGTAGGGCACGCAGCGGCCGGGGAGGGTGTCGAGTTGCGGAGCGGCAGCGTGGACGTCGTCGAGGGCGGGAATGTCGAAAGTAGTCATGGCGTGGGTGTTCCTGGCTTCAGTGTATGGGAGAAGAAGGCTTCGACCGCCTCGAACGAAGCGGACGGGAACCGCTCGGTCAGTGCGCGACCGAAGTCGCTCACCGCGCGGGTCGAGGCCGGCGCCTGCGGATTTCGTTCGAGATGCCCCTGGTCGAGGGTCTGGTCGGGGCCGAGTTCGAGGACGTGGCCGGGGTTGAAGAAACCGTGCCCGAAACCCTCGATCAGATAGAGGACGGCGTCGTTGCCGTGAGCGACGAGCGCGTCGTACAACGCCACGCTCTGCCCGGACGGCACCAGATTGTCGGCGAGACCGTGCATGATCAGAAACGGTGGCGCACCGGCGCCGACCTGCAGCGCCGGACTCGCGGATCGCGCCGCGTCCAAACGGTCCCGGATCGCGCCGCCGAGCAGCGACGCCTCCGGGGATTGGTCCTCCCCCGGTGTCCGTTCCGCCGAGAGGGCGACGAGGCCGGGAAGGTCGGCGGGCCCGTAGCCGTCGACGACGGCCTGCACCGAACTGGCGACGGTCGCGGGATCTTCCCCGGGCAATCGTGTTGTGCCCGAGTGCACTCCGGCCGACGCCGCGAGATGCCCACCTGCCGACGAGCCCCACACACCGATCCGGTCGGGATCGATGCCGTGGTCCGCGGCGTGGGCGCGCAGCCAGCGCACGGCGCGCCGGACATCGAAGAGTTGGCCGGGGTGGCGGGTCTCGGGCGCAAGCCGGTAGTCGATGCTGACCATGACATAGCCGTGTCTTGCGAAGTGTTGCACCAGATCTGGGCAAGCTGTGCGGTCTTGAAGCCGCCAAGCACCGCCATGTAGCCACACGATCGCAGGCAAGGAATGCTCTGCTTCGGCGGGGCGGACGAGATCGAGTAGCAGCCCGGGGGCGTACTCGACGGTGGATCGGCGGACGACGGTCGAAGCCGTGTCCAAGGGATTGAACTCCTTCGGATGCAGGACCCGGGCCTGGGTCGCCGCGTACGCGGTTGTAAGGCCCTTCCTTAGGTCACTGCCTGTCGGGCACAGTAGCAGCTTCGGCAACGCGAACGGAAGAACCGGATTCCGCCTCGCCTGCGCCTTTCAGCGCGGCAGTCAGCCGCATGGCATGCCTGCGGACACCCTCGACGATGTCGACGGCCCCGTCGCTGAGCACCCACTGCAACTGCAGGCCGTCGCTCACCGCGATGCACTCACGGGCGAGCGCCGGGTAGTCCAGCGAGGCCGGTACTACGGAACCATGGTGGTGAACTGGCGGATCGCCGACCACCTCTTCACGCTGCGGCTCGCGTCACCCGGCGATTGTCGCGTGCATCTCCCACACGATGATCTCGGCGCCGGTGTCGGTGGTCAGCTGCTGACCGCCGCCACCGCTGAGCCGGACGGTGTCACCCTCGGCGAGAATGCCGACCCCTTCCATCGACGCTTCGCCGCGTGCGACGAACACGTGGAGGAACGGGGCGTCGGGCAGGGTGATCGGCGCCTGTCCGGTCCGCATGCGGGCGACATGCATTGCGGCGTACTTGTTCTTGATCCGGATCGCCGAGTGGTCGGCGTGGTCGGGGATGCCCGACGCGACGGGCACCAGTCCCCCGGCAAGCAATTCGTGGTCGATTTCGAATTGCTCGTAACCGGATGTGATGCCGGCTTCGTCGGGCACGACCCACATCTGGACGAAGTGGACCGGATCGCTGTGCTCGTCGGTGGCACCGTTCAGCCGCCACGAGTCGTTCTTCTCCGAGTGCAGGATTCCGGTGCCCGCGCTCATGCGCTGGGCGAGGCCCGGGTAGATGACCCCGGAATGTCCCATCGAATCCTGGTGCACCAGCGAACCCTGGAGCACCCAGGTGACGATCTCCATGTCCTGATGGGGGTGGGTGTCGAATCCCTGCCCCGGCACGACGATGTCGTCGTTGTTGACCATCAGCACCCCGTGGTGGGTGTTGGCCGGGTCGTAGTGGTGGCTGAACGAGAAGGAGTGCTTGGAATCCAGCCAGCCGCCCGCCTGAGTCATGAAGCGGTCGGCGGCTCGGCGGACATCCACGCGGGGTGGGGTGAGCGCGGCAGTCATGGGCGTTGCCTTTCCAGGATTGTCACAGAACGTGTGAGCCGTACATTTCGCCGAGCGGGTCGGCGATGAGTTCGAGGCGGGCACCGTCCGGGTCGCGGAAGTACATCGACACCTCACTGTGTTCGACGAGTTCGACGCCGGCGTCGATCAGTTTCGTGCGCAGGTGTTCCCACCGGTCCGGTTCGACGCTGATCGCGATGTGGTGGAGTCCGCCGAGCACTTCCTGATACGGACCGATGTCGAGTCCCGGGAAGTCGAAGAACGCGAGCAGGTTGCCGTTGCCGATGTCGAAGAAGAAATGCGAAGACCCGGGGTAATCCCGGTTCTCGATCAGTTCGGTCAGCGGGAACTCGAGCAGATCCTGATAGAACCGGACGGTGCGCTCGACGTCACTGCTGATCAGCGCGGTGTGGTGGAGTCCGCGGGCCGAGGACGCAGGTCGCGACGACACAGGCTTCAGATGCTCGGCACGAATCCGGTCGCGTTCCGCCGCGAATCTCTGCGAACGCTCCTGCTCGTCTGTGGTGCTCATTGCCCTGCCCCTCTCCGCGGAGCGCAGTAATTGCGCTTTCAACTACAATCACCATACACCAAGTAATTGCGCTGTCAACTACTTCGGCTATGCTGGTGGCGTGGAACCGACCAGATGGCTCAGCGACGAAGAACAGAACACCTGGCGCGCCTACCTGGACGCCACACGCCTGCTCCTGCAGGCCCTCGATCGGCAGCTCACCCGAGACGCCGGCATCTCGTTCACGGACTTCGAACTGCTCGTCGTGCTGTCGGAGGCGCCGCAGCGGCAACTGCGGATGCGTGAACTCGCCGACGCGGTCACCACCACCCGCAGCGGCGTGACCCGGGCCATCAGCCGCCTGGTCGATGCAGGCTGGGTGCGACGCGTCGAGTGCGAGGACGACAAGCGGGGAACACTCGCCGAACTGACCGACGCCGGCGCCGCCAAGCTCGCCGCCGCGAGCCCCGGGCATGTGGCGGAGGTGCGGCGAAACATGTTCGACCTGCTCAGCCCGCGGGACGTCACCCTCCTCGGGCACGACTTCAGCGAAATGCGCGCCCATCTGCTGGAGCACCCCTGAGTCCCACACCGGAAAGGCTGGTCATGAGTAGCACGTCAGCGGAGAACGACCACGTTCACATCGACACCCAGAGCCCGGCCGTCTACCAAGCGCAGATCGCCGTCGCCAAGGCCATCCGCCACGAGGCCCGGGAGGTCGGATTCGACCGGCGATTCGTCGAACTGATCAACGTGCGCGTGTCCCAGATCAACCGCTGCGCGTACTGCCTGGACGTCCACGTCGCCGCGGCGCTGGCGGCGGGCGAGACCCAGCAGCGCCTCGCGGTTCTGCCCGCCTGGCGGGAGACCACGCTGTTCTCCGACCGTGAGGTCGCGGCGCTCACCCTGGCCGAGTCGGTCACCACCCTCCCCGACGCTCGCGCGCAGGAGAGCGACTACTCCTTCGCGCGGCGGTTCCTGTCGGAGCGGGAGATGTCGGCGGTGAGCTGGATTGCCGTCACGATGAACGCCTTCAACCGGATCTCCATCGTCAGCCACCATCCGGTCCGGCCGAAGCCGTAACACCGCAGCTCACCTGCATTTCGCATATTTTAGTTGACTCCGCAACCACTTCGGTCTACCTTAGTAGTTGCAGATTCAATTACTTGATTCTTTCGAGTGTTCGTTCGACAGCCCAAGGAGTTTTCATGACCACCGCCACCGCCACCCTGCCCAACCTCACCGCCGGAACCTGGGCCATCGACTCGGTCCACTCCACCGTCGGCTTCTCCGTCCGCCACCTGATGGTCAGCAAGGTCCGCGGCACGTTCAACGACTTCACCGGCGCGATCACCGTCGCCGAGGACGGCACCGCCACCG
The DNA here is from genome assembly GCA_006543605.1 of Rhodococcus sp. WS4. Classification (GTDB taxonomy): domain Bacteria; phylum Actinomycetota; class Actinomycetes; order Mycobacteriales; family Mycobacteriaceae; genus Rhodococcus_F. The sequence goes on from RRBB01000116.1 coordinate 21,286, forward strand.
TCACCGCCGAGATCCAGGTCGCGTCCATCGACACCAAGAACACCGACCGCGACGCCCACATCAAGTCGGCCGACTTCTTCGACGCCGAGCAGTACCCCACCGCCACCTTCACCTCCACCGCCGTCCGCCCCAAGGGCGACGACTACGTCGTCGAAGGCGAATTCACTCTCCACGGCGTCACCCGCCCCGTCGAGCTCGCCCTCGAGTTCAACGGCGTCAACCCCGGCATGGGCCACGGCCCGGTCGCCGGCTTCGAAGCCACCACCGTCCTCAACCGCAAGGACTTCGGCATCACCATCGACATGCCCCTCGAAGGCGGCGGAGCCGTCGTCGGCGACAAGATCACCATCACCCTCGAGATCGAGGCCGGCCTCCAGGCCTGACCCTTTGCTCGCAGCGCGCGTCCCGCCATCCACCCGGATGGCGGGGCGCGCGTCGTTGAGCGTGTTCGTCGTTAAATCGGGGCAACACTTTCGATCGACGTGATCCAGGTCATTGTGATCTTGGACGGGCTCGAGCAACTCTGACTCCTTCGATATCGGCGACTGCGAAACGAAGGTGATCACATGGGCAGCGAATCCGAACTCTCGTTCGCACTCGACCTCACGCTGGACGAGGCGCGGCGGCGCACCGCTGTTCTCGAGGCGATCGGCGAGGACTGGGATCCCGTCGCCGTGCTCGCCGAGGAAGAGCGGGCGTACGACATGCTCTACAGCGGTCTCGACCCCGAGCAGCAGCGCATCTATGACGAACTGGTCCAGGCGGGTGTGCTCCCGGATCGGACGGTGGGCCGTGTTACCGATTGATCCGACCGCCGACTTCTCCCGTCGCGCCTGGTTGCCCTGCCCGGGCTGCGACCACGGCTCGGACTGCCGCGACTGCGGGTCCGGCCGCAACTGCGACCGGCACTGGCAGTACCTGCTGAGCAATCAGGGGACCAACGTCCACCTGCAGTGCCCCGACTGCACCCACCTGTGGAGTATCGACACTCGCCACGGACGGCCGCGGCGGCGACCGAAGGCGGCGTAGCGGCCGTTCCGCCTCGTCTCACCCTCGACTGCGCGGCCTGTCGGTGAGCAGTTGGGTGAGCCGGTGTGCCTGGCGGAGGAGGAGTTCTCCCAGTTCGCGGCGGCGCTCCTCGCGGAACCGGCTTTCCACCCCCGTGATGCTCAGCGCCCAGGCCGGCGATCCCTGAGCGTCGAAGACGGCGGCGCCCATCCCCCAGCTGCCCTCCACGAGCAGTCCGGGGTTGACGGCGTACCCGTTCAGGCGTGTCTCCGCGATGCGCTCGGCGATCTCGTCCCGCCTGTGCTGCGTTCCCCACTCGCCGGTGACGTCGGCCCGCGACAGGTAGTCGTCGATGTCGCGGTCCGGCAGGTGGGAGAGGATGACCAGACCCGCCGACGCCACCCCGAGCGGTAGGCGGATGCCGACGTACAGCACGTGGGAGCGCAGCGGGAAGCTGCCCTCCTCGCTCGCGATGCAGACCGTTTCGTCGCCGCGGCGGGCGGACAGGAAGACACTCTCGCCGGTCTCGCGGGCTAGATCGCGGAGGATGTCGCGGGATCGGTCCGTGATGTCGTACCGGCTCGCGGCGAGTGATCCGAGGAGATACAGCTCGGGGCCGAGCGACCATTTGCCCGACTTCTGGTCGCGGTCGACCAGCCCCTCCTCGGCGAGGGAGACGAGCAGGCGATGCACGGTGGGACGCGCGAGACCGGTCTCGCGCGCGAGTGCGGTCGTCGAGGATCCCGACGTGTCGAGGGCTCCGATGGCCCGGAGGAGGGCACTCACCCGTTGGATCACCTGAGGCCGCTGCGCGTCGTCCATCACCGGAGTATACGTCCACTCAGTGAACACTCGTGCCCCCAACGTCCAGACTGCGACCAGTGTCGGCGAATCCCTTGAAATGCACGCAGAGACCCTTTTTAGTGAAGTGGAACACCCCACGGATCAACGTCCACTCAATGGACGAATGTCGCGGGAAAAGGGTTTCGCCGGGTTCGGCGGCCAGAAGAAAGGATGCACATGGGATCGAGAGTGTTCGACACCCCGGAAGCAGCTGTCGCGGACGTGTCCGACGGCGCGACGATCGCCGTCGGCGGGTTCGGCCTGTGCGGAATCCCCGACGCACTGATCCGCGCGCTCGCCGACTCGGGTGTCGGCAACCTCGAGGTCTACTCCAACAACTGCGGTGTGGACGACCACGGGCTCGGAATTCTGCTCGGCGCCCGTCAGATTCGCCGCGTCACCGCGTCGTACGTCGGCGAGAACAAGGAATTCGCCCGCCAGTACCTGGCCGGTGAACTCGAGGTGGAGCTGACCCCGCAGGGCACCCTGGCCGAACGCCTCCGGGCGGGCGGCGCGGGCATCCCCGCCTTCTTCACCCCCGCCGGGGTCGGAAGCCCCGTCGCCGACGGTGGCCTGCCCTGGCGTTACGCCGACGACGGCTCGGTCGCTCTCGCGTCGCCTCCGAAAGAGACCCGCGTCTTCGGCGACAAGCGCTACGTCCTCGAACTCGGCATCACCGCCGACTTCGCGCTCGTCCACGCACTGCGCGGCGATACCGCCGGCAACCTGGTGTTCGACAAGACGGCCCTGAATTTCAACCCCCTCGCCGCGATGGCCGGCAAGGTCACCATCGCGCAGGTCGAGGAACTCGTCCCCGCCGGCACCATCGACCCCGCGCAGGTGCACCTGCCCGGAGTCTTCGTTCAACGCATCGTCGAGACCGGCCCCCAGAACAAGCGGATCGAGAAGCGGACAGTCACCAGCACGGAAGGAGCCACTCGATGACCGGCACCAACGGATGGACGCGTGAGCAGATGGCCGCCCGCGCGGCCGCGGAGATGGTCGACGGCGAGTACGTCAACCTCGGCATCGGCCTTCCGACGCTCATTCCCGGGTACCTCGGCACCGACGTGAACGTCACCCTCCACTCGGAGAACGGGATCCTCGGCACCGGCCCGTACCCGACCGAGGAGAACATCGACGCCGACCTGATCAACGCGGGCAAGGAAACGGTCACCGTGAACGCTGGCGCCGCGTTCTTCGATTCCGCGTTGTCGTTCGGCATGATCCGCGGCGGCCACATCGACACCGCCGTCCTCGGCGGCATGCAGGTCTCCCGCACCGGCGACCTCGCCAACTGGATGGTCCCCGGAAAGATGGTCAAGGGCATGGGCGGCGCGATGGACCTCGTGCACGGCGCCAGCCGCGTCATCGTCCTCATGGAACACACCGACCGCGACGGCAACCCCAAGATCCTCGACACCTGCACCCTGCCGCTGACCGGCCAGGGCGTCGTCAACCGGATCATCACCAACCTCGCTGTCATCGACGTGGTCGGCGACGGCACCCTCGCCCTGCGTGAGATCGCCCCCGGTGTCACCGTCGACGACGTCGTCGCGGCCACCGGAACCCCTCTCGACATCCGCGAATCCGTCCTCGTCTGAACGACATTCGCCACTACCTGAAGGACACTTTCATGACTTCTCCCACCAGGTCCGTCATCGTCGCCGGCGCCCGGACCCCGGTCGGCCGCCTGACCGGTTCGCTGTCCAGCCTCTCCGGATCCGACCTCGGCGGCATCGCCATCAAGGGCGCCCTCGACAAGGCCGGGGTGGCACCGGAACTGGTGGAGTACGTGATCATGGGGCAGGTCCTCACTGCCGGCGCCGGTCAGATCCCGGCCCGGCAGGCGGCGGTCGCGGCGGGCATCCCGATGTCGGTGCCCGCCGTGACCGTCAACAAGGTGTGCCTGTCGGGTCTCGACGCCATCGCCCTCGCCGACCAGCTGATCCGCGCCGGCGAGTTCGACGTCGTCGTCGCCGGTGGGCAGGAGTCGATGTCCCAGGCACCGCACCTGCTCCCGGGCTCCCGGGGCGGTTTCAAGTACGGCGACACCACCCTCGTCGACCACCTCGCCTACGACGGCCTGTACGACATCTTCACCGAGCAGGCGATGGGTGCCCTCACCGAGGACCGGAACGCGAACACGGACAAGATCGGTCGCGCAGAGCAGGACGCGTTCGCCGCCGCCTCACATCAGCGCGCCGCAGCAGCATGGAAGAACGGACTCTTCGACGACGAGGTCGTTCCCGTGTCCATCCCGCAGCGCAAGGGCGATCCGCTCGTCGTCACCGAGGACGAGGGGATCCGCGCCGACACCACGGCCGAGTCGCTGTCGAAGCTGCGGCCCGCCTTCAGCAAGAACGGCACCGTCACCGCGGGTTCCGCGTCGCAGATCTCCGACGGCGCCGCGGCCGTCGTGGTGATGAGCAAGGCCAAGGCTGAGGAACTCGGACTCGAATGGCTCGCCGAGATCGGCGCCCACGGCGTCGTCGCCGGACCTGATTCGACGCTCCAGCAGCAGCCCGCCAACGCGATCGACAAGGCCTGCTCCCGTGAGGGTCTCGACCCCTCGGCCCTCGACCTCGTCGAGATCAACGAGGCCTTCGCCGCCGTCGGCATCGAGTCGACCCGGCAACTCGGGGTCGATCCGTCGAGGGTCAATGTGAACGGCGGCGCCATCGCGATCGGGCACCCGCTCGGCATGTCGGGGGCACGGGTCGTGCTGCACCTCGCGCTCGAGCTGAAACGACGCGGCGGCGGAACCGGTGCCGCTGCCCTCTGCGGCGGCGGCGGGCAGGGCGACGCCCTGATCCTCCATGTGCCGGGAGAGTGAGCATCACTCTCGCGCAGTAGGTTTCACCGCGCAGTAGACTCACATTGTCATGATCGACCCGCCGCGAGGGCGGTGACGACCGGCGCGAACATGGTGGCCTTGATCGCGCCGAGCGTGCCGGCGTCCTTCCCCGCGAGCGGGGTGATCAGGTCGACGGCGGCGCCCAGGACCGCACCTTCGGGTGCGGTCCCGTCGACCAGCCCACTCGTGTGCGCGTCGGCGCCGCCGTAACGATGGCCGGTGGTCATCGCGGTGATCGCGGTCTGCGGTGTCAGCTTGGCCTGGATCAGCGCCGCCATTCCCGGCGTGAACGGAATGTGGATGTCGACCTCGGGGAAGCAGTAGTACCCACGGTCGGAACGCATCACGCGGTAGTCGTGGGCGATTCCGAGCATGGCACCGGCGCCGAACGCGTGCCCGTTCACGGCGGCGACCGTCGGCAGCGGCAACGTCAGAATGCGGCTGAACAGGGCCTGCACGCGTCCGACGTACCAGTCGGCGCGGTCGCCGTTGGCCATCAGCCAGTCCAGGTCGAGGCCGTTGGAGTAGAACTTCCCCGTTGCCGTGGTGACCAGCGCTTGCGCGCCGTGCTCCTGTGCATCGTCGAGGAGCCGGTCGACCGTGTCGAGCCACTCCGGGGAAAACCGGTTCTCGTCGTCGCCGAAGTCGAGGACGGCGATCTCGTCCCGGTAGGTCAGCGTGGCAGTCATCAGGAGCCTTTCTTGTTGCTGTCGTGACGTTTCCCCGGTGGCGGGGGGTCGAGGGTGAGGACGGCGCGGACCGCCGTTTCCAGTCGTTGACGCATCGCGGCGTCCGGTTTTCGCCGGGACTGAAGCATCAGTCCGGTGGGGAGTCCGACGACGCACGCTTCGATCACCTCGACGGCGCGCCCGTCCTTGCGCCCCCACAGGGCCCGCGCCAACCGGACGAACAGTTCTACGAGGACGGAATCGAGCCGCGTCAACTCGTCGGCGACGTCCTCGGGGACGTCCGATCCGAGCAGTTCGTCGCGGCGCACGGTGAGAAGGAACCGCGACGACTGCGGGAACCGCTCGGCGAAGACGGCGGGGGTGTCGGCTGCCGCAACTACGGCGTCCACGGGACCACGCCCCAGCGCCTCCTCGACCGATTCCTGTTGCAGGTCGAGAAATCGGTGCGCCGCCCGCAACCATGCGCGCCCGACCAAACCTCCCCGCGACCCGAAGGCGTGATAGATGGCGCCGTTGGACATCTCCGTGGCGGCGGCGACCGCGCGCAGCGTTACGGCGCTCGGACCGCCCTCGACCGCCAGCCGTTCGGCGGCGTCGAGGACGTCGTCGAGATCATGGACGCGTGGCCTGGGCATACGCCGAACAATAACAGATCATGCGTTCTATTACTCGCCGGTAGGTGGTGGTCGACCATTCCGTGTGCGCCGTCAGGTGATGGGCTTCCCGTTGTGCTCCGAGTCACAATGGGTTAGCTTTGTCCGGACATAAACACATTACGTGTTCTGTACATGGAATACGTCGAGGAGATGTTCATGGCCAGCGATCTCACCCGAACTACCGCCCCGTCCCTGCCTGCCGACGCCCCCGGGCGGCACTCACACCGACTCGGCGTCATCGCCGTCGTCGCCACCTTCGGCGGGCTGCTCTTCGGATACGACACCGGAGTCATCAACGGCGCGCTCGAACCGCTCAAGGAAGACCTCCAGCTGACCTCCTTCACCGAAGGCTTCGTGGTCAGCATTCTCATCTTCGGTGCCGCGATCGGCGCCCTGATCGGCGGTCGGATGTCCGACCGCTTCGGACGCCGGCACAACATCCTGGTGCTCGCAATTATCTTCATGGTCGGAACACTCGGCTGCGTGCTGTCCCCCTCGTGGGAGGTGCTCGCAGTGTTCCGCTTCATCCTCGGCCTCGCCGTCGGCGGCGCATCCGCGACGGTGCCCGTCTACCTCTCCGAGCTGTCCCCCACCGAGAAGCGTGGCAGCGTGGTCTCCCGCAACGAAGTGATGATCGTCGTCGGACAGTTCGCCGCGTTCGTGATCAACGCCGTCATCTTCAACATCTGGGGTGAGCACGAGAACGTGTGGCGCTTCATGCTGTTGGTCGCCGTCCTTCCGGCCCTCGTGCTGTTCGGGGGCATGCTGCGGATGCCCGAGAGCCCGCGCTGGCTCATGTCGCAGGACCGGCACGACGAAGCGCTCGCCGTGCTTCTCCAGGTTCGGTCCCCGGAGCGGGCACGTGCCGAGATCGAGGAAGTCCGGGCGCTCGCGGAGGAAGAGAAACTCTCGCAGACCGGCGGGGCCGCCGACCTGTCGGTGAAGTGGATCCGCCGCCTCATCTTCATCGGCGTCGGCCTCGGCGTGTTCCAGCAGGCCACCGGCATCAACTCGGTGATGTACTACGGCACTCAACTGCTCGGCGATGCCGGATTCTCCTCCAATGCCGCCATCGTCGCGAACACCCTCAACGGCCTCTTCAGCGTGCTCGGCGTCCTCACCGGCGTCGCCCTGATCAACCGGATCGACCGCCGGAAGATGCTCATCGGCGGCTTCACCCTCACCACCACGTTCCACGTGCTCGTCGGCCTGTCCGCGTTCCTGCTGCCCGACGGCACCCTCAAGGCCTACCTGATCCTGACGTTCGTGGTGCTGTTCGTCTTCTCGATGCAGGCCACGATCGGCCCCCTGGTGTGGCTGATGCTGTCGGAGATCTTCCCGCTGAAGATCCGCAGCTTCGCCATCGGTGTCTGCATCTTCGCACTGTGGATCGCCAACGCGGTTGTCGCGCTGCTCTTCCCGCCCGTCGTGGCCGCACTGGGAATCGGTGCGACGTTCTTCATCTTCGCCGGCCTCGGCCTGTTGGCTCTCGTCTTCATCAAAACCCAGGTTCCGGAAACCCGCGGCCGCTCGCTCGAGGAACTCGAAGACCAGTTCCGGCGCGACTACTCGTGACAGTCGCCGCACCGCACCCCCTGAAAGGTTGATTCCATGACAGTGCTCGTAGCCGTGACCGATACCTCCGAAGGATCGGAGGCCCTCCTCGCCGGCAAGAAGGAAGCCGCGATGCTGGGCACCGACCTCCTGGTGGTGAATCTTTCCCTCACCGAACCCGAAGACGTCCACACCCTCGCAGAAGACGGCGTGACCGTCCTCGACCGGATCGGCCGCGGAGACCGCGATCCCGCGACCGCCGTGCTCGACCTGCTCGACGAACGACCCGACATCGAACGCCTCGTGATCGGCGTCAAACGCCGCAGCGCGGTAGGCAAGGCCCTGCTCGGCAGCGTGAGCCAGCGCCTCATCCTGCAGTCCCCGATCCCGGTGCTCGCAGTGAAAACCCCTCAATAGGAGCTGAGTTGAGCAAGCAAGGAAGCCTGCGACTGGTCGCGGGCATGGTCGGTGGCGGGCAGGGGGCCGATATCGGCAAGACCCACCGCTACGCGATGCGCCTCGACGATCGATACGACCTGCACGCGGGGGTCTTCGGGCGAGACGCCGGGTCGTCGGCGCAGATCGCGGAGAGTCTCGGCGTGCCGTCCGACCGCACCTACCGCGACTACCGGGAAATGGCGGAGCGGGAATCCGCACGCGAGGATGGCGTCGACGTGGTCGCCGTGACCACCCCCAACGACAGCCACTTCGACATCGCGCGCACGTTCCTGGAGGCGGGCATCTCGGTGGTGTGCGAGAAGCCCCTCACCCCCGACTCGGCGTCGGCTGCGGAACTGGTCGCGATCGCCGAGTCCTCCGGCGCGATCCTCGCCGTCCCGCACTGCTATTCGGCGTACGCGATGGTCCGGCACGCAGCCCGGATGGTGCGCGACGGCGACCTCGGGCGGATCCGATTCGCGACGGTCGAGCACGCGTCCGGCTGGGCCGCGACACCACTCGAACTAGGCGAGCACCGGCAGGCACGCTGGCGAACGGACCCCGACGTCGCCGGATTCCCCAGCGTCGTCGGTGATCTCGGCACCCATGCTTTCCACCTGCTGCGCTACATCACCGGGCTCGAAGCCACCCGGGTGTCCGCCGAATTCGACACCCTCGTCCCCGGCCGCCGAGTGTTCGACAACGCCACCGTTCGCCTCACCCTCTCCAACGGAGCACCGGCGACGCTGTGGGCGAGCATGGCGGCCACCGGCCACGAGCACGGCCTGCGCATCCGGATCTTCGGCGACACCGCGAGCATCGAATGGCGACATGAGGACCCCCACCATCTGACGGTGCGCGACCTCGACGGCGGCACGACGATTCTCGCGCAGGGAATGCGCACGCTGTCCGAGGACGCCGCCCGGCTCACCCGGCCCGGCCTGGGACATCCCGAGGGCTTCCTCGAGGCGTTCGCAAACTTCTACCGCGATCTCGCCGACGAACTCCGCGCCCGCCGCGACGGCAACACCACCACCATCCGTGATCTGTCCTTCCCCACCGGGCGTGACGGGCTGATCGGCGTCCAGTTCGTGGAGGCGACAGCCGCCTCCCACGACGCCGACTCGGCCTGGGTCGTTCCCGCTTCCGCACTCGACAAGGTCGGTATCTGACATGCAACGATTCGCCCTCATCGGAGCCGGATTCATCGGCGGAGTACACGGCGCCAACCTCGCCGCGCACCCCGACGTCGACCTGGCCCTCGTCTTCGACATCGATCTCGCGCGCGCGACGGACCTCGCCAAGCGGCACGGCAGTCGCGCGACCACCGACCTCACGGAAGTCTTCGACCCCACGGCAATCGACGCCGTCTTCATCGCGTCGTCCACCGACACCCACCCCGAACACCTCCGCAGCGCGGCGACGGCCGGAATCCCGGCCCTGTGCGAGAAGCCCATCGATCTCGACCTCGCGCGGGCCGTCGACATCGTCCGCTTCGCCGACACCCGATCACTTCGGGCGATGGTCGATTTCAACCGCCGCTTCGACCGCGACTACGCCGAACTCCAGCAGGTGGTCGCATCCGGTGAGATCGGCGCGGTCGAGCTGATCCAGATGACCAGCCGGGGCCCGGCGATGCCGCCGCTCGAGTACATCGCGGTGTCGGGCGGGCAGATGCGCGACCAGACCGTCCACTTCTTCGACCTGGCCCGGTGGATCTCCGGACTCGACCCCGGGTCGGTGTTCGCGACCGGATCCACGCTCGCCGAGCCCCGCCTTGCCGACTACGGCGACGTCGACACGTCGGCCGTCACCCTGCGTCTGCCCGGCGGCGCACTCGTCCAGATCGACTGCACCCGCCGGATCGGTTACGGATACGACGAACGCATCGAGGTGCTCGGCTCGACGGGGATGGTCGAGGCGCGGCGCCAGCGCGCCGGCGCCGTGTCCCGCTACAGCGCAGGCCGTGTCGTCGACGACGGGTTGCACGCGGGATGGTTCGAACGAATCCGGGCCAGCTACCGCACCGCACTCGACCACTTCGTCGACGCGTTGGAGACCGGCGCCGCCATCGGTCCGACACTGTCGGAAGCCCTGAAGGCGCAGGCGATCGCCGAGGCCGCGACCCGCTCACTGTCCAGCGGCCGGATGGAACAGATCGACTACCCGATCTGAACCACCACTCACACGGGGTCGCCGAGGACGACGACGTCGGCGCGGGCGCGACTGGGCCACACCAACGCGGTGTTCCTCTCGTCGCTGTGCCGCACCCACTTTCGGGCCTCATCCGGGGGCTTGCCGTACCGAATGTGCCGTTCGACGAGGCGCGCCACTCGCTCGTCGTGATCCGGGACGAGGAACCACGCTTCGTCGAGCAGATCGCGCACCGCCGACCAGGGCCGCTCGTCGAGGAGGAGGTAGTTGCCCTCGGTGATCACCAGCGGAATGTGCGGCGGGACGGCGATCGACCCGGCATAGGACTCCTCGACCTCGCGGTGGAGCTCGGGGGCGTACACCGTCTCACCTCCGGGTTCCCGCAGCCGGCGCAGCAGCGCCACATAGCCGTCGGCGTCGAACGTGTCGGGTGCGCCCTTGCGTCCGGTCCGGCCGAGCCGGGACAGTTCCGCACCGGACAGGTGGAATCCGTCCATCGGCACAACCACCGCCGACGATCCCAGCGCCGTCAGCACCGCCGCGGCGACGGTGCTCTTGCCCGAGCCCGGCGACCCGGCAATGCCGAGCAGCCGGCGCTGTCCCGAGTCGGCCAAGACGCGGGCGCGCGCGATCAGTCCCGGCAGTCCGCCTTCGTACCGCACCGGACCGCCGGTCGTGCCCGCCCCGTGCTCGTCGTCCATAGGCAGACCGTAGCCCAGCCGACGTGGATCGCGGGCCCTCCGCCTGTCGTCCGTCGCCCAATGTCACCGCCGGGCAATCAAATTGAACTGTTGTGACATGGGGCGAGCGGCACGGGCCTGACGTCCACGCCAGCCGTCAAGCACTCGCGGCCGGGTTGGACAACTGACCTGCTCCGTCGGGCTCGATTCACCCAATTTTCCACCGGTGGCGGAAACGTCTTCTGTGCTGTACAACTAAAACAGCGAGACCGGTTTGTGATGTGAAACATACCTAACCGTTACCTCGGGGCACGAAGACATGGATTGAGAGCATCAGTTCCGGGGGGAATGGATCCGCGCAGGTGGATCGCGTTTCGGGAACGGTAAGGACACCGCATGCTGTTACCGATGGCACCGACCGACTCGCTGTTTCTGCTCGGCGAATCCCGCGAGCATCCGATGCACGTCGGCGGCCTGGCGGTCTTCAACCCGCCGGACGGGGCGTCCGCGGCCGATCTGCGCGCGATGTTCGACACCGCCCTGGCCGGCGACCAGGTCGCCCCGCCTTTCCGTAAGCGCGCCCGCCGTTCGGTCACCTCGCTCGGCCAATGGGGCTGGGACCACCTCCCGCACGACGAGGTGGATCTCGAACACCACGTGCGCCGCGACGCACTCCCCCAGCCGGGCGGCATGACCGAACTGATGACGTTGGTGTCGAGGCTGCACGGCACCCTGCTCGACCGCAGCCGCCCGCTGTGGGAGATGCACCTGATCGAAG
>RRBB01001167.1:0-290 GCA_006543605.1 Rhodococcus sp. WS4
AGCTGCTCGACGCCACCGAGGCGGAACTGGGCAAGATCGTCGCCGCGGTGACCGCGGGCCGGTTGTCCGGGGCCGGGAAGATCGGCCTACGGGTCGGGAAGGTGCTGGGAAAATACAAGGTGGGCAAGCACTTCCACCTCGACATCGCCGACACCTCGCTGATGGTGACCCGCAACCGGGAGCGGATCGACGCCGAGGCCGCCCTCGACGGGATCTACACCCTGCGCACCACCGCCAGCGCCGACGAGCTCGGCACCGCCGCCGTGATCGACGCCTACAAGAACCTCTCC
>RRBB01001168.1:0-286 GCA_006543605.1 Rhodococcus sp. WS4
GCGACACGCCCACCCCGACGAACACGTCTGGTCCTGGTCACACTGGCGGAGACGCCGACAACACCAGGCCCGCATCTGTCACTACCGAACCCGCGGCCACCTGCCATAAGTGCCGTTGCAGTACTAGCCCGCACATGAGCCTGGCGCCGGGGCCCGACCTGGAAGGGTCACGCACTGTTGCTTCGAGCACGCCGGTCAGAATTTCGGTTCCCTTGACCGAGGCCCCCGGGCGGCCCCCGTGAGATGTGTGGACTCGATGGGAGGACAAGTGCAGTGAGAGCGAAAC
>RRBB01001169.1:0-284 GCA_006543605.1 Rhodococcus sp. WS4
GCGACACGCCCACCCCGACGAGCACATCTGGTCCTGGTCGCACTGGCGGAGACGCCGACAACACCAGGCCCGCATCTGTCATTACCGAACCCGCGGCCACCTGCCATAAGTGCCGTTGCAGTACTAGAGCGTGTCTGCTTAATGTTTGATGCTTGAAGCGTGATGCTGGGTATGTGTTGCGCGCCGATGAGATTTCCGATGACCTGTGGGCTGTGATCGAGCCCGTCCTACCCGCACTGGCGGGCCGAAGGGGGCGTCCGTGGAACGACCACCGGTTGACCCTG
>RRBB01001170.1:0-282 GCA_006543605.1 Rhodococcus sp. WS4
TCGGGCAGGAAGGTGGCGTCGGTGGCGAACTTGTCGCAGGTCAGGCAGGCGTTGCCCTTGCCGCAGACCTGACGGGGCGGCAGCAGGCAGTACCCGTTGGGCAGGATCCGGTCGGTCCGTCTGTCCAACTCGAGCATGTCGTAGAGGTCGCGGGAATCGACCTCGAGCTCGCGCCCGTCGGCGGTGATCTTGCGGAAGCGCAGAAACTCGGCCTCGGCGGTGGACTGCAACGTCTGCGCATACGTCATGCTCATAGTCGGCGTGAGGTGCCCGAGGTAGCGC
>RRBB01001171.1:0-282 GCA_006543605.1 Rhodococcus sp. WS4
GTGGCGTCGGCGTGTTTGGCGACCAGCCGCAGCCGCTCGAGCGGCCAGGACCGCGCTGCAATGGTGCGGGCGCCGCCGATCGGGGTGTTCAGGACGGTGTGCGGGGCGCGCAGCGACCGTGTCCCGCGAGCCTGTCAAGACTTCTGTGTAAGTCATTGCGTTTCGGACTATTTGACGTGACCGGCCAGCCGGTCTGGGTAGGCGAGGACGAGGGCGCCGAGGGCGGCGGTCCAGCCCTGGACCTTGGCGCCTTCGACGAGTGTGGGTGGGGCCTTGCGGTGG
>RRBB01001172.1:0-281 GCA_006543605.1 Rhodococcus sp. WS4
GGACCGCGGCTCTGACCGGGCGAACCGACCGGAGATCCGCTCATGCAACGCTTCCAACTCGGCAACAACCAGATCGAGGACCACACAATCAGTATCGTCTACCTGTCAAGCAAGTGCCGTTGCAGTACTAAGCTTGATTTTTAACCTGGGCAGACGGCCCCGACGGGTTTTCTAGCTTTGGTTTCGGCGCGTTTGCCCACGTGGTGATGCGGTGCGCGGTGGGTGTTTTTCGATCCGGGTGGGCGTCCGGGTCCGGGTCGACTGGGTTTCGGTGCACTGGC
>RRBB01001173.1:0-279 GCA_006543605.1 Rhodococcus sp. WS4
GCCAGTGCACCGAAACCCAGTCGACCCGGACCCGGACGCCCACCCGGATCGAAAAACACCCACCGCGCACCGCATCACCACGTGGGCAAACGCGCCGAAACCAAAGCTAGAAAACCCGTCGGGGCCGCCTGCCCAGGTTAAAAATCAAGCTGAGAGTGCATCTGAAAACTCCGGTTCGGGTCAGGCCGTCCGAGCGAGTCGGCGTGACGTGGTCGCGATCATGGCGATGTAGACCATCGCTTCGTGATGATCGGGCCGCGTCTCGTAGTCGCGGACGCA
>RRBB01001174.1:0-278 GCA_006543605.1 Rhodococcus sp. WS4
GGTGCGGTTGTGTGCTGCGGCGGTGGTGAGCAGTTGTGGCAGTGTCGTTGCCGGTTGTGCGGGGCCGCCGGTGCGGTCGAGCAGGTTCCGTCGTTCGTCGGCGTCGAGGAGGTCGAGGTCGCCGACCGGGCTGTCGGGATCGGCCACCACTGCCTCGAGGAGCCGGGTGAATCGGTCGGCGAAGCCGCGGACGGTGTCCTCGTCGAACAGGTCCTGCGCGTAAGTCAGCGCGGCGGTCAAACCCCGAGCGGCACCATCGCGATCGACGCGTTCACTCA
>RRBB01001175.1:0-270 GCA_006543605.1 Rhodococcus sp. WS4
GCGTCGGCGTCAGCCCCAACGTCACGACTCACCCCAAGATCGATGCCCTTGCGCCATAAGGACATTCTCCCGGAAAGATCAACATCGCCTGGGACCGCCACGCCGCGAAAAACACCAGCCACCTAGCACGGATTCGAACGTGTGTACTGCTTATCTGCTTAAGTGGACTGATTGATTAGAATTCGCCGAAAGTGTTGCTGGACAGTGAATCAGCGTCCTCGGATTCGATATGGTGGCTGGCTGCGGTGCCACCGATGAGCTCGGCGAGCG
>RRBB01001176.1:0-269 GCA_006543605.1 Rhodococcus sp. WS4
GGCGTTAAGGTCGAGGTCCTGCGTGAACATGGGGACAAGTCGCTGGTAGAGGAGCTGATGGATGACGTCATGGCAGTGCTCGCTTCATTTTCCGGCCGCTTCCACCCATTGCGGTCGAAGCGGAATCCACGTCGACTTGCGCGCGATGCGGCGATGCGGTGATGCGGCGGCACGGTTGGGGGTGGGCTAGCTGATGGCCGATGCCGGGTTCACCGCGCTGCGGCAGTTCTCGTTCACCACCCGCCCCTACCTGGCTGTCGATGATGAGA
>RRBB01000117.1:0-32580 GCA_006543605.1 Rhodococcus sp. WS4
GAGCAACTCTGCGAACTGCTCAACGAGACGGACACCGTCTATCCCGGCACCACCCTCACCCTGCGCTACCGCACCAAACCGCACCGGTGACTCTGCACGTATTCCTGCGCTATGTCCGGAGTCCTGGTGTCGCGATAGGGGCATCGCGGCCGTGCAACAAAGAAAGGGCCGCACTTTGCGCTTGGCGCACGGCATTGTTCCAATGCGGAAGCCGAGAAATCTCCCCGGTTAGCTGCCGGACGGAGACCACATCGCCGGCGGCCACGACATCAGGTGATGTGCAGCACCATTGATCGACAACCAATGCGCCGTTTGTCTGAAGTCGGCTACCACGCAGCCATTCCGTGTTGGGGATATCGCCCACAGCGGATACGACGACGTCCGCGCGCAGACTGGTGTCGCCATACCCGACACCGCTGATCTCGGTGTCACCGAGAAGGCGCACCCCCTGATCGACTTGGACGAAACGTACACCGCGTGCTGTGGCTTCGGCAACGACCAGCCCGGACAGCCAAGTTCCGAGGAGGCGCCGCAGTGGCGGATCTCGATCGATCACCGTGACATCAAGTCCTAGTTTGATGCACGTCGAGGCGATTTCCATGCCGAGGAACCCGGCACCGACGACCGCTACCGTGTGCGCGCTGGACAGGCGTTCCGCGAGTGCCGGGATGTCGGCGGCGTCGCGAACCACGTACTCACCGGTTTGCCCGGGCTGCGACAACCGTCGTGCGCGTGCGCCTGAGGCCACGATCAGCCCGTCGAACGGGATAGCGTCGCCGCCGGCGACGTGGACGAATCGTGCGCGGTCGTCGAGTCCGACCACTTCCTGTCCCAGGCGAATGTCGACGTCGTCGGTGGACATCGGCAAAGCGCAGCTGGCTTGATCGGCTGAGCCGGAGAGCACCGCTTTGGACAGAGGCACGCGGGAGTACGGTAATTGCATTTCGGCAGAGAGCATCGTGAGCTCACCCGCATAACCCTCGGCACGCAGGACTTGAGCGGCGGTGACCGCGGCGATGGATCCGCCGACGATGACGATGTTTCGGCGCTCCGCAACCGCCGTCACGGGTTGCCCACCACGCGGAGCGCGGCAACGGGGCATACTCGTGCTCCAGCTTCGGCGGCCTTGGCGACATCATCGGTCAACGGGTTGACGAGAATGTCGAGTTCACCCTCGTCGTCGAGTCGATAGATGTTCGGGGCGATCTGTTCGCAGGTGCCGTGGCCCTCACAGCGCTCGCGGTCCAGTTCTACGTGGCTCATGTCTGTTCCTATTCGCTCGTGAGGGTAATGGGGAGTCTGGTTATGCCGGAGAAGCCTGGGATGTGGTGGGTCAGTTCCGGTTCACCGGCTGGGGTCAAGGTTGCGACTCGGCGCAGAAGGGAAGACATCACGGCCCGTACCTCCAGTCGGGCGAGGCCTTGACCGACACAACCGTGGGTGGCGTAGCCCAGTCCGAGGTGGTCGACGGGATTGCGGTGGATGTCGAATGTGTCGGGCTCGCTGTAGTGCCGGGGGTCGCGGTTGGCCGAACCAATGCTGACGATGATGCGTTTACCGTCAGGAATAACGTGCCCACCGAGCTCGACCTCGCGGGTGGTGCCTCGATAGAGCACCTGTGCTGGCCCATCCAACCGGATGGATTCCTCGAACCCACTGCCGATGAGCGAGGGATCGGCCTTCAGTGCTGCCCACGCCTGCGGATTGCGCGCCAAGTTGTTCAGGTAGAACCCGAGAGTGTGCACGGTGGTTCCCATACCGGCAATCAGGTACGAGCTCATCAACGGCGCCGCGTCTTCGGGCTGGATGCGCCCGTCGTCGACGGCGTCGAGGATGGCGGTGCCCCAACTGTCGGGCTTGAGCACGTCGCGGTTCGTGACATTCTTGATGTAGTGGGCGAACTCCACGACCGTGGGCATCCCGGCGGCGTATCGGTCGCCATGCGGACCGAACGTCATGAGCATCCGTTCGCCCCCGGGCAGCAAGATCTCGCGTCCCTCGTCGGGTAAGCCGACGAGGTCGGCGACTGTGTCGACCGGCAGTCGTTGACACAGGGTTTCCATCGCTTCGATCGAGCCGGCCTCCACCGCTTCTGCGACCAGTTCGTCAGCGTGCGCGGCCACCCGCTCGCCTAACTGCTTCAGTGCGCGCGGCGCGGTCTTCGCGCTGAGGATTCCGCGCAGCCTGTCGTGCAACGGCGGGTCCGTAGTCAGCGGCACCTTCCCCAGTAGCGCGCCCATCTCCTCGCCGTAGACGGTCTCGGCAGCGGAAGAGTAGGTCTGCCAGTCGGCCAAAGTTGCACGCACCTCGTCGTACCGGGTGATGACCCAGGTGTCGCTGGTCGAGAGGTAGACCACGCTGCCGAGTTCTCGGAGCGTCGACCACATCGGGTGGGGATTTCGGACGTTGTCCTCGTCGAAAATGCTTATGTCGCTTACCGGCCCGCCGTGTGCCAGAAGGGTGGACGAATCGCTGTCGCTCGTCATTGCCAAACTCCGTGTCCTGTACTGAATTGAAACCGTGATCCTGACGGATCGCTGGATAATTGCCGCAACCACAAGCGCCAAGGCGCAGTGCGATTGGTTACTCGCGGCGGCTGGATGTCCCTGCGAATGATGTTGAACGTTGCGCCGAGACATCGAAGCCGTCGTAGCCGTCGGCAACGACCTTCGCGCAGATCTCGCGGTACGCTGCGGCTCCGCCGATGTAGAGCATGCACACACGCGGTTTCCCGTTGGTGCCGCCTGTCATCCACCAGGCGTCGGTCTCGGGAAGCAACGTCCCTTCCGACAGCTCGACAGTGTGCGCCACCCAGGCGTCCTCTGCTGCGAGCCGTGCTTCGATCGTCTCCGACCCGTTCCGTCGGCAGTACTCAATGGCATCGGCGATGAAGTCGACATGGTCTTCGATGGCCAGTGGCATGTTGTACAACACCGACGGGCTCTGCGGACCGGTAATGAGGAACAGATTGGGAAAACCATGTACGGACAGACCCAGATATGTCCGGGGACCGTGAGCCCATCTGTCGTTTAAGGTCTCACCGTCTCGTCCGACGATGCCCATCTCCAACACGGGCCCGGTGATCGCATCAAACCCGGTGGCGAGTACCAGGATATCGGCATCGTATTCGGAATCGGTAGTGAGTACTCCACCCGGCGTGACGGACACGATAGGCGCTTCTCTGACGTCGACCAATGTGACGTTCGGCTGGTTGAAGACTTCGTAGTAGCCCGACTCGAACGGGGGGCGTTTAGTCCCGTACGGGTAGTCCGTAGGGATCAATTTCTCGGCAAGAACGGGATCGTCGATCCGTTCGCTGATCCGTTCCCGGATGTATTCGGAGATCGTGTCATTCGCCGCTTTGTCGATCAGAATATCCTGAAAAGACCCCACGTAAAGCTGAAATCCCCCCGCGTCCCAGCATTCGTCGAATACGCGCCGCCGCTCCTCAGGCGTGACAGCCAGTGCGGATGGCAACGGGTTGTAATCCGGGACTCCTCCTCTGGTATTACGTGCATTCTCTCGTACCAGGGGGTAGTTCGCCTTGATCGCGGCAGTACGTTCGGGATCGGAAGGCGCGTTTCTCAGCGGGCCAGCGTAGTTCGGGGTGCGCTGGAAAACTGTCAGGTGAGCAGCTTCTTTCGCAATCTCGGTGATAACTTGGATGCCGCTGGACCCGGTGCCGACAACCGCAACGTTTTTGCCATCGAAATTCACGCCGTTGTGCGGCCATTTTCCGGTGAGATATACTTCTCCGCCGAAGTTCTCCATACCCTCGAAACGGGGCTCTTTCGGCACCGACAAGTTTCCGGAGCCGCATAAGAGGTACTGCGCGGTCACCGCTGAGCCGTCGTCACAGCCGATCTCCCATACACGTTCATCGTCGTTCCACACAGCGGAGGTGACTCGTGTTTCGAAACTTATGTCGGAGCGAAGATCGAAACGATCCGCCACGTGGTTGAGGTAAGCCAAGATCTCGGGTTGACTGGCGTACTTTTCGGACCAGTTCCATTCCTGCTGCAGCTCCGCCGAGAACGAATACGAGTAGTGCAAACTCTCGACGTCGCACCGCGCGCCAGGGTATCGGTTCCAGAACCACGTCCCGCCGACCCCATGTCCGGCCTCGAACACACGAACGCGCAGCCCGAGCTGATCACGAAGTTTGTGCAGCGCGTACAGCCCAGCAAAACCGGCGCCGACCACAACGGCGTCGACGTGCGGCCGAGACGAGTGATCCGCGGGATTGTCCAGATATGCCATGTGCTTCTTTCCATTTGATGTTGATGAGGACGGGCAGAAGCCGATCGACGCTCTGTGAACCATGTCCCGTGCGGCGGCCGGATTCGCTGGATAGCGGTTGGTGATCCAGGCATTACCCTCAATTAGCTGTGGCGTCCATCACATGACGCGATATCTCGAACCTAAGGGCACCTGCGCCGGCAGGCATAGAGACCTGCATCCGGATTCCGCCCTGCGGAACGATGTCGTGAGCCTGGGGTCGGCAGCCACTCACCCTGCAACAGCGCCGAGTTCCGCGGTGCGGAATCTTGGGCTGTGAGCCTAAGCACAGGAGGTCTACACGATCTAGCGTGTGAATCAGCCGAACCGTGGACTGAGTTTCGGAACGGCACGATTTGTCGACAGTGATGGTGATCGTGTCTCGGTGCTTCGCCATGGCACTGGACACCTTGGACCATCGAACCGCTGTCGCAGAACTCTCTCACTAGTGCGGATCAGTTCGCACAAGAGTGCACGCTCGATCCGACCTTATTCCCCGAAAGAGATGGAACCGCTATGCAGAGCTTGAACGCCAAGGTCATCGCCGTGACCGGGGGAGCCAGCGGTATCGGCCGCGCAACAGTGATCGAAGCGTTGTCTCAGGGCGCGAACGTCCTGGCCGGCGATATGAACGGCGTCGCATTGAAGGCCCTCGCCGACGAGACGGAGAATCTCGCGGGACGGCTGCACACGGTGGAGATGAACGCCACCAGCCCCGAGGACGTCACCGACTACGTTGCCGGTGGAGTCCAGGAGTTCGGCCGCATCGACGGTTTACTGGTCTCCGCGGGAATTACCCGCGGGGCGCCCGTTCTCGAGATGAGCCACGAGGACTGGCACTTCGTACTGGACGTCAACCTGTCGGGCGCCTTCTACGCGATGCAAGCGGTTGCTCGTCAAATGGTCGCGCAGGGAGATGGGGGCTCCATCGTCGCCATCACCTCCGACCTAGCCATCACCGGCCAGGTCGGAGGTGGTAACTACGTCGCGTCGAAGGGCGGCTTGATCAGCCTCGTCAAGACTTTCGCACTCGAACTCGGACGGCACCAGATTCGGGCAAACACCATCGCTCCGGGCGCGACGGACACACCGCTCCTTCAAGTCACGGCCCCTCAGGAATTCATCGACGACTGGGTTCAGCACGCACCACTGGGTCGCCTCGGGGACCCCCGGGATCATGCAGAGATGGCATCGTTTCTGTTGTCCGACGCAAGCGCGTGGATCACAGGTCAAACATTTCCCGTCAATGGTGGATCGGTCATGACGTGAGGGAATTTCGGAATCACTCGAGTCGAGCAGAAGGAACGTCATGTCAGTGGAACTGAACAAAAAGATTGTGCTCGACGCGTGCAGATGCATCGACGACCGGGACTTCGCGGCACTGTTCGACCTCATGGCCGACGAGGGCACATGGACGTATCCGATCCGATCGGATCGATTTCGAGACGGCGGCCGAAAGGACAAGACCGGTGCGCGGGCTACGCTCGAGGGCTTTCTCGGCGGCTTCGCCGAGTTCAGCTTCGTCGTGCGTAGCGTGACTGCCGAGGATGACCGAGTCGCAGTCGAAGCGACGGCGCACGGAATCGGTCCGGGTAACGCGGAATACACGAACAACCCCCTCCTCATGTTCAGACTCGAGAACGGGCAGCTTGCCGAAGTGACGGAGGCCCTGGACCCCTTCGAGGTCCTCGCCTATGTCGAACAATTGGCGGACCGACAGTGAGCCTGCTTCGTTGACCCGCTACTTCGTTAATCCCGTGCGCAGCACACCATGAAAGCGTTATAAGGAGGACGTATCTTGACCGATTTCCAGTACGACACGGATGACGGGATCGCGTGATGGGGCCCACCATGCGCGCGGTCGCGTACACCGGCCTCGACGGACCGGATGACTTCCAGCTGATCGACGAGCCCGTTCCCACTCCCGCAAAGGGAGAGGTCCTGATTCGGGTCAGTCGAGCCGGGGTGAACGCCGCTGACAAGATCCTGCTCGACACCGGGTTCAATCTGTTCACCGGCCAGCCGTCCACCCACATCTCGGGGTCCATCATCCCTGGCGGTGAGGTCGTGGGTGTCCGCGAGGACACTGGTCAGCGCGTGGTCGCCTTGTGCGGGGCCGGGGGATACGCAGAGTGGGTCGCCGTGTCCGAGGCGCGGTTGTTCCCGATTCCCGATCATGTCGATGACGCCGACGCCTTGACCCTGATGGCGTCGGGGCTGACGGCGTGGTTCCTGTACGAGGCGGCGCATGTCACTCCGGGTGAGAGCGTGGTGATCACCGGCGCAGCGGGGGCACTCGGCTCGATCGCCGTCCAGTTGGGGGTATGCCGCGGTGCGGGACGGGTGATCGCATTGGCGTCGACTCCAAAGAAGCGGCAGTTCGCCCAGGATCTGGGTGCGCATGCGGTCACCGACAGCTCCGCCGAGAGACTCGCCGGCCGTCTTATCGAGGCGAATGACGGCGCACCGGTCGACGTGGTCTTCGACATGGTCGGCGGCAAAGTGTTCGAGGAGGCGCGAGCGGCGTTGGCACCGTTCGGGCGCCTCGTCGTCTTCGGCACAGCGTCGGGCGACTCCCCGACCCTCGAGACGGTGAGTTTGGCGTTCGGATCGCACTCCGTCACCGGTGTGTGGCTGCCCAACTTCGTCGACGCCGGGCTCGCCGGCCCCGCCCTGGACAAGCTTTTCGAACTTCACGACCGTGGTGAGGTACGCACCCAGGAGGGACCGTTGTTCGACTTGGAGCACGCGCGTAAGGCACAGGACGCCCTGGCCGACAGGAACACCTTCGGGAAGGTTCAGATCGACGTCACCACACGGTGAATTCGGTGCAGAACCGTCGAAGCAATCTTCGCTCAACAATCAAGGATGAGTAATGACCATTACAGAGCACCGCCCGGCTGTGACCAACGGAGCGTTCCGCACCCCGGCCCCGGGCCGGAAACTCGAGTACAAGATCGGACCCGGCGCGGAGAAGGCGATGTACGTCCTCGCGGACGCCTCTCAAACCAACCGCCGATTGACTGTCACCCTCCACGAGTTGGAGCCGGGTGAGGAATCCGGCATGCACATGCACACCCTGGAAGATGAAGGCTTCTTCGTGCTTGAGGGCAACGTCACATTCTTCATGCCCCACGACGACTGCGTCATCCAAGCCGGCCCCGGCGAGTTCGTGTGGCACCCCGTCGGGCGCGCCCACAGCTTCACGGCGGGCGACACCCCGGTGAAGATCCTCCAGTACCTGGTGCCGGGCACCGAACTCGTCCCCGGGTTCTTCCAGGAGGCCGCCGAGCTCGAACTGGATACCCCTGAACAAATGGCAGCGCTGGCTGAAAAGTCCTTCCGCGACTACGGAGTTCGAATCTACGGGCCGGACGGCCCTCCGCCGTCGACGAGGACCGCCGCCGCTCGTGGCCCGGTGACGCCCGACGCCCGCCTGCTGATGCCGGACGAGAGCGACCGGATGGTGAACGCACCGTTCAAATCCGATGCATCGGCCAAATACACGATGAACATCGACCGCAACATGATGACCGATGTCGAACTCAAATTCCACGCCTGGGGCCACCAGACCGGCGACCTTTTCGAGATGATCGAGGTCGCATGGACCAAGCCCGACATCGTCTACCCCCACGTGCACACCCTGGAGGAGGAAGGTTTTTACGTTCTCGAGGGTGAGTTCACCCTGTATGTGTCCGAACCGGACGGGATCACCAAACAGGTCGGACATCCCGGCGACTTCATCTGGGGGCCCCGGGATCTACCACACTTTTACCACATCACCGGAGCGCAGGGCGCTCGCGTCCTGACGTGCCTGGTGCCCGGTGGTTCGGGCTTCGTCAAATATTTCTACGGCATTGCGGTTGAAGGGCGAGGATCCGACCTTTCGACCGACGAAAAGTTTGCGGAATTCGCGGAATGGAGTGCGAAGACCTCCGGGCAGTTCTTCCTTCCCCCGAGCGAGTGGCCGGGCGATATCCCGGCACCCGGAGTCCCTGTAGCAGAGTCGAGTTGAGCCGGCAATGACCTTGTCTCCGACGCCGGACCGGGCGTCGGAGACGCATCACCTCACTGTTCACCACATCGTTGCAGATCGGCTCAGACTCTTGACCAGATATGTTCCCTCGGCGTACAGCCGCACGATCTTGATCGACGGGATTCGCACGCACTACCTGGAATGCGGTGACGGGCCGCCTGTTGTCCTGTTGCACGACGGAAGCTATGGCTCGTCAGCAGAACTCTCCTGGTATCCCACCATCGAAGCGCTTGGTCGGTCGCATCGAGTCATCGCCCCCGACTGGCTCGGCTTTGGTGGAACAGACAAATTGCACGACTTTGGGGGTGGTCGCAGTCGACGCCTGTGGCACATGACTCGGTTTCTGGAAGTCATGGACCTCGGGACCGCATCGTTCTGCGGCGTCTCGATGGGTGCGACACTTCTGTTGGGCGTTGCGGCCGGTGACGAGTTCGACTGGCCAATCGGCGCGATCGTCTCGATCTCGGGCGGCGGGTTCATTCCCCTTAATAACGCGCGCGCTTCAACACTCGACTACGACTGCACGCTGGAGGGCATGCGGAAGATCGTCTCCAACTTTGTGTACGACCAAACCCTGCTCGATGACGAGCGATTGGTCCGGGCCCGCTACGAATCGGCGATTCAACCCGGCGCGTGGGAAGCCGTCGCGGCCGCCCGGTTCAAATCGCCGCTGGTCCCTCAACGCTCCGAGTTTGGCGAGCGAGACGCGATTTCGTACGAACGTATCGATGTACCGACATTGATTGTTGCCGGCGCCGAGGACAGACTCCGTAATCCTGGCTACGCCGACGAACTCGTAAGCCGTATCCCCACTGCAGAACTGCTGATGTTCGCCGATTGCGGGCATCTGCCGCAGATCGAGCATCCCGATCGTTTGAACCACGCGGTGACGGACTTCCTTGGAAGGCTGTGACACTGACTAGCAGTAGAAGAAGGCAACCTTGACAGGCCTGGACGTTCAAGCAGTACAAAAGCCGGCCGTCGTTGACGGAGATCGTCAGACCCACCCGGGACCGAGAGAAGTTCTGCCGAGTGTCGCAGGTCCAGCTGCGTGCCACGCCGACGAAGGAGCACATCAGTGACCGACACCCAATCAGTCATCGAAGATCAAGCACTGAACGAACTGTACGCGGACTTTGAAACTGAGCATTTGACGCCGTTGTGGACCCAGCTCGGTGATCTGATGCCGATGACGCCCACGTCGCGGGCGGTGCCGTTCGTGTGGAAGTGGTCGACGTTGTACCCGTTGGCGCGGCGGGCCGGGGACCTCGTTCCGGTCGGCCGGGGCGGGGAGCGGCGGGCGATCGCCCTGGCGAACCCCGGCCTGGGTGCGGTGCCCTATGTGACGCCGACGTTGTGGGCGGCCATCCAGTACCTCGGACCGAAGGAGGTGGCCCCCGAGCACCGGCACGCGCAGAACGCCTTCCGGTTCGTCGTCGAGGGCGAGGGGGTGTGGACGGTCGTCAACGGCGATCCGGTCGCGATGCGGCGCGGCGACTTCCTGCTGACCCCGGGCTGGCATTTCCACGGCCACCACAACGAAACCGATCAGCCGATGGCCTGGATCGACGGCCTCGACATCCCGTTCGTGCATTACACCGACACCGGGTTCTTCGAATTCGGGTCCGAGAACGTCACCGACGACTCCACCCCGGACGTGTCCCGGTCGGAGCGGTTGTGGGCGCATCCGGGGCTACGACCGCTGGTCGGGTTGGACGCGAAGACGTCCTCGCCGATCGCGGCGTACCGGTGGGAGCACACCGACGCCGCGCTGCGCGAGCAGTTGGCACTGGAGGACGAGGGGTATGCGGCGACCACCGAACCCGGTCACGCCGCGGTCCGCTACACCAACCCGACCACCGGCGGCGACGTGATGCCCACCATCCGCGCCGAGTTCCACCGACTGCGCGCCGGCGCCCGCACCCGGCCCCGACGCGATGTCGGATCGACCGTCTATCAGGTGTTCGACGGATCTGGCCGGTTCGTCCTCGGCGGCCAGACCCGTGAGGTCGGCAAGGGCGACATGATCGTGGTCCCGTCCTGGACGCAGTGGTCGATCGAGGCCGAGTCCGAGTTCGACCTGTTCGCGTTCTCCGACGCCCCCATCGTCGAGCGCCTGCACTTTGACCGCACCCATTTTTCCGAAGGAGCCTGACAATTCCATGAAGCTTGCCACCCTGCGCCGCGCCGGCACGACCGTCGCCGTCCGTGTCGATTCCGACACCACCGCCACGATCATCGACGGGTATGCGGACCTGTCCGCGCTGTTGACCGATCCGGATTGGAAGACGGTCGCGGCGAATGCGTCCGGTGCCATTGATCTCGATGGGGCCGATTACGCCCCGGTGGTCCCGAACCCGGGGAAGATCATCTGCGTCGGGTTGAACTATGCCAATCATATCCAGGAGATGGGCCGGGAACTGCCGGAGTATCCGACCCTGTTCTCGAAGTTCAGGGAGGCCCTGACCGGTCCGTACGACGACGTGATCGTCCCGTCCTACGCTGCAGCGCAGTTGGACTGGGAAGGGGAACTCGCGTTCGTGGTGGGGAAGCAGGCGTACCAGGTGTCCGAGGCGGACGCGGAGTCCTACATTGCCGGGTATTCGGTGATGAACGATTACACGATGCGCGACTACCAGTACCGGACGTTGCAGTGGGATCAGGGCAAGACGTTCGAGAAGACCAGCGGGTTCGGGCCGTTCCTGACGACCACCGACGCCTACAAGTTCGGTGGGACCCTGGTCACCAAGCTCGAGGGGCAGGTGGTGCAGAGCACCACCACCGACGATCTGGTGTTCACCCCAGCCAAGCTGGTGGAGTACATCTCGCACATCGTGACGCTGCAGCCCGGTGACGTGGTGATCACCGGCACCCCGGGCGGGGTCGGGCACGCCCGCACGCCCGGTCTCTACATTCAGGACGGGCAGACCGTCGAGGTCACCATCGAGGGCCTGGGCACCGTCCGCAACACGACGATCGTCAAGTAGGGGTGCACCCGGTGGGTTTTAACGATCTTCCCCTGGCCGAGCGGTTGCTGATCGCCCGCCGCGGCACCGCGTACTTCGCGCAACGCCTCGCCGAGCTGCCCGACGAGCAACTGTCCGAGCCGACCGGGTTGGCGGGGTGGTCGCGGGCGCATCTGCTCGCGCACGTCGGCTACAACGCGGCCGCGTTGTGCCGGCTGCTGGACTGGGCGGCGTCGGGCGTGGAGACCCCGATGTATGCCTCGCCCGAGCAGCGGGGCCGGGAGATCGCCGAGGGTGCCACCCTGTCGGTGGTTGCGTTGCGGAACCTGTTCGATCACACCGTGGCCCGGCTCGACGAGAAGTGGCGCAACCTGCCCGCCTCGGCGTGGGAGGCGCACGTCCGCACCGCGCAGGGTCGCACCGTCCCGGTGTCGGAGACGGCGTGGATGCGCACCCGGGAGGTATGGATCCACGCCGTCGACCTCGGCAACGGCGGCCGGTTCGGCGACTTCCCCGACGTGGTCCTCGAGTCGCTGCTCACCGACATCGTCGGTGCGTGGAAGAAAAAGGACCTCGGCGGCGGCCTCGTGCTCGAGATCAACGGCGCTGCGCCGATCGCAGTATCCCCCGAATCGCCGATCACAACGAAGATCTCCGGGCCGCGCTCGGCAGTGGTGCGATGGGCTGCGGGCCGAGGGGCCGTCGGCGTGGCCCTCGACGGCGACATCGGGGAACCGCCGCGCTGGCTGTAAAACGCCCGAGAGTCGGAACTTGCTTAACCCGGTCGCCGGGAACAGCACGTACTGTCTTTCCTGCGCTACATCATCGTTGGGCGACGTGCGCGTATCGGTACCACGATGGGAAGCAGCCGATCGCCATACCCCTTCCTCGGTGACCCGCACACCTCTTCCTCGGTGAACACGCGGTGGGCTGGATGAGGTTGTCGACGGCAACGGGCAGCCTTACCGCCGGTGGTCGTATTCGCAGGCCATGCGAATAACCAACTTACTAGTTGACGTCATATCACTTATCGGCTCATGGAATTGATCGGGGGAGAGGGGCTACTACTCACCCGTCTTCGATCTGAGCGTTCGTCGAGCAGGTTGCGTAGCGTGCGGTGATCGGAGAAATACGATTCCCAGGACCAGGCGCCGATGAAGGAGGTCTTCTGTGTCGATGTCGCTGGCCGCGTTGGCGGACCTGGCCGAAGAAGAGGGCCAGGGCACGGTCGAGCTGTTTGCGCCGCGGGTGCGGTTCCGGAGTGTGAGCAACAGCGACCTCGACGCGTGCCTGGACTGGTTCGCCGAACTGGTAATGACGGTGGACATCGACGACGCCGACGACGTGGTCGTCGGTTCACTCGACTTCATGGTGATCCGTCTCGGCACCGAGGATCCGATCGCGTTGTGTCTGGACCAGTTTGATAGTGATCACGAGATGCTGGCCGGGTTGTTCGACGGCAATCAACTCGCCGAGCAGGTCGGGGAACAGTTCGAGACCCTGACCGTCGTCACCGAGGCGGTCCTGATCCCGGATATCGCGTTCGTCACCGCGTCAGGTCCTGCTTGCTCGTCGACACCCGCGCGTACCCCAACTCCATGTGCAAAGAGTACCGAAAGTTAGGTCTGTACGATTGTTGTGACACGGAATGTAGACCTATTGTCGAGCTGCTACCTGGGACTTTGTTGTATCCGGGACGGGCCCGATGGGACCGCAAAGAACGTGAGCGGCAGGTATCACTCGGATCGACCGCCCCGGGGGCCTGGTAGAGGATCGTGGCCCAAGATCTATTTTCGTATTACGATAATGGGTATGGCTGAGGAGATGATCAACGGAGCGTCCGTCACGGACGGGATGATCCAGAAGTGGGCAGACGAGGCCGAGGCCGGTTATGACGTCGAAAAGTTGCGCAAACGTGGCCGACCGACCGTGGGGGACGGCCCCGGCGCGGTGGTGCCGGTACGGATGGATGAGGCATTGCTACAGGCATTGAACGCCCGTGCCGAGCAGGAGCATGTTTCCCGCTCCGAGGCGATTCGAGAAGCGGTGCGTGCCTGGACCCAGGTCGCGTGAAGGCGCATAAATCCGCGCTCAAACACGGGATCAGCGAAAACGATGGCATCTACGCGGCAGAGCATCACGTATATACCGCTGGTCTGGACGACGACAACCCCGCGCGCGAGTTCCGGCTGGGTTTCGACCCGAACGGTCGGCTCCTGGAACTGGTTGTCCTGCGCTTCGACAGTGGGAACGAGCTACTCATTCATGCCATGAAGGCTCGCTCGCAGTACTTCGACCTCTTGTAGCGATCGTCGCGTGGCCGGTGCGAGAGCCTCCCCTAGAGGCGAACGACCGAACCGGTCGAGGGTGTGCACCACGATCACATCGCCCCGTTCGACGTAGCTGCAGTTCGGGACGTTCGGTGGTGGCCCCCAGACTTCTTGTCCACGTAGACGTTCGCCGGGGGCGATCCCAGCTTTGGTGAGGGCATAGATCTGCCGCGCGAGTTCCTGTTTGGGCGTCGACACGTGCGTACCCCAAATCCATCTCGAGCGTACTGAAAGTCAGGTCTGCACGAAGGTTGTGACACGCAGTTATGGAATCAACTTGTGAGACGCCTCGACCTGGGTGTTCATCAGATCCGGATACGGTCCGGGTGGCGTCTCATTTCCAAGGTTTCGGGACGAGCTCGCCGACGGCTTCATCGTCACAGAGACCCCGTCCACGATCCCTGCGGTTGACATCGCGTCATGTGAAAGGCGACCCACCAGGCGATTGCGTCCATGACGCGAAGTTGAGTTTTGGCGAGTATGCGTTCGAGGTGACCGTCGATTGTGCGCGGTGACAGCACCAGTGATGCGGCGATGGCACGGATGCTCAGCCCTTGTGCAAACTAGTTCGGCGACCTGGTTCTGTCGTTCTATTAGTGGGGATTTCACCACCGAGGTGCCTCCCTCGGTTGCATGGGGCCCGGAAGGCCAGTTCCCTGCCTGCAGTGGTGCAGCGATGGCTCGCGGGGGCGGTTGGCGCCCCTCGCCGATGTTGCTGTGCCCGGAACCATGTCTTCGCGGCCGCAGGAGCGGTGTCACCAACGTCATGTCCTCATACAACTAAGGCCCTCCCGGATACGTACTCCTGGCTGCCATCCGAGTCTTCGTGACAAACCGAGGCCGCTGGTGATGACTGAAGGCAGCACGGCTTGCGGTTGTACGGAGCCAGACCGTACGACTACGGAGAGCGCGGCCACTACGCGGCCCTCTCTGTTGAGGACGCGGGTGGCGATCGAGTCGGCGCCATCGGTGAGTTCACCACGGACGAGCGCGTAGCCGGTGCGGCGACATTCCGCCAACTCGCGGCGCAGGACTTGCGGATCGGTCACCGTCTTGGCCGTATATCGTCCCAGCTCGCCGGCGATGACTTCCTCGACCATCTGGCTGTCTGCGTGGCTCAGGAGGACCTTGCCGACCGCGGAACAGTGCAAAGGTAGCCGTCCGCCCACCTGGGACACCAACTCAACGGCGTGAACCGCGGAGAGGCGCTCGAGGACTACTGCTTCCCGGCCCTCGACGACAGCAAGCTGCACGTGTTGGTTGAGCGCTGTGAAGAGATCTTCCATGAACGGCTGTGCCATGGTGCGAAGCGACTCCGTCAAGGGTGAGAGGGTCCCGAGTTGCCACAGCCGCATCCCTACGACATACCGACCGTCTGGGCGCTGGTCGAGGGCGCCGGCCTTCACTAGTTCCAATACCAACCGGCGCGCAGTCGGATGCGGTAGACCCGTTTTGCGCGCCAAGTCCGCAAGGCTCAGATCCGGGGCAACAGGTGAGAACGAGAACAGCAACTCCAACAGCCGCGAGCTGACGGTACGACCCGGTTCGCTAGTTCTCGGCATGTCCTGCGCGCCCTGAGCACATGGTGCCGCTGCGGCTTCCACTTATGTTCGTTGAATGACACATGGTGCCCACAAAGGTACGTCACCGGGGCAGTATGCGGAATGTCGAAGGCCGCTCGCGCCAACTCTGTCCAGTTGACGGCGCGATGGGCGGCGCACTGTTCCAGGCATACAAGGAGCTTCACAATGACAACACGCACCGCCAACACGCCGAGTATTGCCATCCTGGGCGGCGGGATCGGTGGCCTGGCAACCGCAGCGTTCCTGCGGCGCGAGGGGTTCGCCGCCACAGTCTTCGAGCAGGCTTCCCGCATTGCCGAGGTCGGTGCGGGCTTGGTGGTCGCCCCCAACGCGGCACGCCAACTGCGCTGCCTCGGCGTGCTCGAGGAGCTGGACAAGAGTGTCGTCCGACTCGAGACTGGCTGGGAGTTCCGGCGCTGGCAGGATGGCACTGTCCTGTCTGTCGAGGACCTGGCATCGTCCTGCGAGCGGCTGTATGGCGAACACACCTACACGGCGCATCGGGCAGACCTCTTGGCCGCTATTCATTCGCGGGTTCCTGCCGAGGCTGTGGTCCTCGGCCGCAAGTGTGTGCGCCTCGAGGCAGGTGGCGGTACTCTCCGACTCGATTTCGCCGGTGGCGAATCTGCGGAGGCTGACATCGTGATCGGCGCCGATGGGGTGCACTCGATCGTGCGGAACACGCTCTTCGGGACGTCGCCGGCGGCCTACTCCGGCCTGTGTGCCTTCCGGGCCTTGGTGCCGGCGGACCAGGCGCCAGAGTTCGCTCGACGTCCTGCTCAGACGCTGTGGATCGGTCCCGGTCACCACTTGGTGCACTATCCGGTCTCTGGCAGTGAGTACATCAACCTGGTCGCGTTCGCTCCGGCCGGTGACTACACCACGGAATCGTGGACTGCGACCGCGACGGTCGACGAGTTCCTTGCCGAGTTCGAGGGCTGGGACCCGCGCCTGACCGACCTCATCCGCGCCGCCGGCGTTCCGGGTCGCTGGGCGCTGCTGGATCGGGCGCCCTTGACCCGGTGGTCCGAAGGTGGGGTGACTCTGCTCGGGGACGCTGCGCACCCCATGTTTCCGTTCTTCGCGCAGGGGGCTGCGCAGGCGATCGAGGATGCCGCGGTCCTGGCGCGGTGCCTGGCCGAAGGCGCCGATGACCCGGCGGCCGCGCTGCGTCGTTACGAGGCCATCCGGATTCCCCGTACGACCAAGCTGCAATCCGTCAGTCACATGAGGGCAGAGATCAACCATCTGCCCGACGGGCCCGAGCAGCAGCGGCGGGACCAGTCCTTCGCACACGAGGATCCGCTGCTCGTGAATGGGTGGATCTACGGCTACGACCCGGAAGAGTCGTTCGCGGGGACGGCGGCGGTGCGGTGAGGTTCGTTCACGAGTCCCTTTCCCAGCGGGTGGTGTTCGCGCTTGGTTCCGCACCGGAGGCCGTCGCGGCGGAAGTTGCGGCTCTGGGCGCCGGCCGCGTCATGCTCATCGCCTCGGACCGTGCGGCGGTGTTCGCGGATCCGATTGCTGCGCAGTTGGCGGTGGTGCGGCGCCATGACGAAGTCGTCATGCATGTCCCTGTCGAGGTGGCCGAGCAGGCCCGAGCAGCGGCGGCGGAGAGCCGGGCCGATGTCGTGGTGACGGTGGGCGGCGGGTCGACGACCGGATTGGCTAAGGCTGTGGCTTTGACAACGGGTCTGCCGATTATCGCGGTGCCCACTACCTATGCCGGGTCGGAGGCGACCAACGTGTGGGGTCTGACCGACGGTGGGACCAAGACGACCGGTGTTGATGAGAAGGTTTTACCGCGCTCGATCGTCTATGACGCCGCGTTGCTGACATCGCTGCCAGCCGAAATGGCCGTCGCCAGCGGGCTCAATGCGTTGGCGCACTGCATCGACTCGATGTGGGGCCCGAGGGTCGACCCGATCGATCAGGCGCTGGCGGGCGAGGGGATCCGGGCGCTGAGCGCAGGTCTTCCCCAGGTTGCCCTCGACGGCGGCGACATCGAGGGAATCGAGCAAACGCTATACGGCGCCTACCTGGCTGCGGTCGCGTTTTCCTCTGCCGGATCGGGGATGCACCACAAGATCTGCCACGTGCTTGGTGGGATGTTCAACCTGCCCCATGCCCAGACCCACGCTGTCGTCTTACCCTATGTGCTGGCCTTCAACGCCCCCAATGCTCCCGAGGCAGAGCGGCGCATTGCAGCCGGGTTCGGATCGGCGGGGGCGATGGAGGGATTGGCGGAGCTGCGGGCGACGGTGAAGGCGCCGGCCGAGTTGCGTGACCACGGCATGCCGGAGGACGGCATCGCTAAGGCGATCGTGCCGATCCTGGCCGCGATCCCCGACAACAACCCCACCCCCGTGACACCCGAGAACCTGGCTGGGCTGCTGCACGCCCTATGGGAAGGAGACCTGCCGTGAGCAACACCCACAGCGACACCGATAACCACCTCTTCGAGCAAGGTTCGGCCCAGACCGGTAGGCACGGGCGCGACTTACGGCAGGTCGGTCCCGAGCAGCGGGCCGTCGAGCAAAACCTGGTCGACAACGTCGTCATGAGCTTCCAGGCGTGCGAGGACCCGCGGATGAAGGAGTTGATGGTCTCCCTCGTCAAACACCTGCACTCCTTCATCCGCGAGACCCGCCTGACCGAGGAGGAATGGGGGGCCGCGATCGACTTCCTTACCAGGGCGGGTCACATCACCGACGACGTGCGGCAGGAGTTCATCCTGCTCTCCGACACGTTGGGTGCGTCGATGCAGACGATCAATATCAACAACCAGGCATGCGCCAACGCCACCGAGGCCACCGTGTTCGGGCCGTTCTTCGTGAAGGACTCACCGAGCATCGAACTCGGTGGCGACATGGCCTTCGGCGCCTCGGGCGAACCGTGCTGGGTGGAGGGCACGGTCAGCGACACCGACGGCAACCCGCTGGCGGGTGCGCGGATCGAAATGTGGGAGGCCGACGAGGACGGGCTCTACGACGTGCAGTACGACGCCGACAAACGTGCTGCCCGGGCCCACCTGTTCACCGAGATCGACGGCAGTTACCGTTTCTGGGGACTCACCCCCACTCCCTACCCGATTCCCGATGACGGACCAGTGGGCCAGATGCTCGCCGCCGTCGGACGTTCCCCCCTGCGGGCCGCCCACCTGCACTTCATGGTGAGCCATTCCGACGCCCGGACCTTGGTCACTCACATCTTCCCCGCAGGTGATCCCATCGGCTGGAAGGACTCCGTGTTCGGCGTCAAACAGTCCCTCATCAAGAAGTTCGACCAGCAACCCGCCGGCACTGCGACACCCGACGGCCGCCGCATCGACGGCACCTGGAGCAAAGTGCACTTCGACATCGTCCTTGCCCCTGCCGACAGGTGACCCCCACTCATAGACGGGACAGCCGCCCGGTTCCACCTGCGTCGGGGCGAGACGAGGCTGGATTTCGGATAGGCCTCAGGGTGTGGCGTTCACGGCGCGATCGCCTTGAGATGCGGCGCGAGACAGAGGTTTTGAGTCCGGTCGTGTCACCACCGACGGTGCGCGGCATCGAGGGCGGAGGTCAAACCCGGCAAATGGTAAAAGGTCGCCACCGAAGAGCGACCGCTGTTGGTCATTGAATGAAGTCTCGCTTTCCGATGTGGGAACCAACCCTCAGGATCAAACGGAGTGATCTCGGACACAAGAGAGTGTCGAGCTGCCCAAACGTCACTAACAGCCACTCGCTCGGAGAAGGAACTAAACCATGACTGTCGTGTCACCCGAAACCGACCGGCCCGTCCCGCAGGGCCTCACCCAGCGAGACCTCGACCGAGCGCTCGCGGCGATTGCCCGCGCGATCGGGGAGGCCAAGGTCGCCACCGACCTCGAGACATTGGCAGATTTCCGCGATCCCTATCAATTCCCTGGCTCGGAGACGAATCTCCCCTCGGGTGTCGTCAGCCCGAGCAGTGTCGAGGACGTGCAGGCCATCGTCCGACTCGCCAACGAGCACCGGATCCCGCTCTGGCCAATAGGTCGGGGGAAGAACAACGGATACGGCGGCGCCGCACCGCAGGTCCGTGGGTCGCTGATGCTGTCCTTCCGCAACATGAACAAGGTCCTGGAAATCAACGAGGAACTCGGCTACGCCGTCGTGGAGCCTGGGGTGAGCTGGTTCGACCTGCACGACGCCATCAAGGCCGGTGGACACAATCTCGCCGCTTCCATCGTCGACATCGGCTGGGGTGGAGTTGTGTCCAACACCCTAGACCACGGCATGACCTACATGCCGTACAGCCTCGACCAGGCTTCCCACTGTGGCTTCGAAGTCGTCCTCCCGGATGGTGAGCTGCTCCGCACGGGTTCGGGCGCGATGGAGAACAACCCGGCATGGCCGCTCTACAAGCGCGGTCTCGGGCCGACGTCGACCGAGATGTTCATGCAATCCAACTACGGCATCGTGACGAAGATGGGCTACTGGCTGATGCCAAAGCCTCAGATCTACATGCCCTTGTGGTTGCAGCTGTGGGACGACTCCCAGATGCCGGCCGTCGTCGACGCACTCCGAGAGCTGATGCTCGACGGCACCATCAACATGCGCCCACAGATCGTCAACACTCTCTGCGTGGCGTCGATGGTCACCGCCCGAGCGGACTGGTACGACGGCCCCGGCGCGGTGCCGGAATCGGTCATCGACACGATTGCCAAGGAATTGGGTATCGGGCGGTGGATGATGCGATTCGCGCTGTACGGCGACGAGGCCGTCGTCGACTACAACTTCACCAAGGTCAAGAAGCGCTTCGAAGCCATCCCGACCGTCACGGTCACTGGTGAGAAGCATGGCCCCGAAGCATGGGAGACCTTGCCGAACCCGGGTGAGCGGGTCCAGATCGGGGTCCCGAGCATGGACCTCTACAAAATGGCCGGATGGTCGGGAGGGGAGCAGGGCGGCCACGTCGATTTCTCGCCGGTGGTGCCGATGACCTCCGAGCGTGTTCGAGCCGCCCAGGCCCTGTTCTCGTCGATGTCGACCGACGCCGGATTCGATTACGTCATGGGAATGTTGCCGATCAACGCTCGGTCCGCCGCGATGGTGAACATGATTCCGTTCAACATTCAGGACGAGGCGCAGGTCGATGCTGCGTACGCACACGCGAAGAATATGGTCGCCACGTTCGGGAAGCTGGGATACGGCGAGTACCGAGCCCATATCGCGTTCATGGACCTCGCAGCGGACCAGTTCGGATTCAACGATCACGCGCAGCGAAAATTCAACGAAACAATAAAAGACACCTTGGACCCCAACGGAATTATCGCACCTGGCAAGTCCGGCATCTGGGGCAGTCGGTTTCGTGCGGCCGGCTTCCCCCACCAGTAGCGGACAACCTCCCCGCCTCAAGCGGCTCAGCTCACCGGTCCGGGGTTGACAGCTGGCCCCCGAGACCGGTTCTGGACCCGTGTTCGACCGGTGGCGGCGATCGACGGCCAGGTGCGTCGCGCGGGTCGTTGCAGCCAGTTCCCCACCCACGCCTCCGACCTCTGTGAGGGAGACGACTTGTTCGCCGTCTATGCACGCGAACCAATTACGCAGAGCCATTGGCTTTCTTGGAGCTGGGTGAGCGACCCCTACCGGATACTCCGGTTGGTTGGGTCAAGGTCGCGGTCAAGGCCGCCAGTCAGAATATGCAAAACATCTGGACCCTTCGCGGAGTCGGTATCAAGAGCGCGCGTTTCCCCATGACCCTGGGGTGTGACGGCTCGGGAGTTCTCGAAAACGGTACGGAGGTTGTCCTCCACTCGGTCGTCAGCGACCCGAACTGGGCCGGCGACGAAACGCTCGATCCCCGCCGTACCCTGCTCACCGAACTGCACCAGGGAACGTTCGCAGATTACGTAGTGGTGCCGGCGCGCAACGTTGTTCCGAAACCCGCGGGTATGTCGTTCGCCGAAGCCGCGACAATGGGAACTGCGTGGCTGACCGCGTACCGCATGTTGTTCGTGAAGTCCAATCTCCGCCCCGGTCAGACCATGCTGGTACAGGGTGCGTCTGGGGGGTTAGCACGGCACTGGTCCAGCTCGGACGAGTCGCTGGTCTTCGGGGTGTGGGTAACGGGAAGGACCGCCGAGAAGCGCGCTCTCGCAGAAGGGTTGGGTGCGCACCAGAGCTTCGAACCAGGAGCGCGTCTCCCAGAGCGTATCGATGGGGTCTTCGAGACCGTGGGCAAAGCGACGTGGGGGCATTCTGTGAAAGTGCTCAAACCCGGAGGGGTCATCGTAGTGTCGGGGTCGACCAGCGGGCCCGACGCAGATGCTGAGTTGCAGCGAGTGTTCTTCCTACAACTGCGCATTCTCGGTTCCACCACGGGCACCCGGGAAGAATTGGCGGATTTGTTGCAGTTTGTGGAACTGGCACAAATTCGACCGAAGATCGGCGCACAGATGGCGCTACACGACGCTGGCGAAGGGTTCCGATCGATGCTCAATGGTGAGACCGAAGGCAAGACCGTGTTCATCACCTAGCCCCTCGGTGCATCGCGGCCGTGGAGTAGGCGCACGGCTATCGGTTCCGCGGCCTGGCATGACCGCGAACGTCGATGATCGTGTCATCGGCCAACGCGTACCCGCCTTGCTGCCCTCGAGGGTGGCGCCCGCACCCTGCAATCAGATGTGCCTGAGCCACTGCGATCAGGAATCGCGGTGCGATCGCGTCGAGGTGCCGGACATGACCGAAAGTGAACGTCGGCACGAACGCCCCAACGCCGAGGATGCAGGGGTGCAGATGAAGGCTCAGCTCATCCTCCCGCGCCGCAGCAGCGTCATGCCATAGACCAGGTCCTGACCGCCCCAATCCTCGCATTTGTTCATTCAATGATTTGCGTATTGCTCCGAGAAGTGACGTGCGACACGCTCACATCTACCACCGCGACAGAGCACAAGGGGAAGTTATATGTCATCGAGTACGTCGGAGTCTGTGAGGACACCGGATATCACCACCTCGGAGCTTCTGATTGGTGGCATCGCGACCCCCGCGGAAGGCGGCCGGTATTTCACGACGACCGAGGCGGTCACTGGAACGCCGATCGCCGACGTGGCAGCAGCATCCATCGCCGATGCCGAGCGTGCCGTCGAAGCGGCGGCTGCGGCACTGTCGGAGTGGGCCGCGGTGTCTCCGGGCGAGCGGCGAGCGATCCTGCAGCGTGCTGCTGCGTTGTTGGAGGAGCGGGCCAGTGAGCTCGTTCCGTTGATGGGGCGGGAGATGGGTGCGACGGCTCCGTGGGCGGGGTTCAATGTTCACGTCGCGACCGGGATGGTGCAGGAGGCAGCGGCGCAGACCTACGCGATGGTCGGGGACACGATCCCTTCCGATGTCCCCGGACTGTTCGCCATGGGTGTCCGCCAGCCCGCTGGCGTCGTGATCGGAATTGCTCCGTGGAATGCGCCCCTGATCCTCGGGGTGCGAGCCGTCGTAATGCCGCTGGCGTTCGGCAACACGGTGGTGCTCAAAGCCTCGGAGCAGGCGCCACTGACGCAGGCCATGATCGTGCGAACCTTCATCGATGCTGGCGTGCCGGCTGGGGTGATCAACTTGATTTCGAATGCCCCGGAAGACGCCGCGGATGTGGTCGAGGCACTGATCGCGCACCCGTCCACGGCGAGGGTGAACTTTACTGGTTCTACCAAGATCGGACGAGTCATCGGTGAGATCGCGGGCCGCCACCTCAAGCGCGTGGTGCTCGAGCTCGGCGGGAAGGCGCCGATGGTGGTTCTCGCCGACGCGGACCTCGAGAAGGCAGCCGCGGCGGCCAACTTCGGCGCCTTCATGAACCAGGGAGAGATCTGCATGTCCACCGAGCGCCTGATTGTGGACACCGCGGTCGCCGACGCGTTCACCGACAAGCTGGTGGCCCGCGCCTCACGCCTGACCGTCGGCCCCCCGGACGATCCTGGATCGCAGCTCGGACCATTGGTCCATGCCGGCGCTCGAGACCATGTCTTCGGCCTGATCGAGGATGCCAAGGCCAAGGGCGCCCAGGTTGTCTGTGGCGGGACCTACGACGGCCTCTACGTCCAGCCCACGGTGCTGCGGGGCGTCACGAGCGCGATGCGTATCTACGCCGAGGAGTCCTTCGGGCCCGTCGTGTCGATCATCGAGGTCGACGGCACCGAGGCAGCGATCGAGAGCGCGAACGACAGTGAGTACGGGCTCTCCGCCGCGGTCTTCACCGAGAGCACCGGTACCGGGTTGCGGGTAGCCCAGCGGATCCGCTCCGGTATCTGCCACATCAATGGACCGACGGTTCACGACGAGGCGCACATGCCCTTTGGCGGCGTCGGTGCCAGCGGTTGGGGCCGGTTCGGTTCGAAGGCCGCACTCGAGGAATT
The DNA here is from genome assembly GCA_006543605.1 of Rhodococcus sp. WS4. Lineage (GTDB taxonomy): Bacteria > Actinomycetota > Actinomycetes > Mycobacteriales > Mycobacteriaceae > Rhodococcus_F. The sequence goes on from RRBB01000117.1 coordinate 23,562, forward strand.
TACCGAGTTGCGATGGATCACCGTCCAGACCGCCGAGCGCCACTACCCGATCTAGTCGAGACACGGGTCAGTCCCGACGACGTACGTCACCACCCTCGTCATTACATCAATGCCAGTCGAAGGATAGGAATCATGACCGTAACCGCCTTGAGCACCCTGAATCCGCCGGTCGAGGTCCGTAGGGGCCCGCGGTGGATCAAGCGTCGTGTCCAGACGCTGGACCCGCAGCGGGACTACACCGAGATCGTCAAGTTGGGATCGCTGTTCCACGTCAACGACTTCGTCCTGGACTGGGCGTTCACCACGATCATGTGTCGGGCCACCAACGGGCACAGTGCCGTCGCGATCAACCGTGAGGGCACCGGCAAGTTGGTCACCACGGCCGGTAACCGTTTCGATGACACCACGGACCACTTCCTGGTGTGGAACGAGTTCGGTCCGGACGCGCCGGAGACGAAGCGCTCGGTCGACATCATTAACGCGCTGCACGCCAAGTTCGGGAAGATCTACCCCTCTGCGTTTGACGACCTGCCCTTGTGGGTCTACGTCATCGCCTGGGAGGTGGCGGGTCTGTCGATCCTCGCCGAGGACTACCTGGGGCTGCCGAAGCTGGACGCCAAGCAACGACAGGCCCGGGCGGTCTGGGGGCGCAAGCTCGCGGAGTTGTTCACGTACATCGATGGTGGACCGCTGAGCGATGTCATGCCTCACCTCGAGACGTTCGAGGATTTCCTTGCCTTCGTCCATGAGTACGAGTCCCAGCCGTGGGTGCCGGACGCGAACACGAAGGCTTGTCATCAGGCGGTGCTCGACAAGTACGCCCAGCGCAACAAGCGTCTCCCGCGCCCGCTCACTGACGCTCTCGTCACGACGTTCTGGCACGACGGACAGTTCGAGTGCAACGGCATCGACCGTCCGAGCCCCTTCTGGCGAGCAGCCGCGAAGAACTACATGCGTGCCGTGCTCATCGGCACGCAGGTGAAGCCGTCGCCGAAGGAGTCTGTGGTCGAGAAGATGCTGCGCGAGGCGCGCGAGCAGAACAAGCGACTGGGCCCGATCATGCGTTCGTCCGTCAGGGCCAGTGCTGCGGTGGATGAGACCTCTGCCACCTCGTCGGCCGGGTGCCCGATGGGTTTCGGCATGACCCTCGACGAGACGACCGAGAAGGAGTCCGGCGCCTGATGTCTCGGACGACCGCACCTCATCTCGCCGACAGCCCGGTCATCACATCGCGACGCGGTCAATTCTGGATCCCGGGTGACATCGTCTCTACGGACCACGGGACAGTGCAGCGCGGCCCCATGTACGTCACCTGGGAGGCTCCCGAGCTGGTCACTCAACCGCATCCGGTGGTCCTTGTGCACGGCGGTGGTGGGCAGGGCTCAGAATGGCTGTACACAGTGGATGGCAAACCGGGGTGGGCAGCACACTTCGTCGCGGCGGGCTTTGCCACCTACGTGGTCGACCGACCCGGAATGGGGCGGTCGCCGTACAACCCCGAGGCAATCGGTCCGATGGGCGCTGCTTTCCCGTACGAAGCAGCCATTGGGCTCTTCGCGCCGCCCGCCCGGGCCGCAGAGCACACCCAATGGCCCTACAGCCGAGAGATCGGAGGGCGGGAGCTGGACCAGCTGCTCGCCGGGCTTGGTCCCCTGCCCGCGGATCTGGCGGCGTCGCAGGAGCTCGATGCCGCTCGCATCGTGTCGCTGCTCGACGTCATCGGGCCGGCGGTATTGGTGACGCATTCTGCCGGTGGGCCAGCGGGATGGCTCGTCGCTGACAAGGCACCCGACGACGTCGTCGCAATTGCCGCGATCGAGCCCATGGGACCACCCTTCGCGGAGTTCCCTTTCGGCGCACTCGGCTGGGGATTGACCACCGCCGCCATCACCTTCGCCCGCGAGTTCCAGCGGGCCGAGGATATCCGAGATGCCGCGCCGGCCGACCTTCGGATTCCGTCCTTCACCGACAAGCCCGTCGCGGTCTTCACAGCCAGTGCCTCACCGTTTCGGGACTTCGCCCCTGCGACGGTGGACTTCCTCAGCACGGCAGGAGCGAAGGCGACCTGGGTCGACCTGCAGGATTCCGGCATCGTCGGAAACGGTCACGGCCTCATATTCGAGGCCAACGCGCACGAGACCGTGCGGCCCGTCATCGACTGGATCTCCCAGCTGCCAGCTGAACCGCAACATCCCACGCCGCCGTGATACCGACCGAGGCCGCCGTGACACCGGCCGAGTGCGCGCTAACGCATGAGGTCGCTGCGGCGCCCGTGAAGACCATCACCATCAGTCCAAGAAAGCCACCACCTAGTTTAGGAAGCAGGAGAAATGACAGCAACCCGCAATGACGCGAGACCGTCGGCTTACCCAACCGAGTGGGACGTCGAGTTCGGTCCCGCCGCACCTTTGCCCGAGGGGTACAAGGTCGGTCGAGAGACCAGGTACCTGGAAGCCGGCTCGGTCCTCATCGAGGGCGGAAAACCGCTGCCGTGTGATGTGGTGTGGGAGCAAGACATCCCGATCACCTTGCGCGACGGTGTGGTGATCTATACGGACGTCCTCAGGCCGGCCGATCAGGACACCGACCTGCCGGCCATCATCAGCTGGAGCGCCTATGGCAAGTCGATGCCGACGGAACCGCCCTGGGGTGTCCCGAGGGAGAACTTCTCGGGCCTGGCGAAGTTCGAGGGGGCCGACGGCGCTTTCTGGCTGGATAAGGGGTACGCGCTGGTCAACCCCGACGTCCGCGGAGCAGGCATGTCTGGTGGCGACATCCAGTTCTGGGGCTCGGTGGATGCCCACGACGGCTACGACGTCATCGAATGGGTGGCCGAGCAGCCGTGGAGCAACACTAAGGTCGCCCTGTACGGCGCATCGTGGCTCGCGTTCACGCAGTGGGGCATCGCCGCCACGAAGCCACCTCATCTGGCGGCCATCGCCCCGTGGAACGGAATCTACGACCCCTTCCGCACCCACCTGCGTTGGGGCGGCATCCCGGACCCGGGCTTCTTCGACGACCTTCCCTACATGATCCCCGGTCACTCGAGCTCGATCGAGAGCATCGGGGACATGGCGCTGCGCGAGGGCCTGCTCAACGACTACTGGCAGGACAAGACCCCCGACCTGTCCGACGTCACGGTTCCGGCCTATGTCGTCGTCGATGGTGTCACCGGGCTGCACTCGATGGGCGGGCCCGAGGCGTTCCGGCGGCTGGGGTCGAGCGAGAAGTGGTTGCGGATCAACAACACACAGGAGTGGTACGACCAGTACAGCGACTACTACCAGCAGGACGTCCTTCGGTTCTTCGACCACTATCTGAAGGGCGCCGACAACGGCTGGCAGGACACTCCGCGGGTCCGGGCGTGCATCATCAACGCAGGCGGTGAAGACCTCATCGACGTGCCATTTGCCGAGTGGCCCGTCCCGGAGACCCGCTATGAGAAGCTCTACCTCGACGCCGGCAACGGGCTCCTTTCGACGAATCCACCGGAGCAGCCGTCAACATCCACCTATGCCGGGGCTGACGGATCCACCACGTTCACCCTCACCCTTACTGACGCCATGACACTCGTCGGTTACATGTCGGTACGACTCTGGGTCGAGGTGCAGAACGCCGACGACATGGACTTGTTCCTCCTTGTGGAGAAGCTGGACGCCGAAGGCAACCTACTCGCACCGCACCGCGAGCACGCTGACGCCTACCCCATCTCCCCGCCTGGTGCACCAGGGCGTCTGCGGGTGTCGATGCGCGAGCTCGATGAGACGCTCTCGACGGACTTCCTTCCCGTGCACGCATTCAGGGAGGCCAAGAAGTTGAGTCCGGGAGAGGTCGTCCCTATCGACATCGGCCTCACGCCCCGGGCTTACCACTTCGAACCCGGTCAGCAGCTGCGGTTGACCGTGGCCGGCTGGAACGTTCGGGGTACCGGTGTTGACCTTGAGTCGACCGAGGACGGCCCTTTGCGTGGCGGTCGACGGTCCGCCATGAACCCGCCCGCGGACAACCACGGCTCCCACATCATCCATTCCGGCCCCGGCCGACTCTCGTACATCACGGTCCCAGTGATCGACACCCCGCACTAGACGCGAGTTCCTGGTCGAGGCACCTCGGCCCTCGACCGGGAACGTGCCCGTCGATTGCTGCGGATGGCGCCCGCTAGGCGAGGCGCGAATCACGCGCCTGTCGCCCCGCTACACACCACCGCAATCTGCTGGTGTGTCCATCACACTGAGGAAGGCTGCGCTGTGGGTACTACTGAGGACAACAAGAGGCTGGTGCAGGCGTTCATGGACACGCTCGTCAGCCAAGGACCCGAAGCCGCGTTCGACACGTACTGCGACGCCGAGAACTACACGCAACACAATCCGCGGCTCGTTAACGGACGTGAGGGCTTCCTGGAGTTCGGCCGCAACGTCAGCATGTGCAAGGGATTCACCCTGACCGTCCGCAAGATGTCGGCCGAGGAGGACCTCGTTTGGGTACAGGCCGAGACCACCGGGTTCCATTGGTCCGACGAGCCCGAGCCCGTCGACCCAGCCTCCTTGAGACACGTGTTCATGGACATCTTCCGCATCGCCGATGGCAAGCTGGTCGAGCACTGGGACGTCTACCAGCGCATACCCCCCTACACCGCCAGCGGTAACGACATGATCTGACGTACTGCGCATCTGCGAATTTCTCGTATGTCGTCTAGTCGCATTCCCACCGGTCCTGGCCGTCGACCCATGACGGGCACAGCGGCGCCGTTTCCTCGAGCTCTCAACGCAGGGCTCGAGTCTGACCGCCGCATGCCGCACCATCTTGCCGAGGCTTCGCTCCGAGCAGGAGCGGATCGGCGGCGGTGATCAAATCCCCTCACGCCGCGGGCCGACCCGGTCTTGGGGGCGCATATGGTCACGACCCCCGCTCGCGACCCGCCCGTCCCGCTCGGCCCGCCTCCCGCTGCCAAGGCAGGGGTGGGATGTCCAACACACACAGGGTACGTTCGTACCCCTTTTTAGGAGGAGCCGTGTCTGCTCACCCGGATGCCCGTGTCGCTGAGATCCTCGGCGCGTTCACCTCTCCCGACGCCTCTGCGCCGGACCTCATGTGCGACCGCCACCCGGCTGATTCGGTGGTTTTCCGCTTCGTGGATGCAGACCTCGTCGAGACAGTCGTCACCTTCGGCGACCTGGCAGCGAGGTCGCGCAGGGTCGCATCCGTGCTGAGTAGTCACGGCGTTGGACCCGGCGACCGAGTGGCGACGCTCATGGGCAAACACGTCGACCTTCCGGCGGTCATCCTGGGGGTTTGGCGCCTCGGAGCGGTGTACATGCCGCTCTTCACGGCGTTCGCGGCGTCGGCCGTCGCCGACAGACTCGATCAAGGCGAGGTCTCGGTCGTTATCACCGATCCAGATCAGCTCGGCAAGGTCCCGATCGACCGCATCCGCCTCGTCGCCGGCGTCGGGACCGACACCGCTGCGCCGGCCGGAAGCAAGAATCTAGCCCGGGAGCTGGCCGCGGCCGGGCCGTGGAACGGCGCGGCGCCGACAGGTCCCGATGTCGAACTCACCCACATGTTCACCTCGGGGACAACCGGCAAACCGAAGGCTGTCGTTCATCCGCTCTCGTACGCCGCCAGCTGGCAGGCCTACCTCGAAATCGGACTCGGGGTTGACAATTCAGCCGTCTACTGGAACGCTGCTGACCCCGGCTGGGCCTACGGCCTGTACGCAGGCGTGGTCGCGCCGATGTGTGCAGGGCGGACCAACATCATCTGTACCGCCAAGTTCAACGCCGATACGACCTGGCGGGTGCTCGACGAGCTCGCGGTCACCGACCTCGCCGCAGCACCAACCCTCTTCCGAGGCCTGCGGATAAGCAGTACACGAGCGCCGCTTCCCGACCTGCAGCGACTCTCGAGCGCGGGGGAACCCCTGACGCCCGACGTCTTTGCATGGGCCGAACACGAGTGGGGTTTGCAGATCCACGACCACTTCGGGCAGACCGAGATCGGCATGCCCGCCGGATTCCCTCACCACCCGAAAGCGGCGATCCCCGTGGAAGCTGCAGCGATGGGCCGCGCCTTCCCAGGGTGGTCACTGACTGCGCTGGGCCTCCAAGAGGACGCCCCCGCCCCTGCAGGCGAGGTCGGACGGCTGGCCGTCAGCATTCCCGACAGCCCGTTTTTCACGTTCACTGGCTATGGGGCCGACCGCTCGAACCGGAGTGACCGGTTCAGCAGTGATGGAAAGTACTACCTCAGCGGTGACCTGGTCACCATCGATGAGGCCGGCCTCATCCACTTTTCCTCCCGCGACGACGACGTGATCCTGATGGCCGGCTACCGGATCGGCCCCTTCGACGTCGAAAGCGCCCTCGGCACGCACCCGGCCGTCCAGGAGTGCGCCGTAATCGCTGCGCCGGACGAGATGAGAGGCGAGGTGATCCAGGCGTTCGTCGTGGTCACCCCCGAATCAGTCGCAGGGGAGGGACTGGCCAAGGAGCTACAGGACTGGGTCAAGAAGGAGTACGCCACCCACGCTTACCCCCGACGCATCGAGTTCGTCACAGCGCTCCCGAAGACCCCGAGTGGCAAGGTGCAGCGGACAGTCCTTCGCAAAGGCCTCTCACTGATGGAGGCGACCGTTGACTGACACTCTCATCGTCGAGTCAGCCGGCGCCGAAACAGCACTCGATGGCCTGGTAGAGGTGTGGACAGCGCCCTGAGGTGCGGAATGAGCTGAAATTCGGAGTTGGTCGATGCACTCCGCCGCCAGCTCGCACGTGCTTAACGCGACGACGTGGGGGGTGGTCATCCTCAACGACTCGGGTGCAGGCTTCAGCACCGGAGCCGACCTTTCGCACCTCCTTGACTACACCCGGACTGGTAAGTCGCCGCGACCACACCTTCGCAACATCTGGGACCCCACCTTGGCGATGGAAGCCATCCCGTCTTCGCGCTGCCCGGGTTCGCCGTGGCCGGGGGCTGGAGCTTGTGATGGCGCTCGCTGAAGTTGGATCGGGTAGGGATAACGGTGTAACTGGTTGAACTGTAGCTACTTTCGTTTAACGGGCAGGCGTCCATCGAAGGTGATCGCGAAGGCGTTCAGTGCTGCCTTCCAGCGGTTGGACCAGAGTTGGCGGGCGGTGCCTGTGGGGGTCGAGGCTCATGATCGCCGCAGAAGCTGCCATCTGCCATGAACCGGGCAGAATCACAACGAGCCCCGGAAACGAGAGAGACTTGGTCGTTGTGGTCGACCACCCCGCTGAGCACTTTGAGGCGCAGCTACCGCACGTTCCCGCCATGCAGAGGTAGTCCGCGTCCACGCCTGCCGCCAAGACCGTGTCGAGCACGGTACTGCCCGCCGAAACAGTTAAAGTGATGCCCGAGCGCGCAAGTTCCACGACGAAACCGCCATTTGCAACAGTATTTTGGCCGAAGCTCTCAAGGTGCGCTCGCTCCGGTATCTCGCGGGTTGCCGTACGGAACGCCTCAAGCATCGGCGCAGGCCCGCAGCAGTAGAAATGCGCATCCGGCGCCGCCGAAGCGACGATCTCCGCCGCGTCTGGACGAACACCGTCATCTGAATACACCAGGCTGACCCGTCCTGGAGCCGCAGCTTCTAACGCTTCAAGCTCGGCGCGGTAGGCGGCCTTCTGTTGGTTGCGCACACCATATGTCAGGTGCCACGGCCGAGCCCACAGGGCACTGTTCCCAGACCTGTCACCGCCACGATGGAGCCGGTGGCGGTTGGTCTTTCCACTACCGCACCGGTGACGGCGTGTTGACGCTTGCTGGCCAGCTGATCGCGCCGCGTCGACACTCATGGGACCGCCTCTTTCCGTGACCAAATCTTCATTCAATGATAATCCCGCTTGTTGTCCCGAGTGACCTGCGACACGATCGACCAACCACCGCACCACAGCCCGGGAGGAACCCCATATGCCATCGATCACGTCGGACCGCGGCCCGCAACGCCGTACATCTGAAAAGGAGGTGACCGCCATCGACACGAACAACGCCGCCGTCATGGGCAGCCCCGTGGGGGAGCCGGACGAGCTGACGAGCGATTGGCTGACCGCAGCCCTTCGCCGTGATATCGCTGACGTCAGCGGGGTCAATCGGATCGGCACAGGCCAGATGAGCCGCACTTACCGCGTGGGCTACGACGGGTCCGACGGTGCACAGACCGTAATCGCCAAGCTGCCGGCCAACGACGCCGACTCTCTTGCAACGGCCCGTCATACTGACATCTACCTCCGAGAGGTCAGCTTCTATCGCGAACTGGCGCCGCAGTGTCACGACGCCGTCGCGCAGTGCCACTTTTCAGCGCACGACCCGGAGACCAACCTGTTCACCCTGCTCCTCGAGGACGTCCCCGGGGCGACCGTCATCGACCAGCTGGAAGGGTGTGACCTCTTAGCCGCGCGGCGGGTTGTCACCACGATCGCGGCCGTGCAAGGGGCGGTACTGGATTCCGAGGCCGTGCACCAGGCGCCGTGGCTCAATCGGGCGACACCGTTCAGCCAGCAGCTATTCGGCAGCGTGCTGCCCGGTTTTAAGGACCGGTACGCCGACTCAATCGACCCGCAGACCGAGCTCGTTCTCGACCGGTTCGGGGCGTCCCTGGACGCGTGGAACGCCCATGCAGAGGGTCCGCGTGGCCTCCAACACGGCGACTGCCGCCTCGACAACATCCTCCTCAGCCCGACCAGGTGCGCACTGGTCGACTGGCAGACAGCCGTGGCGGGGTCCCCGCTGGCCGACCTTGCGTACTTCTTGGGCGGCAGCATGACCGTCGAGGTGCGCCGTCGCAACGAGCGCGAGCTGGTCGACCAGTTCCACGCCGAGCTGACGCAGGCATCCGGCCGTGAGGTCAGCGTCGAGTGGTGTCGCGAAGAGTATTGAGGTTCCCCCCAAACGGTGGACAGGGGATTAAGCGGCTCGATCCGGAACGACCGCGGACAGCGATTGTTCGTAGTCGTCCGGGCTGAGCATGCCGATCGACGAGTGCCGACGACGACTATTATAG
>RRBB01001177.1:0-261 GCA_006543605.1 Rhodococcus sp. WS4
GACGCGTCGTCGGGAAACCATTCCCGAAACTCCTGATACGTACGCGGGTAGTCCACGCCACCCACCGGGCCCTCGGCTGCGAAATCCACTTGACCAGCATAGGTCCACTTAAGCAGATAAGCAGTACGTGTGTACTTAAGTGGACTGATTGATTAGAATTCACCGAAAGTGTTGCTGGACAGTGAATCAGCGTCCTCGGATTCGATATGGTGGCTGGCTGCGGTGCCACCGATGAGCTCGGCGAGCGGATGGGGATCGGTG
>RRBB01001178.1:0-259 GCA_006543605.1 Rhodococcus sp. WS4
CCATCTGCATTTCACCCCGACCAGCGGTTCCTGGTTGAACCTCGTCGAACGCTGGTTCGGCGAGCTGACCAACCGCAAACTCCGCCGATCCACCCACCGCAGCGTGAAAGAACTCGAGACCGACGTCGAAGCCTGGATCGACGCATGGAACGACGACCCAAAACCCTTCGTGTGGACCAAAACCGCAGACGAAATCCTGGACAACCTCGCCAACTACTGCACGCGAATTAATCAACTGAACAACGACTCAGGACACTAG
>RRBB01001179.1:0-258 GCA_006543605.1 Rhodococcus sp. WS4
TGTACTGCCTGCTTTTTATACTCGGCTGTGAAGCTACGTCTCGTCGATCCCATTGCTGTCCCTTCATGGTCGGGAGCCAGTCGCTAATCTGAATCAGGCGACTGTCCACCAAATCGGGAACGGTCCAGTGACCCTTTCAGGCGGTCTGGGCCGCCAGTACCCAGACTCCTGCCGTGCGGGTGAGGCCACGGCCGAGGAGGTTACGCAGATTGAGCCCGGCGGTGCGGCGGGTGAGCCAGGCGTTGTTCTTCTCGGTAC
>RRBB01001180.1:0-258 GCA_006543605.1 Rhodococcus sp. WS4
TTGTGCGGGGACTGGCCCCGACCACGATTCGACGCTACGAGCGGTTCGCGCGCCGATTTCTGGCGGGTCGGGCATCGCGCACCGGAGACGAGATCGGTATCGGGAATCTGACCGGCACGGATGTCGCCGAGTGGATGCTCGAGGCCGGTTCGCGGCTGACGGTCGAGTCGGCCAAGCGAGAGGCCGCCGATCTGCGGGCGCTGCTGCGCTTTCTGTATCTGGACGGGATCCTCGAGACGGACCTGGGTGGCGCCATGC
>RRBB01001181.1:0-257 GCA_006543605.1 Rhodococcus sp. WS4
CAGGTGCGCCTGGCCCGCGGGCGCACCCGCCGCGACCGGGCGGCCGTGGAGCGCGAGATCGAGCAGATCTGCGCGCCGCGGTGGGTCGCCGAGGTGCTCACCGTCACCCTCACCGGCACCACCGCGGCGGAGCTGCGGTTGCGGTACCGCACCGACCGCCACGCCCGCCGACAACTCGAGGACCGGATCTTCGGCAAGCGGATCCTGTTCACCAACCGCACCGACTGGCCGGTCGCCCGCGTGATCGCCGCCTACCG
>RRBB01001182.1:0-255 GCA_006543605.1 Rhodococcus sp. WS4
TTGTGCGGGGACTGGCCCCGACCACGATTCGACGCTACGAGCGGTTCGCGCGCCGATTTCTGGCGGGTCGGGCATCGCGCACCGGAGACGAGATCGGTATCGGGAATCTGACCGGCACGGATGTCGCGGACTGGATGCTCGAGGCCGGTTCGCGGCTGACGGTCGAGTCGGCCAAGCGAGAGGCCGCCGATCTGCGGGCGCTGCTGCGCTTTCTGTATCTGGACGGGATCCTCGAGACGGACCTGGGTGGCGCCA
>RRBB01001183.1:0-255 GCA_006543605.1 Rhodococcus sp. WS4
AGGGCAACCCGTACCTGAAGGGCACACTCGGCGAGGCCGCCGCCGCGGCCGCCAAAACCGACACCTTCCTCGGCGAACGCTACCGACGCCTCGTCAAACACCGCGGCAAGCTCAAGGCCCTGGTCGCCGTCGCCCGTTCCCTCCTCGTCATCGTCTGGCACCTGCTCACCGACCCGTTCGCCCGCTTCTGCGACCTCGGCGCCGATTATCACACCAGCCGCATCGACACCGAACGCAGGATGCGTAACCACATCG
>RRBB01001184.1:0-255 GCA_006543605.1 Rhodococcus sp. WS4
CGAGCACATCTGGTCCTGGTCGCACTGGCGGAGACGCCGACAACACCAGGCCCGCATCTGTCATTACCGAACCCGCGGCCACCTGCCATAAGTGCCGTTGCAGTATTAGAACGTGTTGGGAAAGTCTTAAGCGGCGGTTGAGCTACGTTGCCAGGGCTTGCGGCCGGGCGGTGGCGCCAGGCGACGGACCATCAACCCGATCATGGCCCACTTGATCATGGCCTCACTGGTCTCCGGCAAACGTTCGTAATCATG
>RRBB01001185.1:0-255 GCA_006543605.1 Rhodococcus sp. WS4
AACTCGCCACCACCACCTGGTGGACCGACACCACCCTCGGCCACGACCTCGACGTCGCCGGGGCGTCCACCGACGAGATCTACGCGGCGATGGACTGGCTGCGCGACCGGCAGGACACGATCGAAAAACAGCTCGCCGGAAAGCATCTCGATCCGGTGGTGAATCCGTCGCGGATCGCGATGTTCGACCTGTCCTCCTCCTGGGTGACCGGCCGGCACTGCGACCTGGCCGCCCGCGGCTACTCCCGCGACGGGA
>RRBB01001186.1:0-254 GCA_006543605.1 Rhodococcus sp. WS4
CCGCGTCATGCACCCATTCCCGGCGCAGCGCCTCGCCGCCATCACCTGAGGCAGGAGCCCAGTGCGGTAGTCCCGCACGCTGGGATCTGTGCGGGGGGCCGCCCGTAAGGGCGGTCCCTACCGCGACATCCCTTGCCGAGTAGGTCGATGGTGAGACGTTGGGCGTCGAGGTCTCCGATGGCGGCAGTGAGCATCTCGGCGTCGCGGGCGGCGGTGTCATACATCAAGATCATGAAGAACTGGTCTCGCAGTCC
>RRBB01000118.1:0-32380 GCA_006543605.1 Rhodococcus sp. WS4
CACCCACGGCCACCACCTGTCGGTGCGCCAACTCCTCGCCGCCCTGGCCGGGATCGAGGAGACCGTCCTGATCTACCCCTCCACCGGCGGCCGCCCCAAGGCCCGGCGCATGCTCACCGAAACCACCACCACCCAGAACGAACTCGCACACATCTTCGATCTCGACCGCTACACCCCCACCACTTAGGTCATACACCCCCACAACCCGAAAACCGGCCGCCACCAGCGAAATCACCCCGACCCGGCCTCAAATCTCGGAAACTCCCGCTAGTCCTGGTCGGGCGGCGCCTCGTTCGGGTCGCCGCCGCGGATCGACCACAGCAGACCGTCGAGTTCGTCCGGCTTGATGAGCACCTCGCGGGCCTTCGAGCCCTCACTGGGGCCCACCACTCCCCTGGTCTCCATCAGGTCCATCAGGCGGCCGGCCTTCGCGAACCCGACGCGCAGTTTCCGCTGCAGCATCGACGTGGAACCGAACTGGCTGGAGACGACGAGTTCCACCGCCTGCAGCAGCACGTCCATGTCGTCGCCGATGTCGGGATCGACGTCCTTCTTCTCGCCCACCTTGGCCGCGGTGACACCGTCGGTGTACTCCGGCTCCGCCTGGTTCTTGGTGAAATCGACGACCGCCGAGATCTCTTCGTCGGTGATGAACGCACCCTGCAGACGCGTCGGCTTGCCCGCGCCCATCGGGAGGAACAGCCCGTCGCCCATGCCGATGAGCTTCTCGGCGCCGGGCTGGTCCAGGATGACCCGCGAGTCCGTCAGCGAGGACGTCGCGAACGCGAGCCGCGACGGCACGTTGGTCTTGATCAGACCGGTCACGACGTCCACCGACGGCCGCTGCGTAGCCAGCACGAGGTGGATACCGGCCGCGCGCGCCTTCTGGGTGATGCGCACGATCGCGTCCTCGACGTCACGAGGCGCGGTCATCATGAGGTCCGCGAGCTCGTCGACGATGGCCAGAATATACGGATACGGCCGGTAGACGCGTTCGCTGCCGAGCGGAGCGGTGATCTCCCCCGACTTCACCTTCGAGTTGAAGTCGTCGATGTGGCGCACCCGGTTGGCCTGCATGTCCTGGTAGCGCTGTTCCATCTCCTCGACCAGCCAGGCCAGCGCGGCCGCGGCCTTCTTCGGCTGGGTGATGATGGGGGTGATGAGGTGCGGAATGCCCTCGTACGGCGTCAGCTCCACCATCTTCGGGTCGATGAGGATCATCCGCACTTCGTCGGGTGTCGCGCGGGACAGCAGCGACACCAGCATCGAGTTGACGAAGCTCGACTTACCGGAACCGGTGGAACCGGCGACGAGCAGGTGCGGCATCTTCGCGAGGTTGGCGCAGACGAAATCGCCTTCGATGTCCTTGCCGAGACCGATCACCAGCGGGTGGTGGTCCTTGCGGGTGCTCGGCGCGGTGAGGACGTCAGCCAGTCGCACCATCTCACGGTCGGAGTTGGGCACCTCGATACCGACCGCGGACTTGCCGGGGATCGGCGCCAGCAGGCGCACATTGTCCGTTGCGACGGCGTACGCGATGTTGCGGGCGAGCGCCGTGATCTTCTCGACCTTGACACCCGGGCCGAGCTCCACCTCGTAGCGGGTGACGGTCGGGCCGCGGGTGAATCCGGTGACCGCGGCATCGATCTTGAACTGCTCGAGGACCTCCGTGATGGCCTCGATCATCGCGTCGTTGGCGGAACTGCGCTTCTTCGGCGGATCGCCCTCGATGAGCAGCGACGTGGGCGGCAACGTGTAGTCGCCCTCGACCACCCGGTCGGTCACGAACTTGTCGACGTCGGGCAGCGGTTCCGGTTCGGGTTCCGGCTTCGGTGCGACCACCGGTCTGGCCTTGGCACGCGCCGGTGCGGGAGCCGGCACGGGTGTCGTGGCGGGCTCGGCGTCCCACAGCCCGAGCACCTCCGTCTTCGCGGTGTCGCTGACGTCGTACTCGTCGGTGGGGTAATTGTCGGCCGACGCACCCCGGCCACCGGACTTGTAGTCATCAACGGGGTAGCCGTCGGCATCGAACAGGGTGGGGTCGTACTCGCCGTCTTCGTAGTACTCGCTGTCGTAGTCGGCGTAGTGGTCGCGACCTAACGACGTTCCGAAGTACGACTGCAGCTTGCCCGGCACCTCGCGGACCGTGGTTCCGGTCAGCAGCAGCACACCGAACAGCGCCGCCAGCAGCAGCAGCGGCGCCGCGAGCCACACTGTCAGGCCGTCCGTCAGGGGACCGCCCGCCGCGAAACCGACGAATCCGGCGCCGCGCGCCCGGCCGACCGCATCGGTGGGCGAACCGGTCACGATGTGCCAGAGACCGAGGGCCGGCAGACCGACCAGCAGCGACCCCAGGACGAGTCGTGGCCGGATCTCGGGTTTCGGTTCGGTCCGCATCAGGATGACCGCGACGGCGACGCCGATCAGGGGCAGGACACCGGACGCCCCACCGAAGACGGCACGGACCCCGGTCTCGATCCACTCGCCCACGGGTCCGCCGGCGGAGAACCAGATTCCGCTCGCGACCACGACGCTGATCGCGATGAGTCCGAGGGCGATGCCGTCGCGCCGATGACCCTGTTCGATCTCGGCGGCCTTGCCGACGGTGCGGGTGGTGGCGCCGACCCCTTTCGTCATCAATGACCAGCCGGCGCCGATTCCCCGGCCCACCGACTTCAGGGCACCGGACGTGGACGCCTTCTTCGCGGCGGGCCTCCGAGCCCCGCCGCCTCGAGGCGACGTGGACTTCCGCGGCGTACTGACCGTCCGGGTCGTGCGCGACTTGGGCTTGGACGTGGTCGACCCGCCTCGCATGCCCGTCCTCGCCGTGGACGTCGTCGTGCTCGAACCGCGGGCGCTCGCCTTACCTGCCATGGCTCTCAGATTAGTCGCTGCGGCACCTTCCGGACCATCCGCAACACCCGTAACACGGGGAGACCTGCGCGGAAATGCCGTCAGAACCCTCGGTCGAGGGAGGTCACGGCCTCGACGTCGGCGGCGTCACCCTCGGTCTCGATCCGCACCTGATCCCGTCCGAACGCGTGCAGGGCGAGTTCCGACGGTTCACCGCGCAGAATCACCCGGCCGGCACCGGCTGTGCGGACGGTGGCCTGCTCACCGGACGGCCGCTCGAGCACCACCGACACCGGTGAGTGGCGGTAGCCGAGCTTGCCGACCTTCTTTGCGAGCCCCCACAGCGCGTCCTGACGCTCTTCGGGCAGGACCCGCGGCTCCCATCCCTCGTGGGCACGCCGGACGTCCTCGTGGTGGACGAACATCTCCCCCAGGTTGACCTGCGCGTCCACCCAGTACATCGGCGACCACATCGGCGGACCCGACCGGACCTCGTCCAGCAGGCGACTCCACGGGCGGGTGGCGGTCTCGTTCTGGACCTTCTCGGTGTAGCCGGCGAGACGACCCACGACGATGCCGGGAGCAGCGTCGAGGCGTCGTTCACGCACGATCAGGTGGGCGGCCAGATCTCGGTTGGTCCACGTCCCGCAGAGGGTCGGGGCGTCGGGACCGAATTCGGCCATCGAATCGACGAGGGCGAGGCGTTCATCTCGGGCGAAGGTCACCCGACCGAATCTACCTGTCGGAGAACTACTTGCCCTCGGCCGACGGCACCGCGATCACGGTCGGGACGATCATCGGACGGCGACGGTACTTGTCGGCGACCCACCGGCCGACGACACGCCGGATCGCCTGGGCGATTCGATGTGCGTCGTTGATGCCTTCGGTAGCCAGGCGAAGCAGTTCCGCCTCGACCAGCTGAGCCGCATCCTTCAGAGCGGTCGGGTCGTCGGAGAATCCACGTCCCGACACCTCGGGGGTGCTGACCGCGCGACCCGTGTGGTCGTCGATGACGACGTTGATGGCGATGAACCCGCCCTCGCCGAGGACCAGACGGTCCGACAGGGTGGAGTCGCCGACGTCGCCGACCGACAGTCCGTCGACGTACACGTGCCCGACGGGGACCTGCCCGACGATCTCGGCGAGACCGTCGACCATGTCGACGACCACCCCGTCCTCGGCGAGCACGATCCGCTCCTCCGGCACGCCGGTGGCCTTCGCGAGGGCGGCGTTGGCGCGCAGATGACGCCATTCGCCGTGCACCGGCATGGCGTTGGTGGGCCGCACCGCGTTGTACAGGTACAGGAGCTCGCCCGCGGACGCGTGACCCGAGACGTGCACCTTTGCACTCTGCTGCGTCACGACGGTGGCGCCGCGCTTGGCGAGCCCGTTGACGACGGCGAACACGGAGTTCTCGTTGCCCGGGATCAGCGACGACGCCAGCACCACGAGGTCGTTGGCCCGGATGTTGATCTGCCGATGCTCACCGCGCGCCATCCGCGACAACGCCGACAGCGGCTCACCCTGCGATCCGGTGGAGATCAGCACGAGCCGGTCGTCGGGCAGGTTGGCGGCGGTGTCGATGTCGACGACCAGACCGTCCGGCACGGTCAGGTACCCCAGATCCTGCGCGATCTGCATGTTGCGGACCATCGACCGGCCCACGAACGCGACCCGCCGGTTGTACCGGTGCGCCACGTCGACCACCTGCTGGATGCGGTGCACATGGCTGGCGAAGGAGGCCACGATGACCCGCTGCTTGGCCTTGCCGATGACGTTGTCGAGCACTCCGCCAATCTCGCGCTCGGGCGTGACGAATCCCGGCACCTCGGCGTTGGTGGAGTCGACGAGGAACAGGTCGACACCCTCGTCGCCGAGACGGGAGAAGCCTGCGAGGTCGGTGAGCCTGCCGTCGAGCGGCAGCTGGTCGAGCTTGATGTCTCCGGTGTGCAGCACGACTCCGGCATCGGTCCGGATCGCGACGGCGATCGCGTCGGGGATCGAGTGGTTGACGGCGAAGTACTCGCACTCGAACGGACCATGCTCGGTGCGCTGCCCCTCCACGACCTCCACGAGGTTGGGGCGCTGCCGGTGCTCACGGCACTTGGCCGCGACCAGTGCGAGTGTGAACCGCGAACCCACGACGGGCAGGTCCGGACGCAGGCGCAGCAGGAACGGGATGGCTCCGATGTGGTCCTCGTGACCGTGTGTGAGGACGACGGCCTCGACGTCGGCCATCCGGTCCTCGATGTGCCGGAAGTCCGGGAGGATCAGGTCGACGCCGGGCTGCTGGTCTTCCGGGAACAGCACACCGCAGTCGACGATGAGCAGTTTGCCCTGGTGCTCGAACACGGTCATGTTGCGGCCGATTTCGCCGATGCCACCGAGCGCCACCACTCGCAGCCCCTTGAACGGGGCCTTCGGTGGCGCGCCGAGCCGAGCTGTCGGATCGACCGCGGCGGGCCGCGAGTCCTGACGCTTGTTGCCGCCGCGCCGACCGGAGCGGGACCCCGACTTGTTCGCGGCGCCGCCCTTCGTGGAGGCAGCCTTCACGGGCGCCGATTTCGCCTGTTCCGACTTCGGGGCCGTCGGCTCGTCCGCGACGACCGGCGCCGTCTTGGGCGGCTCGGTAACAGGGGTCGCCGACTTCGTCGGCTCGGTGACCGGGGTCGCCGTCTTGGGCGGCTCGGTGACAGGGGGTGCTGCCTTGGGCGGCTGGCTAGCTGTGGGTGACGGGGGGCCGGCCTGGCGGCTGGCGCTGCGACGACGAGGCGGTCGGGTCACGCGAGCACCCCCGCAGCGTGCAGATCGGCGGCCAGGAGATCTAGCTGATCGTGGGTGGGCGCCACCTGGGGCAACCGGGGTTCACCGACGTCGAGACCGATCAGACGCAGACCCGCCTTCGACGCGCTGACGCCGCCGAGCCGCGCCACGGAACGAATGACGGGGATCAGGCTGAGGTTGATGGCGCGGGCGCGGGCGATGTCCCCGGCCGCGAATGCGGTGTGCATTTCACGCAACCGCCCGGGCACGAGGTGCCCGATCACGCTGACGAATCCCGTCGCGCCCACCGCGAGCCACGGCAGGTTGAGCGGGTCGTCTCCCGAGTAGAACTGGAGGTCGGTGGTGCCGATCAGCTCGGCGCCCGCGTTGAGGTCGCCCTTGGCGTCCTTGACCGCGACGATGCGCGGGTTCTCGGCGAGGCGCCGGATGGTCTCCGTTTCGATGGGGACCACGGAGCGGGGTGGAATGTCGTAGAGCATCACCGGGAGGTCGGTGGCGTTGGCGACGGCGGTGAAATGCGCGAACAGGCCGGCCTGCGGCGGACGCGAGTAGTAGGGGGTGACGACGAGGAGGCCCTGCGCGCCGGCACGGGCCGCGTCACGGGCGAGTTCGACGCTGTGCGCGGTGTCGTTGCTGCCCGCGCCGGCGATGATCTTCGCGCGGTTGCCCACCGCGTCGATGACCGCTCGGAGCAGCTCGAGCTTCTCGTTCTCGGTGGTCGTCGGCGACTCACCGGTGGTGCCGGCGAGGACGAGGGAGTCGCACCCGTTGTCGACGAGGTACGCCGCGAGGCGGACACCGGCGTCGACGTCCAGCTTTCCGTCCGAGGTGAACGGCGTCACCATCGCTGTGGACACGGTGCCGAACGGACGCTCGACGGGAGAAGCGGAATCACCGTAGGTCATGGTCAGAAGGCTACCCGGTGACCCAGGTACTTTTGCACACCCGTCACGCGTCGGCGGCAAACGTGCTCTGCGCCACCTCCGTGCCGTCGCCCCAGTCCAGTACCTCGAAGTCGCCGAAGACATTCGGAGCGGCCGCCTGCAACTGCCTCAGGCACTCGACCGCGACACGGCGAATCTCCACGTCGGCGTGCTCGGTGGCCCGCATCGAGACGAAGTGCCGCCACGCCCGGTAGTTGCCGGTGACCACCACGCGGGTCTCGGTCGCGTTGGGCAGCACAGCCCTCGCCGCCTGCCTCGCCTGCTTGTTGCGCAGCGGCACGCTGGAGGTGTCGGCCAGTTTCACTTCGAGCGCCTCGAGGAGTTCGCCGTACGCTTCCCGGCTCGCATCGGTGGCCTTCGCGAACAGGCCCTCGAGTTCCGGGTCGCCGGCGATGGCGGGCGGGACGACGACATTCGCGTCGTTCTCGCGCACGAAGCGCTGCGACAGCTGCGAGTAGGAGAAGTGGCGGTGCCGGATGAGCTCGTGGGTGCAGGACCGCGAGATGCCGGTGATGTAGAAGCTGACGGTGCCGTGTTCGAGGACCGACTCGTGGCCGACCTCGAGCAGATGGCGCAGGTAGCCGGCGTTGGTCGCGGTGCGGGGGTTGGGTTTGGACCAGCTCTGGTAGCACGCCCGGCCCGCGAACTCCGCGAGCGCTTCGCCGCCGTCGGCGTCGGTCTCCCACGGAATGTCCGCCGGCGGAAAGAACTCCGTCTTCGCGACGAGTTGCACCCTGAGCGGCACGGTCTGCGGCACTGCGCTGTTCCTCCTACCGAACTCCCTGGTCGGGAGTCCCTCCTGAATGCATCGACCCTAGTCGCAGCCCTGATCGGGTTCGCGGCGCGCCCCGGCCCGACACGGGCCGGTTCCCGCGCGTTCACCGGTTCGTGTCACTGTTCGTCACGCCCACACCTTGGTGGGCGAGACGATCCGCGAGGGAGACCCACCGTGCAGTACCGGAACGGCCGCGCACGCCGTGGCGTCGTGATCGCAGTCCTCGGGGCAGCAGTTCTCGGGGCCGCTCCCCCGGCGTTCGCCGACCCGGCCCCGGCCGGCCCGGCTGTTGTCGAGAGCCCGGCACAGGCGAACCGGTCCCTCGGCCTGGAGGGCGCCCGCAACGCCCGCGACATCGGTGGATACCCGACCGCCGACGGGGCGGTCGTCCGCTCGGGGCTGGTGTTCCGCACGGATGCGCTGGACAAGCTGACCCAGCGCGACCTGGCGCAACTCGAGGCCTCGAACGTGACGGTCGTGGACGATCTGCGCACCACGTACGAGCGGGTTCTCGCGCCGGACCGCCTTCCGGCCGGAGCCACCGGACACTGGTACGACCTGCTCGGGCAGTCGCCGATCACGACGCTTGTCGACATGCCGGCCGCCTACCGGGCCTTCGTGACCGGGCCGGGCGCGAACGAGGCGTTCTCGGCGGTACTGCACGACGTCGCGGAGTCCGACGGCGCGGTGATCTATCACTGCAGCGCCGGCAAGGACCGCACCGGGTGGACGACGGCCGTGCTGCTCACCATCCTCGGGGTGCCCCGCGACACGGTGAACGCGGACTACCTGCTCAGCAACACCTACCGTGGCGCCGATCCGGAGCATCCCGGACTGGACGGAGTCGACCAGGCGTGGCTCGACACGGCCTTCGACACCGCCGTCGCCACCTACGGCAGTTTCGACAACTATGTGTCCGAGGGACTAAAGCTGTCGGAGAGCGACGTCGCCCTCCTGAAGACGAGACTCCTTGACTGACGTCATCGATGACGTCATGCTGGCGTCATGGACCTCGGCATCTACGTCTCCCGGCTGCGAGACGACCTGAACGCAGCAGCCGCACTCGGCGACGAGCAGACTCGGGCGACCGCAGCGGCGCTCGCCGCCGCGGTCGAACCCGCCGCGCGGCTGCTCCTCCTCTCGGCCCTCACCGATTTTGCCGGTGAGGTGTCGTCCGGACTGGGCAATCGCACCGTCGGTGTGCGCCTGGACGGCAGCGAGGTGGCCGTCGACGTACACCGCACCCCCGCCGCTCCCGGGCCGGAGGGCGAACGGAGCGCGACAGCCGAAGACCTCGGTGCCGCCTTCGATGACGTCACCGGTGACATCAGTCGCGTCACGCTGCGTCTGATGGATCAGATCAAGTCGAAGGCCGAGGAGGCCGCCTCCCAGAACGGCGTGTCACTCAATTCGTGGGTGTCGCAGGCGGTCCAGGGCGCGCTCAAGGACCAGATGCGCCGCAGTGGGCGAGACAATTTCTGACCACCACAGCACTCAGTCCACGCTCCCCTCGGCGGCGGTGATGTAATTACGTCGCATCAGCCACACGGTGAGAGTCGCCACAGGCTCGAAGGAGCGAAGAACATGGCCGTTTCCGGCGTCAAGGAATTCGAGATCAAGGCCGATCCGGCCACGGTGATGGCCGCGATCGCTGCGGTGGATCGCCTGCCCGAGTGGTCCTCGGCCCACAAGTCGGTCACCATCGAGAGCACGCACGACGACGGCCGCCCCCACCGCGTTCGGATGAACGTCTCGATCCTCGGCATCAGCGACGAGCAGGTGGTCGATTACACCTTCGAGGGCGACGACACCGTGTCGTGGCACCTCGTCGAGAGCGGCCAGCAGAACGCGCAGGACGGCTCGTACGTCCTCACCGAGTCGGGCGCCGGCACCAAGGTGACGTTCGAGTTGACCGTCGACCCGAAGATTCCGCTGCCGGGGTTCCTCGTGAAGAAGGCCCAGAAGACCGCCCTCGAGACCGCGAGCAAGGGCCTGACGAAGTTCGTCGAGAGCCTGTAGTTCCTCATCCTCCTCGCGGCCGCGCCGCCGCAGCCGCGAGGAGGGCACCGAGGTTGCCGCGGTCGTCCACCCGGACGTCGTCCAGCCCCAGCCACGTTGCCATTCTTCGCAGTTCGGGGAGCAACGCCTCCACCACCCGACCCGGCGACCGGTCGGGTTCCACGAACGCGGATCGCACTTCGAGCGTTCCCGACGCGCGGTCGGCCTTGAGATCGACCCTCGCGACCAGTTCACCGTCCAGCAGGAACGGGAAGACGTAGTACCCGTGGACGCGTTTGTGCGCGGGTGTGTAGATCTCGAGGCGGTAGCGGAAGTCGAACATCCGCTCGGTGCGGGGCCGGCAGAACACCAGCGGATCGAACGGGCACAGCAACGCCGCCCCCTCCACCTTCCGGGGAACCCGGACGTCGCGGTGGACGAAGGCCGGTGTGCCCCAGCCCCGGACCGCCACCTGTTCGATCACCCCGTCCTCGACGAGTTCCGCGATGGCCGCCGTTGTCTGTGCGGGCGACAGGCGGTAGTAGTCCCGCAGGTCCGGTTCGGTGGCCACCCCGAGGGCCCGCGCGGACCGCTGCACGAGGCCGCGGACGGCGTCCGTCTCCGAGACTTGCTCGGAGAGAATCGCTTTCGGCAGCACTCGTTCCGTGAGGTCGTAGTGGCGGGTGAACGCGACCCGTTTGTCCACCGCGAGCGCACCGGAAGCGAACAGTTGCTCGCACACCACTTTGGTGTCGCTGCGATCCCACCACGGACCCTTGCGGTCGGGATGGTCGACCTCGAGGTGTTTCTCCACGTCACCGGCGCTGCACGCGCCGACGGCGCCGATCACGTCGAGCACGTCGGCGGCGAGGGTGGGGTTGCGGTCGAGGACGCGGGACTCGCCGGACCACCGACCGTGCCGGTACCGGTGCATCCGCCAGCGCAGCAGGGGCCAGTCCTCGACGGGGATGAATGCCGCCTCGTGCGCCCAGTACTCGGCCAGCATGCGGGGTGCGCGGGCGGAGTGCGACCAGGCCGCCGAATCGACCAGCCCGCGGTCGTACACGCCGAGTCGGCTGAACAGCGGGACGTAGTGGGCGCGCACGGCCACGGAGACCGAGTCGATCTGGAACAGCCGCACCCGGTCGAGAACCGAACGGACGTGTCGGCGCGTCGGCGGGCCCGCCGGTTTCCTGTCGGCGAACCCCTGCGCCCACAGAGCCGATCTTCGGGCTGCGGCAGGGGTCATCTCACGCATACCCGCAGCCTGCCATCAGCCACCGACACAGTCGCCGCCGCGTGGTCATCAGGCCTCGGCCAGTGTGACCGCCACCGTCGCACCGAGTTCGTAACACCGCTCCCGTGCGTTCGCGTCGAGTGAACCGGTCAGTTCGAGGATCTCGGCCACCTGGGTGAGGGCCAGACCCGTCACGATCTTCTGCACCGATTTCACGGCGCCGGCGGTGTCGTTGTTGCCGTGCACCCACAGTCCGTAGGGGCGTCCGGCGACCGCGTCGAGGCACGGGTAGTAGACGGTGTCGAAGAAGTGCTTGAGCGCACCCGACATGTAGCCGAAGTTGGCCGAGGTACCGAAGAGGTATCCGTCGGCTTCGAGAACGTCGGGCACGGTCGCGCCGAGTGCGGGAATGGACTTGACCTCGACCCCGTCGATATCGGGATCCCGCGCGCCCTTCAGCACCGCTTCGAGGCACTCACGGGTCACCGGCGACGGCGTGTGGTGGACGACGAGTAGTGACTTCACAGTCGTCAGCGTACGACCGGGCCGCTCCTACCGGCCGGGCTCGCCTTCCCGCTCGGCGCGTTCGAGTTCCACGGCTCGTTTCATCGTTTCCCGGGCCCGCCCGCGGTCGCCGGCGTAGTCGTAGGCGCGGGCGAGCCGGTACGAGTTCCGCCAGTTGTCCGGGTCTGCTTCCCATTCCGTTTTGACCTGCTGGAACAGGGCGTCGGCCGCGTCACGGTCGATGCGGCCCGAAGGCCGCTTCGGCAGGTCGGTGACATCCAGTTCGAGTTCCTCGTCGGCGATGCGACGGGACAGGTGCTGATGCTGGAATCCGGCACGCAGCGTGGCGTAGACGATCCAGGCACCGAGGAACGGGAGGATCAGGACGCCGATACCGAGACCGATCGCCGCTACCCCGCCGTCCTGGATCAGTTCGATCCCGCGTCGGCCGAGGAGGACGAAGTAGAACGCCAGGGCAGCGACCAGAAGTCCGATCGTGACGACGGTCTTGGTCGAGCCGGTCTTCACAGGTCGAGAAGAGGGTCGATACCGACGGTGAGGCCCGGCCGGGAGCCGATCTCCCGCACACCGAGCAGCACGCCGGGAGCGAAGGAGTTGCGGTCGATCGAATCGTGCCGGATGGTCAACGTCTCGCCCTGGGTGCCGAGGATGACCTCCTGATGGGCGACGAGACCCGCCAGCCGCACCGAGTGCACCCGCACGCCGTCCACGTCGGCGCCGCGAGCGCCGTCGAGTTCGGTGGTCGTGGCGTCGGGGCTCGGACCGACGCCGGCCTTGCGCCGTGCCTCCGAGATGAGGGCAGCGGTCCGGTAGGCGGTGCCGGACGGCGCGTCCGCCTTGTTTGGGTGATGCAGCTCGATGACCTCGACGGAATCGAAGAATCGTGCGGCCGCCTCGGCGAAGCGCATGGAGAGGACGGCGCCGATCGCGAAGTTCGGGGCGATCAGGACGCCGACGTCGGGTCGATCCGACACCCACGACCGCACGGTGTCGAGGCGGGCGTCGTCGAAACCGGTGGTGCCGACGACCGCATGAATACCGTTGGACACGAGGAACTTCAGGTTGTCCATCACCACGTCGGGGTGGGTGAAGTCGACGACGACCTGCGTGCCGGCCTCGACGAATGACTCCAGCCGGTCGCCGTGATCGACCTCGGCGACGAGTTCGAGGTCCGGCGCCTGCTCCACCGCCTCGCAGATCGCTCGGCCGACCTTGCCCTTGGCCCCGAGAACCCCGACCCTGATGGGTGCTGCTGCGCTCACTTCTCCACGCTCCGTCCAGTCACAACGATTCGCCCGAAAGCCTACGCAATCGACCGGTGCCGACCGGTGCGGAGGGGCCGAGCGGGAGACCTGTGTCTCGTCGTCAGACCCGGCCGAGCGCGGTCTCGGGGCGCCACTGCGGTGACCGCCCGAGCAGAGACAGCACCGCGCCGAAATCTGCGGAGTCGCGGTCGGCCGGCAGGCTGGGCGCGAACGCGGCGCCCTCACGGAGCCTGTCCGCCCCGTCGGGAACGAGACGAGCGATGGCGAGAACCGCTGCCACCATGTCGGATTCGGGCACGAAGTCGAGCCCGAGCGACCGCGCGACGTCCCAGGAGTGGACCACGTAGTCGAGGAAGTGGAACCCGACGGCGGTGGCAGCGGGGAACGGGAACTCGGTGCTGATCTCCGGCAGCCAGAACGCACTGCCCAGGGCGCGGTGCCGGGCGAATGCCTCGACGACGGCGTCGGCCGCCGAGCGGTACGCGGCAACGGGATCGGCCGACGCTCGGGGTTGCCAGTTCTGGAGGTCCGGACCGCTGCCGGCGGCCGCCGCCGCGAAACCTTGGTGTTGCACCGTCATGTGAGCCAGCAGTTGCCCGAGATTCCACTGCGCACAGGGCGTGGCGCGCTGCGGGTCACCACGCGTCACGCGCGACACGACATCCTTGCTCGCCTCGACGGCGCGGGCATCCCAGCGCCGGATCTCGTCCACATCCATCGTCGACACCTCGTCACTCGAAGCGATTTGATACGCCCATGCTTATCATCTATCTCGGTAGATGATCGGTCAAGGTGTATTTTCTGCGATATGCCGAGCCTCGACCCGACGAACGATCAGCCCGAGCCGGCCCGCCGGGACCTGGCCGCGATGACGACCGCCCTGGGGCGCTCCCTGGTGGCGGCGGAACTTCCCGTGCTCGCGGAGCACGACCTGACGATGTGGGGATACATCGTGCTCCTCGCACTCGACGAGCACCCTCTGCGCACGCAGGCTGCCCTCGCGGAGGCAATCGGCGCGGACAAGACCCGAATCATCGGTGTGCTCGACGCACTGCAGGACCGAGGCCTGATCGATCGTCAGCGCGATCCCGCGGACCGGCGGGCGCGCCTGCTGTCGCTCACGACGGCGGGGCACGACGTACGCGATTCGGCGCAGTCGGCGATCCGGCGGGGCGAGGAACGACTGCTGGAAAAGTTGCCGGAGCGGGATCGTGAGGCGTTCGTGTCCGGCCTCGTCCGGCTGTCCTCGTTGCCGGCCGACGACGTCACCGGCCGCCCGGCCGACCCCGCCTGACGACGTTCCGCGACCAGTCGGGTCAGCCCTGCCGGAGCGCGTCCACGGCCTTGCCGATACGGCGCTGCCGGGTCTCGTCCGTCTTCGCACCCTCGATCGAGAGCACGTGTCTGCGCTGATTGCTGTACGAGAGCGTGTCGAACGCCTTCCTCGCGTCCGGCTGCCGGTCCAGGGCAGCCGCGAAGTCGGGCGGAACCGTGACTACTCGGGGTTCGGTGTCGAGTTCGACGTCGACGTCCACCTCGTCACCCGCCGCGACCCCGGCGCCGGTCCTGTTCTCGGCGCTGAGCGGAATCATGAACACTCCACCCATCGGCGCAACCGTGGTGCGGTAGGTGTGGCTGCCGATCGTGACCCGGACCGCGGGCCGCTTGCCCGATCCCAGTTCCTCGACGACGGCGTCGGGGATCCGGAAACCGGTCGCGGTCTTGCCGCCCAACTCGATGGTGGTGCGAAACCTCATGGGCAGAATTCTGCCCGCGACCGGCCCGCCGGGTCAGTCGAACACGATGATCTGACGGATCGCCTTGCCGTCGGCGAGTTCGTCCATGCCGCGGTTGATGTCGTCCAGCGTGATGCGGGAGGAGATGAGCTTCTCCACGGGCAGATTTCCGGAACGCCAGAGGTCCTCGTAGATCGGAATGTCCCGGGATGGAACTGCGGACCCGAGGTAGCTGCCGATGATGGTGCGGGCCTCGGCCACCAGGGTGAGCGGCGAGATCGACGACCGTGCGTCGGGTGACGGCAATCCGACGGTGATCGTCTTCCCGCCGGGAGCGGTTGCGCGAACGGCGGATTCGAATGCGCGCGCGTTCCCGGCGGCCTCGATGACGATGGGCGCCCGCACACCGGCCTCCTCGAGTTCGGCCGGCGTGTAGACCGCCGTCGCACCGAGTTCACGCGCGGTCTGCAGCTTCTCGGGAACCGCGTCGACGCCGATCACCTCGCCGGCGCCCAGGGAGACCGCGGTCAGGATCGCCGCCATGCCCACCCCGCCGAGCCCGACGACCATGACGGCCTGGCCGGGCCGCGGATCGCCGGCGTTGAGGACGGCGCCGCCGCCGGTGAGGACTGCGCATCCCAGCACCGCCGCCACGTCGGCGGGCACGTCGTCGCCGACGGGGACGACGGAGCGGCGGTTGACGACGGCGTGTGTCGCGAACCCGGACACTCCGAGGTGGTGGTGCACGGTGTCGTCGCCGCGGTGCAGTCGCGCTCCCCCGCCGAGCAGGGTTCCGTCGTTGTTGGCACTGGTTCCGGGCCCGCACGGCATGCGGCCGTCGGTGGCGCAGCCCTCACACTCTCCGCATCGCGGGAGGAAGGTCATGACGACGCGCTGGCCGACGGTGACGTCGTCGACTCCGGCCCCGAGTTGCGTGATCCGCCCAGCGGCCTCGTGCCCGAGCAGCATCGGCACCGGGCGTACCCGGTTGCCGTCGACGACGGACAGGTCGGAGTGGCACAGGCCCGCGGCCTCGATCCGAACGAGGATCTCGCCCTGGCCGGGCTCGTCGAGTTCGAGTTCGGCGATCGAGATGGGCGTCGACTCGGCGAACGGGCGAGCTCGGCCGATCTCTTCGAGTACCGCTCCACGGATCTTCATCTCGGGCTTCTCCTCCTGGTCGGCGATTCCTCGTTACCGGACGATGCCGCGCACCGAGGCCGGCAGGTCGCGCTTACGACGATACGGTCCGACGACGGAGGCCCCGAACGGGCGTTGCAGCAGCACCCTGGCGACGTCGCGAACCTCGTCGGTGGTGACGGCGTCGATCTTGGCGAGGGTTTCGGTGATGCTCCGGTGATTGCCGTAGTTGAGTTCGCTGCGACCGATGCGGTGCATCCGGGAACCCGAATCCTCCAGTCCCAGAACCAGTCCACCCCGCAGGGACCCCTTCGCGCGGGCGCATTCGGCGTCGGTGATGCCCTCGGCCGCCACGTTCGAGAGCACCTCGCGGATCACGGTGGTGACCTCTCCGAGGTTCTCGGGCTGGCAACCGGCGTAGATCGAGAACGCACCCGTGTCGGAGAACGTGTCGATGCCCGAATACACGGAATACGCCAGGCCGCGGATCTCCCGCACCTCCTGGAAGAGACGGGAACTGAGCCCGCCGCCGACGGCGGTGTTGAGCACCGACAACGCCCAGCGGTGCGGCTCGTGCCGGCCGAACGCGCGGACCCCGAGCGAGAGGTGGACCTGTTCGCTGTCCCTGTTGGTGAGGCTGAGCGTCGGCTCCGTGCGCAGTCGCAGGGTCCCGGCGCGGCGCGCCGCCGGCTCGGCCGCCGATTCGAGGTGCCCGGCGAACGCGCGGCGCACCAGTTCGACCGTGGCGTCGTGCTCCACGTTGCCCGCGACGGCCACCACCATCCGCTGCGGCGTGTAGCGCCGCACGTGGAAGGAATGGAGTTGGGTGCGGGTCATCGATTCGATGGATTCGACGCTGCCGATCACGGGGCGTCCCACGGGGTGGTCGCCGTAGAGCGCGGTGAGGAACGCGTCGCCGAGGAGATCTTCCGGGTCGTCGTCGCGCATGGCGATCTCTTCGAGCACCACCTGGCGTTCCACGTCGACGTCCGCGGACCGGCAGCGGCCTCGCAGCACGACGTCGCTGACCAGGTCGACGGCGAGGGGCAGGTCCTCGTCGAGCACGTGCGCGTAGAAGCAGGTGTGTTCCTTGGACGTGAAGGCATTGAGCTCGCCTCCGACGCCGTCCATCACCTGCGCGATGTCGAGGGCACTGCGCGAGGGTGTGGCCTTGAACAGGAGGTGCTCGAGAAAGTGCGCCGCTCCCGCCACGGTGGGCTGCTCGTCGCGGGATCCGACACCCACCCAGACGCCGACCGACGCGGATCGGACGCCGGGAACGTATTCGGTCACCACCCGGAGCCCTCCGGGGAGCATGGTGCGCCGGACGCCGGTATCCGGCTCGTGCAGGGTCGGCGCTTGGGTCAGTGCTGCAGTGCGGCTGCGATCGATCTTGGCCATGTAGTGGTTCAGCAGTCCTCGGAGGCTGGGCGTCGTCGAACGGCAAACTTTACACGCGGCATGCGACCGGCGTTCACCAGCCTCGACGATGCGGTTCCGGGCCGATCAGAGCCGTCCGCGGGAGGCGTCGGACCGCAGATCGGTTGCCGCCAGCACCGCGATGCGCTCGGTGCGCTGCCCCGGCCGGATCATGTCCCGGTCTTCCAGCATCCGCGTGCGGGACGACAGCGCGGGACCGAACGGCACGCTCTCCGACGCGACCACGTCCACCCGCAGCCCCCGTTCCTCGAGCATCGTCCGCGTCTTGTCCACGCCGTTGAGCGTCGACTGCACGAGCAGCAGGGTGCCGCCGGGAGCGAGGAGGTCGGGAGTTTCGCTGCAGATCCGGTCGAGCACTGCGCGCCCGTCCACGCCGGCGTCCCACGCCCGGGCGAGAACCCGGCCGGGTCGGCCGTCGTCCGTCGCGGGTGTGTAGGGCGGGTTCGCCACGATCACGTCGAAGCGGAGTGTCCGGACGGAATCCACGAGGTCGGCCCGGACGACACGGATCGTCCGGCGGTTCAGTTTGGCGTTGAGCCAGGTGCTGAGTGCGGCCCGGCGCGACACGTCGACCGCGGTGACCCAGCCTGCTCCGGCCGCACATGCCCGCACGCTCAACGCCCCTGTACCGCAACACAGATCGAGCACGCGGGTGCCCGGCCCCAGATCGCGGGCGGCCAGCACCTCGGCGAGCAGCCAGGTGTCACGCTGGGGGCGATACACCCCCGGTAGACGGAAAAGCATGATCGCCCCCCCGCCGTTCCCTCCAAGCGTGGCCAGTACCCCGAGTTACATGCAACTCGACACGGGCCAATTCACGCGCTGTTCACCTACCGGACAGGCATCGGCGGTGCGTCGTCAGGCGCGAGTTGAGCACCGATCTTCCGGAACAGCGCGTCGGCCGCATTCTTGTATGCGCCCGTGTCGTCGAAGGCCGCCGGATCGTAGGTGACGGCCACGGCGATGGCGATCTTCTGGGACGGCAGATAAGCCTCGGCGGCCGCGTAACCGCTGAACAGTGGGTTCTGCATCAGCCAGTCACCGACGACGGGCTGTCCGAGTCCGTAACTGTAGTCGTCCGACTGCGGAAAACAGGTGGTGCAGCCGGGCAGGGCGGTCGTCTTGCCGCGCAGATCCGTCGTCACCATGGCCTCGTACGACTCGGGCGACAGGAGTTCGCCGGTGCCGATCGCTATCGCGGTGTCGTGGAGATCGTAGATGTTCGTGGTCTGGATCGCGCCGTGCGTGATGGTCCAGGACGGGTTCCAGAACGTGGACTCCTCGTAGAACGGTGTGGCAGGTGGAATCTGCAGTGCTTCGCGCCGTTCGGACGAGAATGCGTGCAGGACGGGTTCGGTGATCGCCGGCGTCCCCGGATCCGTGGTGTTGTCGAGGCCGAGAGGGCCGAGCACCTTCTCCTGCAGGAGCGCCGTCATCGGCTGACCGGTGATCTTCTCGAGAGCCAACCCCAGGATCACATAGTTGGTGTGGGCGTAGTTCCAGTTGGTGCCGGGCTCGTAGAGAAGCGGCTTGGACGTGCTGTACGCGAGGAGTTCCTCCGGCGTCCAGGTGTGGAACGGGTCTACGTAGAGCGCGGAGTCGAATTCGGTGTTTCCGATGACGTAGTCGACGTACCCCGAGGTCATCTGGGCGAGCTGACGGAGCGTCACACGGTCGGCATGCGGGAGGTCGGGCAGCCACGTCGACACCGTGTCGTCGAGACTCACCTTCTTCTCGTCGACGAGTTGCAGCAGCAGCGTCGAGACGTAGGAGATCGCGACGGCTCCGTTGCGGAAGTGCATGTCGGTGGTCGCGGGCACGCCGGCCATCGACTCGCCGAGCGCCTGTGTGACGATTTCCTTGCCGTCCACCGTGACTCGCACGATCACCGCCTTCAGGTGATCCTCCGCCATGGCGTCCCGCACGATCCTCATCACCGCCTCGGCCTGCGTGGGATCAGCCGACGGCGCCGAGGAGCCGTTGCCCGAATCCGAAGACGAACCGGAAGGCGAAGTGTTCGACGTGCATGCGGCCAGGAGGGCGAGCACGCACGCCAACAGGAGAATCCGCCGCTTCGGTGCCATACCCGAGCTTGGCAGATCCGCGCTGTGCGCGGGAGGAAACGCCTGACGGCTCCCGTCAGGACTTCTGCTGTCGCAGATACAGATCGCGGAGCAGTGCCACCTCGGCGCCGTGATGGATGACCTCACGATTGATGTGCAAGACCAGCGTCGCTATCGGGCGGTCTGCGTATTGCCCCTCGCTGGGCCCGCACGGCCGGGCGAGGCCGTCGGTTCCCAGGCTCAGCACGCCGTCACACCAGGCGTCGTACTGCTCGTCGAGTTGGGCCAGCGCCTGCGCAGCGGTGCCGGCGTACTCGAACGACTGGTAGTCGACGGGCGGCCCGCCGAAATGACTGCCGATCCGCGCGCCGAACACGCCGACGATGATGTGCCCCAGCCGCCAGGCGATGGTCGTGATCGGAGGCGGGTCCGGCTCGGGGAAGGCGAAATCGATGGTGAAGTCGCCGCTGCCGGCCTGAACCGGGGCCTGCGACCGACCTCTCGGACGCACACTCCAGCTGTCCGGTGTGGGCTCCCAGAAATACTCCTCGTCGGCCAGCCCGTCCAGACGGGGACGCAGCTGGTGCTCCCAGTGCCACCTCAGCTGATCGGTGAGTTCCTGTGGCCAGTCCATGTCGCGTCTCCCCTCTTCCCGGCGCGCCGACGAGGACGCGGACCTCTCGCCTCGACTACCGCACCCCGTCGCGGGCCCGGACACCCGGATGATTGGCCCGGATGTTCATCGCCGCCAGCGTGACAGTCCGGTCGATCCGCCGGAGCCTCGTTTCCGGCTTCTTCGCCGACGCTATCCATTCCAGTATCAATCGTGTCGAAGACGGCGGAAACTTCTCGAAGTTCGTGCGTGCAGACTCGTTTCGGTCGAACGCGGCCTGCAGATCGTCGGGGACGACGGCGCTGTCTCCGTTTGCCGTGTTTTCCCAGGTCCCCTTGGCCTTGGCCAACTCGATGGCGGCGAACCCGGGTTCCGTCATCAATCCCTGCTCGATCATGCTCGCCGCACGCTGCCGGTTAACCCTCGGTTAACCCTGCTCCAGGAACTCCACGCGGCGCGGGGCGTGAAGCGCAGTTGCGAGCTGTCGGCATCATGTGAGCGATGCACGCCGTCGATCCATCCGAAGCACAGTGCCTGTTCGATCGCCTCGTGGTAAGGCACGCTCGGCGTGCCGCTGTTCTTGTGGTGGATGATCAGCCAGATCTCGTTCTCGGATCGGCAATTCTCCGCCAGCCGTGCACGCCACTCCGCGCTCGTGCGGGCCACGACGGTGTTCATCTCACGGTTCATCTCACGCCCCTGCCTTCGACGCGACGATGTCCAGGTAGTGCTGGTTGAACATCACTCCGAGGATGTTGCCGAACGGGTCGGCCACCGCTGCCGTGACGAATCCCGGACCGTGCTCGACCGGCTTCGAGTGGAGGGTGGCACCCAGGGACAGCAGCCGTTCGACGCCCGCGTCGAGATCGTCGACGTGCCAGTAGGTCATCGTGTTCTCGGCGTCGCGCGACCGTCCCGGAGCCGCGAATCGGCTGTCGATGATGCCCAGCTCGTGCTGGTAGTCGCCGATCCGGAACTCGATGTACGCCGGCGTTCCGTCGACCGAGCGCACGAAATACGGCTCGAGGCCGAGCAGTTCCGTGTACCAGGCCTGGGCGGCGATGAGGTCGTCTGCGTAGAAGTTGACGGTGGTGAGTCCTCGCAACATGGGGTGTTCCTCTCCTCGGTCGGTGACAACACTCATCTTCCGACCCAAAGTGCTCACCAAGTGAGCACTTTCCGAGGGAAACTGAAACATGCGCGCAGACCGACTCGTCGCCACCCTCCTGCTGATGCAGTCCCGAGGTCGGGTGACCGCCGCCGAACTGGCGGACGAGCTCGAGGTGTCGGTCGCGACCGCTCGCCGCGACCTGGAGGCGCTGTCGGCAGCGGGCATACCCGTCTACCCGCAATCGGGACGCGGCGGCGGGTGGTCGCTCGTCGGGGGCGCTCGCACCGACCTCAGCGGCCTGTCGGCGACCGAAGCGCAGGCTCTGTTTCTTCTCGTCGGCCCGGCCGCCGCGGTCTCGGGTGAGGCGAAGGCGGCGCTGCGTAAGCTCGTTCGGGCACTGCCGCAGACGTTCCGTGCCGACGCCGAGGCCGCCGCCGACGCCACGATGATCGATCCCACCCGGTGGGGTGAGCGCGACCGCCCCAGGCCCGACATGGTCGAACTTCTGCAAGCCGCCGTGGTCCGGCGCCGCAAAGTCCGCCTGACGTACACCGACAGCGCGAGGGAGCGTTCCGAGCGGCTGATCGACCCGTGGGGTCTCGTCGACAAGGACGACACCTGGTACCTGCTCGCCGG
The DNA here is from genome assembly GCA_006543605.1 of Rhodococcus sp. WS4. GTDB lineage: Bacteria > Actinomycetota > Actinomycetes > Mycobacteriales > Mycobacteriaceae > Rhodococcus_F. The sequence continues at coordinate 21,121 of RRBB01000118.1, forward strand.
GACCGAACGCGGGCAGCGAACGTTCCGCGTCGACAGAATCGTCGGCGCCGAGCCGACGGAACAGCCCGCCGAGCGCCCGGACGACTTCACACTCGCCGCGGCGTGGGAAGAGGTGGTCGACCAGATGGAGCAGCGGCGTGGGGCGACCTGGGCGACCGTGCTCATCGAGAGCAGGTTCGTGCCGATCCTGCGGGACCACTTCGGACGCCACTGCCACACGGACGGTGAGGAAGGCGACGGCCGCACCCGGGTCCGCCTCGCGGCACCGACCGCGTTGGACATCGCCCGGAACCTCGCCGGATGGGGTGCCCTGGTCGAGGTGCTCGAACCGCGGTCGGTCCGGGCCGAACTCGCCCGAATCGGAGCCGAACTCGCCGGCCGCTACGGCGACCCGGGTCGGTGAACGCCGCCGGGTCGCGTCGCACCTTTCAGTCGGTCAGATAACGCTCGACCGTCTCGACCTTCGCGTGCAGCTGATCGGTGCGACCCGGCCGGATATCCGCCTTGAGTACCAGACTGACCCTCGGAAACTGTTCCAGCAGAACGTCGGTGGCACGCTTCACGACGGCCATCACCTCGTCCCAGTCACCCTCGACAGTCGTGAACATCGACGTGGTCTCGTTGGGCAACCCGGATTCGCGCACCACGCGGACGGCCGCGGCGACGGCGCCACCGACGCTGTCGGAGTCACCACCCATCGGGCTGACACTGAATGCCACCAGCATGTTCACTCCTCTCTCATGGGTGCACGAGAATGATCCAGTCCACCCGTCTCCGAGGGTTCGAGCTTGTCATGCCCGGCGGGACCGTCGCGATCGAGTCGCGGTCGGGTGTGGATCCGATGGGGTGAAGGTCGGTAATTCAGTGTGCAGGGCAGCAAGGGATCGGCCGGCCCGCATGACGGTGCGGTCGGGTCGCACGATCGCCGCGGCGGCGTGCCCGCCGGCGAGCCAGCACCCGAGGTCGGAGCCGGGCGGTGCGGGCACGACGGCGGCGCCTCGACGCTCGATCTCGTACCGCTGGCCGGCGGAGGGCTCACGCGTGGTCACGAACAAGAACCGCGCGGGCACGGTGTCGTCGAGCCGGCGGCTGTCGCCGTCCGGAACCGGATTCGGACACAGGGTGCCGGCCAGGCCCCCTGCCACCGGGTTCCGGTGAACGAAGGCCGACGGGTGCAGCGCCGGCGTGGCGCTGTCGGTGACCTTCGCGCTCAACCCCGGTATCCGCCCGGCAAGCGGAGCGAGGCGCCGTCGCACCACGTTGCCGATGCGACCGCCCTCGGTCATCGCCCAGCCGATCGTGGTCGCGAGTCGGATCATGTGGCGAGCGTGCGGTTTCCGTTCCTGCTCGTAGGTGTCGAGACGGGTGTCGGGAAGGGTTCCGCCCAGGACTCCGGCAAGTTTCCAGGCCAGGTTGCCGGCGTCGCGCAGCCCGGCCCCCATCCCCTGGCCCACGAACGGGGGCGTCAGGTGCGCAGCGTCGCCGAGCAGGAAGACACGGCGGTCCCGCCACCGGTCAGCGACCTGCGCTCGGAACGTGTAGTCGGTGACCCGGACGAGTTCGAGGTCGGCATCGGGAAGGCGCCCGGTCCAGGGGTCGAGCAGCGGCCGCAGCGTGTCGAGGTCCGGGAAGTCCGCCGCGCTCTCGCCGGGTCGGAGCCGGAACTCCCACCGGTAGCGGTTGCTGCCGATCCGCATGTACGTCGCGGCGCGGACCGGGTCGCAGACCTGGTGAACACCCTCCCACTGATGCAGATCGCTGTCGGTCGCGAGGTCGACGACGAGCCAGCGCTGCTCGAATCCGAGATCCCGCATCCGCGAACCGATCGACGACCGGACGACGCTGTTCGCGCCGTCGCAGCCGAGGACGTACCCCGCGCGGGCGAAGCGGTGTTCGCCGGTGACTCGGTCGGTGAACGCCACTCGCACACCGTCGCGTTCGTGCACGACGGCGGTGACGTCACTGTCGCCGCGCACGTTCACCCGGTCGTACCGCGCGACTCCCGAGCGCAGCACCTGCTCGAAAGCGGGCTGGTCGAACATGTTGGCCTGCGGGAAGCCCTGCGCGCTGAACGCAGAATCCCGGCGGAACTCGGCGAGCGTCGTCATGTCCCGGTCGACGAGTCGCAGACCCCGGGCAGGCCGGGAGATACGGGCGAACTCCTCGGCCAGCCCGAGGCGGGCGACAATGCGGTAGACCTCGTCGTCGAGGTGCACCGCCCGCGGCTGCGGATAGACCCCGCTCCATCGGTCCAGCACCAGCGTGTCGACGCCGTACTGCGCCAACAGCGTGGCTGCGGTGATTCCGGTGGGTCCGGCACCGACGATGACGACCGGGTAACGCTCCTCGATCATGACGTTGCCTCCAGCCGCCAGACCAGTGGGTAGCGGTCGAGCGCGGGTCCGATGGCGGCACTGCCGGCCGCGGTGACGGTGACGACGATCGCGCCGTCGTCGACTATCGCGTCGATGCGGTCGACACCGGTCACCCCGGCGAGCGCGTGGTCGGCGACACGGCGGGCGGCGTCCGCGCGCAGTGCCGGTTTGTAGGGTTTGCCGACGTCGGTCACGGGTAAAGCGTCGAGCACGGTGACCGATTTCGGGGCGGCGGCGGCCTCGGGGACGCGTTCGGCGGCCCAGGCGAGCAGCTTGTCCTCGCTCATGTCGGCGCCCTCGGCGAGGGTGACGTAGGCAACCGGGACTTCACCGGCGTGGATGTCCGGGCGTCCGACCGCGGCGGCGCCGGTGACGTCTTCGTGCGCGAGGAGGGCGTCTTCGATGACCGCCGGGTCGATGTTGTGACCGCCGCGGATGATCAGGTCCTTGGCACGCCCGGTGAGATGGACGAAGCCGTCGGAATCGACCCGGCCGAGATCGCCGGTGTCGAGCCAACCGTCGACCACCTTGCCGAGTCCGTCGAGGACCGGGCCGGAGACGTCGCGACCGATGACGTAGCCCGCGAAGACGGTCGGGCCGCTGATGGCCAGGGTGCCGACCTCACCGGGCAGGAGGTCGGTCCAGCGACCGTCCTCGTCGATGCGGACCGCCTTGATCTGCTGGTAGGGCAGTCGTTGTCCGACTGCGTCCGGGCGCACCGCGGTGGGCAAGCTGCGGGCGCTGGCACACGTGGCCTCGGTGAGCCCGTAGCCCTCGAGCAGCCGGACCCCGGTGTGGGATTCGAAACTTGCCCGGACCGCGGCGGGCAGCATCGACGCTCCCACCATGCACACCCGCAGACTGGCGAGGTCGGCGTCGACCGGGCACTGCGCGAGCACCGCATAGACGGTGGGAACAGCGCTCATCGCCGCGAGTCGATGGTGCTCGACGATCTGCCAGAACTCGCCGTAGAGGGTGGCGTCGCGGTAGCCGAGCGGCCCGGCCCACACCACGCTCTGTCCCCGCAGCATCGGTGCGAGCAGGGTGACGATCAGCGCGTTGACGTGGAACAGCGGCAGGGCCGCGAAGATTGTCGAGTCGTCGTCGAGCACGGAGTTCGCCCCGAGCATCCACGCGTTGGCCACCTCGTTGACGTGGGTGTGCGCGGCGAGTTTCGGCGCGCCCGTGGTGCCGCCGGTGTGGAAGAGTGCCGCGAGATCGTGCGCTGCCGGTGGCGCGCCGGTGAAGTGGGCGGCGTCGTGTTCGGCGGCCGCATCGGTCAGGTAGGCCACCTCCACCCCGTCGACCTGTGGCAACGGTTCGGTGGCTGTCGCCCCGGTCGGACGCAGCAGCAGGACCGTATCCACGGCGCCTGCCTCGGCGAGAGTCCGGGCGGTGTCCCAGCACCGGGCGTCCAAGTCGGGACCCGCGGCCACGAGCACCCGCGCACCGGAACGGCGCAGCAGTTCGGCCATGTGGTCGGCGGACAGGCCAGGGTTGATCGGTGCGGCGATCCCGGCGAGTTGCGCGGCGAGGGTGGCGGTGATCAGCTCGTCGCAGTTCGGCGACATCAGCGCCACCGCGTCGGCACGCCGAATCCCGGCCGCGTGCAGTGCATTTGCGACTCGGTGCACGTAGGCGAGCAGCTGCGCGTAGGTGCGGTGCACGGGTTCGCGCCAGCGTGCGGCGTCGGGGAGTACGGTCAGCGCCGCGGTCGGGCCACAGCGCGGCCGCGCGGGCCAGCAGGTGAGACGTGAAGGTGGATAGTCCTCGGGATTCGAACGGGACGGTCTCGATCGCGGGGAGATCGTCCGGGTGGTCGTAGACCGGCCACAGTGCGGTAGCGGTCATCGAGCGAACCTCACCACGGTGCGTTGGATACCCAGATCGAGGCCGCCGTCGTCGGTGGCGATCGACAACTCCATGACATCGCCGTCCTGCAGGTAGTTCGCGTTCTTCGCCTGCGCCGTGAAGAAGGACTTCCACTTGACTGCGGGCGGCAGCAGCGAGCCGATGATCTCGACCGGCTTCGACGGCGCCTTCAGGGCGGTACCGCCGGGAGTGCCGGTGAGCAGCAGGTCTCCGGCATCGAGCCGCTGAAATTTGGTCAGTGCCTGCAGTGCCTGCACCGGCCGGTAGATCATGTCCGACCCGACCGTCATGTCCTGCCGGACCTGTCCGTTGACGCGCAATTGCAGTCGCAGATCATCGAATCGCTTGAAGTCGCCCTCCTCCAACAGCACCAAAGCCGGGCCGACCGGGGTGGAAGTGGGATACGACTTGGCCTCGTAGAACTGCGTTTTCGGCAACTGCACGTCCCTGGCGGAAACGTCGTTCGTGATCACGAGACCGGCGACGAAGTCTGCGATATTGCGCTCGCCGATCGAAGTACCCACCGGAACAGGTCGGCCGAACACCAGCCCGACCTCGACCTCGTAATCGAGGAACCGGACGTGGTCGGGTTTGATCACGTCCTGGAACGGGCCACTGATCGAACCGGACGCCTTCCGGAAGAACGTCAGCGGCACGGTCTCCGGATTCATTCCCGAATCCTTCACGTGCGAGACGAAATTCGTCATCTGCGCCACAACCCGGCACGGGGCGGTCACCGGGGAGAGCAACTCCAGGGTCTCGATCGGGATCGTGTGAGTGGCCGTGGCAGCGGCCTCGATCGCCGCCCGATCGGCGAGAAGTGCGGCCGTGGTGGTGGCCGCGGTGTCGACCTCGGCGGCGCCGCGCGGGGTCTGCACCCACCAGCCGTCGCTCGTACGGAGAACGGAAATACTCATGAGGAAGCTACTTTCACCAGGCCACGAAGGCGTTGGACATCGAATTCGTTGTCGCCGCGGAGCGAAGAGATCAGTGCGCGCAATTCGCGTAGGGATTCCCGGCCGGGGGCGATACCGAGAAAATCTTTGGATGCCGGCGGGCCCCATTGCGCCAGCCCGGACGCGCTCATCGGCGCCCACCCGGGTTCGAGAGCGGCGTCGAACATGTCGCCGTCGCTGAAGTGCTCGACCAGGAACCCGTCCGGGTCGCGCCAGTAGTCGAAGATCTGGCTGCCCTGGATGTGACGGCCGATCCCCCACGATCGGTGATAACCCCGCTCACGCAGGTACTCGCCGCCCGCGGCCAGGGTGTCGAGGTCGCAGACCTGGTACGCCGAGTGGACGTAGCGATGGGACGGGCCGAGGGTCAGGGCGACGGTGTGGTGATCGGCGAGGGCGTCGCCGCGATCGCAGCGGATGAAGCTCATCACCGGACCGCGCTGCCGCTGGCCGGCGTAGTACTGGAAATCGCTGACGATCATGCCGAGATGCTGCAGATACCAGTTCAGTGTCTCGAGGTACGTGGTGCTCTGCAGCACGACATGACCCAATCGCTGCACCTGCGCCGGCTCCCGTGGTGGGCGCTGGGTCGCGTTCGTCCGCTCCACGGTGTGTCCGACGTTGACGGTGAGCGGAGTCTGCGCGGGCAGTGCGGGTAACCGGTGCACGCCGGACACCACGCGCACGGATCCTCCGCTCGGATCGGTCAACTCGACGACGACGCCGCCCAGACTGTCGGGTAAGCGGTCGACACGCCGGCCGGTGGCGTCGGCCAGACGGAGCACGTTCGCGTCGTCTGCGGCGAGGAACGCCGCGCCCGAGAACCGCGAACGTGAGCCCTTGCGAATGATCACGCACGGCGCTCCGGCGTCGGTTCCCCGCAATTGCAGCTCGTCCCGGGTACGCGAGGCGGTGGTGAATCCGAAGGCGTGGGCGAAGATCTCCGCCCGCTCCAGGTCGGGTTTCGCGAATTCCAGCCACGCCAGGTCGTGCACCTTCACGATCGGGTTCGGCGCCCGGCCGGGGTGCTCACCGCGCAGTGCGCCCTGCTCGCTGTGCAGATCGGCGTGAGCGTCGAAGTGTTGATTCATGAGCTCTCCTCAAGTGGATGACGACATCGTCACTTACGACGCCATCGTCAGTCAAGGGATTCTGACGAAATGCTCAGTACTGAGGCATAGTGCTATCGTGGCGACCAGTCACCAGCACGAGAGGGAGCACACGCATGCCCGACAGCGGAGCGACCGCGGAAAGCCGTCTGGAACGACGCAAGGCACGCACGCGGGCCGCCCTCATTCGTGCCGCGCAGACCTTCATTGCCGAGGGAAACCTCAACGTGCCCGTACCGGAAATCACCCAGGCCGCCGACGTCGGAATGGGCTCGTTCTACAACCACTTCGACAGCAAGGAGCAGCTCTATCAGGCCGCTGTCGAAGCCGCGCTGGAAACACATGGCGAGCTCCTCGACCAGCTCACCGGTGACCTCGAGGACCCCGCCGAGACCTTCGCGCAGGCATTTCGCCTGACCGGCAGATTGTTTCGCCTCCAGCCGGACCTGAGCCGGATACTGCTCAACAATGCCCCTGCCCTGATCACCGCCGACCGCGGCCTGGCGCCACGTGCCCAGCGCGACATCGAGGCGGCGACCACCGCCGGGCGTTTCACCGTCCGCGACCCCGAACTGGCGCTGGTCCTGACGGCCGGCGCGATCATGGGACTCGGCCAGCTACTGCACGACAGGCCGGACCGGGACGACGCCGAGACCACCGACGCACTCGCCGAAGACCTGCTGCGCACGTTCGGGCTGACTCCGGACGACGCCCGCGAAGTCAGCCGCCGACCACTCCCCGACCTCGACGGCGTCGCCGACGACGGATCAGCGGCCTGACGTCACCGCCCTGGTCGTGGCCCCGTGCCGAAGTGGGACGACGACCCCGATGGCGGCTCGGTGCGCGAACATCACGATCGAGGTCGTCGAAGTTGCCGGACCCCGGACGTGATTCCTGGCAGTGTGAGGGCGGTGACCGGCTTCCGATTCTCCTACAACATCTTCGGCATCCACTCGCGCGAGGACTTCGTCGAGACCTGCCGCCGCGCCGAGCGTTACGGCTATGACACGGTGTTCGCCGCGGATCACCTGGGGGTCGCCTCACCATTCCCGGCGTTGGTCGCCGCAGCCTCGGCCACCGAGAATCTGCGGGTCGGCACCCTGGTACTCAACGCAGCGTTCTGGAATCCGACGCTGCTGGCCCGCGAGGTGGCCACCACCGACGTCCTCACCGACGGCCGGCTGGAACTGGGTTTGGGTGCGGGCCACATGCAGTGGGAATTCGACCGGGCAGGTATCGACTGGGAGCCGTTCGGCGTTAGGGCCGAGCGGCTGCGGGCGACGATCGAGCAGTTGCAACGGGAGTTCGCCGCCGACGGCTACCCCCAGCAGGCACCCTTGCGGGACGAGTTCGGCATTCCGGTGCTGCGGCCGGTGCAGCGCCGCGGGTTCGGCGGTCACGGGCCGCCCCTGATCGTCGGCGGCACCGGAGGCCGCATTCTGCGGGTGGCCGCCGAGCACGCCGACATCATCAGCGTGGCCGGTGCCGTCCAGATCAAAGGACAGTCTCCCGGCACGATGCGCATCGCGACCGCCACCGAGGCCGACGAGCGGATGCGCTTTGTCCGCGCGTGCGCCGGCGACCGCGCCGACCGGATCGAATGGCACGCCCTGATCCAGGCGGTCGTGACGACCGACGATCGCCAGGGCGCCGCGGCCGCCCTCGCGCAGCGATTCGGCAACCTGATGTCGCCGGACGACATCCTCACGACACCATTCGTGTTGGTGGGCACCGTCGATCAGATGGCCGCGCAGTTGTTACGCAATCGTGAGCGCTACGGCTTCACCTACTACACGGTCCACGGACCGTACATGGATGCATTCGCACCGGTCGTCGAGCGAATCCGCACGATGAACACCTGACTGCACCCGAATGCAGTTGCGTGGGAGGCAGTTCAGCTCGACGATGTGTAACGAATTCTGCTCCGTCCCCGACATCGCAGGAGGCGACGGACATCTCAATTTTCGCGGTAACACAGGAAAAGGAGTGCTCATGAGCAAACAGTTTGGGCGCCGCGCATGCGCAGCGACACTCACTGCCGTCGGGCTGGGTACCGCGGTGGCGGCAGGAGGCGGCGTCGCAAGCGCTCAGCCCGCGCCACCGACGTCGACGACGATGACGTGCTCGAGTGGGAATCCTCTCGCCTGGGCACCGGGTTTCACGTGGACTGTCAATGCCGCGTCCGGGGAGTCGCTCCCACCGGGTGGGTCCGCGCTGGAGCCGGCAATACTGCTGAGCGGCGGGAACGAACTGCCCACGCCGCCCGGCGGTCTCATCCCGAGCATCGGCATCAACTGGTACGGAACGCGGGTGTCGGTCGACTGGCACAACGCGACAACCGGAGCGTCCGGCCACAGCGTCAGCGATGAGGCCGCCTGGCAGCAGAAGCCCGGAATCCCGATCAACCGAACCTGGACGGGAACCGGGACCGTGTCGTTCACCGTGACCGTCCAGACCGGCGCGGGATGGTGGTTCGTCAATCCTCAGAACGCCGTCTGCCAGGGAACGATCTCCGTCGTACCCGGGCGGTAACCCGGAACCGTCCGAAACAGCAGCCCGTCGATCGGCGTCTGCAGATCCGGCCTGGCGTGGGCCGTGATGCTGCCGCGGATCTCGTCCAGCAGGTCGGGTGAGGTGCGCACACTTTCACGAGAACACCCACGGCGTGGTCCGGCAACCCGATCGTGGCGATATCGAGAGGATTGTGCAACGCCCCTGAGCGGATCGATCTACCGCCGGCCTCGCGGTTCGCGCTTCGATGGGAGTGCACATTTCCACAGCTATTGGAGCACATCATGCCACTCGATCAGTACGTCACGCTCGGCCGCTCGGGGCTGCGGGTCAGCCCGTTCGCCCTCGGCGCGATGACCTTCGGCGAAGACGCCGGTGGCGCCGGCTGCAGCGTCGAGGAATCCGAGAAGATCCTGGCCATATACCTGGACCTCGGCGGAAACTCCATCGACACCGCCAACTTCTACACCAACGGCCACTCGGAGAAGATCCTCGGCGATTTCTTCGCCGGCCACCGCGGCCGCCGCGAGCGTGTGGTGCTGGCATCGAAGTTCTTCGCGAACCTCTTTCCCGGCGACCCCAACGGCAGCGGAGCGGGCCGCGCCTCGATCATCGCCCAACTCGACGAGACCCTTCGCCGCCTCCGCACCGACTACCTCGACCTGTACTGGCTGCACAATTGGGACCGCAACACCCCGATCGAGGAAACCCAACGGACCCTCGACGATCTGGGCCGCGCCGGCAAGATTCGCTACATCGGGATCTCCAACAATCCGGCCTGGGTAACCGCCCAGGCTTCCCGCTGTTGATCGAAATTCCATGACTATCTCGTAGTATCTACTACTTTCTGCGGCAGGCGGATTGGAGAGGCCGCGGAGTACCTGGGCATGTCGATGGCGGGGTGCGTTCGGCGGCGTCGGAGGGTCGGTTGCGGTTTTCGGCGTACCGGTGCGGGACACCGGATACTTGATCGCGCGGATTCGGACGTCTACCTGGGCAGGCCCACGTCGGGTTCGGTGGGCGGTGGCGCCGGCCCGGGTGGAGGCGCAGTGTTACCGGGTTCCTGTCTCCACCGAGCAAGAGGCATCGCTGGAGAACCGGGAGAAGATGCTGCGCGATAGTGCCGGTGGTGTGGTGCACCCGGTCTCCGAGGACCGCGACTAAGGGGCAGCGGGTGGGGCGCGGCCGGATGCTCGTAGGACGCAGCCGAGGGCCGATGCACGGCGGTGCGGGTCGTGCGGCGAGACCGGTTGGCTGGGTTTGTCGGTGGCGTGGATCGAGCGTTACTTGTCATAGGTGGGGGTTACTGTCCGGGTTGGGCGCGATCGGGGCGATGAGTCGCTGGTAGAGGAGCTGGTGGATGACTACATCACCGATGAGTACCAGCGGGGATCGTCGGACTGCGGTTGCGGCGCGGCAGTTTTCGGTGACCACCCGCGCCCATGTGGCGGTCGACGACGCGACCGGCGAACCGATCGGCCTCGACGACATCGACGCCCGAGTGGGGTGGCTACTCGACCTGGTCACCGCGGCCGGCGCCGAGTTGGTGTCGCGGCTGTGGCAGCCGGCGACGTTCGATGCGCTCGCCGCCGGCCTGGACCGCCAGGACCGCAGGCTGCCCGCACAAGGCCATGTCGCCGCCGCCCGCCTCGGCTGGGCTCCGATCTACCCGGACGGGGTCTATGTGCCCTCACGGGTGAGCAGGGTGGTGACCGCGCAGGTGATGGCCACCCTGCGGACCCTCGCCTACCGGGATGCCGCGATCGCGGCGCTCTCGGCCCGGTTCGATCCGGCCACCGGGGTTGTGGCCCCGCCGGCCGGGCCGGGCGACGCTGTGCCACCGGCTTTCGCGCGGGGCGTGCGGCGCCAGCTGATTGCCCGCGCCCGCCGCGGTGGCAGGGCACCGGCCGGCCCGTTGCGGATCACCCGAAGTGCAGGGACCGCCGCAGACGAGCGCGATGGCACGGCTCTCGGCCGCCGATCGGCAGCTCGCACAGCTTGCCGTCACCGGTGACGAGCTGGTGTTGACGGTGAAGCTGCCGCCCCGCCCCGACGGGGCGGGCGCAGTGGCGCAGTGTCCGGCTGACTGCGACCATCCCTGCGCATCTGTACGGCAGGGCGATCACCGATTGGCATCTGCCGACCCTGGTCCTCGACCGCCGGGGCCTGCTGTGGCGGTGCGCCGCGACCGAACTCGTCCCCGCGGACGACCTGAACTCGGCCACGGTCGCGGTGGGGGTGGATTGGTCCCCGACCACTCTGGGTGCCGCTGCCATCGCAGCAGAGGGTTCCGGCGGGTTGACCTCGGATTACCGGGGATGGACCTACGACGACCGCGGCCTCGGAATCAAACTGGCACGCCTGCAAGCCGAGGGGCAGCTGCTGCACGCCAAGGCGGCCCGGTTGACACAACTGTCCGCCACCGCCCCACCCGAGG
>RRBB01001187.1:0-254 GCA_006543605.1 Rhodococcus sp. WS4
ACCACACCGCCGGACCACGGCATCCCACCGGGACATCGGCGGGTCACCCCCACCTGTCCTCACCAAGTTGCGGTCACCTTTATTTTCGTGTCAGATCAGCAGCCTCCACCTCGTCCAGGACGGTTCAATCTCACCCGGGAACGCACCCGCTACTGGCAGCGGCTCGAGAAACTGCTCGAGGACGCGTTGATCAAGGTGTCGACCGTGGCGTCCACCCTGGACACGCTGTCGGCACGGGACATGATCGAGGCGTT
>RRBB01001188.1:0-254 GCA_006543605.1 Rhodococcus sp. WS4
GGTAGACCTGCAAATTCGCCACGGTGTCCGGGCAGCACATCATGGTGCCGTCGATGGCCGTGACCAGTAGCCCCCGCCAGTACACGCCCTTCGTGGCCAGGCCGGCGGCCGGGCCACGGAGCAGGTCTGGACCGTTCCCGATTTGGTGGACAGTCGCCTGATTCAGATTAGCGACTGGCTCCCGACCATGAAGGGACAGCAATGGGATCGACGAGACGTAGCTTCACAGCCGAGTATAAAAAGCAGGCAGTACA
>RRBB01001189.1:0-254 GCA_006543605.1 Rhodococcus sp. WS4
CAGGCCCTGCGCGCGTAACGCGCGGATGCGGGCAACGGTGGGCGGGGTGAGTTTAGAGGCGCGGCGCGGGCCCTTGCGATCGGGGCTGAGCCCACTCACCCCCGAATTCGACAGCTTCTGTTCCCACTGGGGTTCCCCCCGAATAGTGGACACCGAGATAGCGGGACCAGAGGTCTCGCTGGAAGGATGTTCACCATGTCCCGTTCCCGCCGGTCGTATACGACCGAGTACAAGGTCGAGGCGGCCCATCGAGT
>RRBB01001190.1:0-253 GCA_006543605.1 Rhodococcus sp. WS4
GTTGCCCCTTGACCGGCGCATACCGAACACCGGCCGCGTGCCTCCAAAGAAGGAGCTGACCCGTGGCTTCTCGGCGATGTGTGACTGCTGGATTCTCACTGATCCAACTTGTCCCGATCCTTCTGATGGAGGCCGCGTTGGGGATGTCCGCGACACCGATGCTCCGACCTCTCGCGGTCGACCTCGAGGAACTCTCGTCGCTGCTCGAGGGCGACCCGATCTACGGCGGCGGTCGGATCGACCTGCGGACGGG
>RRBB01001191.1:0-253 GCA_006543605.1 Rhodococcus sp. WS4
TATAATAGTCGTCGTCGGCACTCGTCGATCGGCATGCTCAGCCCGGACGACTACGAACAATCGCTGTCCGCGGTCGTTCCGGATCGAGCCGCTTAATCCCCTGTCCACCGTTTGGGGGGAACCTCACACCTCCACACCGTCAGCGGTACGGTGCCGAACGCGGCGGCGACTTCGGCCTGGGTGGCGGCTTTGATCCGCGTCAACTGCACCGCGGCGAATCGCCGCGTCGCGGTATCACCGGCGTCCCACGCGA
>RRBB01001192.1:0-253 GCA_006543605.1 Rhodococcus sp. WS4
CGACCGGCCAGCCCGGCCTTGTTTGTCTCCACCGCCGGGACTCGCCTGTTGCACAGCAACATCAATCTCGTCTTCGCCGGCCTGGTCGAACGAGTGGGGCTCGGCCGGCGGTCGGCGGCCTGCAGGCTGAACTGTCCTGGGTCGGGTGGAGACTCCTGATTGAACCAGGAGAATGAAGTCATGCCAGCACCGAGGAAGTACGACACCGAGACCCGTGAGCGGGCGGTGCGGATGTACCGGGACCGGATCAACG
>RRBB01001193.1:0-252 GCA_006543605.1 Rhodococcus sp. WS4
TACTGCCTGCTTTTTATACTCGGCTGTGAAGCTACGTCTCGTCGATCCCATTGCTGTCCCTTCATGGTCGGGAGCCAGTCGCTAATCTGAATCAGGCGACTGTCCACCAAATCGGGAACGGTCCACAAGCCCTGGCCACGGCCCAGGACACGCTGGCGCCGCTGCCGGGCCGGGGTGAGCTCGAACAACTCGCCGCAGACCTGCCCGGGCTCTGGCACGCCCCGACCACCAGCAACAAGGACCGCAAGCGGC
>RRBB01001194.1:0-252 GCA_006543605.1 Rhodococcus sp. WS4
GTCGCCGCCTCGGCGCCCAACGCGCCCTCCACAACACCGAGACGCCCTGACGCTCCTTTTGCAGACGCATACGCAAACGATCTACCTGCGTAAACACGCAGATTCACGCTCATTACCCCAGATAAGAATTCGCTATAAGGCCTCTTATGTGGACCACACCGTTATGCCGACCGCTGCGGTGGGCTCGTGGTGGCGAGCGTTCTCGGCTTCGGATGTTCGGCATAATCAGAGTCCGTCGAGGAAGGCCAGCAC
>RRBB01001195.1:0-252 GCA_006543605.1 Rhodococcus sp. WS4
TACTACAATCGCAGAAGAAGGCACTCCACACTCGGATATTTGACACCAGGAGAATACGAACTAGGATATAGAGACATTACCGAATTAGCCGCCTAAACGGTGTCCACAAAATCGGGAACACTCCAGTCGAACAGGGCACGCAACGGTGCCGGGCCGATCCGGCGTCGGGCCTGGGCCAGCGCTCCGGCGGTCGGGGTGGCCACCGCGAGCCCGTCGAGTCCGGCGATCATCCGCTGCCACACCTGCCCGAAC
>RRBB01001196.1:0-252 GCA_006543605.1 Rhodococcus sp. WS4
ACGATGATGGCATGGTGGGCTCCTGGGTACGGTCAGCGACTGTTCATCCCTGACCCAACCAGGAGCCCACCTCTACACCACCAGCGCGCTCACGTGCACTGCCACGAGTTTCCGAATGCTCTCTGAGCTTGAGATTTATCCTGTGCGCCGCGTAGCGGCAGCCGAATCCGATGTTGTTCGGCGTGTCGGCAGGGTATGAGGCGGCCACCACCCGATGATTCTCGAGGTTCCGACCAAAGAACTGACGAGACG
>RRBB01000119.1:0-31974 GCA_006543605.1 Rhodococcus sp. WS4
TCCTTCTCCCCGACATACTCGGCGATGGTCCAGCCGTTCTTCCGCTCGATCGGCGCCAGCAGCCCCCGAAGATACTGCCCGGCATGCCGGAGCGAGTTTTCGTGAACAAACAACGGCTCGATGCGGGCAAGGACCTTGTCGAACTCGGACGCCCATTCCTCCAGATCTACGACAGACACCGCATCAGGATCGAGCACCGGACCATTCTCAACACGCGCAGCCACCACTGCAAGATCCCACACGCTGCCCCAAGATCAAGTCAGACACGCCGACCGATAGCCCTGTAGTACTAGACGGAAGCAACCGGGGGGTCGGCGTTCCACGGCCCAGGGCGGACGGGCCGATCGACGACCCGGGCCACCGGGCGCCCACATGCCCTGTGTCAGTATGCTATTCAAATCCATCGGCCATCGGGCATCGGGCCCATCCACTCCGGGATCGCCTCGACTGGCCTTCCCGGACGAGCCCCGGAGGGTGCACCGCATGACGGGAGGGCGGGAAGGTGACCGTCCTAGAGTCGCATCGAGCCGGACTCCAGGTACCGCTGGTGGAACGAGAACGCCTCCCCGAGCAGGTGCGGCGTCTGGCCGGCTCCCGGAGTGGCCTTCGCCCGCTCGACGTAATCGGTGAGCAGTGGCCGGAATTCCGGATGCGCGCAGCGCTCGATGATCACCCGTGCCCGACGGCGCGGCGACAACCCCCGCAAATCGGCGAGGCCCTGCTCGGTCACCAGCACCTGGGTGTCATGCTCGGTGTGATCGACGTGCGGGGTCATCGGGACGATCGACGAGATCGCCCCGTTCTTCGCGGTGGACGGGCTGAGGAACATCGACAGATACCCGTTGCGCGCGAAGTCCCCGGACCCGCCGATGCCGTTCATGATCTTGGTGCCCATCACGTGCGTCGAATTGACGTTCCCGTAGACGTCGGCCTCCAGCATCCCGTTCATCGCGATGATTCCCAATCGGCGGACCACCTCGGGATGGTTGCTGATTTCCTGCGGGCGGAGCCGGATGTGCTGCCGGTAGAAGTCGATGTTGGAGGTCAACTCCTCGATCCCGGCCTCCGAGAGCGCCAGCGCGGTAGCCGACGCGAACCGGACGGTGCCGTGCTTGATCAAGTGCAGCATCCCGTCCTGGATGACCTCGGAATAGCAGGTCAAACCGCGATACGGGCCGCGATCGAGCCCACCGAGTACGGCATTGGCGACGTTTCCGATGCCCGCCTGCAGTGGCAGCAGGGTGTTCTCCGGGAGCCGGCCACGCCTCACCTCGTGGTCGAAGAAGTCCAGCACGTGGGCCGCGATCGCCTCGCTGACCGCGTCCGGAGCGGTCAGCGCGCTCGCACTGTCGGGGGCATTCGTCTCCACCACGGCAACGACCTTGGCCGGGTCCACCCGGTAATGCGGCTGCCCGATCCGATCCTCGACGTCGATGAGTTCGATCGGCCGGCGGTGCGGGGGCAGCGCTGTGCCGTAATAGATGTCGTGGATACCGTCCATCGCGTCCGGAACCCACGAGTTGACCTCGAGAATGACCTTCTCCGCGACGTCGAGCCACGTCTTGTTGTTTCCGACCGACGCGGAGGGGATCAGTTCGCCGGTCTCGGTGATGCCGGAGACCTCGACAACCGCGACGTTCACCGCACCGTAGTAGCCCTCCCACACCTGCTGGGCCACGTGCGAGAGGTGGATGTCGACGTAGTCCATCCGCCCCTGGTTGATCTTCTGCCGTGCCGTCGATTCCGCCTGGTAGGGCATCCTGAGGGCGATTCCGTCGATCTCGGCGAGCATCCTCTCGGTCTCCGTCGACACGGACGCCCCGGTCAGCAAGTCGATGGTGAAATTCGCGCCGGCCGCGCGGGCGGAGTGAATCCGATCAGCCAAGGCCGGGATGACCGCCTTGGGTGTCCCGGCGCTGGCGAAGCCGCTGACGGCGACGGTGTCACCCGGACCGATGGCCTTCACCGCTTCCTCCGCCGACGTCACCTTCTGCTGGAACGCCGAGTGTCGAATCCGGCTCGACTGCAACGGGGACGCGGGATCACTGATCTGGAGGCTCACGGCGGCCAGTGTAGAAGTGGGCGACGTGACGTGAACACCCCGAAAGGTCGTGATGTTCACCGGATCACATCCGGTATTCGCCACTGCCCGCCGTCCTCGACCGTTCGTCGCGGCGGGCCCGCCGCTCGTCGACCCCGCGAGTTCGCCCGCCGAGTCGCGCCCGAAAAGCGCGTCCAATAGTGATCTTGGTCACTTCCCGCGTGAGAGCCGGGCGATCATGACGCCGACAGGTCTCGATTCCTGGCTGCCCGACAGCGGTCGGTCACCGTGGTCACCCTCCAACTCGACGTCCGCACCGACCGTCGTGTCCGGGTCCTGTAGTTCTGCCGCACGGCGTGCGGGCCAGCATCCGTCGACGTGAATCAATAGCACGTACCGCCCTCGGTACGGCGTGTCCACTCATTGTCGACGTCGACGCCCCAGCCGATCTCCTGCACCACCATCCGAAACCGAGGGAGAGTCCCGCGCATGCCGTGCTCGATCACCCCCACACCTGCCCCGATTGTCCACCGCACGCACCTGGCCAGCCTTCCAGCACACGAAATAATCGGATGCGCATGACGTGGGTCGTCAATTTCCTAACAGGCCGCCACCCTTGAATGTTCACAGATATAGGTCAGCGACGGCGCCGATCGCCTCCCAGTCCGGAGTGTGGGGGTGGATGCGCCCGGGGTCGGCGGCGGCGAACGTGCGCGCCAGTGTCACGGTCAGTCCCTGGGTGGGTGGCGGTGTCAGTCCAAGCAAAGCTCCTGGAGGACACGAACATTGAACTGTGTCGCGGCTATGCCATGAAAGAAAAACTGCAACATGTCTATTCCGGCTCGAAGAAGAGAGCCTCGGTACGACTGCAAGCGTGGGTGCAGATGGCCCAGGACAGTGGGATCCCGGAACTTGTAGGCTTGGCCAAGAGCATCGTTCGCTATCGGCGCGAGATCCTCAACGCAATCGAATACGACCTGTCCAATGCCCGCGTCGAGGCCAACAACACCCACCTGCAGTCTCTGACGAAGCGATCCTACGGATTTCACAGCCCAGAGTCCTTGATTGCGATGGCAACACTGACACGAGGAAGGGCGTGCCCAGCTCTGCCACAACGTTAATCGCCCACCGAAGGGTTAGGACGGCCACATCAGTTCCTACACAACCTGTGAGCAACCTACGGTCAAGAAGTATTGCGTTGCAGCAACGTCTACACTGCTGGCTAGTGAATGACACTGGCGGACAATAATTAGCGGGCTGGCCCGCTACACAGTGACTACTCCATCACTGTCGGCCGGCATCCAGATCCAGTCGGTGGGCGACAACTCAGCGGGTGGGACGCAACCCAGCGGACCGCCGCGACCAACGCCCTTCCAAGGTCGGCTGAACCGCAGAGGAGATTGAGGCGTCAGGTACACCGAACTTCCAGCCCGCATCGTTACAACAACGCATCCGCATCGGCACGGTGGCCGTGCGAAAGCAAGCGCGCCACACACGACGTCCCCGTCTCGCGGGCCGACCCCGGGAGTGTGTCGCGGCACCGGATCCATCAACCTGGCGGGTCCGAACACGCAGAGCATGAGGTAAACAGTCATGTCCACCGACTACGACGCACCCAGAGTCACCGAAACCGACGAGACCGACACATCCCTCGAACGGCTGACCGCCAACCGGAAAGACACCCAGTCCCCCGTCGTCGACGTCGAAGACACCGACACCGCCGAATCTTTCGAACTGCCCGGCGCCGACCTGTCTGGCCAAGAACTCACCGTCCGCGTCATCCCCAAGCAAATAGACGAATTCACCTGCACCAGTTGCCTCCTGGTCCATCTCCGCAGCCGCCGCGCCGACGATCAGCAGTTGATCTGCCGCGACTGCGCCTGAGAACTTCGGAGTACTTGCCGACGAACCGGTCCCGGACAGGGAGACGACCGTCCGCCTGCGCAAGCGGGTGAACGAACTCTTCAACGCGAACCTGCGCTTCACATTCAGTCAATAGTCACCCGATCGAGGATCGTCATCCACTGCTCCGACCGGCGCTCGGACAGCGGGTCGTCAACGGCGCACTCGGTCAGCAAATAGATGCGTTGCGGTGCAATTACTGCATGTCAGTTCACCATTGAACACGACTCAGTTGCCGGCGGCCGTCGGATAACATTCGTTTTGGTCGGAGACCCAATCGAACCGTTCCACACCGGCCTTCTCGGCGCCACGCCACGCGGCCATATTCCGCAGCTGAAGCGTCGTTCGCAGGCACCAGATCACCAGGGCCCCAGCGACGAGACAGATCACCTGTAAGAAGTGAGACCCGCGAATAGATGCGATCTCTGCAAGTAGCCCCACCAGCATGATCACCCGGACAGAATGCCGGTCGACTGCCACCCAGTGACAACAGAATGACACCCGGGAAGTAGAGACTGCTGAAGTCGGTGTGCTCCACCCATGGGGGTTGTTCAGGAATCTTGCCGGTGATGAGGGCAATACCCCTGCCGACCGTGAACGGACCGGCATCAACCACTGGGAGTGAGGAAGATTCGGGGTGATCTGAAGGAATAGACGGATCCGGAAACAGAAGCCTCGAAGGTTGTCATCACGTCAGCCCGGGTAATTGCACACATCCGTCGCGCGGACACCCTCCCCGGTGCCTACGCCGAGGATGATCGGAATGGCAGCAGACACGGTGCGCGATGGCGCTCCAGTCATCACCGCACCCTCACTGCGCTGCGCGTAGGGCCTCGAGGAGGCCGGCGAATCGAGCTGGACCGGCCTGATCTCCGGGCCGATTGAACCTGATCCGGTGTACGACACCGTCGTACCTACGTTTCAGGTCTGCGGCGACCTGCTTCTCGTCGCCCGCCGAGCACATGGTGTGCACGATGTCGTCGGTGATCAGCGCGGGCATCTCGCCCCAGCGATTCTGCTTGGACAAAGTGTTGAGGTCAGTCTGTAGATCTCCCCATCCGTGGGCTTCCAGCACCGGTCTGTATGCGGGCGTCGATCCATAGAACGAGATCTTTGTACGGACTGCCTCGAAATCGTTTTCGTCAAGCGCGACGAACGGCGACAACGCCAGTTCCAATGGTGCGTCGGTTTCCGGGCGATACGCGGTTACCGTCGGCAACAGGACGTCGCGCAGATAGCGCTCCGTCAAGAATGGATGCACGAACAACCCATCGGCCACTTCCGCAGCCACCCGCAGCATTTGGGGACCAACGGCCGCGAGGTAGATCTTCGGCGCCGAGTCAGGTACTGCCGGCGGGACAAAGTTACTCGTCATCAACGTGTGCCGGTAGAACTCACCGCGGTGATCCAGCTGTTCACCTGTCGCCCAAGAGTGCCAGATCGAGCGCAACGCCGCCACGAATTCCTTCATCCGCGCGGCCGGCTTCGACCATGTCATGGAGAAGCGGTCCTCGATGTGTGGCCGGATCTGCGGACCGAGCCCCAACACAAACCGTCCCTGCGAGTATCGCAGCAGGTCCATCGCTTGGTAGGCGACAGTCATTGGGCTACGGGAGAATGCGACGGCGATCGACGAGCCGAGTTGAATCCGCTGGGTGTGCTCGGCAGCGAGAACGAGCCCGAGGAAGGCATCGGATTTCGCTTCGCTGTTCCATGCGCCGTCGAAGCCGAGTTCCTCGCTCAGCCGTGCATCCTCGGCCGCCCGGTCGAGTCCTTCTCTGATCCATGCGTCGACCTTCATCACGGCTGTGTTCCTTTCGAGAAATACGCGGCGGTGGGCGATCACCAGAGGGTGACCGAACTGAAATACAATCGTGGAAGTACGGGGATTCCCCGACACGGGACTACGTCAACCCAGCTGGGATGAGCCGGAATCGGTCCTCCACTCGGTCGTGGTTCGCTGATCGATCAGGATCACCACATTTCGGCGAGAAGAACCCTCCGTCACGGCACGCATCGCAACGTCGATCTCATCGAGGCGGAACTCATGGGGTTCCGGCACGGACAAGGCACCGGCATCCACCATAGACAACAGCCGGCCCAGCGCCGCCTGAACCCTATCGGGACACCGGGACCAGTAGTCGGTCGACTGAAGGCCCAACACTGAGATGTTCTTCACGAGCAGGTGCCCGGGCTTGATGGGCGACGGGGTGCCGGCGGCGAATCCGACGATCACGAGTCGGCCCTCCCAGGCCGTGGCACGAACGAGTTGGCCGAGCAGCGGACCACCCACGACGTCGACCACCACGTCTGCGCCGCACCCGCCCGTTCTGCTCCTGACCACCTGGGCAATGGAGTCGGGGTCGGCGTCCACCACCTCGTCGACGTGCTCGCGCAGTTCCGTGCGCGCCTCCTCGAGATGACGTGAGGCCACCAGGACGGTCGCTCCCGCCGCCTTGGCGAGCTGCGCCACAGCACGCCCCACGCCGCCGAGCGCACCGGTGACCAGGACGGTCTCACCTGCGCGTAAGCCTGCTCGGAAATGCAACGCCGTATACGCGGTGAAGTAGGCGATTCCGAACGTCGCGGCTGCGGAGTAGGTCATCGAATCCGGGATCTTTGCGACCTGCGCCCCCGGCACCACTACGGCGCCGGCGATCGCCCCTTGAGTCATCATGGCGAGAACCCTGTCCCCGCGGGCGAGGTGGGTGACCTGGTCGCCCACCTCGATCACCAGTCCAGCCGCTTCCATTCCCGGGACGAAGGGAAGTTCGGGCCGAACCTGGTATTCCCCCTTCATCATCAGCAGGTCAGCGACATGGAGTGCCGCCGCCCGAGGGGCCACCACCACATCGTGGGGGCCACATGTCGGAGGGGGAATCTCGTCCACTGCGATTATCGGGGTTTCGTGGTAGCGGTGGACCTGCAGGGCCGCAATGTCCGATCGTCTCGACGCGGTCATGCGTACTCCGTCCTTCCGTGACGACGCGGGAGCAGCTCGGTCCGGCTGCCCCGCATGAGCTGGGTGATGGTGTCCACCGGACGGCTGGATTGCAGGATTGTGGACACTGCCGTGTGGCCGAATACTCCTCTGTGGTCGTACATTTCGGCCGTACCTACCGAAATAGCGCCCGATCCGACTCGACCGGTCGCCGATACGCCCAGGGCCTGTCCGTCGGGGAACCTGGCCAGGGTGAGCGTGACGTCGGCGTTGATGTGGCGGACGCCGTCGGTACCCCAGTGGGTGACGAGATTGGTCAGGTCCGCGACGGTGGCGGCGGCTTGGAACGGCGATACGGACTCGCTCTCCACGACCGGGATGGACTGACACCAGAGCTGTTTTCGCGCCGAGTTTCGGTGAGCGGCCGCGTCGGCGTTCCACCCCTCGTCCTCGCTGAAGAACAGACGTCCCTCGTCGGTGGCCGGCCACAGGTCGGCCGGAGGCATGCTCGGGGACCGGCCCGGCGACCAGGGCGGATCGGCGACCACCCGCTGTTCAGCCCGCAGGAACAGTGTGCGAGCGCGCGCCATGATGTCGCCGCTCTGGAGGAATTCGCTGTCCACCAGCAACAGACGACGGCCCTCGCGGACGACGGTCGACCTCGTCGACACCGGCGCCATCGTCGCCGCCCGCTGAAGATCGGCAGTGAACCTGACCGGACGGAGGTCCGGACGCGCCCCGCCGGCGTCCTCCGCCGATCGGGCCAGGGCGCCGGTGACGGCACTGCCCCGCATGTGCTCACTACCCCACCCGCTCAGTGCCACCGGCAAGGGCGCCAGTTCCTCGAATCCGGTACCGGGGCATCGACTGAGTAGCCCGAAACGCCCACGGCCCCGACCGGGTCGACGACCGGCACGTCGTCACGTCTCACTCGTGTCCCCCTGCGATTTGAGCACACGCTTGAGGAGCTTGCCGGAAGCGTTCTTCGGCAGTTCGTCGAGGGCGAGATACGAGCGCGGTCTCTTGTAGCCGGCCAGCTTCTCCCGGCACAGGACATCGAGTTCGTCTTTCGGGATCGGAATCTTGTCCCTGGTCACCACATACGCGGTGACGATCTCGCCCCACTTGGGGTCGGGGCGACCGATGACGGCGGCTTCGACGACGTCCGGATGCTTGACGAGTACATCCTCGATCTCGGTGGGAAAGATGTTCACTCCGCCCGAGATGATCATGTCCTTGGCCCGGTCGACCACGTAGAGGTAGCCCTCCTCGTCGAATCGACCGAGGTCCCCGCTCGAGATCCAGTCCCCGTGGAACTGGTCCTCGGTGGCCTCCTGGTTCTTGTAGTACCGCACTCCCAGGCCGGGTCCCCGCTTGTAGATCTGCCCGACGCTTCCCACGGGGACTTCCGCACCGCTGGGATCGAGGATCCGCAATTCGCATCCGAAATAGGGCAGGCCCGCGGAGCGCTCCTTGCGGAGCTGATCTTCCGGCTTGAGGATGCTGAAGAAGCCCGCCTCCGTCGAGCCGTAGAGCTCGTAGAGTCCCGCAGCGGGGAAGTACTCCAGCAGTCGCTCCTTGGTCGCGGTGAGCAGCGGCGATCCGGCCGACATCAGCCGGCGTACCGACCCGATGTCGTACGAGGCCTTATCGGGCACCTCGAGGAGCATCTCGAACATCGTCGGGACCATGGGGATGAACGACACCCGTTCACGTTCGATGGTCTGTAGGAGCTCGCGTGCGTCGAATTCCCGGAGCAGCACCACGGTTCCGCCGACCATCAGCTGCTGGAGCCCCCAGGTGAACCCGAGACCGTGGTAGAAGGGACCTGCGAGGACGGTGACGTCGTTCGCGCGGTTGCCCACCTCGACGGTGATGTCGTACCACCCCTGCCGGGCGATCCGCTGCGGGATCTCACAGACCTTGGGAGCACCGCTGGTGCCTCCGGTGAATGCCAGGTGATAGACGTCCCATTCGTCCATGTCCAGGTATTCGACGTCCGTCGACGAATCGGTGAGCACTGTCTCGTAGTCGAGGTAACCGGATGACTCGTCCTCGCCGGCCACGACGAGCACGTGATCGGCGGGAATGTGCGGCAGAGTCTCGTGGGCTGCGGCGAACGTGCCGGTGAGGTGTCCGTCCACGATGACCACTTCGGCGTCGCTGTGGTGGATCGCGTACTCGATCTCCCCCGGCGTGAACCGGTAGCTGATCGGTACGACGGCTGCGCCCAGTCCGGCGACCGCATAGACGATCTCCACGTACTGCGCACGATTGGTGAGGATCACGGCAACCTTGGTGCCCTTGTGTACGCCCAATCTCGCCAACCCGTTGGCCAGTCTTGCCGTACGCTCGCTCACGTCCAGCCAGGTGAGGCGGGTGTCGCCTTCGACGATCGCGGTCTTGTGGCGGAGCAGGTGCGACTGGGCGTGCAGGTGTGGGATCTGCCCGATGGTGAGTTGCTCCCCGTAGGTGACCATCGTGGTCCTTTCAACGCTTTCTGAAGATCATGACATCGAGCACTCAGAGGGCGCTGAATCGGCGCTGACCGTCGGTCAGCACCATGCGCCCGAAATTGAGGCCGGGGAAGTGTGCTCCGGCGACCAGGTCACCGCTGGCGGCGAGTTCGTCGGCGAGCCGGTTGCGGGTCTGCGAGGCGAGCTCGGGGTCCTCGTCGAAGATGGCCTGCCAGTCCGGTTCCTCGAGTTCGACGGTCGAATGTACGACGTCGCCCAGCAGATACCCGCGCCGGCCTTCACCGGAGACGATGAACACGGTCGAACCGGGGGTGTGTCCGGGGCTGTGCAGGGCGTCCACGCCCGGGGCCAGGGTGATGTCCTGGTCGAACAGCTCGAGCTGGTCGGTGATGGGCGAGAGTTTGCGCACGGCACCGGGGCTGGCAGCTGGGGAGGTGACGAAGTGCTCCCAGTCGAGCCGGTGCGTTCGGTAGGTGGCGCCGGGAAAGACGACCTTCCCCTTCTGGGTCGTCCACCCCACGTGATCGAAGTGGAGGTGGGTGAGCAGGACGTCTGTCACCTCTTCGGGCGCCACGCCGTGGGCGCGCAGGGAGTCGAGGAACTTGCCGCCGGTGTACCGGCCGCCGTGCCCGAGTAACTTGTCATCGATGGTGCCCACTCCGGTGTCGACGACAACGATGCGGTCGCCGGTTCGGATGAGGAAGCCGCCGATGTCGAAGTCGAGAACACCCTGCTCGTCGAGGGCCTCCGCCTTGGTCGACCAGGGGTCGTCGATGCCCGGCCGGGTGAGGATGTGGTTGGGGTCCTCTCGGCCGATCCCGTCGAGTACGGGCAGGACTTCAATGTCTCCGAAGTGCATTTTCCAATACCTTTCTTGCGCAGTAGATCCGGCAACCTTGCGGTGGACCGGACTGATGTCAGGAATCCGAGCCCGCGATGGATGCGTAGGTGTCGCGCAGTTCACGCTTGAGGATCTTTCCGGCGGGGCTGACGGGTAGTGCGTCGACGAACACGTAGTGACGGGGGCACTTGTATTTGGCCAGGTGCGCGGCGACCGTGTCCCGGATGGAGGACTCGAGTTCGTCCATCGGGCCGGAGTCCGCGGTGGGGACGATGACCGCGCAGCCGACCTCCAGGTACTTGCTGTCGGGGACGCCCACCACGGCGACCGCGCCCACGCCCGGATGACGGGCGAGCACTGCCTCGATCTCCGCGGGATAGATGTTCTCACCGCCGCTGCGGATCATGTCCTTGCTGCGTCCGCTGACCAGCAGGAAGCCGTCCTCGGTGACAGACCCGAGGTCACCGGTACGGCACCAGCCGTCGACGAATGTCTCCTTGGTGGCGTCCGGGCGATTCCAGTACAACCCGGAAATGGCAGGCGACCTGACCCAGATCTCCCCCACGTCGCCGGCAGCAGCGTCGACGTCGTCGAATGCCACCACCCGGATCTCGGTGAGGGGCAGTGGGCGTCCGACGGTATGGGCGTGGCTTCGGTTGAACTCCTGCACGAGGACTGCGGACTGTCCGCCGCCCTCGGTGAGGCCGAAACCCTTGTTGAGGACCACGTGTGGCAGGTGTTCGCTCAGTGCGTCGATCGCCCACGCCTGCAACGGATCACCGCCGGACATGATGAGCTTCAAGGTGTCGAGCTTGCGGAGTTCCTCGGCTCCCAGGGCGAGCAGGTCGTAGATGAGGAACGGATAGAGCAACGCGTCGGTCACCTGGGCCGTTTCGATCGTGCCCGCGATCCGCTCGGCGGACATCCCGCCGCTGGACATGATCACCGCCTTCCCGTAGGCCAGGAGAGCCGGCAGGGTGAAGCACTCGAAGGCGCCGGCGTGATAGAGCGGCCCGGTCGTCATTGTCACGGTCTCGGAGGTGAATCCCCACTGCATGGCCTGGATGGTGGCGAACCACATGACATTGTCATGTGTCCACACCGAACCCTTCGGTCTGCCGGTCGTTCCGGACGTGTACATGATCATGACCGGATCGCTTCCGGACGGTCGCGGAAGCTCGTCGACACCGTGATCGGGGGAGGTGAGGTCGGGTTCTGTCGCCCATTCGGGTACCGGAGTGTCGTCGTCCTCGAGGCAGAACCAGGTCCGGACCGAGAGATCACCGCGAACCGGATCCAACTGGTCACTACGGCTGGAGTGAAAGAAGACCACCTCACTTCCCGAGTCCTCGATGAGGAAGGACAGTTCCGCGGGAGCGAGCCGGAAATTCAGGCGGACCGCGATCGCGCCGATGCGGGCGATCGCGAAGTACAGGGCGACGTAGTCGAGGGAGTTCAGCAGGATCATTCCGACCCGGTCGCCCTTGACGACCCCGGCTTCCCTGAGCACTGTCACGTAGCAATCGCGGCGGGCGCGGAGATCGGCGTAGGTCCACCATTGGGTTCCGTCGATCGACACCGCGGGGGCGCTCTTGTCGCCCCGCGGCAGCGCCCGGAACGGTGAATCCACGATGTGGTTGACGTCCATGGGAACTCCTACGGTCCTACGTTACCGGCGGTCATAACGACAGCGGGGGTCGAGCGAGTGGAATCGCAACGATCGGTTTGCGCGATCCGGACAACAGCATCGACCGCGAACACACCCTGTCCTTCGGCACACACCATCACCGGGTTCGCTTCGAGTTCGACCACGCCGGAGTCGACCAGATCGGCGGCCCGCGACACTGCGACCACGGCGTCACGCAACGCCGTGAGGTCCCCCTTGGGGAGACCCCGGAACCCGGCGAGTGCACGAAACGCGGTCACCTCGTCGATCATCTCCTGGGCCGTGGCGGGATCGACGGGAGCGAGACGGACGCTGCGGTCCTTGTGGAGTTCGGCCAGCACTCCCCCCGCGGCGAGGAGCACGATCGGGCCGACATCCGGGTCGACCCGGAATCCGATGAGGGCCTCGCCGAGTCCTCGGACCATCTGCTGCACGAGAATCTGGTCGGTCGGCACGGTGGGGTCGGTCCGCCGCACCGACGAGGCGATGGTGTCGACGGCGGACTTCAACCCGGCGGTGTCCTCGACTCCGAGAACGACGCCACCCAGGTCCGACTTGTGAGCCAGTCCCGCCGCATGAATCTTCACCGCGGCCGGTGTGGTCACCGGGATCTCGTCGAAGGGTCCTGCCGTGCCGAGAACCGCGAACGGGGCGTGTGGGACACCCAAGTCGGCGAACACCCCGTACGAGGACTGCTCATCGAGGACGCTGGTCATCGTAGGTACCGGAAGGGGCGAGAATGCCTCCAGCCGGGGTGCCCTGGAAGCGAATACCGAGACAATCGCGTCGGCACAGGACTCCGGGGACCGGAAGGCGCTGATCCCGCTGCCGCGAAGCATGCGAAGCGCATCCGGCGCGGATGGTACGACGAACGCAACGAGGGCCTTGTCGCCTCCTGCAGCGTCAATTATCGGCTTGACGGCATGCTCCGGATGGAAGCGGGCAGACGAACCCGGGACCGCCACGACGGCATCGAACTCGGGGGCTGCGAGCAGGATGTCGAGCGCGGACTTCATCACCTCGTACCGAGTTCCCGCCAGCGTGAGGTCGACGAGGGTGCCACCACCTGCATCGATGCCGGCATCGGCAAGCCGGGCTCGGGTCTTCTCGCTCGGCCGGGTCGGTTCGGCGCCGGCCATCGCCAGGCAGTCGACCATCATCGCCCCGCCGCCGCCCGTGGTGGACACGACGGCCACCCGCGGAGCCGAGCGCGCAGGTCCGAGCGTCCGGGCGCGGCGAGCCAAGGGGTGTGCCTCGAGGAGCGCGTCGAAGGTGTGAACGCGGGTGATGCCGAGATCGCGGAGCGCCGCATCGGCAATCGCATCATCTCCCGCGAGGGCGCCGGTGTGGGAGACAGCCAGTTCGGCAGCCGCGTCCGAGCGCCCGAGCTTGTAGGCCAGCACCGGCTTCCCGCGGTCGGCGGCCGCCCGCGCGAACGCTGCGAGATCGCCCGCATGGCTGAGGTTCTCGAGGAAGAGAATGTAGCTCGTCACCTCGGGGTCGTCCACCGAAGCGAGGCACACTTCGCCCAACGACAGGTCGATCTCGGAGCCCGTGGAGACCATGGAGTGGAAGGCTATTCCCGCGTCCTTGCCGCGTGAGGCCAACGCACCGATGGCACTACCCGACTGGGACGCCACGAAGATGCCCCCACCCATCGGCAACGGCTCGGAGAAGGCGGCATTCGCGGTCAGGACGAGGCGCTCGGAGGTGCTGACCACTCCGAGACTGCTGGGGCCCAGGACGCGGGTCCGCCCGGCCGCAGCGACCTCCTCGAGCGACGTCATCCGTCGGCGGGCATCCGCCGAACCACCCACGAAACCGTCGGCCATGATCGTCACCACCGGAACGCCGATCCGGGAGCACTCACGCGCGGCCTCGATCGCCGGATCCGCGCCGGTGAGAACGAAGACGTGGTCCGGGACGTCGGGCAGATCGGCCAGGCTGTCGTACGCCCTGCGACCCCCGACGGTGTCGCGGTTCGGGTTGACGACGTACACGGTCCCCGGCCAGTTGCTGTCGGCGAGATTGCGGAGGGGGCGCGAGGTGGTCTTGGCCGGATCGTCCGAGGCTCCGACGATCGCGACGGTCTGCGGCCGCATCAGTGCGTGGTAGAGGCGTTCGCCGGCATCGGGACTCATCGCGTGCCCGCCCTCTGGCTGAACCGGCGGTCGAAGACGGTCTCGGCGATACGGTTTTTGAGGATCTCGGTGGAACCGCCGGCGATCTTCCAGCCACGGGTACGCCGGAAGCAGTACTCGACCAGCGATTCTTCGCTGAACCCGATACCACCCATCGCCTGAACGGCGAGGTCTGCGGCACCGAATCCGGCTTCGTTGGCCGCGTACTTCGCGACAGCGGTGTCGTAGGCAGTCGGAAGTTCACCGTCGCCGACGGCGGCGGCACGGTGCAGGAGCAGTTGGGCGGACTCGAGCGCGACAGCGCGCTCGGCGAACATCCACTGCAGCCCCTGAAACTCTGCGAGGGGGCGGCCGAACTGTTCGCGTTCGGTGACATGCCGCACGGCGGCATCGAAGGCATAGCGTCCGACAGCCAGCGATCGGGAGGCGTTCCCGAGCCGCTCGACGTTGAATCCTGTGATCTGCCGTTTGAAGCCGCCCTCGCCGAGCAGGACCTGAGAGTCCGGCACGAAGCAGTCCTCGAAGTACAGCTGGCACCAGTGCTCACCGTTCATGAACATGGACGGTTCTCCGACCGTCAGACCGGGAGTGCCGGCGTCGATGAGCACCGAGCCGATTCCGCCCACACCCGGGCCGAATCGCACGTACACCAAGTACACCGAAGCCTCGGCACTGTGGGTTCCGAACACCTTGGTGCCATTGATGACGAACCCGTCGTCCTTACGGACTGCGGTTGTCTGCAGGTCCGTCACCGCCGAGCCTGCCTCGGGCTCGGTCATGCTCAGTCCGATGACCGACTTTCCGGCCAGCAGATTCGGCAGGTACTTCTCACGCTGGCCGGGCGAGGCGTACTCGGCGAAGGTCCTGATCGCGCCGAAGTTGCCGGCCTGGATGACGTCCGCCGATCGCGGGCAGTGCGCTGCGACAGCTTGGATGGCGACGACAGCGGCGAGCAACGAAGCGCCCTGTCCGCCCTTGTCCTCGGGGACCGTCAGTCCGAGCAGCCCCTGCTGCCCCATCTGTTCGGCCACGTCCCAGGGAAATTCGGGAGCGTGCGCCCTGGCGAGTGCACCCGGCGCGAGCGTCTTGGCTGCAAACGCCGAGACGGAGGCACGGAAGTCCTCGATGTCATCGGGAAGGCGGAAGTCCACGGCGAAATCTCCTGTGTTGTTCGGTAAGTCAGTGATGTGCGAGTGCGGGGCGGGGTGCGGGCTGTCGATGCAGCGCGACCATCCCGTCGGGAAGATCGCCGGAGACCGCGCCGAACCGTTCCATGACGGCAGGGTCGTGGCCCGGCACCACATGATCTGGTCCGTCGGCGAGTTGCAGGACGGTGTCGAAGGCGTCGAGCATCGCAGGTACGTCCACGATCGCCGGGAAGGGGTTCCGCAGGTCGAGGTTGGCGTAGTAGTGGAGCGCATCGGAGGCGAGCACGACCCACCCGCGTTCGGTGCGCACCCGGACCACCTGCAGTCCGGGGGTGTGTCCGCCGACCGGGTGCAGTTCGACTCCGTCGGCCAGTACGTGGCGACCGTCGATCTGGCGGACTCGGCCGTCGAAGGTGCGGCGCACGATGTCGCATACGTCGTCCACGTCGAAGAAGTGGGACAGTTGGGGGTGCCGCATGCTGTTGCCGGTCGCGTACGCGACCTCGGCGCTTTGGATCCAGACGCGCGCGTCGGGGAAGTCCCCGAGATTGCCGGCGTGGTCGTAGTGCAGGTGCGTGACGACGATGTCGGTGACCTCGTCGGGTTCGATTCCCAACTCGCGCAGGGCATCTTTCGGGCGACGCTCCAACACCCGGCTGCGGCGTTCACCGGCTTCCGGGCTGAACCCGGTGTCCACCACGATGATCCTGTCCCCGTTTCGGACGACCCACATGTCGAAGTCGAGGCGCATCGCGCCCGAGAGGTGCGGGTCGCTGAGGAAGTTGTCCCGGGCGACCCGGTCGACATGCCCGAGCCGGATCGCGACGACGTCGAAGGTCGCGCTCATTTCCGCGTGCCACCTTCGATGAGCTTGACCATCACGGGGTAGTACTCGTCGCTGTAGCCGGCATCCCGGGTGGCCTCCAACAGCGTCATGGTCTGATCCGCCGACGCGGTGGGGACGCCCTCGTCCCGCGCGAGCTGGAGCGCCAGATTCAGATCCTTGATGGCGTACACGGTCGGAAACGTCTTGACCGGGAATTCGTCGACGGCGAGGGTCGCAAGTGCCGACTTGCGCAGAACGAAACTGTCCGCGGATCCGAGGGTGAGCGTCTCGAACAGCAACTTCGGGTCCACACCTGCCGCGGTGCCGATGGCACGGGCCTCCGCCAGCGCGTTGACGGTCTGGAAGACCACCATGTTGTTGAGGATCTTGATGACCTGACCGCTACCGAGCGAGCCCGCGTGAACGATGTCGGATCCCATGCAGGACAACAACGGTTGCAGGTCGGTGAACCGTTCCGGTGTGGCACCGACGGTGATGAGCAGGGTGCCGTCCTTTGCGGCCTGCCGCAACCGCGCCACCGGCGCGTCGACCAGTTCGACACCGTCCTTGGCCAGAAGCGCCCCGAGCGCACGCGTCCGGGTCACATCGCTCGTGCTCATGTCCACGATGATCTTCGGCGGGTTGGTCGCGGACAAGAGCTCTGCCGCGACCGCCTCCACCTGCACGATGCTGGGGAGCGAGAGGAAGACGACCTCGGCCTGCTCGGCGACGTCGACCACGCTCGCGCCCCGCTTGGCGCCGGCGTCGACCACTCGGTCCAACGAGTCGGTGCTCAGGTCGAAGGCGATCGTCTCGTGGCCTGATCGGGTCACCAAGTTGATGCTCATCGGGCCTCCCATGACGCCGAGTCCGACGAAACCGAGAGTGCGCTTGCTGCTCATGTGGGTTTTCCTTCCTACGATCTTTTCGTCGCGTCTCGCCGCTCAATCGAGCGCGACGATCACGCTCTTGACCTGCGTGTAACCGAGCAGCGCCTCGATGCCCTTCTCCCGGCCGATGCCGCTGGCTTTGTATCCCCCGAACGGAATCTCGACGCCCGCCCCGGCATAGCGGTTGATCTGCACCTGGCCGGCCTGCAGTTCCCGGGCCACTCGATGTGCCCGGCCGATGTCGGAAGTGAAGACACCCGCCGACAGGCCGTACGGTGTGTCGTTCGCCTGCGCGATCGCCTCGTCGAGATCGTCGAACGCGATGACGGACTGCACCGGGCCGAACACTTCCTGCCGGGCAATGGCCATGTCGTTCGTCACGGACGCGACGAGGGTCGGCATCACGAAGAATCCCGTGTCCCGGCCCGTGGGACCGTGGCCGCCGACAATCACCTCTGCACCGTCCGCCCGCGCCTGTTCGACGATCCCGAGGACCCGGTCGCGTTGCGCAGCCGACACGAGCGGTCCGAGGTCCGGATCGTCGGCACCGCGGCCGACGGACAACCCTTGCATCTCGGCGGCGACCCGCTCGACGAGCTCGTCGTGGACCGCGCGCTGGACGAACAGCCGGGTGGTGGCGAAACAGGATTGGCCCGAGTTCCGAATGACGGCAAGGGCTCCGGCCTGCGCCGCACGTCCGAGGTCGGCGTCGGCGCAGACGATCGTCGGCGATTTTCCCCCGAGTTCGAGGTGAGCGCCGACGATTCGCTCGGCCGCCACACGTCCCACGATCCGGCCCGAGGCCACCGATCCGGTGAATGCGATGTGCCGGACCAGTTCGTGTCCGACCAGGGAACTGCCGACGGTGGGTCCGTCGCCGAGGACGATGTTGCACACCCCGGCCGGAAGACCCGCCTCGACCATCAGGATCGCGACGAGACTCGTCGTCAGCGGTGTCAGCTCGGATGGCTTGACGACCACCGTGTTCCCCGCTGCCAGGCACGGTGCGACACCGCGCATCATCTGACTGATCGGGGCGTTCCACGGGGTGATGTGCGCGACGACGCCGTACGACTCGCGGACGGTGTAGGCGAAGGTGTCCGTCGCCTGCGGGATGGTCTCGCCGCCGAATTTGTCACAGGCACCGGCGTAGTACTCGAGGTAGCGCGCGGTGACGGCGATGTCGCCGCGCGCCTGAGAAATCGGCTTCCCGGTATCGGCGGATTCCAGGGTGGCCAGGATGTCCGCGTGAGCGCGGACGGTCTCGGCGAGGCGAGCGAGCACACGCCCACGTTCGACCGGCGCGGTCGCGGCCCAGCCGCGCCACGCGTCGTGGGCGTTGCGGACGGCCTCGTCGACCTGATCCGCCGTGGTCTGCGCGAACCGGGCGATGACCTGCTCGGTGGCCGGGTCGTGTACCTCGTGGATCGTCGCGCCGGCTGCCGCCGCCGTCCACTTTCCGCCGACGACGGCGGTCAGGACATCGGGCAGCACCATAACTTCAGGCGAGTTCATGGGACGCATTCGGGGTGAAGTTCGGCGCACGGCGCTCGCGGTGGGAGGCCACGCCTTCGGCGACGTCGGGCCCGTTGAAGGCGAGGAACTCGAGGCCGAGGGAGGCATCGAAGATCGGTCCGGCCTGGCGGTACCAGCCGTTGATCGCCTGCTTGGTCCAGCGGATGGCGTCCTGCGCACCGTCCGCGAGGTCGGTCGCGATGGTGGTGGCGGTCTCGAGCAGCTCCTCCTTGTCGACGGTGAGGGAGACGAGTCCCGCCCGCTCGGCGTCCTCTCCGGAGACCTCCCGGCAAGTCATGAGGAGGTACTTCGATTTCGCGATGCCGCACAGGAGCGGCCATACGGCGGCGGCGTGGTCACCGGCGGCGACACCGAGTCGGGTGTGCCCGTCGATGATGCGTGCGTCGCGGGCGGCGACCGAGATGTCGGCCATCAGTGCGATGACCAGACCGGCCCCGACGGCGGGTCCGTGGATGGCCGAGACGATGGGCTTCGAGCAACCGATGATGTTGTAGTAGAGGTCTCGGGCCTCCTGCATGACGCGCATGTTGACCCGGTGGTCGGCGATCTGGGCCTCCACCATGTCGAAGCTGCCGCCGGCGGAGAACGCCTTGCCCACACCGCGCACGAGAACCACCCGGACCGTCGGGTCGCGGTCGATGACCTGCCAGATCAGCGCCAGTTCGCGGTGCTGGTCTTCGGTCACGGCGTTGAGGTTGGGGCCGTCGAAGACGAGCTCGAGCACGCCGGGGTGGTTGATCTCGAACTTCAGACTGGAGAACTGCTCGTACGTGGACAACATGGGGCGTTTCCTTCGTGGCGGTGGGATCAGGAGGGCAGGCCCGCCGGAGCGGACCAGGTTGCGAGGACGTCGTCGACGGTTGCGCCCTCGCGGGCGGACAGGCCCGGTCGCCGGGCCGGTGTTCCGTGCAGACGGGGGGAGGGCGCGGGATGGAGGATCCCGTCGACGTCGACGAACACCCCGCGTTCGGCGTTGTGTGCGTCGCTCGCCGCCTCGGGGAAGTTCAGCACCGCCGTCACACAGGCATCGGTGCCGTCGAAGACCTCGGTCCACTCGGCCATCGACCGGGTCTCGATCCGGTCTGCGATCAGGGTCCGCAGCTGTGGCCAGTTCGCCTCGTCGTCCCGGTCCGGCCACGCATCGGTGCCGGAGCCCAGGCCCGCGAGGAAGGACCGGTAGAAGTCCTCTTCGAGGGCGCCCACGGCCACGTACCGCCCGTCGGCGCAGCGATAGGTGTCGTAGAACGGTGCCCCGTTGTCGACGTGGTTGGTCCCGGGTTCGTCGGCAAACAGTCCGGCGGCGCGCAGGCCCTGCATTCGTGCGGTGAGCACGGCCGCTCCGTCGACCATGGACACGTCGACGACTTGACCCTGGCCCGACCGAACGGATTCGTATAGGGCGCAGACGATTCCGTAGGCTCCGAGCGCGCCTCCACCGGCGTAGTCGCCGAGGTAGTTCACCGCGGGACGCGGGCGCTGCCCGGGATGTCCCAGCGTGTGCAGGACTCCGGACTGGGCGACGTAGTTGATGTCGTGTCCGACAGCCTTCGCCAGGCGGCCCGTCTGGCCGTAGCCGGTGATCCGTGCGAACACGATCGCCGGATTACGGTCGAGGACGACGTCCGGGCCGAGACCGAGCCGCTCGACGACGCCGGGACGGTAGCCCTCCATGAAGATGTCCGCCGAGTCGATGAGGCGGAGCACGGATTCGATTCCCGCGGGGCACTTGAGGTCGGCCTCCACGGAGGTGGTCCCCCGGTTGACCACGTCCCGGTCCGGGGCGAGTCCCTTGGTCTGTCCGATCTCGCGCGCGGAGCGGTGCCGCGGGCGCGCGACGCGGACGACGTCGGCCCCCATGTCGGAGAGCAGCATCGAGATGAACGGGGTGGGCCCGAGTCCCTCCAGAACGACAACTCGTGTTCCGGTGAGGGCGCCGCTCCGCGCGGACATCAGTACGACCTCGGCATCTTGAGGACGTTGTGCGAGACGAAGTTGAGCACCATCTCCTGCGAGAACGGCGCGTTCAACTGGAGGCGGCATTCACGCCACAGACGCTCCACGTGGTACTCCTTCGAGTACGCGTAGCCGCCCAGGGTCGACATCGCGCGGTTGCAGGCTTCGAACCCGGCTTCGGCGCCGAGGAACTTCGCGGCGGCGGCTTCCTTGCCGCATTTCTGTTGCGTGTCGAACAGGTTCGCCGCGTGCATGGCCATCCGCTCGGCTGACTCGAGGCGGATCCACGAGTCTGCCAGTGGATGAGCGACAGCCTGGTTCTTGCCGATGGGACGATCGAACACGACCCGGTCCTTGGCGTACTGAACCGCGATATCCATTGCGGCACGACCGATTCCGATCTGTTCCATGGCGACGACGATGCGCTCGGGGTTGAGTCCGTCGATGAGGTATGAGAATCCCTTGCCGACCTCGCCGACGACCTCGTCGTCGCGGACCGGGAGGTCGTCGATGAACAGCTCGTTCGAGTCGAGCGCCGAGCGGCCGCACTTCTCGATCTCCCGGATGGTGACGTGGTCGCGGTTGAGATCGGTGAAGAAGATCGTCATGCCGTCGAGTGGGTTGGCGTCATCGCGCGGTGAGGTGCGGGCGAGCAGCAGGATCTTGTCGGCGTTCTGGGCGTTACTGATCCAGACCTTCTGGCCGTTGACGACCCAGCCGCCGTCGACCTTCTTGGCCATGGTGCGGATGCGGGAGGTGTCTACGCCGGCGGTCGGTTCGGTGACGCCGAAGCACATGAGGATTTCGCCGCTGGCGATCTTCGGCAGCCACTGCTTCTTCATTTCCTCGGAGCCGAAGTTGATGATCGGCGCCGGGGGGAAGATCGAGAAGTGGATAGCCGAGGCACCGCTGTTCGCGGCACCGGAGGCGGAGATCTCGTAGAGCATCACGGCTGCCTCGGTCATCCCGAGCCCGAGTCCGCCGTACTCCTCGGGGATGATCAGGCCCAGCCAGCCACCGTTGGCGAAGGCCTGGACGAACTCGCGAGGATATTCGGACTTCTTGTCCTTCTGGCGCCAGTATTCGAGATCGAAGCTGCGGGCCAGTTCGCGTGTCGCCTTTCTGACGACGTCGACTGTGGTCTCCTCGGTGGTGATGGTCATGGTGTTTCTCCTAATTCTGCAGCGAGGGAATGGCGGCGAGACTGTCCACGGAGTCGAGTGCGGCGAGATCGCCCGTTGGTTCTCCGAGATGTTGTGCGCGGATGACGCGGCGCATGATCTTGCCGTTCTTGGTCTTCGGCAGAGCCGACACGAGGTGGACGGTGGGGGCGAATGACCGTCCGACGTTGTGGACGGCCGTGGCGACGAGGTTGTCCTCGTCGATCCCCTCGTCCCGCACGACGACGAAGGCGACGACCTTCTGGCCGCGTTGTTCGTCGGGCACCCCGATCACGGCGACCTCGACGATGCGGGGATCCTTGAGCAGCGCGGCCTCGAGCTCCGCGGGTCCGATTCGTCGGCCGGAGACCTTCATCGTGTCGTCGGATCGGCCGTGGATCTTCCAGCTTCCGGATGGGGAGACGCTTGCCAGGTCACCGTGGACCCAGACGTCGGGCCAGGTGTCCCAGTAGGTCTTCAGGTAGCGGTCGGTGTCGCGCCAGAATGAGTGGGTCATTCCGGGCCAGGTGTTCATCACGGCCAGTTCCCCGATCTCGTCGAAGACCGGTGCGCCGGCTGCGTCGAGGACGGCGGCGTCCATACCCAGCATGGGGCCGTTGAACGACGCCGCGTCCGCGGCGAGGAACGGATAGCAGACGATGATTCCGCCGGGGACCTCGGTTCCGCCGCTGTAGTTGATGATGGGGCGGGTGCCCTTGCCGACGTGGTCGAACAACCATTGCCAGGTGGGCTCGTCCCATGCTTCTCCGGTGGAGGCGAAGGAAACGAGGGTCGACAGGTCCTGCGCGATGGCCTCGTCCTGTGTGGCCGCCATGACGGCCCGGGCCGCGGTCGGAGCGATGCCCTGCAGGGTGACACCGTTGCGCTCGACGATCTCCCACAGCCGGTTCCGGCTCGGGTACGTCGGCACGCCTTCGGTCAGCACCAGGGTGGCGCCGTGCTGGAGGACTCCGATGAGCAGAACGCCGTATAGCATCCATCCGATGTCGGCGATCCAGGCGACGACATCGCCCCGGTGGACGTCGAAACCGTAGGCTGCGTCGACCCCGCACTTGACGGCCAATCCGCCGTGGGAGTGGACGATGCCCTTCGGTGCGCCGGTGGTACCGGAGGTGTAGGCGATGACCACCGGGTCGTTGGGGTCGGTGTCCACGGTCGGGGCCGGCGCGGGGTCGGCCTCGAGGTCGTCCCAGTAGACGTCTCGGCCGTCCACCATCGGAGCCCCGTCGCCGAGGTTGCGAACGACGATGACCGTGCGGATCGAGGTCGTCTCCGCGAGTGCCTCGTCCGCGGTCTCTTTGAGGGGAACCCGCTTGCCGCGGCGGGTCGTCGCGTCCGCTGTCACGAGCACGACCGCCTCGGAGCTGCGGATGCGCGAGGCAACGGCCTCGGCGCCGTAGCCGGAGAACGCCGGGACGACGACCGCGCCGATCATGGCGGCGGCCAAGAATGCCACCGCGGTCTCGGTGACCACCGGGGCGAACAGCACGATCCGGTCGCCCTTGCCGACCCCGAGGTCACGCAGGTTCGCCGCGAAGCGGCGCACCTGCCGGTCGAGTTCGGCGAAGGTCAGCGCCCGTCGGGCGCCGTTGTCGGCCTCGTAGACGATGGCGTCCCGGTCGGCGAGATCCCCGGCTGCGTGCCGGTGCGAACACAGGTGCGCCAGATTGATCCCCCCTCCGACGAACCACTTCGGCAGCGGCTTGCCGGCCGAGTCGTCGAGCACCGCGGTGAACGGGCGGGTGAACTCGATGTCGAGGTCGTCGATCACCGCACGCCAGAACCACTCGGGATCGTTGATCGATGCTGTGTGTAGTTCCTCCACCGACTCGTATCCCCACCGCTTCATCGCCGCGAGCAGCCGGTTCCGGGAAATGATCTCCTCGGTCGGGATCCAGGCGGGCGAGGAGGAGGTTCCGAAGACGCATTGCCCCAACATGTGCACGTCCTTCTTGTGTGATCGGATGGGGGTCAGCTCGGGCGCTTGAGCATGAGCCCGTTGCGGCGCGCGTTGCACACGACCTCGTCACGCTGGTTGAGGCCGAGGTGGCGGAAGAAGACGATTCCGGCGTCGTTGCGGCTCTTGGACTCTCGCTTGCCGATGATCTCGGTGCGGACGTGGATCGTGTCGCCGTGGAACACCGGCTTGGGGAAGGTGATCTCCTCGAACCCGAGATTGGCGACCGTCGTGCCGAGGGTGGTCTCGGGCACGGGGACACCGCAGACCAGCCCGAGGATGTAGAGGCTGTTGACCAACCGCTGGCCGAATTCGGTGTTCTTGCTGTACTCCGCATCCAGGTGCAGCGGCGCGAGGTTCAGCGTCAGCGAGCTGAACAGTACGTTGTCGTACTCGGAGACCGTCCGCCTCGTGGGATGGTCGATCACGAGACCGGGTTCGAACTCCTCGAAATACAAACCGGGCATATCGGCGCCCTGCCTTTCACTTTTGTTTCGCGTGACGAACGCCTGGCGGATCAGCCAGGAATAGGAAGTGACCTCACGTCCGCGCGGTGAGCGGGATCGGAGTCGAGTGACATGTGGCGTGCGCCCCATCTGGACGTTAATCTACTGTCGATTAACGTACGAGTCAACAGCACCTTCTGTGCTAATTTTCAATCGATGACGAACACGAGACGCGGAACCGAGTCGAACTCGCCCGCCGGAACCAAAGCCGCGCGAACCCGCCAGCGCATCATGGATGCGACCGCTCGGGTGGTCGGACGACGCGGTTACGCCGGCACTCGACTCTTCCAGGTCGCCTCGGAGGCAGGTCTTCAAACTGCGACGATCTACTACCATTTCGCCTCCCTGGAAGAGCTCATCGAAGCGGTCATCCGGGAAGGAACGACGCAGGTCAACACCCACGTTCGCCACGCTCTGGCGGAATTGCCGCCGGACACGGACCCGCTGGACCGCATCGCGGTCGCCGTCGAGGCGCACCTGCGCGTGACGCTCGGGATGTCGGACTACACCATTGCCGCGGTCCGCAACTCCCGCCAGCTCCCCGACTCCATGCGCGCCGCGATCCGCGTCGACGAGGAGGAATACGGCACCGTCTGGCGTGACCTGATGAACGCCGCACACACGGCCGGCCGGATCCGGCCCGACGCCGACCCCTACCTCACGCGCATGCTGATCATGGGCGCCCTGAACTGGGCCGTGGAATGGTGGCGCCAGGACAGGGTCCCGGTGGAAACCGTGATCACGACCGCGCAGACCATTGTTCGCCGCGGACTGGAGAACCGCTCCCCGCAGGCGACCTCACCGCTGTTCCTCGAGCCCCGCCCCTAAGAAAAACCAGCCCCTACCTGCGCGAACCAGGGCGCCGGGCGCACCTGCCGACGGTGGACGGTGTCGTGGTCGCAACGACCCCACAGCGCCACCCAGATCCGGGCTATTGTCATCTACATCACGTTAATCTACGATCGATTCACGTACCGAGACGCTGCGGAACCGACCGTCCCATCCATGCCGGCCACTTCACGTCACTCCAATTCCCTTGTTATGGAACCTGATTCCAGTGACCTGTCCGTCCCGGGCCACCGCAGCCGATCGAACTCGAAACACCATCACCTCGAAGGAGAAGTCCTCCATGACCACAATTCGACCGTATCGGTCCATGCTCTTCGTGCCGGGACACAAGGACGCGTGGGCCGACAAGGCCGTGGCGTCGGGCACCGACGCGATCATTCTCGACCTGGAGGACTCCGTCCCCGCCGCGGACAAGGCAGCCGCGCGCGACGCTGTCGTCGGGACCATCGGCCGCCTGAGCGACCAGGGACTCCGCGCGGATGTGTGGGTTCGGCCCAACAGTCGCGACACCGGACTCATGGGTGCCGATCTCGACGCCGTCGTCGTGCCCGGCGTCGCGGGGCTGCTGCTCCCGAAGACCTTCGACGCCGAGGACATCGTCCGGATCGACGCGGTCGTCTCCCATCTCGAAGAGACCCGTGGTCTTCCCGCCGGCGAGATCGGTTTCCTGCTGAGCCTCGAAACCGCCTCGTCGATGGCGAACTGCGAGGCAATGGCCGCGGCCACCCCGCGGGTTGCTGCCCTCCTCGGCGCCACCGGACCCAACGCCGATGTCGGGCGTGAACTCGGATTCGAATTTACCCCGGAGGGTCTCGAAACCCTGTACCTGCGCAGCCGCATCGTGCTCGCGTCCCGGGCCAACGGGCTGCACCACCCGATCGGCGGCGTGTGGCAGGACATCGCAGATCTGGACGGATTCCGTACCTTCTGTGAGGACAACCGCCGCCTCGGGTACCGGGGCATGACCCTCATCCACCCGTCCCACGTCGAGATCGCCAACGAGGTCTTCACCCCCTCCCCCGAAAAGGTCGCCTTCTACCGACGCATGGTCCAGGCCTTCCGCGACGCCGAAGCCCAGGGACACGGTGCAGTCGACTTCGAGGGACAGCACATCGACCTCGCCCACGCCAAGACCGCGGAGGGCGTCATCGCGCTCGCCGACGCCCTCGCCCTCGTCTGAACCATCCCCGACCGAATCCGCTCTCCCCCACCACAGTTCTCCCCTCCACGGCCCTCCGGAAGGATTGCCATGTCCGCATCCCACGTGTCCTCGCCACCGAGACAAGTCACCGAATCCGCGGCCCGCCGCCGCGCCATCTACGCCGGCGCCATCGGCAACTTCATCGAGTGGTACGACTTCGGCCTCTACGGCTTCTTCGCAGTCACCATCTCGGCGCTGTTCTTCCCCTCGTCCGACCCGAGCGCTGCGCTACTGTCCACCTTCGCGGTGTTCGCGCTGGGATTCTTCGTCCGCCCCTTCGGCGCCGTCGTGTTCGGTTGGATCGGTGACCGCATCGGCCGTCGGGCCGCCCTCCTGACCGCCGTGATCCTCATGAGCCTGTCGACCGTCCTGCTCGGCGTGCTGCCGACGCACGCGGGCCTCGGCGTCTGGGCCACCGTCCTGCTCGTCGTCCTGCGGGTGTTCCAGGGGCTCTCGGCCGGCGGCGAGTATGCCGGCGCCACGATCTACGTGGTCGAGCACGCTCCCCGGGGATGGCGCGGGCGATACGGTTCGCTCTCTCCCGCCGCGGTCGGCATCGGAACCGCTACCGCAGCGCTCGTCTCCCTCATCGTGACCTCGTCGGTCTCCGAGGCCGACCTCACCTCGTGGGGCTGGCGGATCCCGTTCCTGCTGGCCGGGCCGATGGGCATCATCGCCATCTTCCTGCGGATGCGTATCGAGGAAACCCCGGAATTCAAGGCGGTGCGCGAGGCCGGCCAGGTCGAGTCGGCGCCGCTCGCCGAGGGCATCCGTGTAGCAAAGAAGTCGATGGCCACCGTCTTCGGGTGGAACATGCTCAACGGTGTCGCCTTCTACATGCTCACCGGCTTCACGGTGGCCTACATGATGAAGGTGGCCGCGCTCAGCTACACCGCGTCGCTCAGCGCACTGGCCATCGCGCTGCTCTTCTACACCGCCGTCTCCCCCGTCTACGGGCTGTGCGTGGACAAGATCGGCCGCCGCCAGGTCGCGGTGTTCGCGGCACTGGGTATGGCCGTGTTCGCGCCGCTGGCGTTCTCCCTGCTCCACAAGCAGACGTTCGCCGCATCGCTGCTCGCCTTGATGGGGATCGGGTTCTTCGCCGCCGGTGTGACCTCCATCGTGGCCGTCTCCATGGTCGATCTCTTCCCCGCCCGCATCCGCTTCTCCGCCGGTGCAGTGCCCTATCAGATCTCCATCGCCGTCTTCGGTGGCACCGCGCCTTATGTGGCCACCTGGCTGGGGAACTCCGACGTCGAGCTGGCGCCCGGGTACTACCTGTCCTTCATCTCCGCCATCGCGGCAATCGTCGCGTGGTTCGGGTTCAAGGGTGTCAACGAGAATTCCAACGCCGAGTTCGTCGCTCCCACCGCCGAAGGCATCGAGAAATAGTCTCGACATCCCGCGTGGAGACCGGCACAGGCTCACCGCCGCTGCCGGTCTCCACGATGTCGGCGACTCCCCGTCGTTCACTCGGCGACGCTAATTTCCGAACGATCACGATGTGCGACGAAGAAAGGCCTCATCATGTCCACGGTCACCACCAGCCTTCGCGGAACAATCGCCGTACTCCTGCTGAACAATCCCCCGGTGAACATGGGCAATGCGACTCTGCGTGCCGATCTCGCCCGGTCCCTGCGGAGCCTTGCGACGGACCCGTCGGTCGAAGGGGTGGTGATCGCCTCGGCGCTGACGCACTTCTACGCCGGCTCGGACCTTACCGAGTTCGCTGGTGAGCTTCGGGAACCGCAACTGCCCTCCGTCATCGCGGCCGTCGAACAGCTGGACGTGCCCGTGGTCGCCGCCCTCACCGGGCTCGCCCTGGGCGGCGGTCTCGAATTCGCTCTCGGCTGCGACCGTCGGATCGGAGATCCCACGGTCCAGGTTGGATTCCCCGAGGTGACTCTCGGGATGGTGCCGGGTGCCGGAGGAACGGTCCGCACGCCCCGCCTCACCGGTGTCCCCACGGCCATCGACCTGGTGGCGTCGGCGCGGCGAATCGGTGCCGACGAGGCACTCCGCGTCGGGATTCTCGACGAAATCGTTCCGGCCGACGAACTCGTCGATCGTGCGGTCGAGCTCGCGAGGTCCGCCAGCGGCAAGTCCCGACTGATCGACCGGCAGGTGCCGCCCGCTCCCGAGGAAGACATCGAAGCGGTGGTCTCGCGGGTGAGCCGGCGGGCTCGCCCCAACGTCCTCGAGGCGATCGACCTGGTTCGCCGCGCGGGCGACGGCGACG
Organism: Rhodococcus sp. WS4; assembly: GCA_006543605.1. GTDB lineage: Bacteria > Actinomycetota > Actinomycetes > Mycobacteriales > Mycobacteriaceae > Rhodococcus_F. The sequence continues at coordinate 28,296 of RRBB01000119.1, forward strand.
TCGACGAGGCCCTCGATGCCGAACGGAAGGTGTTCAACCGGCTCAGGCTTTCCGGCGAGGCGAGCAACCTGCGCTACCTGTTCTTCGCGCGCCGTGCGGCCGCGAAAGCGCTGCGCTCACCTGCACACCCGCTGCCGGTCCGCACGGTAGGAATCGCCGGCGCGGGAACCATGGGTACCTCCCTCGCCCGAGCCTTCACCGATCACGGATTCGCGGTCGTCGTCTACGACCGGGATCCGGCCGCGCTGGAACGGCTCGCCGCACAGGTCAGCGGGATCCGTACTGCCACCGACATCACCGGTCTGGCCGACTCCGATCTCGTCATCGACGCCGTGTTCGAGGACATGGGAGTCAAGACCGACCTGCTCGAAAACCTCGAACCCGTACTTCGAGGCGACGCGGTCATCGCGAGCAACACCTCCTATCTCGATCTCTCTGAGATGTCGCGTGCGCTCGAGTACCGCAACCGATTCGCAGGGCTGCACTTCTTCAACCCGCCGCACCGCAACCCCCTCGTCGAGGTGATCCGCACCCCGGCCACCGACGATGTGGCCGCCGCCACCCTGTCCCGGATCGTCTCCACCCTCGACAAGGTCGGTGTTCCCGCCGGACTCGGTGAGGGGTTCGTTGCCAATCGCGTCTACGCCGACTACCGCACGCAGGTCGAGTTCCTGGTCGAGGAAGGCGCCTCACCGTCGGACGTCGACCGTGCGATGCGCGGACTTGGCATGCCGATCGGCCCCTTCGCTGTCGCCGACATGTCCGGTCTGGACATCGCCTGGGCGCGCCGAAAGCGGCTGGCAGCCACGCGTGATCCACGGCAACGCTATGTCGCGATCGCAGACCGGTTGTGCGAGGCAGGCCGACTCGGGCAGAAGACCGGCGCGGGGTGGTTCACCTATCCCGGCGGTTCGCGACGCGGAGAACCCGATCCCGAGGTCGATGCGATCATTGCGGCCGAACGTGCGATCACAGGAGTCGAGCCCCGCCACATCGACGATTCGGAGATTCGAGACAGGGTGCTCGCGTCGATGCTGTGCGCCGCCGCAGTCCTGGTGGACTGTGGAACCGCCGAGCGCGCATCCGACATCGATGTGGCCATGACCGAGGGGTTCGCATTCCCCAAAGCGCTGGGTGGTCCGATCAGAGCGATGGCGGCGCGTCCCGACAGCGAGATCGTCGTCGCGCTGAGCGCTGTTCACGCTTCGTGCCCACTCACGTTCGCCGTCGCGGAACCCGCTTCGCAGGGGCGCCTCCCCGAGGTCGTCGCGCGATGCCTGAACGAGGTACGCGAGCGGTGATGACCCGCAACCGCGGTGACCGCGTGATGCCTCCGGTCCATTACCGTGGACAGGTGACAAAGGACGCTTCGAGCAAAGGACAGCGCGGCGACGCCGCCGCGCGCAGCGGTAAGCACACCCGTCAGCTGATACTCGATGCGGCCGCAGAGGTCATGTTCCGGGATGGCTACGCGGGAACCAAGCTTGCCGACATCGCCGAGATCGCCGGAATCAGAGCACCCGCGATCTACCGGTACTTCCCCTCCCGCGACGACCTGGTCGACGAGGTGATGACCGTCGGACACCGACGGTTCATCGAACACGTGACCTCCATCATCGACGCTCTTCCGGCCACCGCGACGCCGCTCGATCGGATACTGGCGGCAGTCGCGGGACATCTGGAAGTAGCATTGACGATCTCGCACTACGCGGCGGCCTCGACCCGGAACATGAGCCAGATGCCCGACGATATCCGGGAGCGGCAACAAGAGTTGCGCCGAGAGTACGGCGCGATCTGGCGACGACACCTCGCAGAGGCGGCCGAAGCCGGGCAGCTGCAACCCGACCTGAATCTCTATGCGGCGCAAGGACTGATCATCGGAGCATTGAGTTGGGCGAACGAATGGTGGGATCCCGAACGACAGACCCTTCAGTCCGTGATCCGAAACGCGCAGGACCTCGTCCGCAGCGGGATCGGCCGCTGAGATCAACGCTGCCCACTGGGGCACCGATAGCGCGGAACACGGAGTTCGGATCACCACCACTTCCACCGCAGGGCCCGTGGAGACCGGATAAGTCCGCCCTGCGGTCAACAAGGTAGCCCGGCGCCTGGCACACCCGAGCTCTTCCCTGCTGCTACCTGCCGGACCCATTCGCCACCGAGTACGAGCGCACCGCACCGAACCGAACTGGCCTACAGGTAACGGTGTCTCAGTACGGCGAGCACCCAACGTCCGACTCCGATGCGCGGTGCGGGCAGATTCCGGCGCACGCGCTCGTCGGCGCCCTCGAGTCGAGGGTGGTGGCCTCGTTGCGGGCGTCGGGCTCGTGGGGGAAGGTGAACCGCTCAGCGATGCCGGCCCGCCAGCCGCGGCCTTCCCTCATCAATGGCACCGAGGCAGTCGGTGCGCTCGCGACCAGAGCCTGGTAAGCCGTACTTGTTGGATATACATGTCGACATGTCCGCTGACGCAATCCTGGATCGAACCGGGCGAGCTGTTGCCCCATAAGCGTCGTAGGACCGATCTACCGTAACGCCGACTGCTGAGATGGGTGCGCACATCCGAGACAGCGCCGATGAAATCTCATAGGGTTTGCGCCAGGTCGGCCGACGACGGGCCCTGAACGCGCCGCTACGGAATTGGTCCGGATAGTGTCGGGATCAATCGTGGGTCCGCTCCACGACCCAGGCCGCGACCTGTGTCCGGGAGGTGAAGCCCAGTTTGGCCAGGATGTGCTCCACGTGCCCTTGTGCGGTGCGGGGTGAGATCACCAGGCGGTCGGCGATGGCCTGATTCGTCAGGCCTTCGGCGATCAGGTCGGCGACTTGGCGTTCCCTCTTGGTCAGCCGCGTCGACGCGTCGGTGTCGGGTGTGGAGGTACCGGGCTGTTGCTCGTGGAGGGCGTAGGCGATTGCCGCGTCGAAGCCTAGACCGCGGCCCTTGCTGTACGCCGCCGCGAATGCTTTGTCTCCGATTCGCTGCCTCGTCCTTTGATCGCATTCTTGATGGTAGACAAGCAGATCCGGGTGGATCACCACAGAACTGCCCATCGAACGCGCCATCTCTTCTGCAGCCCCCATCAGAATCGCGGCCCGCTGTGCGTCCCGCGGTGCGCACTCGATCCAGGCCAGTGCCTCGAAGCATGCTGCGGCGACGCGCACGTTGTGTACCTGCCTGGCCAGCTCCAGCGACTGCGCGAGCACTCGGGCCGCGCGATCGGTATTACCCTGCCGCCACACGGCAATTCCCAAGGCCCACAACGAGAGCGACCGATACATCTTCTCGCCGTACCGTTCCGTGATCGCGAGAACACGCTCGAGGCATTCGATCGCCTTGTCCGTGGAGCCGCGCAGTCCATACGCCAACCCCATCGGATACAGGGCGGCTACTTCGAGGGTTCGATCACCGCGTTCGCTGAACACGGCGAGTGCGGTTTCGAGGTGAGAGCACGCGCGCGGGAGATCACCTCTATACCTTGATGGCTCACGGTCTTGATCTGGCGAGTGCCGAGTGGTTTCGATCTTGTTTCATCATGACCCGTCGGGGTGTGGGCATGGCCGATGCCCGGCTGTCGCGTCAGGTGAGCGCCGGATTCCACGGTCCGGGAAGGCGTTTCGATTCGGTGGAGCAGGTCCTGGGCGGATCGTTAGCCGGGTCGGGGCAGCGCCTGGATGCAGG
>RRBB01000011.1:0-111588 GCA_006543605.1 Rhodococcus sp. WS4
CAAGTTCGTCGCCAGCACTGCCCGCGGCCGCACCCGAGGGCCAAGTCTCAAGGCCACCATCGCCATCAACATCCTCACCGACATCGACCCTTGACAACACAACCCACGACTTAACTACACGGCTTTGCGCCTAGTCCTCGTCCTCCTGGGCTTCGCCGCGCTTGCGGAAGAATTTGAAACCGGGGACGCCCTGGATCGCCTGGCGCACTCCCTGGACCTCCTCGAGGAGCTGGTGGATCTCGGGGGAGACGGTGTCGAGGGTCGCCAGGATCGGCAGGAGTCCCTCCATGCGCATCGTCAGCTCGGGCAGATGGTCCACCAACCCGATCGCCGCGTGGATCTCCTCTTCGGTGAGGTCGTCGACGAACCGCTGCGCCAACGGGGCGGCCTTCTTCGCGAGCGGCTCGTAGAGATCGATCAGGGTCTGCGCGGACGCGGACGTACCCGCGGCGGTCGCGACCACGGCGGCGGCGGTGTCCGACACGGTGGTCGCCCTCGCGACCGCGATCTCCGCGCCGTCGCTGATCGCCTCGATGCGGGCGATCAGCACCTCGACCTGGTCCAGCAGGAGGCCGATCCGGCCGGGGAGGGAGACGAGAAGGTCAGCGGTGTCGACCGACCACCGGGCGATCCCGGTGACGGTTCGCACCAGGTCGCGGGGTCCGAGTTGTACGAGAGCCATCGGCCCATCCTGCCCGATGCGTTCCGCACCTCACGTTTCGGTCGCGGCAGACGTCTACCTTTCAGAGGCCCGTACACCTGGAAGGATTGGCACCGTGAATGCCGACCGAGCAGCACACACTGTCATCGATTCGCCGATCGGCCCCTTGACGCTGGTGAGCGTCGACGGGGTGCTGAGCGGCATCTACATGGCCGAACACCGACATCGGCCGAATCCCGCGACGTTCGGAGACCGCGACACCACGGGATTCGACGAGGCCACCACCCAGCTCACCGAATACTTCGACGGGCGACGCACCGACTTCACGGTTCCCCTGGCCGCACGGGGCACCCCGTTCCAGCAGCGGGTGTGGGATTCCCTCCGCACCATCCCGTACGGCGAGACGTGGACGTACGGTCAACTGGCCGACTCCCTCGGCAGCCCGACGGCGGTCCGTGCGGTGGCGGCCGCGAACGGCCGAAATCCGATCAGCATCATCGTTCCGTGCCACCGCGTCATCGGGAGCAACGGCAGCCTGACGGGGTACGCGGGTGGGCTCGACCGCAAACGGTTCCTGCTCGAACGTGAAGCGGAACGGGCCGGGCTCCGGCTGAGCTGATGACCCTGAAGCCGTTCGAAGACATCGTGGCCGAGCACGGCCGGACGGTCCTGCGGGTCTGCCGGGCCGTGGTCGGTCCGGTGGACGCCGAGGACGCCTGGTCGGAGACGTTCATCGCCGCGATGCGCGCGTACCCCGACCTGCGTCCGGGCAGCAACATCGAGGCGTGGCTGGTGACGATCGCGCACCGGAAAGCGCTCGACCACATCCGCGCGCGTGATCGACGGCCCGTCCCCACCGACGAACTTCCCGAGCAGAGCACCGATCGCGGACTCCCAGGAGGTCACGACCCCGAATTGTGGGACGCGGTCGGGGCGCTGCCGGTGAAGCAGCGCGCGGCGGTGGCGTATCACTACCTGGCCGGGCTGCCGTACGCCGAGATCGCGGTGATCCTCGGCAACTCCCCGGACGCGTCACGGCGAGCGGCAGCCGATGGCATTGCGGCGCTACGCAAGACCCTCTCGATCTCTGTGAGTGGAGACATCTCATGAACATCCCCGACATCGTCTACGCCCTGTCCACTTCGGATTCCGCGGTCGAGCAGAAACTGCGCGAGCGGCTCGCCCTGGTCGCCGCGGAGGCAGGACTGCTCGACGTCGCGTACCGGACGCTCGACACCCCCGTCGGTTCACTGCTGCTCGCCGCCACGGATCGCGGTCTGGTGCGGGTCGCGTTTCCCAACCAGGATCACGACGCGGTCCTGCAGACCCTCGCCGAGCAGATCAGCCCCCGGATCCTGCGGGCACCGGCCCGCCTCGACCGGGTGGCCCGCGAGATCGACGAGTACTTCCTCGGTGAGCGCACGAGCTTCGACGTCCCGCTGGACTTCCGGCTGTCCAAGGGGTTTCGGCTCGACGTGCTGCACCATCTTCCCGACATCGCATACGGTCACACTGCGAGTTACGCCACGGTCGCGGCGGCGGCAGGCAGTCCGAAAGCCGTGCGCGCGGTCGGAACGGCGTGCGCGCTCAATCCGTTGCCCGTGGTGGTTCCCTGCCACCGGGTGGTCCGCAGTGACGGCAGCATGGGGCAGTACGCCGGCGGACCGGAGGCCAAGTCGATCCTGCTGACATTGGAGGCAGCGGCATGACCACCGTGACGCAACGCGTGAACGATCTGGACTGGCAGGGTCTTCACGCCGAGACCGATGCCGCGGGGTGCGCGCAATCCGAGCGGATCCTCACCGCCGAGGAGTGCGCGCAGATCGCGGACATGTACGAGGAGGTGGAGCGTTTCCGGTCCACCGTCGACATGGCCCGGCACCGGTTCGGCTCGGGACAGTACCGGTACTTCGACTATCCGCTGCCGGAGGTCGTGGCCGAACTCCGCGCGGCCTTCTACCCGAAACTGCTTCCGGTGGCACGGGACTGGGCGGCCAAGCTGCGGCAGCCCGCACCGTGGCCCGAGACCCTGGGCGAATGGCTCGACATGTGCCACGACGCCGGCCAGAAACGGGCGACGCCGATCCTGCTCAGCTACCGCGCGAACGACTGGAACGCCCTGCACCGCGACCTCTACGGTGAACTGGTGTTCCCGTTGCAGATGGTGATCGGCCTCGACCGGCCGGGAGTGGATCACGAGGGCGGGGAGTTCATGCTCGTCGAGCAGCGACCCCGGGCGCAGTCCCGGGGCACCGTCACGACGCTCCCGCAGGGTCACGCCCTGATCTTCACCACCCGGGACAGACCCGTGCGCTCGACCCGCGGGTGGTCGACGGGACCGGTGCGGCACGGTGTCAGCACCGTTCGGCGGGGCAGACGCCGGACCCTCGGCCTGGTCCTGCACGACGCCGAGTGACCGTGATGTCCGCCCTGATACGCCGGCCCCGAACTGTGTTGGCGCCCGGCGCCGTTCACGTCCCCGACTGGCTCACGCCGGAGGAGCAGCGTCACCTGGTGACCGAATGCCGACGCTGGGCCACCGCCCCGGTGCCGATGCGGGCAGCACAACTGCCTACGGGACACCGGATGTCGGTGCAGACGGTGTGCCTCGGCTGGCACTGGAAGCCGTATTCGTACTCGCGCACCGCCGAAGATGCGGGCGGCGGGCGGGTCGCGCCGGTGCCCGACTGGCTGGCCGAACTCGGCCGGCGTGCGGTGCGCGAGGCGTACGAGCAACCCTCCGCCGAATACACCCCGGACGCCGCGCTCATCAACTTCTACGACGACACCGCGAAGATGGGCATGCACCAGGACAAGGAGGAACGCTCCGATGCGGCCGTCGTGTCGTTGAGCATCGGCGACACGTGCACGTTCCGCTTCGGCAACACCAGCACCCGCACCAAGCCGTACACCGACGTCGAACTGGTGTCGGGCGACCTCTTCGTGTTCGGTGGGGCGTCCCGGTTCGCGTATCACGGAGTGCCGAAAGTGTGTCCGGGCACCAGTGATCCGGACTGCGGGCTGACGGCGGGGCGGTTGAACATCACGTTGCGGGTGACGGGACTCGAGGACGCATGAGAGTGCAGTTGCCGTACCGAGGTCCGTTCACCCACGCGCCCCTGTGGGGTGCGCTGCGTGCGCACACCGTGTCGGGGCTCGAGCGGCACGACCCCGACGGAACCCACACCCGGGTGGTGAGCGGCCCGCACGGGCCGGCGCTGGTGTCCGTGGTCGTGCGTCCCGCCGACGGGTATGTCGAGGCGCACGTGACGCCGGCGCACCCCGACGACGTCGCGGCGTTGACCGTGGTGGTCCGGCGCTGGCTCGACCTCGACGCCGATCCGCTGCCGATCGACGCCGCGTTGAGCCGCCACGCGGCACTGGCTCCGCTGGTGGCGCTGCGCCCGGGTCTGCGGCGCCTCGGCAGCGTGGACGGTTTCGAGACGGCGGTGCTGACCGTTCTCGGACAACAGGTGTCGCTCGCGGCGGCCAGGACGTTCGGCAGCCGGCTGGTGTCGGCGTACGGCCTGCCCGTCCACGACGGATTCGTCGCGTTCCCGGAACCGGCGATACTGGCGGCACTGACTCCCGAGGAGTTGCGCGCGACCGTCGGTCTCACCGGCGCCCGGGCGAAGACTGTGCACGCGCTGGCCGCGGCAGCGTCCGACGGACTGCGCCTGGGCGCGGACACCGACCCGGCGGACTTCCGGGCCGGTCTGACAGCGCTACCGGGCATCGGTCCGTGGACGGCGGACTATCTGACCGTGCGGGTGCTGGGCGACCCGGACGCGTTCACCCCCGACGACCTCGTCCTCAAACGCGCGCTGGGGGTCAAGACGGGCAGGCAGGCAGCCGAACTCGCCGAAGAGTGGCGGCCGTGGCGGGCGTACGCCCTGTTCCATCTGTGGACGGACGAAGCGTATTAGTCCTTCGCCTTTGCGAGGGCGGACGGCCACCAGATCTTCTTCCCGATGTCGTGTGAGAGCGCCGGGACGAGGATGCTGCGCACGATGATGGTGTCGAGGAGAACACCGAACGCGACGGCGAACCCGACCTCGGCGAGGAACACCAGGGGCAGCACCCCCAGCACCGCGAATGTCGCGGCGAGCACCACTCCGGCCGACGTGATGACACCGCCGGTCACTGCCAGTCCGCGCAGCACACCGGATTTCGTGCCGTGTTCCTCGGTTTCCTCGCGGACCCGGGTCATCAGGAAGATGTTGTAGTCGATCCCGAGAGCCACGAGGAACACGAACGCGAACAGCGGGAACGCCGGATCCGCGTTGGCGAAGTGGAAGACGTGGGTGAAGAAGAGTCCGCACACCCCGAGGGTCGCCGCGAACGACAGGACCACGGTCGCGATGAGGATGATGGGGGTGAGCAGGGCTCGCAGCAGGAGGGACAGCACGACGAAGATGACGACGAGAACGATCGGGATGATCAGGTTCCGGTCGTGCACCGACGCGGTCTGGACATCGAGAGTGGTTGCGGTGCTGCCGCCGACGAGTGCATCGGCACCGGGTACGGCGTGCGCCGCGTCGCGCAGTCGTTTCACCGTTTCGAGGGCTTCCGGGGAATCGTACGAGTCGGCGAGTGTCACGTTGACGACCATGCGACCGTCGATCGGTGCAGCCGTGAGGAAGTCGGGTGCACACCCCTGCCCGGCGGCCGAGGCCACCGCGGCCGGGTTGGACTTGACGAGTGCAGACAGCTTCTCCACATCGACCTGCGGGCACACCGCGCCGGGATCCTGCGACACCCCGTCCACCCCGCTCACGGCCGCGATGACGGCGTCCGTCTGGTCTGCGTTGGTGACGATGACGGCGGGCGCGCCGGCACCCGGATCGAACTTGGAGTCGTACAACTCCTGACCGACGACGGCGTCGGGCCGGTTGGTGAAGTTTTCCGACGACGACAGCCCGTCCGTCTTCAGGCTGCCGATGCCGACGAGGAACAGCACGGCCAGCAGCACCGTCGTACCGATCCACAGGAGACGGTCCTTGCTTCCGACCTGCGCGGCGATCTTGCCCCACAGACCGTGCGTGGTGAGGTCGGCAGCGTCGTCGACCTTCGGTTTCCGTGGCCAGAACACCCACCTGCCCGCTGCGGACAGCGCCACGGGAAGGAACGTCATCATCACGAGGTAGGTGCACGCGATGCCGATCGCGGCGACCGGCCCGAGACTCTTGTTGGAGTTCAGTTCCGAGAACGTCAGGCACAGCAGACCGAGGATGACGGTCACCGCCGACGCCGTGATGGCGGGGGCGGATTCCTTCCACGCCTTGATCATGGCGTCGAAGCGGCTGGGATAGAAGTGCAGTTCTTCCCGATACCGGGAGATCAGGAGGAGCGCGTAGTCGGTGCCCGCCCCGATCACGAGGACGAACAGGATGCCCTGACTCTGGCCGGTGAGAGTGAGAACGTCGGCCTTGGCGAGGAAATAGATCACCATCGACGCCAGGCCGAGCGCGAGCAGCGCGGAGAAGAGCGGGAAGAACCACAGCACCGGCGAGCGGTAGACCACCAGCAGGATCAGGACCACCACGAGCAGTGCGGCGCCGAGCAGTGCACCGTCGAGTCCGGCGAACGCGTCGATGAACGCCACCAGGAGGCCACCGGGGCCCGCCGGAAGCACCTCGAGTCCCGCGGCTGCGTTCTTCGCGGCGGTGAGGACGTTCTCCTCGGTGGCGGCGAGCACGTCGCCCGCGACGGCCGTGCCGTCTTCCTTCGCAACGAGCGGAACGAAGATCGACGCCGTGGTGCCGTCCTCGGAGAACTGTGTCTGGGCCATGCCTTCGGCGTCGACCCCGTCGACGGCCGCGATGGCATCACGCGCCTGGGCGATGGACGCCTCGTCCTGCTCGGTGAGCGGGGAGTCGCTGTGGAACAGCACGAAACCGGGGATGGTCTCGACGGTGAGGAACTTGGCCGATTCGTTGGTGACGATCGTCGATTCGGCGGAACTCGACAGGTAGGCGGCGTTGTCGTTCTTCTGGACCTCGGTGAGCTTGCCCTGGAAGGAGCCCCCGAAGGCGCCGGCGAAGAAAGCGATGATCGCGATGGCCACGATGGTGAACGCAGGCCAGCGGAATTTGCGGGGCGCCCGGCCGCCCGTGCTCGAGTCCGTCGAATCCAACTTCGTCATGGGTTCTCCTTCGCCGCCCCCTCCAGCAATGCGTCCCAGTACACCATGTCGAGCGCACCGGCGACACCGGAAATCCGCGCGCGTCAGGCCTCGTCGGAGGTTTCGGCGTAGCAGTCCCGCACCGCCACATCCATCGGAAACCGCACCCGTGTCTCGCCGAACAGCAACCGGGTGGCTACCTCGACCGCGCCGAGAACGTGCCGCGTCGCAGACTCGGGGTTCCGGGTATGCACCATCACTTCGTCGTGCTGGAAGAAGACGAGTTCGCTGTCCGGGTCGTCGGCCAGCCGTCGCCGCAGGTCGGCGAGCACGCACAGCGCCCACTCGGATGCCGTGGCCTGCACCACGAAGTTTCGGGTGAACCGGCCGCGGGAACGCGCGTCGCCGTGGGACCAGAAGTCGGGTGACGGCGGCGGGCACGCGCGCCCGAGCCACGACTGCACCACCTCGCCGCGTTCGCCGGCGCGGGCCGCCCGCTCCACGAACTCGACGGCGACGGGAAAACGCGTGCGCAGCACAGTGAGCAGGGAACGGGCCTCGCCCGCCGTGGCCCCGTACAGGACGCCGAGGATCGCGACCTTGGCCTTGCCCCGGTCGCCGTCGAACGTCTCCGCCGCGACCGGTGCGTACAGGTCGTCGGAACCCGCGGCGGCCACCATGCGGGCATCACCGGACATGGCGGCCAGGATGCGGGGCTCGAGCTGGCCGGCGTCGGCGATGACGAACATATGACCCGGGTCGGCGATCACACTCGACCGCAGCGGTTTCGGAATCTGCAGCGCGCCACCGCCGCGGCTCGCCCAGCGGCCCGACACCACGCCACCGGGAACGTACACGGGCCGGAACCGGTCGTCGCGGACCCAACTGTCCAGCCACTGCCAGCCGTTCGTGCTGAACAACTTGGACAGATCCCGGTGGCGCAGGAGCAGCGGCACGGCAGGGTGATCGACCTCGCGCAGCAGGTGTTTGCGGGTCGACGCGAGTTCGATGCCCTCACGGCGAAACGCGTCGACGACCTCCACGTGGGACGCCGGGTTGATGCGACGGCCGAACGCCGCCCCGATCTCCACGGTCACGTCCTGGATGCGCTGCGGCAGGTCGTACCCGGCCGGCCGCGGACCGAGCGCCGCCTCGAGGAACGCGCGATGGGCAAGGGTGGAGAACGGCAGCCCGTCGAAACTCATCTCCGCGGCGGCCAGCGCTCCCGCGGACTCGGCGGCCACCAGCAGGTCGAGTCGTGCATCGTCACCGATCGTCTTCCGCTGTTCCGCGAAGTCCGCCACCACCTGCGCCGGATCCGTGGTGGGTGCGGTCTCGAACAGGCCGGGGCGTTCGTCGACGGGTTCGTCCGGCGGTGGCGCGGGAACACCGTCGCGCATGCTGAGGATGGCGTGGGTGAGCGCGAGGTCCTGGCAGCGCCGCACCCGCACCCCGGCTCGCAGCAGTGCCGGATAGACGGCCGCGGTACTCGTCCAGACCCAGCGGGGGTGTTCGGTGGCTTCGATGTCGCGGACCGCGGCGACGGCGTCGGAGTGACGACGTGGCGACTCGATCGGAACGCCCGCGGGATCGGTGCGAACGGTCGTCGCGCCACCGTCGGCGTCGGGAACCAGGACCATTCTCACGGGCCCAGTCTGCTCTGCGTCACCGACAGTCGATAATCCGCCGCCGGACGAGGGCAAACCCGCAGGTCGGCACTACACTGAACGCAGACGCTTCTCGCCGGAAGGAGGGGCATCCGATGGCAACCATCGAAGAGTTCGAGCAGACGGTGACCGACAAGGTGATCGCCGGACTGCACGACAAATTCGCCGACTACGAGCGCCGCGGAGTCGGACTCGCCGAACTCGGCGACCCCGATCAGTTCGTCGAACGGATCCTGGCGGCGATGCCGGCCCCGCATCCCTGGTACGAACAGTTCGGCACGGCCTGGTCGTCCGCGCCCGCGTGACTCACGCCCCGGCCGCGTCGACCGGTTCGGGTTCGGTCTGCGCCTTGTGGCGGCGATGCAAGCCCTTACGGTCGTAGAACCGGGTGATGACGGCGCCGAAGATGAGGCCGATGAGAAGGCCGGCGAGGGTCATCCACACGGCGTGGATGAGCCCTGCGTCGCCCGCTGCGCCGAAGAACATGATGGCGCGCACTCCGATGTAGATCTGGTGCATCGGTTCGAACTCGCCGAGCCAGGTGTACAGGCGCGGCGCGGCCTCGAGCGGGATCGTGCCGCCCGACGAGGGCAGCGCCAGGACGACGAAGACCAGCAGGTTGATGAGCAGGCCGAGGTTGCCGAACGCGGCCATCACGGACATCGCCGTGATCCCGACCGCGGCGATCGCGAAGGCGCCGTACTCCCACAGGGCGAGCGGATCGGTGATCGGCAGGCCGAGGGCCGAGCTGATCCACAGGTACAGACCCGACACGATCATCGCCAGCACAACCATCACCGCCCACTTGATGAGCAGGGTGTTGAAACGTGAGATCGGGACCGCCTCGTTGTGGAGGTACAGCGGCCCCACCTCGGTCGGAGTGAATCCGAGCATGCCGTCGATGAGGGTGCTCGCGATGGTCGCACCGGTGAAACCGGCCAGGACGATCAGGAGCGCGTAGTAGAACGCCGCCAAGCCGAAACCGGTGCCGTCGGGCAGCGGGTTGTGGGCCACGACCCGCACGTCGATGGGGTCGTCGAGCACGAGCCGGCTGGCCCCCGACAACTGGAGGTCGGGGGCTGTCGCCTGGAGTTGCTGCGTCACCTGGGTGGTGAGCTGTTCGCCCATTGTCTGGTTGGCCTTGTCCATCGCCATTTCCCCGATGTTCTGGACGAGGTTCGCGCTGATCGTGCCTGCGCGGGGGTTCGTATAGATGGTGATCACGGGACGCTCGACGTCCCCGGGAATCACGCTCGCGTGGGCGAGGATGAACGTGCGCTTCGTGAAGTCGCTCGGGATGACGATGGCGCCGTAGATCTCGCCCTTGTCCAGTGCGGACTGGGCCTGGGCGATCCCGACCTGCCGAAGTTCGACTTTGTTCGGGTCGACCCCCTCGACGAGCCCGGCGGCGATCTGGTCGCCGAAATTCTGCTGCTGCGGCGGGTTGGAATTGGGCGTGGTGTCGCCCTCGTCCTGATTGACGAGGGCGATGGGGAAGTGGTTGAGGTGCTTGGGGGGATTGAGCATTCCGCCCATGTACAGCGCGGCGAGCAGGGACATGACGACGGAGACGAGGACGAGCGGCGCGATCCAGAAACGCGGTGTCCGGAGCACACTCATCTCGTCTGCACCGTTGGTTTCGTGCGCCATGTCCCCTCGCATCCTCCCGTGTGCGGGCCGGCCCCGGTATCGACCAGCCGGATCAAGCGTAGGCGGTGGGACCGCTCATCGCGCCGCGGTGACCTCGAACCAGGCGTCGAGTGTCGGCTCGCCGACGAGGTCCACGAGATCGACCTGCACACCGTCCGCCCGCCACCGTTCGACCAGCGCCATGACGCGGACGGAGTCCATTCCCTCGTCGAGGAGGTTCGCGGTGTCGTCGATGTCGGCGACCGGGACGTCGAGGACGTCGGCGACGTCGGCGCGGATCCGGTCGCGGGTGGGAGCTGTGCTGGGGGCGGAACTCACTATTGTCCTCCGGTGCGTCGGTCGAACCGCGGCCCGTTGAGCCGATTCGACGACATGGGGTAGGTTGCTGGGTTAGTGAAGCCTAAGCATAGTTGCTCTCCTCGCGAACGGCGAAACGGAGAGCTGTTGCAACCGAATGTGAATGGATGACGATGGCTGGATTATCGAGATACGCAATCGACTTGACACCGCTGCGGACGAGTCGCGAGTTCCGATACATCTTCATCGCCCGCACGATCTCCATCTTCGGCCTGGGTCTGCTGTTGGTGGCGGTGCCGCTGCAGGTATACGACATGACGAATTCCACACTGGCAGTGGGCGCGGCGAGCATCGTCGTGGGCTCCTCGGTGTTCATCGGCACCCTGTTCGGCGGCGTGATCGCCGACCGGTACGACCGCAGACCGGTCATCTCGCTCGCCCGCGCCGCAGCCGGCGTGGCGTTCGCGATCCTCGCGGTCAACGCTTTCCTCCCCACACCTCAGCTGTGGGTCATGTACCTGTGCGGGGTGATCGAGGGCCTCGCGGGCGGTATCTCCTCGACCGCGCTGATGGCCGTGATTCCGTCGCTGCTGCCCAAGGACAAGATGGCCGCGGCCGGTGCCCTGATGACCGTCATGGCCGATCTCGGCACGGTCGCGTCGCCTGCCATCGGTGGTGTGATCATCGCGGCGACATCCGTGGGCACCAACTACGTTCTGGCCGCGGTCTCGTCCGGGATCACCGCATACTGCATCGCCAAGCTGCCGTCGCTGCCGCCGCCGGTGAAGAACACCGAGAGTCCACTGCGGTCGATCGCCAGCGGCTTCACCTACGCCGCCAAGGACTCCGTGGTCGGCGGAACGCTGCTGGTCGGGTTCTGTGCCATGATGCTGACCGGCTGGAACGTGCTGCTGCCCGCGTACGCGAGCCAGGTCCTCCACGCCGGACCGGCGGCCACCGGACTGCTGTACAGCGCGCCCGCCGTCGGCGCCCTCACCGGATCGCTCACGAGTGGCTGGACGGGAACCGCGCGTCGCGGGGGTCTGGTCGTGTTCCTCGCGGCCATGATCGCGTCGGCCGGACTGATCGGCGTCGGCGCCGTCCCGATGATTACTGCCACGTTCCTCGGGCTCGCCGCACACGGATTCGGGCGTGTGCTCGGCGACATCCTCCGGTACGCGGTCATCCAGACCGAGACCCCCGAGGAATACCGCGGACGCGTCGCCGGCGTGTGGGGCGCCCAGATCTCCACGGGCTCGGCTGCCGGTGCGCTCGTCGCCGGCGCCGTCGGTGCGGCGGTGGGACCGCGTGAGGCGTTCCTCCTGTACGGGGCGGGCGGCATCGTGGTGCTGGCAGTCCTCGCACTCACTTTGAAGGGCTTGCGCACCTACAGCAGTGCCGCTGCCGAGGAGGACGACCTCTCGGCAGCGGCACAGTGACGCTGTCAGGTGGGAACTAGCTGGCCTGAGCGTTGTTCGCGGCCTGCGACAGCTGCGGGAGCAGCTTGTCCAGCAGCCACGGCATGCTGAGCACGTTCGGTGAGCTCGACGCGAACACCAGCGGCGGGTCGGTCAGACCCACGTAGGCGTTGTCGCGCACGGCCTTCATCCCGGCGAACAGCGGATTCGACTGGACCTCGTTCTGCAGCTCCGGCGACAGGTACCAGGCGAGTAGCACGTCCGGGTTGTACGTCGGCAGCAATTCCAGGCTGACGGGGGCCGCGAACTTGGTCTGGTCACTGCTCTCGCGCAACTGCTGGGCGAGCGGATCGACCGTGAAACCGAGGCTGGCCAGCATCTTCAGGCGAGGATCGGTGTCGAAGTAGAAGTTGTACGACCCCGGCTCGGTGCCGCTACCGAATGCCACCGTCTTCCCGGCGAACTCGGGGTGCTGCGACTTCGCCTGCGCGAGGGTGTCCTGCGTCTGGGTCACCAGTGCCTCGGCCTGTGCTGAACGGCCGAGGGCCTTGCCGACGGTGGTGATCTGGTCTTCCCAGCTGGTGGCCCAGCGACGCTCCGGGTACGCCACGGTGGGGGCGATGGCCGAGAGCTTGTCGTACTGTTCCTGGTTGACGCCCGAGTGCACGGCCAGGATCACGTCGGGGGTGAGTGCCGCGATCTGCTCGTACGGCATCTCCTTGCTCGACGCCGTCAGCAACGTGGGTTCCGCGTTCGGGTCGAGCTCTTCGAGCTTCGCCCGCGACCACGGCAGCAGGCCGTCGTCGGTTCCCGTGTCCGACTTCATGTTCTGCACCGCGACGGGCACGACGCCGAGCGACAGTGCCGCGTCCTCGCTGCCCCAGCCGAGCGTGACGACCCGCTGCGGGGCCTCCGTGATCTCGGCGGTGCCGAGTGCCGACGGAATCGACACGGGGAAGGCCGACGCGTCGGCCTGTCCGGTGGCGGATCCCGCCGCGTCGGTCGAGTCGGTATTCGACTCGCTGCAGGCACCCGCGAACAGCGCGGTTGCCGCCATCATCACGATTCCGGCTCTACGCCAGTATCTTCCGGACGTTTTCATCGATCTCCCTGTTCTCTGTTGATGGGGTTCATGTGCGAGCCGAACGAGGCGAGGGCCTCGTTCACGACGGAGCCGACCTCGCCGATCCAACGGGGTTGAGTCATGTCCTTGTGCTCGCAGTCGAGGTCGTGGTTGACGATGGTGCCGTTCAGGAAGGGCTGCCACAAGTCGTACGTCGCCGCGGTGGCAGGATTCCTGGCCGCAGTGAAGAAGAGCATGTCGGAGTCCACCACGATCTGTGAGGGTTCGGATTCGAGGCGCACGGCGTTCGCGAAATTGTCGATCATCGCGGCCGGTGTGTGCTCGTTGATCCCGGCGAGGGCGCTGCCCTCGCCGCGCAGGATGTCGATCACCTGCTGCCGGTCGAGGCCGCCGCCGCGGTGCGGCTCGGTGTTGGAGGCGAGGAGCGGTTCGGGGTCGTAGCCGACCATGTAGAGCAGCGCGGCGAGCGCGTCCTGCTCGGTCGGCATGGAGGCCCACGCGTCCGACGGGAAGGAGTCGAGCATGACGAGCATGCCCAGTTCCTCGCCTTGATTTTGCAGGGCACCGGCGATGGCGTGTGCGACGACGCCGCCCAGCGACCACCCGAGGAGGTGGTACGGGCCGTGCGGCTGCACGGTCCGCATGTGTTCGATGTATTCGGCGGCCATGTCTTCGAGCGTTTCCGGCGGCCGCTTGGACGTCGACAGGTTCGACGCCTGCACCCCGTACAGCGGGTAGTCGTCGTCGATGTGCCGCAGCAGTCCCGAATAGCCCCAGCTGATTCCGCCGGCGGGGTGGAAGCAGAACACCGGCGGCTTCGACCCTTCGGTGCGGAACGGCAGCAGGACGGCCAGTGCGTCGGCGTCGTGATCGTCGTCGAGGCGTCCCGCCAGCTGGGCGACGGTCGGCGCCGCGAACAGCGAGGCCACCGTCGCGGTGACGTACAGCCGCTTCGAGATCGCGCTCATCAGCCCGGCCGCCATCAGCGAGTGTCCACCGAGGTCGAAGAAGCTGTCGTCGATGCCGACCCGCTCAATCCCGAGCGCCTCCGCGAACAGCTGGCACAGCACCTCTTCGCGGGCCGTGCGGGGCCCGCGCTCGGACACCTGCAGCGAGAGGTGCGGAACGGGCAGTGACGACTGGTCGAGCTTGCCGTTGGGGAGGGTCGGGAACTCGTCGACGGCGATGAATGCCGCCGGGATCATGTAGTCCGGCAGCCGGCTGGCGGCGCGGCGGTGCAACTGGTCGGGGTCGATGCGCCCGCCTGGCACCGACGTGGCGTACGCGACCAGTCGCTGATCGCCCGGGCGGTCCTCGCGGACCACGACGACGATGTGCTCGACGTCCGGGTCACCGGACAGCACGGCCTCGATCTCGTTGAGTTCGATGCGGAATCCGCGGACCTTGACCTGGGAGTCGGCACGGCCGGTGAAGTAGATCTGGCCGTCCCGGCCCCACCACACCACATCCGACGTCCGGTACATGCGACTGCCCGGTTCCGCGAACGGGTCGGCGATGAACCGTTCCGCGGTCTTGGGGCTCTGGTTGCGGTACCCCCGGGTGACGCTGTCGCCCGCGAGATACAGCTCGCCGGACACGCCCGGCGGCACCGGCCGCAGCGCGTGGTCCAGGACGTACGCGTGCTTGCCGGGATCGACGACGCCGATGGGGACGGGACCTTCGTGTCCCGGTTCGACGAGGGCCAGGGTTGCGTTGACCGTGCACTCGGTGGGTCCGTACGCGTTGAACAGCCGGCGTCCGGGTGCGTACCGCTCGATCAGCTGGGGGGTGAGCTTCTCGGCGCCGAGCATCAGGTCGACTCCGTCCGGGATGGGATGCTCCGGCGGGAATGCGGCGGCGAAAGACGGTGGTACGCCGACGAAGTTCACGTCGTGTTCGTTGATGACGCGGGCGAGTGGCTCACCGGGGATGCGGTCGGCGTCCGTCGCGACCACCAGCGTTCCGCCCGAGAGCACACCCCACATGATCTGCCAGAACGCGAGGTCGAAGCTGATGGACGAGAAGTGGAGTGCACGGGTGGTGTGGTCCATGCCGATCACGTCCGACTGCAGCGACAACAGGTCCGCGATGCCCCGGTGGGGGACGACGACGCCCTTGGGCACACCCGTCGAACCGGACGTGTAGATGAGGTACGCGGCGTCGTCGAGTTGCAGCGGCCTGCTCCGGTCGGCGTCCGTGGGAGCCGTGACCGGCTGGGTGTCGAGCCGGGCCTGCAGGTCCGGATTGTCCAGGTCGAGAATGGGCACGTCGGTGCCCAGCGGGGTGCGGTCGGGCACCCCGACGGAGGAGGTGAGGATCGCGACCGGTGCGCCGTCGGCGAGCATGTGCGCGATCCGGTCGGCCGGGTACGTGGGGTCGACGGGAAGGTACGCGGCACCGCTCTTGAGCACTGCGAGGACACTGACGATCAGCTCGGCGGAGCGGTCGAGGGCGAGCGCGACCACGTCGCCGGGGCCGGCGCCACGCGAGATCAGCAGGTGGGCGATCCGATTCGCCCGCTCGTCGAGCTGCCGATAGGTGAGGGAGACCGCCGGCCGCACGCTTGCGCCCACGGCGAGGGCCTCGGCGTCGGGTGTCGACGCCACCTGCGCCGAGAAGTATTCGTCGAACGTGCGGGCCGGGATGGAGTGCTCCGCGTGGGACCAGTCACCGAGCACCCGTTCTCGCTCCTGCGGGGTCAGGATGTCGAGCCGGGCGATCGGGTGCTCGTGGTTCTCGACGAGCCGTTCGATCACGACGGCGAGGCGGTCGGCGAGGGATTCGACGGTCTCGGCGTCGAAGAGTTCGGTGGAGTACTCGAACGTGACATCGACCCCGCCGCTGTCCGGACGCTCCTGGAAGCGAAGCGCCAGATCGAATTTCGCCGACGTCGCGTCGAGCATGCGCACGGCGGCGGTGGTGCCGTCGAATCGCTCCTGCGCGCCGTCCTGCTTCCAGTGCGAGAGCATCACCTGGAACAGGGGGTGGCGGGCCGAGGACCGCGGGGGATTGACGAGCTCCACGATGCGGTTGAACGGCACGTCGGAGTGGTCGACGGCGTCGAGGTCGACGGCCCTGACGCGGTCGAGCAGTTGATCGAACGTCGGGTTGCCCGACACGTCGGTGCGCAGGACCACCGTGTTGATGAAGCAGCCTACCATCGCGTCGAGATCGGGGTGACTGCGACCGGCGACGGGCACGCCGAGCGCGATGTCCTCTCCGGCGCCCAGTCTTTCGAGCAGCACGGCCACCGCGGCGTGGACGATCATGAAGAAGCTCGCGCGACGCTCGGCGGCGAGCGAGTCGACGGCCGCGTGCAGCGCCGGCGACAGCGTGCGGTGGATGCTCGCACCGCGGTTGGTGGGCAGGGCCGGTCGTGGACGGTCGGTGCGCCATCCCAGTTCGAGCGGCAGACCGGCGAGTTCCTCACGCCAGTAGTCGAGTTGGCCGGTCAGCAACGGGGTCGCGTCGTCCGGGCCCGCGCCGATGCGCTCGCGTTGCCACACGGCGACGTCCGGGTACTGCAACGGCAGCGGTGTGAACTCCGGTGCCCGGCCGGCGCGACGGGCGTTGTAGGCGAACGCGAGATCGTCCAGCAACTTCGACTGCGACCATTCGTCGCCGATGATGTGGTGCATCAACAACACCAGCGTGTGCTGCGGTTCGTACAGCACCGCACGCAGCGGCGGCTGATCGGTGAGCCCGAGACCCACGGTGGTCATCGCCGCGATGTGTCCCTCGATGTTGCCGACGTTGTCGACACGTTCGAGCCGGACCTTCGCATCGGCGGCGGGCAGCACGACCTGGTGCGGCATCGAGTCGACGAGGGGAAACACGGTCCGCAACGACTGGTGCCGGGTCACGACGTCCGCGAGCGCCGCCGACAGGGCTTCGGGTTCGATGCCTTCCCCGAAGTCGACGGCCAACGCCAGCAGGTACGTCCCACCTCCGGCCGCGCTGTCGAGGAACCACAGGCGTTCCTGCGCCGGTGACAACGGCACCGGCGTTCCCTCGGGGAGCTCCCGCGGGGACGGCCTGCTCGCCGCCACCCGCTCACCGGCGTCCTCCAACTGGGCGGCCACCGTGGCCACGGTCGGATTCTCGAAGATCGTCGCGACCCGCAGCGAGACACCGAGTTCCGCGGTGATCGCCGACACGAGGGCGGCGGCGAGGAGGGAGTTGCCGCCGAGCGCGAAGAAGTCGTCGTGGACGCCGACCTGCTCGGCGCCGAGGACGGAGGTGAACACCGGAAGGATCCGGGCCTCGGTGTCGGTCCGTGGTCTGTCGCCGGCCTGCCCGAGCCAGCGGGGGGCGGGCAGCGCGTCCTTGTCCACCTTGCCGTTGTGGGTCAACGGCAACCGGTCGAGCGTCACCAGTGCGGACGGCGTCATGTATCCGGGAAGGGAGCGGACGAGGTGCGCCCGCACCTGCTCCTCGACGGCGTCGTGCTCGGCACCGGGCCGGGGCACGAGATACCCGACGATCCGCTGGTTGCCGCCGGCCTGCTCGTGCACCGTGGCCACCGCCGCCTGCACGTCGGGAACCGCTGTCATGGCGGCGGTGATCTCACCGAGTTCGACACGGTAACCGCGCAATTGGATCTGGTCGTCGATCCGGCCGTGGTAGTGGAGAGTACCGGTCGCGTCATACCGTGCGAGGTCGCCGGTCCGGTACATGCGCGTCCCGCCCGGTGCAAACGGGTCGGCGACGAACCGGCCCGCCGTCAGGTCGGGGCGCCCGAGGTAGCCCGGGGACAGTCCGGGGCCGGACACGTAGATCTCGCCGGTGACACCGGCCGGCACCGGACGCAGGCCCGGACCGAGGACGTAGGTGCGCAGGTCGCCGAGCGGAACCCCGATGTCCACGGCGTCGGCCGCGGCGACCTTCGTCACGGTGACGTGCACGGTGGTCTCGGTGATGCCGTACATATTGACGAGTTCGGTTTCCGCATCCGGTCCGGAGGTGGCGAACCAGGCGCGCAGGACGGCGGGATCGAGGGCCTCACCGCCGAACACGACGTACCGCAGTCGCAGTCGGTCGAACGAGTCCGCGCGAACGAGCGCGTCGACGAGGTGCCCGAACGCGGACGGCGTCTGGTTCAGCACGGTGACACCCTCGTCGACCAGCAGGGTGGCGAGGTCGGCCGGTGACGTCAGGGTGGTCTCGTCGACCGTGACGAGACGGCCGCCGTGCAGCAGCGCACCCCAGATCTCCCAGACGGAGAAGTCGAACGCACAGGAGTGCAGCAGCGGCCAGCAGTCGTCCTCGGTGAACGTGAACCATTCGCGGGACACCTCGAACAGCCGCATCACGTTGCGGTGCGGGATCGGAACACCCTTGGGCACACCAGTGGAGCCGGACGTGTAGATGATGTACGCGATGTCGTCCGCACGTACCGGGTTCTCGAGTTCGCCGACGTCCGCGGTGCGGACAATTTCGCCGAAGTCGGCCTGCGTCGCGTCCTCCTCGATCCGGGGGAGGTCGCCAAGCAGATCGGCGGGTCCTATTCCCAGCGACGGCTGCGCGTCGTGCACGATGAACCGGGCACGCTCGGCGGGGGACGAGGGGTCGATCGGCAGGTAGGTCGCGCCGCTGCGGAGGATCGCGAGGACGGCCACGATCAGGTCGGTGCCGCGGGGGAGGCTGACGGCGACGACCGTGCCGCGCCGGGCGCCGGCCGACCTCAGCTTCCGGGCCAGTCCGGCGCTTCGACGCGAAAGTTCTCGATATGTCAGATCGTTCACCGCGACCCGGTCGGGATGGCGGTGCGCCTGGGCGAGGAAGGTGGAGACGATGCTGTCGCTGCCGGGAAGTGCCGCGCCGGTGGTCCGGTCGAGGCCGGCCGCCGACCGCCACAGGTGCAGTTCGTCCGGGGCGCAGACGTCCACCAGCGAGACGGGTTCTGTTGCCACGGAGATGCTTCGGAGGTAGTGCGCGAAGCGGTGGGCGTGGTCCCGGATCTCGGAGTCGCTGTACACCTCGGGGTTTCCGGCCCAGTCGAGCGTGAGTTCGTCCCCGGCGCCCGACACGGAGATCACCACGTCCTCCACCGGACCGGTCGCGAGTTGGTGCACCGCCCCGAACGTGGGACCGAACGCGATTCGGGCGGCGAACGGTTTGACGTTCACCACCGCTCCGCCGGTGACGCCGCTCCCGGCGTCCCGGATCCGCTGGAACGGGCGCGTGTCGGACAGTGCGACGGCCACGCGGTCGATCACGTCGGCGAAGGTCGGCTGTGAGCCGAGCGGAATGCGGAGCTGCACAATGTTGGTGGCCGTCACCGGCGACGTCAGCTCGATGCCCTGCCGTGCCAGAACCGGCACGCGGAGCCGGACTTCGTCCGCTCCCGTGTGGGCGCCGAGGTAGGTGGCCGCGGCCGCATAGACCGCCTCGGCCCACGTCGTCGCCTGCGCGGTTGCCGCCTCACGCAGGGTCTTCGCCACCGCGGGTTCGATCGCCAGCGTGCAGCGATGCGGGTCGGGGACGGGCCTGCGCACGGTGTCGCTGAATCCGGTCGGACGGGAAGCGTCGTGCGGCGTGTCGATGTCGGGGGTCGCGGCATCGAATTCCTGTGCCGCCTGAACGTGCGCCCGCAACGACGGGAACTTGGCGGGCCGGGGGTCGGTGCCCGCGATCAGTGCCGCGTACAGCGCCGCCACGCGCCGGGTGAGCAGGGAGTACCCGTACGCGTCGAGCAACGCGTGCGGAGCGCGGAGGTACCAGAGCGCACCGGATTCGACCGTGATCAGCGCCGTGCGCATGAGGGGAGCAGGCGAGTCGAAGTCGAGCGGAGTGCGCACGTCGGTACGCATCCACTCCAGGGCAGCAGCCCTGCCCAGATCGAGACGTTCGAGTTCGGGCGCGCGGAGCGGATCGTGCACCTGGATGACGTCGGCCGAATCGGCGCCGGGTTCGGCCTCGAAGCGGACCGAGAGCACCTCGGCCTCGCCGATCACCGTGCGCACCGCCGCGGCGAGAGCCTCGACGTCGACCGGGGCCGCGACCTCGACGTACTCGGCCGTCGTGAAGGCCGCCCGGGTCGGGTCGAGATGGTGCCCTGCCCACAGTTCGCGCTGGGCGGCGGTCAGGCAGACGTCGGCCGAGTCCTCCCCGGTCAGCGGGGTGGACGGCGACGATATCGAAAGGGACATCTAACAGGCGCTCCTGATGCTTTCGGCTTTCGGGCTTGGGGCTTTCGGGCTCTCAGCTACTCGGCGTGTCAGGTTAGCCTAACCACATGGACCGTGGTGATCCGACCGCCGACGCACACCGGCGCAGGCTCACAACAGTAGACGAGAAGTCTGATACTAAATAATACTTCCTGATACTGCCCTCTGTGCGTCGCGGCGAGGCCGCGGAATACCTGAACATGCCCGTCGTGGGGTTCGTAAAGCCGCGTCGGAGGGCCGGTTACCTTCACGTCCTACCGGTTCCAATCACCGCATTGACGAGCGAGCCGACCTCGACGCGTACCCGGGTCGCCCTGCAGCGGCCGGCACGCCGCCGGTGGGGGTCGAAGCAGCTGTCCGGCCGGGTGTCTTGCTCGACAGAGACCCGAATCATCGCTCCCCACTCGCGAGAAGATGCTGCGCGAGAGCGCCATCCGTGCCGTGCACCGGGTCCACCAGGACCGCGGGTCGGGCCTGCGGGAGAAGCGGGCGGGGCCGGGCCGGATGTTCGACGACGCCACCGATGGGGACTTCACGGTGGTGCGGATCGAGCATTACCTGTCGGTGCCCGGCGTTACCGTCGAGGCCCTGCGGGACCACGGCGAGTCGTCACCGGCAGAAGAGTCGCCGGCAGCGGAACTGATCGGTGACGGCATGGGAGAAGGGGGTGCGCGATGACCGACAAGGGACTTGTTGACAGACGTCAGTTCTCGTTCACCACCCGTCCCTACCTGGCTGTCGATGACGCGACCGGTGAGCCGATCGGGCTCGACGACCTCGACGTTCGTGTCGGGTGGATGCTCGACCTGATCTCCGGTGCCGAAACCGAGCTGATCTCGCGGCTGTGGCAACCGGCCACCTTCGATGTCCTCGCTACCGGTCGTGACAGCCAAGGCCGGGCACTACCGAAGCACGGGCATGTCGCGGCCGCCCGCCTCGGCTGGATCCCGCACTACCCGGACAGTATCTACGCGCCCTCACGAGTCACGCGGGTGGTCACCGCACAAGCGATGGCGACGCTGCGGACCCTGACCTACCGGGATACCGCCATCGCGTCGCTGTCGGCCCGACTCGATCCGGAAACCGGCCGTCTGAGCGCACCGAGTTGTGCTGCGGAGTATATGCCGTCGGGTTTCGCGCGGGGAGTCCGTCGGCAACTGATCGCCCGCATCCGCCGGATCGGCGACGCGGACTCGGGTGCAGCGCTGTCCGCGCGGGTGCGGATCACCGACGTCCAAGCGCCGCCGCAGGTCGGTGCGATGGCCCGACTCTCCGCCGCCGACAAGCAGCTGGCACAGCTCATCGTGAGCAGCGGTGTGGTCACCTTGACGGTCAGGCTCCCCACCACCTGCGCCCCGACCGGGCGGGCACAGTGGCGGGCAGTGCGGTTGCCCGCCGCACCTGCGTGGCCGGGCGGTCACCGAGTGGCATCTGCCGACCCTGACACTCGACCGTCGGGGTCTGCTGTTGCGGTGCGCCGCCACGGAGGCGGTCCCGGCCGGTAATCTGAGCACTGCCACCGTTGCGGTGGGGGTGGACTGGTCACCCGCCACCCTCGGGGCCGCTGCTGTTGCCGCCGAAGGCCCGGACGGGTTGCTCTCGGACTATCGGGGCTTGACGTACGACGATCGGGGTCTCGGGATCAAACTGGCCCGCCTGCAGCAGGAAGGTCAACTGCTGCACCGCAAAGCCGCCCGCCTGCGCCGGCTCGCCGCGACCGCACCCCCCGAGGTCCGAGCACAACTCGACGCGAAGATCGCCGTCCTCGACGGGCACCGCGCCGCGGTCGGCGCCAAACGAGTCAGGATCAACCGGGAACTGGCGTTTCACTTCGCTCGTCAGGTCAGCGACTACGCCACCGCCGCAGACGCGACGGTCATCGCGGTCGAAGACCTCAGTACGCTCGAGACCCGCGGTCACGGCCGGGTGAACAACAATCGGGCCGCGCAGTCCGCGCGCCACAAAGCCGCCGATGCTCTGGCCCACACCGCAGCACGCGGCGGTGCGGTGCTGGTGTCGGTGCCGGCCCGCGGATCGTCGGCGTTGTGTCCGGGTTTCAACGAACCGCTCACCCGGCCGGGTGGCTACCACGATGCGTGGTGTGTGCACTGCCAGGTTGGTGGTAATCGTGATCATGTGGCGGGGGTGAACCTCGCCAAACGTGCATTGTTGGGGCGCGGCACCGCGGTCCGCACCCGTGGCGGGAGACCGGAGATCCGGACGGTCGAGCATGCCCCGGTGCGTAAGTGCCGGGACAAGACCGGTCCCACCTCGGCTCGGCCGCGGCATCGCCGTGTCCGCCGCAGTGTTCCTACCGCGACACCCCGGGTGGGGGTGACACAATCAAGTACCCGTCCTGCATCACAAGCGTCGGTGTGGGACACGGTCGAACCCGCAGCACCGCACGGTGTTACGGGTAGCCGTGAAGCACGTACATCTTCACCACCTGCCACCTCGGTGGCAGAAAGTATGAGATTTACGTAGACGCTTCGGAAACGAAGCACTGCGCCGGGTGGGGTCTTCGGGTCGGCTCAGCCGACTTCGAGCGGGGAGAGCGCGGAGACCAGTGCATCCGTGGTGGTCACCGCGCCGCAGCGCTTCGCCGCGTAGGTGAGGGCCATGAGGTGCTCGTCCCGGCTGAAATCCGCAGTCGCGTCGGAGACCAGGAAAGGCTGCACGTCCGACATGAACGCCTCGGCGGCACTCAGCATGCAGCCCATGTGCGCGTAGACGCCCGTCACGATCAGCTGGTCCCGACCGTGGTGGCCGAGCAACTGCCGGAGGTCGGTGCGCTGGAAGGCCGAATACCGCCATTTGGTCACCTGGATGTCGCCCTCGCGGGGTGCGAGCGGCTCGACCACCTGGGTGTCGCGACCCGAGGTCAGTCCGGGGCCCCAGAAGTCGGCGAGGATGCCGCGACGCGACGGGTGCTGGTCGCCCGGCTGCATCGTGTAGATCACCGGAATCCCGGCTTCCGAGCAGAGTTCGCGGATCCGGACCATGTTCGCCATGGCAGTCGACATCGGCTCCGACTGCACGTCGTACGCGTCGATGAAGTAGTTCTGCATGTCGTGGACCAGCAGTGCGGAACGCCGTGGGTCGAGGCGCCAGGACACCTTCGATTCGGGGACCTCGTGGATCTCCGGGATCGTGTAGGTCGAAATGGGCGGGATGGCCATATGGTTCCTCACTGTCGATGTTGTCGACGTCTGGACGTGTGCCGCGCGAATCTGGGTGAACGACAGCATGCTGCGCCCCCATTCTCGAGCATTTGGTTAGGCTAGCCTTTGCTACCTGCGTCTGCAATCGCCAGGTGTGCGGGTCTGCGGCGCACAGTAAGGTGACTGACCGGTGGGGGCCGGGTGCCGGCCTCCCGTGCCGGAGCCGCTGACCAGGGGAGACCGTTGACCACGCTGCTGTTACTGCTGCTGATCGTTGTCGTGATCGTGGGCATCGTGCTGATCCTGAGGAATCGGGCCGGCAAGAAGTCGACTCCTGCCGCCCGGGTCGATCCCCTCGCCGACTACCCGGAGGTCTACGACCCGTACAAGATCGGGGTCGGCGACATCATCACGTACGCGGGAATCGACCACGTCGTACGCGGAACGATCACCCTCGACGAAGAGGGCTACATCTGGCACGAACACCTCCTCGACGGGTCGACCGGACAGCGGTGGCTGACCGTCGAGAACGACGAAGGCAACCTCGACATGACGCTGTGGATGCGCCGCGAGGGCACGGGCCTCGAACCGAGCGGTGACGTCATCCTCGACGACCGGGTGCACCGGCAGATCGAGCGGGGCACCGCCTCGTTCACCGCGGAAGGCACCACCGGCACCGCACCCCAGGGCATCGTCGACTACGCCGACTACGCAACGGCCGACAAGACCGGACTGCTGTCCTTCGAGCGCTGGGCGCGCACGCAGTCGTGGGAGGTCTCCACGGGCCGCGCCGTCACCCGGGGTGAACTCACCGTGATCCACTCCGGTCCGCCGCAGTGACGCTGCACGTCCTCGACGTCGAGTCGCGTGATGTGACGGCCGAGGCGCTCGGTCTCGTCGTGAACGCCGAAACACCGCTTCCGCTGGCCGAACTCACCATCACCCACGGTGACGACACGGTGACGTTGGGGGTTCTCGGCGCGTCGCACGCGGTGACGGCGTCTCTCGCGGGTCGTCGGATCACCGAGCAGGTGTCGTGCGACGCGGTCCGGGCGGGCGGCAGGCCGCTGCCGGCATCCAACAGTGCGCGCGGGTACCGGTTCGACTCGACCACCGACGTCGTCGACCGCACCCACCTCGAGCAGACCGCCGACTGGTTGCGGCGCCAGGCCACCGAGGTGGACGGCTGGATCTGCGGGGCGTTCCCCGGCGACCACACCGCTCTGACCGCGCTCACGGCGACCCGCGACCCCTCGGGCGGATGGGCGTGGCGGACCTGGCATCTGTATCCGGGAGACAAGGGCGGGGTGATCGTGAAGACGCGAAGCAGGTGGCTGCCGTGAGTAGGTTCAGGTCGCGCGCGAAACTCGTGCCGATGCTGCTTCTGGTGCTGGCCGCGACCGCGTGCGGGGGCGGCGTCCGCGACTACATCGCCGACACCTACGCCCTGCAGAACACGGCGGGCGACGCGAAGACCTACACGTCCACCGACCCGGTGGGCACGACCGTCTCCACCATCGTCGCCGAGGAGGAACCGGCAGCGCGGAAAGCCGACGGCGGCAGCGAATACCTGCGCTACGACGACGACATCGTCACGGTCAGCGCCGGGCCGGGAGGCGGCAGCCTCGTCCGCGTCGAAGACATCGACGGCCGCTACCGCAGCGGTGGATTCGCCTACCTGGGGCCCGGTTTCAACCCCGGCTCACCGGCGGGCGGCGCCAGCGGCAGCGGCGGATCCGGGAGCGCGAAATGACAGAGAACCTTCGAGTCGGGAGAAGTGCGTGAACACCACCTACACGGCGGCAGCAACGGAAATCGGCAGCGTCGACGTCGGACTGCTCGCCGTCGGCATGCTCGGCACCCTGGCGTACTTCGTCGTCGGCGTCGCCGTCCTCGGAGTCGGCTTCGCCGTTCTCGACCTCGCCACTCCCGGCAATCTCCGGCACCAGGTGTACGTCGACAAGAACCCCAACGCGGCAATCCTGCTGGCGTCGAACCATCTCGCCCTCGCCGTCGTCGTGGTCACCGCGATCCTCACCAGTTCCGACGGATTCGCGCAGGGACTCGCCGACTCCGCGGTCTACGGGCTCTTCGGGGTGCTGCTGCAGGTCGTCGCGCTGCGGCTGATGAACGTGCTGCTGCC
The DNA here is from genome assembly GCA_006543605.1 of Rhodococcus sp. WS4. GTDB lineage: Bacteria > Actinomycetota > Actinomycetes > Mycobacteriales > Mycobacteriaceae > Rhodococcus_F. The sequence continues at coordinate 25,375 of RRBB01000011.1, forward strand.
GGGACAGCTCGTCGGACTGGTCGGAAACCCGCAGATGTGCGGTGCCGCGTGGGCGGTCGGTGCGAGCCTCTTCGCCATCGGCCTCGTGAACGCCGCCGCACTCACCTGATCGAAGTGACGACCACAGCGGCAGAGCCGAATTCCTCCACCACCCGGGCGCTCAGCGGAAGGTCGAGGGCGTTCCTGCTCGCCGCCGTCGCCGCGTGCGCGGCGTGCGGGCTCATCTACGAACTGGCCCTGCTGACTCTGTCGGTCAGCCTGACCGGTGGTGGGATCACCCAGACATCCCTGATCGTCGCGGGTTTCGTCGCCGCGCTCGGGGTGGGAGCGCTCGCCGCCAAACCGCTGCTCTCCACCGCGGCCGCGTCGTTCGTGGTCGTCGAGATCGTCCTCGGCCTCGTCGGCGGATTCAGTGCGGTCACGCTGTACGTGACATTCACGTTCTTCGGTTCCAGCGCACTCGTTCTCGTGTTCGCCACCGCGCTCATCGGAGTGCTGGTGGGCGCCGAGGTGCCGCTGCTGATGACGTTGCTGCAGTCGGGTCGCAGCGACAACGACGCCGAGAGCACCGGAAAGGTGCTGGCAAACCTCAATGCCGCCGACTACGCGGGCGCCCTCGTCGGTGGCCTGCTGTGGCCGTTCGTCCTGCTGCCCGTCGCCGGCATGATCCGCGGAGCCGCCGTCACCGGCATCATCAATCTCGTTGCCGCCGCGGTCGTGGCGCTGATCCTGCTGCGGTGGCAGTTGAGTCTGCGCACCCGACTGCTGGCCGTGGTGGCATTGCTCGTCGCCGCAGCGTGCATCGCCGTGCTGCTGGTGCGCGCCGACGGCATCGAAACCACGTCGCGGCAACGTCTCTACACCGACCCCGTCGTCGCCGCGGAAAGGTCGCAGTACCAGGAGATCGTGGTCACCGAGCGCGGGGGAGACGTCCGGTTGTTCCTCGACGGCGACCTCCAGTTCTCCAGCGTCGACGAACACCGGTACACCGAATCGCTGGTGTACCCCGCGATGGCCGACGACCCGAAACGGGTGCTGATCCTCGGCGGGGGCGACGGACTCGCCGCACGCGAGGTCCTGCGACTTCCCTCGGTCGAGGAGATCGTGCAGGTGGAACTCGATCCCGCGGTCATCGAACTCGCGAACACCCGGCTGTCCGGGCTGAACAAGAGTGCGCTGCAGGACCCCCGCGTACACGTCGTCATCGACGACGCATTCCGGTGGCTGCGCGACGCACCCGACTCGGGATTCGACGCCGTCATCGTGGACCTCCCCGACCCGGACACCCCCGCGCTCGGGCGCCTGTACTCCACCGAGTTCTACGGCCTTGCCGCCGCCACCCTGAACCCGGGCGGACTGATGGTCGTGCAGTCGGGCAGTCCCTACTCGACACCGGACGCATTCTGGCGCACCACGTCGACGGTCGCGTCGGCAGGTCTCGCCGTCACCCCGTACCACGTGCTGGTTCCCAGCTTCGGGGACTGGGGTTACGTCCTCGCCCGGCGCGGTCCCGAACCGCCGGCCCTGCGCCTGCCCCGCGACGCACCCGAACTCCGCTTCCTCGACGAGCCCACGCTCGCCGCGTCCGCGATCTTCCCGCGCGACCGTCCCCGCCGCGAACTCGAGCCCTCGACCCTCGACCGCCCACGCATTGTCGACGACATGCGGAAGGGCTATGAGCGCTGACGCGCCCGTGAGTACTTGTTAACCGCGGGCGGTTATTAAGTACTCACAGGCTGAAGGCAAGGTTGCCGAGCGTGCGAGCGGCGCCGACGACCGCTGAGCCCAGCGCCTCCTCGTCGGGCATCTCGAAGATCGACACGCCGACGCTCGCGAGTGCATCGCCGCGCCGCCCCGGAATGGCGGCGGAGACACCGAGTACGGACGGGATCACCTCGCCGTCGGTGACCGCGTAGCCGCGAGCGCGGGCCACGGTCACCTCTTCGCGTTCGCCCTCGACCGCGGGGAGCGCGGCGAGGATCGCCAGTCCTGCCGAACCACGGTCGACGGGGTCGACCTGGCCGGGGCGGAACGCGACGTGCACTTTCGCGCTGCGCGGTTCCACCACCATGAGGGCCCGGACTTCCGTCGCGTTCTCACGGACGACGAGGTGGACGGTGGCCTGGACGGCATCGGCGAGCTCTTCGAGTACGGGTCGCGCCAGTGTGCGTAGATCCTGCTCGACGGGTTCGGCGAGGGTTACCAGTCCCGCGCCGAGGGTGACGCGTTTGAATCCGTCCTTCCGGCAGAGCCGATGCGCTTCGAGGGTGCGGATCAGCCGATGCGCGACGGTGCGATGGACGCCGATCCCGTCGGCGATCTCCGTGACGGACAAGCCGTGCGGATGGGCTGTCAGCAACTCGAGAATCTTGAGCCCGTGGTGGAGGGTTTTGGACATCCCCGAATCGAGCTGAACTGCGCTTTTGCGTGAAACTTCCCGCGGCCGTTCATCGGTCGTGCTCACTGGCTTGCCCACCCTCCTTGACGTCTGTGAGGTGCGACACCTACTCTATCACCATATCGCACAGTGCGTGCGATTATCGCACAAATGATTCGAGTAGGGCAAGCGTCCGCGAGCACCACCAAGCGGATCCAGGGAGCACTTCATGAGCAGTAGTACCGGGGCTGTCGATGCCGTCACCGTCGCTCGGCTACATCAGCTGTACGGACGGCAGAGTCACCTCATCGACGGCGGCGACGCCTCCGGGTGGGCGCAGACGTTCACGGACGACGGCGAATTCCATTCCCCCAGTTACCCGGAGCCGGTATCGGGCACCGACGCGCTGATCGCATTCGCCGAGCGGTTCCACACACAGGCACGGGCCGCGAACGAGGTCCATCGCCACGTGATCACCAACGTCGTGATCGACGGGGCGGGCGACGGCGCCGCCACCGTGCGGGCCTATCTGCAGATCGTCGCCACCTCGATCGGTGGTGAGTCGCGACTCGTGCGGATGACCACGTTCACCGACCGCGTGGTGCTGCGCGGTGACCGGTGGCGGATCGCCCGCCGTGACGTCCGGCGCGACGACACCGCGTAGTGCCCGCTGTACCGAGACGGCATTGGGCCGAGAAGACATTGTGCCGAGAAGACATTTCAGATGACAGAGGAAGAGAACACCATGACCGCAAGTGCAGACCAGACCAACCCCGGCCGTACCGTGACCGCGCAGATGACCGCGAGTTACCCCGAGATGGCGGGCAAGGTCGCAGTGGTCACCGGCGCGGCCCAGGGCATGGGTGCGGCGTTCGCATCCGGCCTCGCCACCCGCGGCGTCCACGTGGTCGGCGCCGACATCAACGAAGACCAGATGAAACTCACCGCCGAGGAGATCACGACCGCTCTCGCGTCGAAGTCCCTCGCCGCTCAGCCGGGTACCGTCGTCGGCGCGCGGATCGACGTCACCAAGGCGGAGGAGCACGAGGCTCTCGCCCAGGTGGCACTGAAAGAGTTCGGCCGCATCGACTACTGGATCAACAACGCGGGAATCTTCCCGTTCGCTCTGGCGGAAGAGATCTCACCGGAGCAGATCGGTGCCACACTGTCCGTCAACGTCGAGGGCGTCCTGTTCGGCGCTCAGGCTGCGGCACGCCACATGCAGCACGGCGGTGCGATCGTGAACATGTCGTCCGTGTCGGCGCTCCGGGTTCGCAAGGGCCGCGGTGCGTACTGCACGTCGAAGGCGGCGGTCGCGCATCTCACCGAGTCGCTCGCAGTCGAATTCGGGGACAGAGGAATCCGTGTGAACTCCATCGCGCCCGGCTACATCGACACGGCGATGACCCAGTGGGTGCAGGACGACCCGGCCGCACTGAAGCACGCCCTCGACGTGGTCCCGCTGCACCGTCTCGGGTCGCCCGAGGAGGTGTTCGGACCGCTGCTGTTCCTGTTGTCGGACAGCGCGCGCTATGTCACGGGGCACAGCATTGCCGTCGACGGTGGTTCGCGTCATGTCTGAGTCGGTGAACTACCCCGGCGTCGTCCTGATCACCGGAGCGGCCGGCGGTATGGGCGCCAATCACGCCCGCGCCCTCGCGGCCAGGGGAACGCACGTATGTATTGCCGACGTCGCAGACTGTTCCGCCGTCGTCGAGGAGATCACGGCGGCAGGGGGATCGGCGTCCGCTCACGAACTCGACGTCACCGATGCTGCTGCCTGGGCTCGGGTCGTCGACGAGATCCGGAGTACCCGAGGCGAATTGGGCGGACTGGTGAACAACGCCGGCATCTCGCGCCGGCTGGAGTTCATGGACACCCCCGACGACGTCTGGGAACTGACCATGAGGATCAACCTCTTCGGGCCGTTCTACGGCATGAAGGCCGTCGCCCCGCTCCTGCGCGACAGCGGCGGCGGGTCCATCGTCAACATCTCCTCCATCTCGGGGCAGATCGGCTACTTCTCGCCCGCGTACTCGTCGAGCAAGTGGGGACTGACCGGGTTGTCGAAATCGGCCGCCGGGAATTTCGCCCGGTGGGGCATCCGCGTCAACTCCGTGCACCCGGGCCTCGTGGGCACCGCGTTGCTGGGCGGCGCAGACGAATTCGTCCGCGCCGCGGTCGACAGCATTCCCTTCGGTCGCATGGGCACCCCGGACGAGATCACGGATGCCGTCCTGTTCCTGCTGTCCGACCGCTCCACCTACATGAGCGGAAGTGAGGTCACCGTCGACGGCGGCCTCGTGTCCAACGGCTTGTACCACCGCATCATTGCCAAGACGGGAGCGGACCTTTCATGAGTGAAGACTTCGACGTCATCGTCGTCGGCGGTGGCGGAGCGGGGCTCGCGGCGGCCGTCACCGCGGCCGAACAGGGCGCCACGGTGCTGCTGTTCGAATCGGAGACCGAACTCGGCGGCTCGACGCAACTGTCGGCCGGACTGTTCACCGCGGCCGGCACCAGCGTGCAACGCGGTCTGGGCATCGCGGACTCCGCCGAGAAGTTCTTCCAGCACTACATGGACCTCAACCAGTGGATGCTGGCTCCGGGCCTGATCCGCACGTTCTGTGAGAACGCCGGACCGACCCTCGAATGGCTGATCGAACTCGGCGTCGAGATTCCGGCAGTCGTCTCCGCCAACGCCCACCAGCCCGGCCTGTGCCAGGCGGGAGTCGAGGATGTGTGGCGGGGCCACGTCCCGAAAGACCAGGGTTACGGTCTGGTGCAGGTGCTCGACAAGGCGCGACGCACGCACGGTGTCGAGGCGATCCTGAACACCCGCGTGCAGAGTCTGACCGAGGAGGACGGCCGAGTGGTCGGAGTCGTCGCCGACGACATCGAGGTCCGGGCGGGCGCCGTCGTCGTCGCTTCCGGCGGGTTCGCGCAGGACCCGGAACTCGTCGACCGGTACTACCCGGTCGCGAACAACGCCGGCGACGCTCTGTTCGTGGTCGCCGCCCCCGGTAGTAGGGGAGACCACCTGCGTTTCGGTCAGGACGTCGACGCTGCCGTCACGGGTGACGGCTGGGGGCTCATGCTCCCGACCGTGTACTTCCAGCGGTTCCACCACTGGCAGTCGGGGTTCCCGCCCAAGTCGCGGGTGTACGTCAATCAGGACGGCCGGCGGTTCATGGACGAGGACGCCTCGTACGCGGTGTCGACGGGGATCATCGAGGCGCAGGGCGGAACCGCGTGGGTGATCTTCGACGAGAAGGCCCGCGTGAATCTGGCGCCCGGTTACGCCGATTGGACGCCGGATCGGATCGCCGACGAGGTGGCGGCCGGGCGTACGTTCCGTGCCGACAGCCTCGGCGGCCTCGCGGAGCAGATCCGGGTGCCCGCCGACGCCCTGACAGCCACCGTCGCCCGGTGGAACGACCAGCTGCCCGCCGGGGTCGACGAGGACTTCCTGCGGCACCGGACGCTCCGGAACAAGGGTTCGGAGCAGAACCCCGATCCGATCGACGAGGGCCCGTTCTACGCCGCACAAATCCTTCCCGCCGAGCTCGTGTGTACCCACGCGGGTCTGGAAATCGACGGAAACGCCGCTGTCGTCGACGTGCGGGGACGCCCGATTCAGGGCCTCTTCGCAGCGGGCGAAGCCGGAGCAGGCATCCTGGGGCTCAGGTATGTCGGTGGCGGCAACGCGGTGGCCAACGCTCTGACCATGGGCCGTATCGCGGGCCGAAACGCGGCGAAGGCCGCACAAGGACCCCACCCCTCATAGGAGAAAGTCATGGGAGTTTCCCGCTCCGCTGTCCAGGACAGCGAAATCGGTGCGAGGACGTTGAAGAAGGTGTCGTACCGCATCCTTCCCTTCGTCATGTTGCTGTACATCTTCAACTACATGGACCGCACCAACATCAGCTATGCGCAGTTGGGGATGCAGCACGAACTCGGCATCACGGTCGGAACGTTCGGCGCCGTGGCCTCGATCTTCTTCCTGGCCTACGTTGTGTTCGAGATCCCGTCCAACATGGCGCTGAAGAAGTTCGGTGCGCGCATCTGGCTCGCGCGGATCGCGATCACGTGGGGCATCGTCACCGTGATCATGGGCTTCGTCAACAGCGTCACCCAGCTCTACGTGGCCCGCATCGCCCTCGGTATCGCCGAGGCCGGTCTCTTTCCCGGACTGCTGCTGTACCTGACCTTCTGGTTCCGCTCCGGCGAGCGGGCGCGGGCCATCGCCATGATGGCCATGGCGCAGCCGATCGCCATGATCGTCGGTTCCTTCACCGGCGGTCTGATCCTCGACCACATCTCCTGGTTCGACATGAGTGGCTGGCGCTGGGTGTTCATCCTGCAGGGCGCGCCGACGATCGTGCTGGGCCTGATCGTTCTCGTCTACCTGCCCAACCGGCCGCGTGAGGCCAAGTTCCTCACCACCCAGGAATCCGAGTGGCTCGAAGGTGAGATCACCGCCGAGTACCAGGAGCCGGATACCCACGCGGGTGTGAAGGAACAACTCGGTGCGATCAAGAACCGGAAGATCCTGCACCTCGCCGTCGCGAACCTGTTCGCCGCGTGTGGGCTCTACGGATTCACGTTCTTCCTGCCGCAGATCGTCAAGCAGATGGATCCGAGTTACTCGGCCACCAACATCGGCTTCCTCGGCGCCGTGCCGTTCGTGGTCGGTGCGGTCGGAATGCTCCTGATCAGCCGATACTCGGACCGGACAGGCGAGCGGAAACTCTTCGTCATCGGCCTGATGATCCTGGCAGCTGTCGGGCTGTTCGGCACCATCCTCTTCCGGCACTCGCCGGTACTGGCGTTGACGTCGCTGTCGATGGTGGCGGTCGGGGTGCTCGGGTACATGGCGCCGTACTGGGCGATGGCGGCGCAGGTGCTCACCCGCGCCGAGACCGCCGTGGGTCTCGCGGCCATCAACACCATCGCCGCGATGGGCGGATTCTTCGGCCCCTATGTCATCGGAAAGAACGCCACCGCGGACAACGTCACCGTCGGCCTGTACTTCCCGATCGCGTGCCTGCTGATCTGCGCCGTCATGCTCGCGTTCCTGAAGATCCCGAAGAAGGAGACGGAACCGGTCGGCGCGGCGCACGTGGCCACCTCAACTAGTTCATAGATATACTAAAAGCGACGGTGGCGGGCACTGGGCCCGCCACCCGCTCGCGATAGGGTTCCCCCATGACCGATGACGCAGCGCCGGCGCCCGTCGAGGTGCCCGACAGCCTCGACTTCTGGTCGTTCATCGAGTTGGCGAACAGGCGTCTGAGCACCGAATACGGTTCGACGCACGAACTCGCCACCCAGGTTCTGCTGACACTGAACCGCGCGTCGAACGTGGTGACGTACGACCTGGAGTCGTCGATCCACCGGCCGCGCGGACTGTCGTGGTCGGCTTTTCGGCTGATGTTCGTGACGTGGCTGGCCGGGCCGATCGAGTCGAAGACGGCGGCCAGGCTCACAGGCATGAGTCGGGCCGCGGTCTCGAATCTCACGAAGACGCTGGTCAGTGGTGGTGTGATGGAGCGGACCCCGGATGAGCGGGACGGCCGTTCCGTTCAGTTGTCGCTCACCGAGAAGGGTCGCAGTGAGATCGGTGAGATCTACCGTGAGCAGAACGAGCGCGAGCATGCCTGGGCGAGTGTCCTCACCGAGCCGGAGCAGCGGATTCTCGTCATGCTGCTCGACAAGCTGATCACCAACCGCAGCCAGTTCGACGTCCGCGGCCGTAACTGAGCCTGCACTGCTCCCGGATCCTGCACTGCTCCCGAATATCTGTGCTTGCCATCACGCCCGTAAATTAGTTAATGTGTTTACTACTACGGACACGCACTTCTAGGGAGGCCGGTCATGGCGTTCTATCGGCACGTGGGCAACATCCCGCCCAAACGGCACACCCAGCACCGTGACGACAACGGTCAGCTCTACTTCGAGGAGCTGATGGGCGAAGAGGGCTTCTCCTCCGACTCCTCGCTGCTCTACCACCGCCACATCCCGTCGGCGATCGTCGACGCCACGGTGTGGGAGCTGCCCGACCAGAGCACGACTCCCAACCATCCGCTCAAGCCGCGCCACCTGAAGCTGCACGACCTCTTCCCCGAGACGGTCTGGGCCGACACCGACGTGGTCACCGGACGCCGGTTGATCCTCGGCAATGCGGACGTCCGCATCTCCTACGTGGTCGCGGCCAAGGAGTCGCCGCTGTACCGCAACGCGATCGGCGACGAGATGGTGTACGTCGAATCCGGTGCTGCCACCGTCGAAACCGTGTTCGGTGCGCTCGAGGCGAAGCAGGGCGACTATGTCCTGATCCCGATGTCGACCACCCACCGGTGGATCCCGCAGGGACCGGAACCGTTGCGCGCCTACGCGATGGAGGCCAACAGTCACATCGTCCCGCCGAAGCGGTACCTGTCCCGGTTCGGCCAGCTGCTGGAGAACGCGCCCTACTGCGAGCGCGACCTGCACGGACCGTCCGACACGCTGCACGTCGAGGGCACGGACGTCGAGGTGCTCGTCAGGCACCGCACGTCGCACGGGATCGTCGGCACACGCATGGTGTATCCCCAGCATCCGTTCGACGTCGTCGGCTGGGACGGTTGCCTCTACCCGTACACGTTCAACATCTCCGACTACGAACCCATCACCGGGCGCGTCCACCAGCCGCCGCCGGCGCATCAGGCGTTCGAGGGCAACAACTTCGTCATCTGCAACTTCGTTCCCCGCAAGGTCGACTACCACCCGCTGTCGATTCCGGTGCCGTACTACCACTCGAACGTCGACTCCGACGAGATCATGTTCTACGTCGGCGGAGACTACGAGGCGCGCAAGGGGTCCGGCATCGGTCAGGGGTCCATCTCGATCCACCCGGGCGGTCATGCACACGGCCCGCAGCCGGGCGCCTACGAACGCAGCATCGGCGCCGAGTTCTTCGACGAACTCGCCGTCATGGTCGACACGTTCCGCCCGCTCGAACTGGGCGAGGGCGCACTCGCGTGCGAGGACTCGGGCTACGCCTGGACCTGGGCAGGACGGGGGCCGAAGCAGTGATTTCCCCGCTGTTCACCGGTCTCTGCGACGACGCCGCCCTCTTCCCGCCCGGCAACGCGCCGCTGCCCGACGCCGTGCCTGCGCATGCCCGGCACCGGTCCGCGCGGTATGCAGACCTGGTCGGTCCCTTCGTCTTTCCGGTCGCCCGGCTGGACGAACTGACCGCCGGTCCGCTCGAACTGAGCCTGACGCTGCCCGCCGGCCCCGCGACCCTCGCGCCCGCACTCGACCGCCTCGCGCAGATCGACGGTGCCACAGCGGTAGCCCTCGAGATCGCAGTGCCGGCCGAATGCTCGGCGGCGGAATTCGTCGCCGCGATGGACGCCGCCCAGACCCTGACTGCCGGTTTCGACGTGTTCGTGGAGGTCCCGCGCGGCGAACGACGCGGCGACGTCCTCGCTGCGCTCGCCGGGGGCCCGTTCGCGGCCAAGTTCCGGACGGGAGGCGTTGTCGCCGAGGCGTATCCCGACGAGAGGGAACTCGCGTCCGCTCTGCACACCGCAGTGGCGACGGGTGTCCCGTTCAAGGCCACAGCCGGACTGCACCACGCCGTCCGCAACACCGATCCGCACACCGGATTCGAGCAGCACGGCTTCCTCAACGTGCTTCTCGCCACCCGGCACGCGCTCGACGGCGCAGACGTCGACCGGATGGCCGTCACCCTCGCCGAGCGTGACGGCGCACGGATCGCCCGTGAACTCGGCGATCTCCCGGCGGACGTCGTCGGCGCCGTCCGCACCGCCTTCCGATCCTTCGGCACGTGCAGCATCCTCGAACCACTCGAGGATCTCGTCGCACTGCACCTCGTGCCGTCTTCCGCCCTCGCCTCCGCAGATCAAGGAGCCCACGCATGACCGTCCTCGACATCCCCGCCGATTCCCTCTTCGGGATCGAGAACCTGCCGTACGGCGTGTTCTCGACTGCCGACTCGGCCCCACGGGTCGGGGTGCGGGTGGGAGATTCCGTCGTGGATCTCGCCGCCGCCCTGGGTGACGACGTCTTCGCGCAGCCCACCCTCAACGCGTTCATGGCGCAGGGCCGGCCGCGCTGGACCGAGGTCCGCCGGCAGATCACCGCACTCGTCCAGGGCGACATCGCCGACGCCGCGGTGTTCGCGGTGTCCGACGTGACCATGCACCTGCCGGTGGCCGTCGCCGACTACGTCGACTTCTACGCCTCCGAGAACCACGCCACGAACCTCGGGCGACTGTTCCGTCCCGACTCCGAACCGCTGATGCCCAACTGGAAGCACCTGCCGGTCGGATACCACGGGCGGTCGAGCACCGTCATCGTGTCGGGCACCGACGTCGTCCGCCCGTGCGGACAGCGCAAGGCACCCGATCAGGATGCCCCCGACTTCGGGCCGTCCCGCCGCCTCGACATCGAGGCCGAGATGGGTTTCCTCGTCGGCGTCCCGACGAAGCTGGGGGAGACCATCACCCCGGACCAGTTCGCGGAGTACGTGTTCGGCGCGGTCGTCGTCAACGACTGGTCGGCCCGCGACATCCAGGCCTGGGAGTACGTGCCGCTCGGTCCGTTCCTCGGAAAGAGCTTCGCGACGTCCATCTCCCCGTGGGTGGTGCCGCTCGACGCGCTCGAGGCCGCCCGCATCGACACCCCGGTGCAGGACCCGCAGCCACTCCCGTACCTGCGGGGCGAGGAGAAGTGGGGTCTCGACATCGACCTGGCCGTCGAATGGAACGGCCACGTGGTGTCCCGGCCGCCGTACGCGCAGATGTACTGGTCGCCGGCGCAGATGCTTGCCCACACCACCGTCAACGGCGCCGCTGCCAGCACCGGCGACCTGTTCGCGTCGGGCACGATTTCGGGTCCGGAGAAGGACCAGCGCGGCGCGTTCATCGAACTGACCTGGGGTGGGCAGGAACCTGTCGTCGTCGGGGACGAGAAGCGCACGTTCCTCGAGGACGGCGACGAGATCTCGATCTCCGCCACCGCCCCGGGCGCGAACGGCACCCGCATCGGCTTCGGTGAGGTGCGGGCCCGCATTGCTCCGCCTGTGAGTACTTCTTAACCGCGGGCGGTTGACAAGTACTCACGGGTGGTAGGCAGTAGTCATGACCGAGAACTTCGTCGAGACCACTGCCGAGCCGGACACCGGCGTCGCGTTCCTCACCTTGAACCGCCCCGACCAGCGCAATCCGCTGTCGTCCGAGGCCATGCGGGACGTCACCGCAGCGCTTCGGAAGCTGGGCGACGACGACACCACCCGCGTCGTCGTCATCAGGGCTGCAGGACCGGTGTTCTCCGCAGGCCACGATCTGAAGGAGATGATCGGCCGCACACTCGAGGACGAGCAGGCCATCTTCGACACCTGCGTCGAGATGATGCAGACCGTGCAGGACATTCCGCAGCCGGTGATCGCGTCCGTCCAGGGTGCGGCGGTGGCGGCGGGCTGTCAGCTCGCGGCGTCGTGCGACCTGGTCGTGGCGGCGTCGAACGCCGTGTTCGGGACGCCGGGGGTGAAGATCGGTCTGTTCTGCTCCACCCCGATGGTGGCGCTCAGCCGCGCGATCGGACGTAAGCGCGCCCTGCAGATGCTGCTCACCGGCGAGACGATCGGCGCGGAGACCGCCGCGGACTGGGGGCTGGTGAACCTGGTGGTCGCGCCCGGCGACCTCGATGCGGAGACCCGGGCCCTCGCGGGGAAGATCACGAAGGCCAGCCCGCTCACGGTGAAGATCGGCAAGCAGGCGTTCTACCGGCAGATCGAACTCCCCCAGGACGAGGCGTACAAGGCGATGGCGGAGACGATGGCCACCAATGCGATCACATGCGACGCACAGGAGGGCATGCAGGCGTTCGTCGAGAAGCGCACACCTCAATGGCAGGGGAAATAGTGGCTCGCTGCCCGCATTGCGCCGCACAGCGAACCGGCGAAGGATCGAGTGTGCAGTGGCTGCGGCCGCGGGCCGTCGGTGCCCGCTGACGGTGGACCGCGACGGGTCGGCCACCGAGATCGTTCTCACTGCGGGGCGTTCGTCCCGCGGGAGGTGACATCGATGTTCATCCAGATAATTCAAGGAAAGGTATCGGACGAGGCGGGCCTGCGCCGCTGCATGGATCGCTGGACCGAGGAACTGCGCCCCGGGGCGACGGGCTTCCTCGGCTGCACCCAGGGATTGTGCGACGACGGCACGTTCATCGCGCTGGCTCGTTTCGAATCCGCCGACGCGGCCCGGCGGAACAGTGAACGGCCCGAGCAGGGCGCGTGGTGGGCGGAGACCGAGCGGTGCTTCGAGGGCACGGTTTCGTTCATGGACTGCCCCGAGGTCACCGAGTGGATGGGTGGCGGTTCGGACGATGCGACGTTCGTGCAGGTGATGGAGGGGCACACGACCGACGCGAGTCGGATGCGGGAGTTGCTGGAACAGGCCGAACCTCAGGTTCATCAGCTGCGTCCGGAGATCCTCGGTGGAACGTTGTGCACGTACGGCGACGGCGGGTATGTCGAGGCGGTGTACTTCACGTCCGAGGCGGAGGCCCGGTCCCACGAGAAATTGGAGATACCGGACGACCTGAGGTCGTTGTTCGAGGAAGAGGGGCGGCTGATGGGCGACGTGTCGTACTACGACATGCATTCGCCGATGCTGGTGTCGGCGGGGCGGTAGCCGAACCTCTGGCGGGGTAGTTGGACGTCCTATAACCTTCGTGCATGAGTCTGGATGCGCGTACCGACACCGTCGACGGAGTGCTGCGGCGCTCGGCTGCCAAGTTCCCTGACCGCAGGGCGCTGACGTTCGAGGACCGCACGTGGACGTACCGTGAACTCGACGACGCGGTCAGCCGGGCCGCCGCCCACCTGCAGTCGCTCGGACTGTCGGCCGGTGATCGCGTCGCCGCGTACGGCACGAACTCGGACGCGTACACGATCGGGTTTCTGGCCTGCGCGCGTGCGGGTCTCGTGCACGTCCCCGTCAACTACGCGCTCCGGGGTGAAGAGCTGACCTATCTGGTGTCGCAGTCCGGAAGCGCTGCGGTGCTGGTCGACCCTGCGCTCGCCGGCACGCTCGACGCGGTCCGGGACGCGCTCGACCTGCGTCACGTGGTGCCCCTGCGCGACGCCGAGGACTCCCTGCTCGCCCACGCCGGCTCCGGCGACGTGCCGGACGTGGCCGCGCCGGTCGCGTCGACCGACCTGGCCCAGCTGCTGTACACGTCGGGGACGACGTCGAAGCCGAAGGGCGCCATGATGACTCATGGCGGACTCGTGCACGAGTACGTGTCTTCCGTGATCGCGCTCGCGCTCAACGAGCGCGACAATCCGCTGATCTGCATGCCGCTGTACCACTCGGCGGGCATGCACGTCTTCATGCTGCCCTACCTGTCGGTGGGCGCCTCGGTGAATCTGATGCAGACCCCGGACATCCCGGAGATCCTGCGGCGCATCGAGACCGATCGCATCGGCTCGCTGTTCCTGGCGCCGACGGTGTGGGTGCCGCTCGCCGGGCACCCCGACCTCGAGACCCGCGACCTGTCCTCGCTGACGAAGGCGCAGTACGGCGCGTCGATCATGCCGGTGACGGTGCTGAACAGGCTCCGCGAACGCTATCCGGACCTCGGCTTCTACAACTGCTTCGGACAGTCCGAGATCGGGCCGCTCGCCACGGTGCTGCAACCCGAGGAACACGAGGAGCGGCCGTCGTCGTGCGGGAAGGCCGTGTTCTTCGTCGAGACGCGGGTGGTGGATCCGGACGGCAACGACGTTCCGGACGGCACCACGGGCGAGGTGCTGTACCGGTCACCGCAACTGTGTCAGGGGTACTGGGACAACCCCGACGCCACCGCGGACGCGTTCCGCGACGGCTGGTTCCACTCGGGTGATCTGGTGACGCGGGATCCGGAGGGGTACATCACCGTCGTCGACCGCATCAAGGACGTCATCAACACCGGTGGGATCCTGGTGGCGTCGCGGGAGGTCGAGGACGCCGTCTACACGCACCCGGACGTGGCCGAGGTGGCCGTCATCGGGACGCCGGACGACAAGTGGATCGAGGCGATCACCGCGGTGGTGGTGCTGCGGGAGAACGCGTCCGGCGTGACCCCGGACGGGTTGATCGCCCACGTCAAGGAGCGCATCGCGCCGTTCAAGGTGCCCAAGCAGGTGGTGTTCGTGGACGAGTTGCCCCGCAACCAGAGCGGCAAGCTGCTCAAGCGGGAACTGCGGGCGAAGCTCTGACTACTTCCTCGTCGACGCCCGCTCCACCAGTTCGACGGGAAGTTTCACCGATTCCACCTCGTTGCCCGCGATGAGCGACAGCAGGTGACGCACACCCGTGGCGCCGATCAGGCGCGCGGGTGACCGGACCGTGGTCAGCGGCACCGGCAGCTGGGCGACCACGGGAATGTCGTTGTATCCGACGAGCGCGAGATCTTCGGGTATCCGCAGCCCGAGGTCCCGGGCGACGCCGAGGACGCCGATCGCGATGGTGTCGCTGACGGTGAAGATCGCCTCGGGGCGCGAATCCGGTTCCAGGAGAACCGTGGCCGCGGCGACACCGCCGGACACGTCGAAGTCGGACCGGACGACGCGATCCGCTCCGAGTTCGATCCCGTTCTCGGCCAGCGCATCACGGAAGCCGGCGAGACGGTCCCGTGAGGTGCTCGCGTGTTCGGGTCCGGCGATGACGGCGATCTCGGTGAAACCGCGGTCGAGGAGGTGCCGTCCGGCGAGGTAGCCGCCCCGGTGGTCGTCGCCCGACACGAACGGCAGACCGACGTCGGCGTGCCGGTTGAGTTGCAGCATCGGCAGCGCCCCCACCGACAGTGAGTCGACGAACTCGCGTCCGGGGCTGTGCAGGCTGCTGAGCAGCAGGCCGTCCACCTGCCTGCTGACGAGGAAGTCGATGGCGCGGCGCTGCGCGTCGAGATCGTCGGGTGGGCTCGACAGCAGCACCGAATAGCCGGCCTGCGTCGCCGTCTCCTCGATGCCCTGGAACATGGTGGCGACCACCCCGTCGGTGAGGCGCGGCATGACGACGCCGAGGGTGGTCGTCTTGCGCGTCCGCAGGCTCGCGGCCCACAGGTTGGGCTGGTAGCCGAGTTCCACCGCCACCTCGCGCACCCGCAGCGCCGCCTCGGACCAGCCGTCGGCGGGTTCGGGTTGCCGGAGCACCCGCGACGCCGTCGACACGTGGACACCGGCGCGTTCGGCGATCTCGCGGAGGGTAGGCGGACGCCCGGAGGTGCGTGTCGAGCGGTCCGGCAGGTTCACGGGCAATCCTCGCGCTCGGGGATGGGGACCCGGCGGCCTCGTGGTTGACGGCCGCCGGAACGCGCCTTAGTCTACGTGACGAAATCGTTCGTGCAATCGTTCTCGCGAACGTTTGCACACCAGCCCCACCGGCCCCGTGGAGGAACAATGTCCGACCCGCAGACCCTGTCCCAGCTGTTCGCCCTCGACTCGCTGCTCGACACCGAGGAGATCGCGATCCGCGACACCGTGCGCCGATTCGCGGACGAGAAGATCCGGCCCCACATCGGCGAATGGTTCGAAGCGGCGGCACTGCCCGTGCGTGAACTGGCGGAAGGGCTCGGCGAACTCGGCGTGCTCGGCATGCACCTCGAGGGATACGGCTGCGCCGGCATGAGCGCCACCGCCTACGGCCTGGCCTGCCTGGAACTCGAGGCCGTCGACTCCGGAATCCGCAGCCTCGTGTCCGTCCAGGGCTCGCTGGCCATGTACGCGATCCACCACTACGGCAGCGAGGACCAGAAGCAGGAGTGGCTGCCCCGCATGGCCGCGGGCAAGGCGATCGGCTGCTTCGGACTGACCGAGCCCGACTTCGGCTCCAACCCCGCCGGCATGCGCACCAACGCCAAGCGGGACGGTGACGACTGGATCCTCAACGGCACCAAGATGTGGATCACCAACGGGTCCGTCGCCGACGTCGCGGTCGTGTGGGCGCGCACCGACGACGGCATCCGCGGATTCGTCGTGCCCACCGACACCCCCGGCTTCTCGGCGCCCGAGATCAAGCACAAGATGTCGCTGCGGGCGTCCGTCACCTCGGAACTCGTACTCGAGGACGTCCGGCTGCCCGACTCCGCGATGCTGCCGGAGGCCAAGGGACTGTCCGGTCCGCTGGGCTGCCTCAACGAGGCCCGGTTCGGCATCATCTTCGGCGCGATGGGCGCCGCCCGCGACTGCCTCGAGTCCGCCATCTCCTACGCGCAGGACCGTCAGGTCTTCGACAAGTCGCTCGCCGCCTACCAGATCACGCAGGTCAAGATCGCCGACATGGCTCTCGAGGTCGGCAAGGGTCACCTGCTCGCGTACCACCTCGGACGTCTCAAGGATCGCGGCGAGGCGCGTCCCGAGCAGGTCAGCACGGGCAAGCTGAACAACGTCCGGGAGGCCATCGCCATCGCCCGCGAGTGCCGGACCATTCTCGGCGCCAACGGAATCACGCTGGAATACCCCGTGATCCGTCACGCCAACAACCTCGAGTCCGTGCTCACGTACGAGGGCACGTCCGAGGTGCACCAGCTGGTGATCGGCAAGGCGCTGACGGGCGAGGCAGCGTTCCGGTGAGCGGGTCGCTCGAGTCGGCTGGGGGCGCATCCCTGGACGGCCTGCTGATCGCCGATTTCGGCCGGGTGCTCGCCGGGCCGTACGCCACGATGCTGCTCGCCGATCTCGGCGCGGAGGTCGTGAAGATCGAACGTGCCGGCGTCGGCGACGACACGAGGCAGTGGGGTCCGCCGTGGGTGGGCGACGAATCCACCTACTTCCAGTCCGTCAACCGCAACAAGCGGTCGTTCGCCTGGGATCTGCGCGACCCCGCCGACCTGGAACAGGCGCGGGAACTCGCCGCCCGGGCCGACGTGGTGGTGGAGAACTTCCTCCCGGGCACGATGGACCGGCTCGGACTCGGCTACGACGCGGTCCGGGAGATCAACCCCGACGTCGTCTACTGCTCCGTGACGGGTTTCGGCGGCCACAACAACCTCCCCGGATACGACCTGCTCATCCAGGCCGTGGGCGGGTTGATGAGCATCACCGGCCCGGAACCCGGGGTACCGACGAAGGTCGGGGTGGCCGTCGTCGACGTCATCACCGGACTGCACGCCGCGGTCGGGATCCTGGCGGCGCTGCGTCACCGGGACCGGAGCGGGGAGGGGCAGCGGGTCGAGGTGAATCTGCTGTCGTCGCTGCTGTCCGCCCTCGTCAACCAGACGTCCGGGTATGTGGGCGCGGGTGTCGTCCCGCAGGCGATGGGCAACCGGCACCCCAGCATCGCACCGTACGAGGTGTTCCGGACCGGTGATCGTCCGCTCGTGCTGGCGGTCGGGAACAATCGTCAGTTCGCCTCTCTCGTGCAGGTTCTCGGTGTTCCCGAACTTGCCGACGACGAGAGGTACGCGACCAACACGCAACGGGTGGCGCACCGCGAACAACTGGTCCGGGACATCACCGAGGCGCTGGCGTCGGATTCCGCGGACGTGTGGTTCGAGAAGCTGACCGCGCAGGGTGTCCCGTGCGGTCCGCTCAACGACATCGCCGACGCCGTCGCGCTGGCGGAGCGGCTCGGGCTGAATCCGGTGGTCGAGATCGACGATCCCCGCAGGGACGAGCCCGTGCGTCAGGTGGCGAACCCGATCCGGCTCAGCGCCACCCCGGCGAGCTATCGCACCGCGCCGCCGCGGCTGGGCGAGGACACCCCTGCCGTGAGTACTTGTTAACCGCCCGCGGTTAACAAGTACTCACAGGGGGACTTCCCTAAGGGAATGTTAGGAAGCCGCCGGACCCCTTCCGAATCGATGTGACCTGACCCACTGTGGTGTGAACGCAGAGATCCAGGGCATCGAGAGGAGTCCCGCGTGAGCACCACATCGACGGGTGAACGCCGAGTCATCGGCAATGTTTTGAAGGGTTCGGTCGGCAACCTGATCGAATGGTACGACTGGTACGTCTACGCGGCGTTCAGCGTGTACTTCGCGAAGGAGTTCTTCCCCGAGGGCGACACGACCGCGCAGCTGCTGTCGACGGCGGCCGTGTTCGCGGTCGGCTTCCTCATGCGACCGATCGGCGGCTGGATCATGGGGCGGTACGCCGACCGGCACGGACGTCGCTCGGCGCTCACCCTGTCGGTGACCGTGATGGCGGCGGGTTCGCTCGTCATCGCCGTCACGCCGTCCTACGCGAGCATCGGGCTGGTCGCTCCGGTGCTGCTGGTGATCGCCCGGATGCTGCAGGGACTGTCGGTCGGCGGCGAGTACGCCACCAGCGCCACCTACCTGGCCGAGGTCGCCTCGCCGGGACGGCGCGGGTTCTACTCGAGCTTCCAGTACGTCACGCTCGTCGCCGGACAGCTGATCGCGCTGGGGGTGCAGATCATCCTGCAGCTGACGCTGCCTGCGGAGGCCATGCAGTCGTGGGGCTGGCGGATCCCGTTCCTGATCGGCGCCGCCGGTGCCGTCGCGGTGATGTGGCTGCGCCGCACGATGGACGAGTCGGAGGCGTTCACCGACGAGGTGGAGGCGAAGCGTGACGCAGACACCCCGGACGACGGGCCGAAGGAAGGTTCGCTCCGGATGCTGCTGCAGTACCCGCGCGAGTGCCTGCTGGTGTGCGCCCTGACGCTCGGTGGTTGCGTGGCGTTCTACACGTACACCACGTACATGCAGAAATACATGATCAACACCTCCGGCATTTCCAAGGACACGGTGGCGTGGATCAACTTCGCGGCACTGCTGGTGTTCATCGTGCTGCAGCCGATCGGCGGTGCGCTGTCCGACCGCATCGGTCGCCGGAAGCTGCTCATCTTCTTCGGGGTGGGCGGAACCGTCCTGACCGTGCCGTTGATGACCGTGCTCGGGAAGACGACGAACCCGCTGGTCGCGTTCGCGCTGATGATGCTGGGACTGATCGTCGTCACCGGGTACACGTCGGTGAACGCCATCGTGAAGACCGAGCTGTTCCCGACGAAGGTCCGTGCGCTGGGGGTCGGCCTGCCGTACGCCCTGACGCTGGCGATCTTCGGCGGAACGGTCGAGACCGTCGCCCTCGCCCTGAAGCGGGCCGGCCACGAATCGCTATTCTTCTACTACGTGACCGGGTGCATCGCCATCTCGCTCGTCGTCTACTTCTTCATGCGTGAGACTTCGGACGGTTCGCCGCTGGACCGGGCGACCAGCCGGGAGGACACCCCGGACGACGACGTCGAGCTGGTCGACTCGCGGAGCTGATCGAAGGGACTGAAGTGCAGATCGCGGTGGTCGAGGACGACGACGGAGTCGGCGACGCACTCGTGGAGGCGCTGGGTTCCCACGGCCACGAGGCGGTGCGTATGCGCCGCGGCTCCGATCTTCTTCTCGGCCATCGCGGTATGGACGCGGTGATCCTCGATCTGGGTTTACCCGACGCGGACGGCCTGCAGGTGCTCCGGCAGCTGCGGGCCGTCAGCGACGTTCCGGTGGTGATCCTCACGGCCCGCGACGACGAACGTTCGGTGGTGCGGGGACTGCGCGGCGGGGCCGACGACTACCTCGTCAAACCGGCGCGGCTCGCGGAATTGCTGGCCCGGCTCGACGTGGTGACCCAGCGCCGCCGGGCGACCGGACCGTCGGTTGCGCAGAAGGTCACCGAGGGCGATGTCGTGGTGGATCTGGATGCCCGCGAGGTCGAGGTCGGGGGAGCGCCGGTCGCCTTGACGGCCAAGGAGTTCGAGCTTCTCGAGGTGCTCGTCGCCCGTCCCGGCGCCGCGGTGAGCCGACAGCAGTTGATGGACGCGGTGTGGGGCGATGCGTACGTGGCGATCTCGCGCACCCTCGACGTTCACATGACCGGGCTGCGGGCGAAACTGGGCCGCCCCGGGCTCATCTCGACCATCCGCGGGTACGGCTACCGCTGGGGCACGTGACGTGCGCCGCCGGGTGCTCGCCGTCCTGCTGGTGTTCGCGGCCGTTGCGGTGGTGGCGTTCGCCGTCCCGCTGGCGCTGGCGACCGGTGCGGGGCGAACGCAGTCCCTGCGGCTGAGCAGGGAGGCCGACGCGACGCATTTCGCCAGCCTCGCCGGACAGACGCAGGCACCCGGAAGCACCACGTTGCTTCGGGAGGAGGTGGCCCGCTACCACGAGTTGTACGGCGAGGGGGTGCTCATCGTCGATGCCAGGGGCAACCTCCGCGCCGGGGCCGGACTGTCGCCGGACGACGCCGGCGTGGCCTCCGCGATCACGGCCGGACTCCGCAATCAGAAACAGGGGATCAGCGGTTCGCTGACGCCGTGGTCGGCGGATCGCGTCCTGTCGGCGGTGCCCGTCGGCACCGGGGCGCAGGTGGACGGCGCCGTCGTCATGAACGTGTCGACCCGTGCCGCGCGTGAGTCGATCCGGACGTCGTGGCTGGTGATCGCCGCGGGGGCGCTCGGCGCGCTGGCAGCGGTCACCGCCGTCGCGATTGCGCTGTCCCGATGGACCGTTCGCCCACTCGGCGCGCTCACCGACAGGGTCGGCGCACTCACCGACGCCGTCCCGTCGCCCCGTCCGCGGGCGCGGCGCACCACGGGGCGGCCGTCCGGCCGGTACAGCGGCCCGCCCGAGGTCCAGGAACTGGCGAAGGCGTTCGATGACATGTCGAACGCCGTGCAAGCGTCCGGGCAGGCGCAGCGCCAGCTGATCGCCGACACCGCCCATCAGCTCCGAAATCCCCTTGCCGCTCTGCATTTCCGTCTCGATTCCCTCGGACCGCACGTCTCCGACGCCGGGGCCGAGACGTACCGCCGGACGGGCATGGAGGTCGATCGGCTCGGCGGGATCCTCGACGGACTGCTGGCGCTGGCGGTCGCCGAATCGCCCGACACCGCCGACGACGAGACCGCGCCCGTCGGCTGCGACGTCGGTGCCGTCGTCGCGGACCGGGCCGACGCCTGGACGGAGGCTCTCGGGGAGTCGGCGATGGGGATCGTGCTCGGACAGCCGGCCGAGCCGCTGTTCGCCGACTTCCGGTCCAGCCACCTGGCGCAGGTTCTGGACGTGCTGCTCAGCAACGCCCACGCGTACGCCGGTCGAGGTTCGACGGTCCGGATCGACACGGGACGGTCCGCCTCGGGAATCGAGATCCGGGTGAGCGACGACGGGGTAGGGGTGAGCGACGACGAGATCGGCAAACTGTCTTCGCGCTTCTTCCGCGGGTCGGGGGCCGGGCAGCAGGGCACCGGGCTCGGCCTGTCCATCGCGACCGCGCTCGTCGAGGGCGGCGGCGGGTCGCTGGCGATCGCCGCGGCGGCGCCGCACGGGCTTCGAGTCACGCTGACCCTTCCGGAATCGGCGGGGTCGTCGTGATCACGCGACGCGCCCTTCTCCGCGGCCTCGTGGTCACGGGAGCGACTGCGGTGACGGGTTCGGTGCTCGCCGCGTGCTCGGACCGCGACCCCGACCCACTGCGACTCGCCGCCGGCGAGGAGGGCGGGTTCTTCTGGGAGTTCGCCCAGTTGACGGCCGTCGCCGTGGACCGTGCCGGAGTGCCGGTGGGCATCGTCCCGGTCCGGACCGCGGGATCAATGGACAATCTGGTGGCGTTGGCATCCGGAGATGCGGAACTGGCCCTGAGTCTCGCCGATGCGGCCGTGTCGGCCATGGAGGCCGGCGCCGGTTTCACCGCCATCGGCAAGGTGTACGAGAACTACATGCAGCTCGCGGTGCGCGCCGATTCCGGCATCACGGACACCTCGCAGCTGCGGGGAACGCGAATCAGTCTGGGTGCCACAGGCTCCGGCGCGGAGCTGACGGGTGAACGGATCCTCGAGGTGCTGGGTCTGGCGGGTCCCGGGGACGTGACGCGACTGCACCGGTCGATGACCGATGCAGGGCAGGCGTTGCGTGACGGCACCGTCGACGCGGTCCTGTGGGCGGGCGGAGTGCCCACGCCGTCGTTCGCGAATCTCGGGATCCCGCTGCGACTACTCGACTTGTCCGCCGAACTGGAACTGCTGCGGGCCCGGTTCGGCCCGCGCTACGAGCCGGTGCTGATTCCGCCCGGAACGTACGGCCAGGAGACGGCCGTCGCGACGATCGGTCTCGCCAACCTGCTGCTCGCCGACCCGTCGGTCTCCGACTCCGCCGCCGGCGCCATCGTCGAGGTGCTGATCGATCATGCGGCGGAACTGGTGCCGGATCAGGCGACGGGCAGCCAGTTCCTGGACCGGCAGTCGTTGATCGTCACCGCCGGGGTGCCGCTGCATCCCGGCGCGGCCGCGGCGTACCGCAGGCATCACGGCTGATCCGGTGCGTCACTGCACCTGGGCGACGACGAAGATGCGCCGGAACGGGAAGAACGTGGTCCCGTCCGGTCGCCGGGGGTACGCCTCGTCGAGGAGCGGGACGAGTTCCGTGCGGAACCGGTCCCACTCCTGCGCCGGGAGGGCGTCCTTCACGGGGCGGAGTGCGGTTCCGGTGATCCATTCCAGCACCGGATTCTCCCCGGTCAGTTGCTGGACGTACGTGGTCTCCCATGCGTCGACGGCGCAGCCCGCGTCGGCGAGCAGGCCCGCGTATTCGACGGGATCGTCGACGACCTTGCTCTCGCGGAACGGTATGTCCGCCAGCGACCGGGACCAGTGTTCGGTGCCGGCGAGGTCCCGGACGATCGCGTGCGACGGCGCGTCGAAGTTGCCGGGTACCTGCACCGCGATCCACGCCCCCGTGGGCAGTCGGGTCGGCCAGCGACGCAACAACTCCCGGTGCTCGGGCACCCATTGCAGGGCGGCGTTGGAGACGACGACGTCCGTGTCGGGCTTCGGCGTCCAGTCGCGCACGTCCTGCCGGCTTGCGTCGAGGCCGCGTTCGCGCGCGGCCTCGACCATCTCGGGTGAGCTGTCGGAGGCCTCGAGGACGGCGTCCGGCCACCGCTCGGCGAGGCTGACGGTCAGGTTCCCCGGGCCGCAGCCGAGGTCGACCACGCGGCGGGGTGACCGCGCGTCGACGCGTGACAGCAACTCGTAGAACGGGCGCCCGCGATGGTCCGCGAAGGCGAGGTACTTGTCTGGATCCCACATGTTCTCCTCCTCGCCTTCAAACGGTACGCCCATACTGTTGGGGTGTGGGTCAGAGGCCGAGATCCTTCGCGATGATCGTCTTCATGACCTCGCTCGTACCGCCGTAGATGCGCGAGACGCGGGTGTCCGCGTACAGGCGCGCGATGGGGTACTCGAGGATGTAGCCGTAACCGCCGTGCAGTTGCAGGCACTTGTCGATGACCCGGCCCGCCGCCTCGGTGCAGAACAGCTTGGCCTTGGCGGCATCCGCGACCGTCAGTTCGCCGGCATCGTGCAGTTCGAGCGCGCGGTCGGCCATCAGCTGGATCGCCTCGACCTCGGTGGCGCATTCGGCGAGCACGAACTTGGTGTTCTGGAACGCGGCGACGGGCTTGCCGAACACCTTGCGCTCCTTGACGTACGCGATCGCGTGCTGCAGGGCCGCAGCCGAGGTCGCCGACCCGCCGAGCGCGATGGAGAGACGTTCCTGAGCGAGGTTGTGGGTGAGGTAGCTGAAACCGGCCCCCTCGTCGCCGAGACGGTCCGTGACGGGGACCGATACGTCGGTGAAGGACAGTTCGGCGGTGTCCGAGGCCTTCAGGCCGATCTTCTCGATCTTGCGGCCCACCGCGAAACCCTCGGACGCCGTGTCGACGACGAGGATCGTGAGACCGGCCCGGCGGTCCTCGGGGGTGCTGGGCGCGGTGCGGCACACCACCAGGACCCGGTCGGCGAGCGCTCCGCCGGTGATGAACGTCTTGGCGCCGTTCAGGACGTAGTGGGTCCCGTCCGCGGACAGCTTTGCCGACGTCGCGATGTTCGCCAGGTCCGAACCGGTGCCCGGCTCGGTCATCGCGATGGCGAACATGATGTCGCCGGACGCGAATCCCGGGAGCCACCGCTGCTTCTGCTCGTCGTTCGCGTACTCGAGCAGGTACGGCAGGATCAGGTTGGTGTGGACCGAGTAGCTGCCGAACGAGACTCCGGCGGCCGCCGTCTCCTCGCCGACCACCGCGGCGAATTTGAAACTCTTCTCGCCGCCGCCGCCGAACTCCTCCGGCACCTGGATGCCCAGCACCCCGAGCTCGCCGAGGCGGCGGTAGAAGTCACGCGGGGGATGCCCCTCGCCCTCCCAGTCGTGGTGGACGGGGGCAACTTCCTTGGCGATGAAGTCGCGAATGGTCTTCCGGAACGCGTCGTGATCTTCGTTGAACACCGTACGCTGCACGAGATTTCTCCTTCGAATTACAGTGCGTAACTGCGTAGTACGCCCTTGCTGATGATCATCTTCTGAATCTCGCTGGTGCCCTCGCCGATGAGCAGGAACGGTGCCTCGCGCATCAGGCGCTCGATCTCGTATTCCTTCGAGTAGCCGTAGCCGCCGTGGATGCGGAAGCTGGCCTGGGTCACCTCGGAGCAGTACTCGCTGGTGAGGTACTTGGACATGCCCGCGGCGACGTCGTTGCGTTCACCGGAGTCCTTGAGTCGGGCCGCGTTGACCATCATCAGGTGTGCGGCTTCGACTTTCGTCGCCATCTCGGCGAGGCTGAACGCGACAGCCTGGTGTTCGGCGATCGGCTTGCCGAACGTGCTGCGTTGCTGCGCGTATCGGGCGGCCAGCTCGAACGCCCGGATCGCCACACCGCACGCGCGGGCGGAGACGTTGACGCGGCCGACCTCGACACCGTCCATCATCTGGGAGAACCCGCGACCCGGTGTGCCGCCGAGGACGTCGCCGGCGCCGGCGCGGTAGTTGTCGAACAGGAGCTCCGTGGTGTCGATGCCCTTGTAACCCATCTTGTCGATCTTGCCCGGGATGGTGAGGCCGGGGAGGACCTCGCCGAAACCGGCGGGCTTCTCGATCAGGAAGGTGGTCAGGTTGGCGTGCGGCTTGGCGGCGCCCTCCTCGGTGCGCACCAGCGCGGCGACGAGCGTCGAACTGCCGCCGTTGGTGAGCCACATCTTCTGTCCGTTGATCAGGTAGTCGCCGTCGGCGTCTCGCTTGGCCTTGGTGCGGATCGCGGCGACGTCGGACCCCAGCTCGGGCTCGGACATCGAGAACGCGCCGCGCACCTCGCCGGTGGCCATCCGCGGCAGGTAGTGGTTCTTCTGGGCGTCGGTGCCGTGCTGACGGATCATGTACGCGACGATGAAGTGGGTGTTGATCACTCCCGACACGCTCATCCAGCCGCGCGCGAGCTCTTCCACGCACAGGGCGTACGTCAGCAGCGACTCGCCGAGTCCGCCGTACCCCTCGGGGATCATCAGCCCGAACAGGCCCATGTCGCGCATCTTGTCGACGATGGCCTGGGGGTACGCGTCGGAGTGTTCGAGTTCCTGTGCGGCCGGGATGATTTCGCGATCGACGAAGGTGCGCACGGTGGCGACGATCTCCGTCTGGAACTCGGTCAGACCGAGAGTCTGGGCGAGGCGGCTCATGGGATGAGAATGCCCGATTCACAGGGGCCCGGCTAGAGGCGTTCGGCTATCGGTCGGATAGCGCACTCCAATGCACGGAAGCGGCGTGCAACGGCGACCCATAGGCAGACGTAGCCGGTGTCTTCGCCGAGTGCGTATTGATCGCGGGCACCCCGGTCCGTTGAATGAACCCAGACACTGTGACCCACGCCACCTCGTCCCCGAAGGGATCACCACGTGACCCGATCCTCTGCCCTCCTCGACCGGACCGTCGCCATCGGTTCCGAGTCGCGCGGCCGCGCCTGGGGCCTGACCGGCCTCCTCGTGCTGCTCTACGTCGTCAACTACGCCGACAAGGCGGTTCTCGGCATCATCGCCCAACCCCTCGCCCACGAGCTGGGGCTGAACGCCTCCCAGATCGGGCTGGTGGGAAGCCTGTTCTTCCTGACGTTCACCGTCGGCGGGTTCTTCGCCGGCGCGCTCAACCGCTGGCTGCCGCTGCGGTGGTCGCTGCTGGTCCTGGCGCTCGCCTGGGCGGTCGCGATCCTGCCGCTCGTGGTCGTCGCGAGTTTCGCGGTCCTGCTGGTCAGCAGGTTGCTGCTGGGGCTCGCCGAAGGGCCGAGTTCCGCGCTGCTCCACACCGCGGCCTACTCGTGGCACGCCCCCGCCAAGCGCGGACTGCCGAGCGCGCTGCTCGCCGGGGCCGCGTCGATCGCGAAGATCGCCGTCGCTCCGGTTCTCGCCTACGTCACCGTCACCTTCGGCTGGCGGTACGCGCTCGTTGCACTGTCCGTGATCGGAGTGCTGTGGTGCGTCGTCTGGCTGACGGTCTGGAGCGAGGGCCCGTACATTCGCAGCGGCAAGGGCGGCGACACCGCCGCGGCCGCCGGTGAGGTCGGCGAACCCGCGGTGCCGTGGGGCCGCATCTTCCGGACCCGCACGTTCATCAGCGGTGCACTTCTCGTGATGAGCGTCTACGCGCTGGTCGCCGTGGTTCTGACCTGGTTGCCCTCGTACTTCGAGGTGGGCCTCGGGTACAGCAGGCTGCAGGCCGGTTCCATGTTCGCGTTCCCGAGCATCGCCGGACTGATCCTGATGCTCCTCTCGTCGGTGGTCGGCGACCGCCTCCTCGCACGCGGCTCCACGTCCCGCGTCGTGCGTGTCATCGTGCCCGCCGTCGGGGTGCTGATCTGCGGGGCGATCCTGCTGGCGCTCCCGTCCATCACCACACCCGCCGTGGCCGTCCTCGTCGTCTCCGTCGGTTACGGCTTCGCCGCCTCGGTCTTCCCGCTGCTCAACGCGGCGATCTCGGAGATCTGCCCGCCGCGGCAGACCGCGGGCACCCTCGGCGTGTTCCTCGCCGTGATGGCGATCGGCGGCCTCGTCGCCCCCTACGCGACCGGTCTGATCGTCGACGCGGCCGCCTCGCCCGCCGAGGGCTACGCCACCGCGTTCCAGGCGCTCGGCCTCGTCGCCGCCGTGTGCGCCGTCGGGGCACTGCTGCTCGCGAACCCGGAGCGCGACAAGAAACTGGTCCGGGGCGACGCTGCGGACATAGGCACCAACTAACGCTGCGTTCGGCCGAAAGTCGTTGTGCTGAAGGCATCGCCCGTGATTGATTCGAATCACACCCCCTCACCGAAGGAACCCACCATGCGCGATGCAGTGATCGTCGACGCCGTCCGCACGCCCATCGGGCGGCGTGGCGGTTCCCTCTCCGGAATCCACCCCGCCAACCTGTCAGCGCACGTCCTCGAGACCCTCGTCGCACGCACCGGACTGTCACCGGACGAGATCGGCGACGTCGTCTGGGGCTGTGTCAGCCAGGTGGGGGAGCAGGCGGGCAACGTCGCCCGCACCGCGGTGCTCGCGGCCGGTTGGCCCGAGACGGTGCCGGGCACCACCCTCACCCGGGCGTGCGGATCGAGTCAGCAGGCCGTGAGCTTCGCCGCCGCCTCCGTCATCGCAGGCCACGAGGACATCGTCGTCGCTGGTGGCGTGGAGTCCATGAGCCGGGTCCCGATGGGCAGCGCGAGCAAGAACGGCGAGCACTTCCCGGCGGCCGTCCTCGACCGCTACGGCGTCGACGGGTTCAGCCAGGGCACGGGCGCCGAGATGATGGCCGAGAAGTGGGGGCTCTCCCGTCAGGCGCTCGACGAGTACTCGCTGCGCTCCCACGAACGCGCGGCGCACGCCGTGGACCGAGGCGCGTTCGACGCGCAACTCGCCCCGCTGTCCGACGTCCTCGCCGGGGACGAGGGGATCCGGCGCGGCGGCTCGCTCGCGTCGCTCGGCAAGCTGAAGACCGTCTTCAAGGAGGACGGCGTGATCCACGCCGGAAACTCCTCGCAGATCTCCGACGGCGCGGGCGCGCTGCTCGTCATGACGAGTGAGAAGGCCGCGCAACGGGGGCTGACACCGATGGCCCGCATCCACACCTGCGCCGTCGCCGGCGACGACCCGGTGATGATGCTGACCGGACCCATCGCCGCGACGGAGAAGGCACTCTCGCGGTCGGGGCTGAAGATCGGTGACATCGGCGCGTTCGAGGTGAACGAGGCCTTCGCGCCCGTCCCCCTCGCGTGGCAGGCGGAAACCGGCGCCGCGACCGATCGGCTGAACCCGCTCGGCGGCGCCATCGCGGTCGGTCACCCGCTCGGCGGTTCCGGCGCCATCCTCATGACCCGGCTCGTCCACCACATGCGGGACAACGGCATCCGGTACGGGTTGCAGACCATGTGCGAGGCGGGCGGCCTCGCCAACGCCACCATTCTCGAACTTCTCTGATCCGGCAACATCTTTCGAAGGGAACACCGGCACGATGGAACTCAAGGGAATCTCGACGGCGGTCACCGGCGGCGCGTCCGGGCTCGGCCTCGCGACGGCACGCCGCCTCGTGGACGCGGGCGCTCAGGTCACGCTCATCGACCTGCCGAACTCCGACGGTGAGTCGGCCGCGAAGGAACTGGGCGGCGCGGCGCAGTTCACTCCCGCCGACGTGACCGATCCCGAGCAGTTCGCGGCCGCACTCGACGTGGCCGACGAGCGCGGCGGCCTGCGCGGCCTCGTGCACTGCGCCGGAGCCGGACGTCGGATGCGGATCCTCGACTCCGACGGCAAGGCAGGCTCGGTCGAGGACTTCGAATTCGTGATCCGGCTCAACCTCGTCGGCTCGTTCAACGCCCTGCGCCTCGGGGCGGAACGGATGGCGCGCCTGGACGAGGTCGACGGCGAGCGCGGCGCGGTCGTGCTGACGGCCTCCGTCGCCGCGTTCGAGGGTCAGATCGGCCAGATCAACTACACCGCGTCCAAGGCCGGGATCGTCGGTATGACCGTCACCGCCGCCCGCGACCTCGCCAGCCGCAACATCCGCGTGTGCACCATCGCCCCCGGGATCATGGACACCCCGCTGCTGGCCCGGCTGCGCGAAGATGTGCGTGCGTCGCTGGAGAAGTCGGTGCCCAACCCGTCGCGTCTGGGCAAGCCGAGCGAGTTCGGGCAGCTCGCCTGCCAGATCCTCGAGAACGGTTACCTCAACGGCGAGACCATCCGCCTGGACGGTGCCATCCGCATGGCACCTCGCTGACGAGCAGAGGACCGAACGTGAAACTGCACTACCCGGAACTGACGATGGCGGCGTTTCCGTCGAGCATGGCGAACCTGTACGGCGACCGGCCCGCCGTGGTCGACGGCGACACGGTGTGCACCTACCGCGAACTCGACCAGCGGTCGGGTGCCTTCGCCGCGGCGTTGCGGGACGCGGGGGTGACCGAGCGCGACGTGGTGCTCCTGCACCTCGGCAATTGCGTCGAATTCGTCGTGGCCTACTACGGCGCGTTGCGTGCCGGCGCGACCGTCACCCTGGTCAACCCGCTGCAGCCCGCCCCCGGTCTGCGCGCGCAGATCCTGGACACGGGAGCGGTCGCGGCCGTCACCCAGCCCGGGCAACTGGGCAGCCTCACCGAGGCGGCCGAGGGCACCACCGTCCGCACGACCGTGGTGGCCGGACTTGCCGCCGGCACGGGACGCGGTCAGTTCGGGTTCGACGAGTTCGTGTCCGGGTACGCCTCCGGGCCCTTCGTCCCGAAGGTGTCGGGGGACGACGTCGCCCACCTCGCCTACACCGGCGGGACCACCGGGGTGTCGAAGGGCGTGCGGGTGCTGCACCGCAACGTCGTCGCCAACGTGACCCAGATGATCGCCTGGCGGGCGGGACACGAGGTACGTGCCGGCGCCGACGGCGGAATCGAGTTGCGGCCCATCGAGGGTCTCGAGGACCGCGGTGTCGTGCCCGGCGTCGGAGCCACCGTCGTCGTCTCGCCGCTGTTCCACGCCCACGCGCTGATCAACCTGTCGTTCCTGCTGCTCTGCGGGGCGACGCAGGTGTTCGCGGGGCGATTCGAGCCGGGCCGCATGCTGGAACTGATCGAGACGCACCGCGCCACGTACATCACCGGGAGCCCGGCGATGTGGCACGCGGTCGCCACCCATCCCGACGCCGCGACCCGCGACACCGACTCGGTGCGCGTGGTCTCCTCCGGAGCGGCACCGATCGACCACGTGACACTCGAGGCACTGGGCCGGGCCTTCCCCTCGGCGAGCGTCGTCGAGGGATACGGCCTGACCGAGGGCACCTGCCTGGTGGCCTCGGCGCCGCTGACCGGCGCTGTCGCGTACAAGGTCGGCAGCGTCGGACTGCCGGTGTTCGACACCGAGGTGCAGATCCGTGCCCAGGACGATTCCGGGGTGGTGCTGGCCGCCGGCGACCGCGGCAAGTTGTGGGTTCGCGGACCGCAGGTGACGGACGGCTATCTGAACCATCCGGAGATCACGGCGCAGCAGTACGTCGACGGCTGGCTCGACACCGGTGACATCGCCTACGCCGACGAGGACGGGTACCTGTTCATCTGCGACCGCACCAAGGACATGCTGATCTACAAGGGCTACAACGTCTATCCGCGTGAGCTCGAGGAAATCCTGGTCTCGCATCCGGACGTGTCCTCGGCCGCCGTCGTCGGCCGGGAGGCCGGCAGCGTCGGCCAGGAGCCGGTGGCGTTCGTCGTTCCGACGCCGGGAGCGACGGTCGACCCGGCCGCGGTGTCCGCGTTCGTGGCCGAACGAGTGTTGCCGTACAAGAAGGTCCGTGATGTCGTGGTCGTCGACCGGTTGCCGACGTCGGCGGCCGGGAAGATCCTCAAGACGGAACTGCGCGTCCGTCTCGCCGCCGCGACGACCTAGCGCGTCCTCGCGGGTCCGTCACTCTCCCGCTGGGTGGAAGCACCCCTGTGGGGTGCGCCCTTCTCCCTCTACCGTCCTGGTCGGGGGAGAAGGGAGCGCCGATGTCGCGCATGGCGGGCAAGGTAGTACTGATCACCGGTGCGGCCCGGGGCATGGGGCGCGTGCTCGCGCAGCGCCTCGCCGAGGAAGGCGCCGACATCGTTGCCGTCGACCTTCCCGGGGAAGAGTCCGAGCGGGGGCTGGCCGAGACGGCCGACCTGGTCGGCGCCCTGGGCCGTCGGGCCTCGACCCGGACCGCGGATGTGCGGGACTTCGCGGCGCTGCGGGACGCGAGCGCGGCCGCGGCCGCCGAATTCGGCCGCATCGACGTCGTGGTCGCCAATGCCGGACTCTGCGATGCGCCCGGCCCGGCCTGGACGATCGGCGACCAGACGTGGCAGCGGTCGCTGGACGTCAACCTCACCGGAGTCTGGAACACCGTGCGAGCGGCCGTGCCTCAGATGCCCACCGGTGCCGGGGGATCGGTGATCATCGTCGGCTCCACCGCCGGGGTCCGCGCGAATCCCGGCCGCGCGCACTACTCCGCCGCCAAGCACGGGGCGGTGGGATTGGCGCGCACCCTGGCCAACGAACTCGGGCCACGCTCGATCCGGGTGAACACGGTGCACCCGGGGGCCGTGGGCACCTCGGCGACGTTCGATCCCGCCACCCTCGCGCGTCTGTGCCCCGACCTCGAGAATCCGACCGACTCGGATGCGAGACGGGTACTGGCCGAAGGGAATCTGCTGCCCGTCCCGTGGGTGGACGCCGTCGACGTCAGCAATGCCGTGCTGTTCCTGGCCTCCGACGAGTCCCGATTCGTCACCGGAACCGAGCTGGTCGTCGATGCCGGC
Source organism: Rhodococcus sp. WS4 (assembly GCA_006543605.1). Lineage (GTDB taxonomy): Bacteria > Actinomycetota > Actinomycetes > Mycobacteriales > Mycobacteriaceae > Rhodococcus_F. The sequence continues at coordinate 57,372 of RRBB01000011.1, forward strand.
CAGACGCAGAAGGCGTGAGGCTGTGGACACATCGGACTCGCTCGTGTACGTCGTCGACGAGATGGTGGTCGCACCCGGCGGGGCGCGCGCATTTCTCGCCGCATACATGGAGCGCTATGCGCCCGGCGCGGTTGCGCGCGGCCTCACGCTCGACCGCGTGCTCGTCACCCCACCGGTATGGCTGGAGGACCAGTCGAACTCCCTGACCGTCAGCTGGACCGTGCGGGGCGCTCGCGCGTGGTGGAAGCAGAGCCTTCTCGCCCGCCATGACGCGGAGGTACTCCGCTGGTGGGCTGATGCCGACGAGCTCCTCACGAGCCGGCGGCGCACCGTGTCCTGCTCACCCGCGGACATGGAGGGGGCGGGCGATGTTCAAGGTCACTGAGCTCGTTCACCTGGTCGCCGATGCGGATCCCGCCACCAGCACGTCGTTGGCCGCCAGGCTCCACGAGGTCGCCGCCTCCCGCGCCCGCTCTGTGCTCGCGAAACCGACGCTGCCCGGCGGGATCAACGGGGGTGACCTGTTGGTGCACCTCCACTTCGACGACGAATCCCACTGGCGCGCTGTCGAAGCCGAGATCGCCGCAGTCTTCCGCGTCGCGGAGGTCGGGCATGTCGACAGCGTCGCCTACACGGGTGTCGCGGCACCCGCACGCGGTGACGGCCCGCCGACCGTGTACCGGACGCTGTTGGTGGCGGTGGACGATTCGGTCGACCCGGCGGTCGTGGAGCGGTTCGAGGCCGAGACACGGGCCATGCCGCACTACATCCACACGATCGGGGCCTCGCAGCTGAGCCGGGTGCACGAATCGGGCGGTTCGGCCCGTTGGACCCACGTCTGGGAGCAGGAGTACGCGAACGTGGGCGGACTGCTCGGGCCGTACATGACGCACCCCTACCACTGGGCGCACATCGATCGGTGGTTCGATCCCGAACGCGGGCCGCGGATCGTCACCCGGCTCTGCCACAGCTTCTGTGCGATCGACGGCTCGACCATCTCTCCGCTGCCCGCCTCGCGTCCCATACGAATAGGCCCACACTCGCCATAGGAGATCCCGATGGACCGAGCCCGCTGACGGTATGTTGCCGCCGCTATATTCAGCAGGTCGTCATGTGAAAGGGACTCCCATGGAACTGCTCGCCAACCGCACCGCCGTCGTCACCGGAGGCGCCCAGGGCATCGGGTTCGAGATCGCCCGGACCTTCGTCGAGGCAGGCGCGCGGGTCGTCATCGGCGACGTCGATCTCGATGCGGCCACCGCCGCCGCCGAGAAACTGGGAGGCGCCGAAGTCGCGCACGCCGTCCGCTGCAACGTCGTGCACTCGGAGCAGGTCGACACCCTGCTGGCGGCGGCCGTCGACCGGTTCGGCTCGCTCGACGTGATGGTCAACAACGCGGGCATCACCCGGGACGCGACCATGCGCACCATGACCGAGAACGAGTTCGACCTGGTCATCGACGTGCACTTGAAGGGCACCTGGAACGGCACGCGCAAGGCCGCCGCCATCATGCGCGAGGCCAAGCGCGGCGCGATCGTCAACATCTCGTCGCTGTCCGGCAAGGTCGGCATGGTCGGGCAGACCAACTACTCCGCAGCCAAAGCGGGCATCGTCGGACTCAGCAAGGCCGCCGCGAAGGAACTCGCGCACCACGGTGTGCGGGTCAACGCGATTGCGCCGGGACTGATCCGCTCGGCCATGACCGAGGCGATGCCGCAGAAGGCGTGGGACCAGAAGATGAGCGAAATCCCCATGGGCCGCGCGGGTGAGCCCGGCGAGGTCGCGAACGTCGCGCTGTTCCTGGCATCGGATCTCTCGTCCTACATGACCGGCACGGTCCTCGAGGTCACCGGCGGACGGTTCATGTAAGCGGGCGCCCGCCGCCCGATGTGCGCGCCCGCACCAGTTCGACGAACGCCTGCCCGGCGGGAGAGAGCATGTCGGGATCGAATGCGATCCCGAACGTGCGGGCCACCTTCGGCTCCACCGGGCGGACCACGGCGCGGTCCCGGGCGGCCTCCGCGATCGACCGCTCCAGCAGGGTGCCTCCGATCCCTGCCAGTACCAACGGAAGTCGCGCCTCACGGTGCTCGGACAGCGCCGCCAAGCGTGGGCGTGCCCCGGCGTGACGGATCGACTCCTCGATCTCGTTCGCGACAGAGTGACCGCGGGGGACGAAGACCATGGGGATGTCGGGTAACGCCGACAACGGGACCGTACCTTCCGGCACGTCGGTGCCCGGCGGATACACGAGCCAGTACTCCTGCTCGCCGAGTTCGACGACGTCCAGGCCGGCATCGTCGAGCGGGAAGTGCGCCACCACGAATTCGCAGTGGCCGTCCTCGATCAGCGACCCGGCCTGGGACTCGTCCTTCAACTCGCCCAACCGCACCGACACGTTCGGGTGGGCCCGGCGGAATTCGGTGACGAGGTCCACGACGGGACCGAGCGCCAGCGCCGGGAAGGTCATGATGTCCAGCCGGCCCGCGAGTGCCCCGTCGGAGGTGGCGAGGAGGTCCTCGACCGCGGTGACGTCCCGCAGGATCTGCCTGCTGGGCCCGACCATGCTGCGTCCGGCCGCGCTGAGAACCATGCCCCTGCCGATGCGGTGGAACAACTGCACCCCGAGTTCCCGTTCGAGTCCACGCAGCGCCTGCGAGATGGTGGGCTGGGCGACACCGAGCGACGCGGCGGCCCCGTTGATGCCCTCGTTTTCGACGACGGCGAGGAAATACTCGACCTGACGCAACTCCATCGCTCAGTTCCTCACTCGCGTGCCGGTGGTCCGGGTGTTCTGCGCGATCTCGACGAACGCCGCCGCAGCCGGCGACCCCGGGCCGGATCGCTGGACGAGACCGACCGGGCGGGTCAGCTTCGGCGACAGCGACCGGATCGAGACCCCGCGCAACTGTTCCTCGGCGACCAGGCGGGGCAGGACGGTGGCCCCGGCACCACGCATCACCAGCTCCCACGAGGCGCTCGGGTGCGCGCAGTCGATGACGACGTTCGCGGTGCCGCCGACGAGCTCCGCGATCAACGCAGCGTTGCTCTTGTCCCCGAGATCCTGAATCAGCGGAATGTCACGGAGGGCCGAGCGGGGCACCGGATCGGGGAGGGACTCGGCGAGCTCGTCGGGCAGGGCGAGCACCAACTCCTGGTCGCCGATCGGGACGGACCGCAGGGCACTGTGGTCGACGGACATGTCGATCACCCCGAGTTCGGCCTCGCCGCGGCGCAGCGCACCGAGGACGCCGGTGGGGCCGTCGCCGTCGATGACACGCACCATGACGTGCGGGTACTCCTCACGGAACCGGCGCACCAGGTCGACGATCGGATCGATCGAGAACGCCGAGTAGGTGACGACGTCGACGCGGCCGGAGACGAGTTCCCGCACCGCCGCGACCTTGGCCTTGGCGCGCTCGACGTCGGCGAGGATGCGCCGGGCCGCCACGTCGAGCGTCCGCCCGTCCTCGGTCAGCTCGAGGCGACGGCCGGTGCGATCGAACAGGGTGACCCCGAGCCGACGTTCCAAGGTGCGAATGGCCTGCGACAACGACGGTTGCGAGATGTAGAGGGACTGCGCGGCCCTGGTGATCCCGCCGTGATCGACTACCGCGACGAAGTAGGTGACGAGATGCAGGTCCACGCGGTCATCGTACGGAAGCGGACATGCGGTCCGGCCCGAACGCGCGGCTAGCGGCCACGCCACACCGGCGGGCGCTTCTCCGCGAAGGCCCGCGCACCCTCCTGGGCGTCCTCGGACGCGAACACCGGGTCGAGGAAGCGGCGTTGCGCGGTGAAGGCGTCGGGGTCGGTGTAGCCGACGGACATCGCGACGACCTGTTTGGTGGCCCGCACCGCGAGGGGACCGTTGGCGGCGACCCGCGCAGCCAGTTCGCGCGCGGTGGCCAGGGCCTGTCCGGGCTCGGTGACCCGGTTGACGAGTCCGTGCGCGTGCGCGACCTCGGCGGTGAGGGGGTCGCCGGTGATCGCCATCTCCATCGCGATCGGGTAGGGCAGCACCTTCGGCAGTCGTAGCAGCCCGCCCGCGGCGGCGGCGAGCCCCCGCTTGACCTCGGGGATTCCGAACTTGGCGTCGCGGGCGGCCACGATCAAGTCGGCCGACAGCGCCAGTTCGCAACCGCCGGCCAGGGCCCAGCCCTCGACCGCCGCGATGAGTGGCTTCGTCGGGGGCGCCTCGGTGAGTCCGCCGAATCCGCGACCGGGCAGCGACGGCCGCTCGCCGCGTGTGAACGCCTTGAGATCCATACCCGCGCAGAACGTTCCTCCGGCACCGGTGAGGATCGCGATCGTCAGGTCGGACCGTGCCTCGAACTCGTCGATCGCGGCGGCGAGCGCCTTGGCGACCTCGAGGTCGACGGCGTTCTTCGCCTCCGGCCGGTTCAGGGTGATGACGGCGACGCCGTCGGAGAATTCGGTGAGAACCACGCTCATGGATGTCTTCCTTACGGTGTCGGGGTCCAGCGTTCGGGGAGGCCGCCGAGCGAGCGGATGCTCCCGCGGTCGGCCAGGACGAGCAGGTGGGCGTGGGTTTCGCGGACCGCGAGCCGGAGCAGCCGGTCGGACATGGAGTCGAACGGCCGCGACCACGAGATCCGCGTCGAGATCTCCCAGGCCGTCGATTCGGGGTGGGCGTCCAGCGCCATGAGGATCTCCCCGAAGCGGTCCTCGTGATGGTCCATCAGCTGCCGGGCGCGGTCCGCGATGCCCCGGAACCGGTACTCGTGGGCCGGCAGCACCTCTCCGTCGGGCATCGAGGTGGTGGCGTGCAGCGACAGCAGGTAGCGGTGCAGCGGGTTCTCCAGCTCGCCGGGAATCGTCGAGATGTTGGGGCTGATGCGGGGCAGCATGTGGTCGCCGCTGAACATCAGTCCGTTCGTGTCGTCCACGAAGGTCAGGTGACCGGGAGTGTGTCCCGGCGTCCACACCGCCCGCAGATCCCAGCCGGGCAGGTCCAGGGGAGTGCCGTCACCGAGCACGACATCCAGGGATTCGCCCGGCGCCAACCGGACGAGGTCGACGCGGGCGGCGGCGAGGATGTCGGTGGGGGCCCCGAGCTGAGCGAGCTGGGTGTTCCACGTCTGTTCGTCGTCGGCGACGTCCGCCGGTGAATGGTGGCCGAGCAGGGCAGCGTCCGCGTGGTGCATGGCCAGCGCCGCCCCACTGACCTCCCGCAGCCGGGGCGCGAGACCGAAGTGGTCGGGGTGCAGATGGGTGATCGCGGCGAACCGGACGTCGGTGACGTGGTGCCCGGTCTGCGCGATGCCGTCGACGAGGGCCCGCCAGGACTCCTCGGAATCCCAGCCGACGTCGATCAGGGCGAGGCCGTCGGGCAGTGCGAGCGCGTAGATCAGGACGTAGCGCAACGGGTTTCGTGGCATCGGCACCGGGATCGACCACAGGCCGGGGCGGACCTGCTCGACCGGCGGCAGGACGCCGTTGGCCCAGGCCTCGCGTTGGACGGTGCCGATGTCCTCGGTGACGATCACGACGGCACCTCCGCGTCGCGCAGTGTGTCGCGCAGGGTGCGTTTGAGGATCTTCCCGCTCGCTCCCCGTGGTAGTTCGGCGACGAAGACGATCTCCCGCGGCTTCTTGTACGACGCGAGCCGCTCCGCGGTGAAGGCGATCAGTTCCTGCTCGTCCGGTACGACCGCCGGATCCACCAGCCGGACGACCGCGGTGACGGACTCACCCCAGGTCCGGTGCGGCACACCGACCACGGCCACCTCGGCGACCGCCGGATGCTCGGCGAGCACCGATTCGACCTCGACCGGGTAGACGTTCTCGCCGCCGGTGATGATCATGTCCTTCACCCGGTCGGTGACGAACAGGTATCCCTCCTCGTCGATGTGCCCGGCGTCGCCGGTCCGGAGGAACCCGTCGTCGGTGAGGAGTTGCGCGGTCGCTTCCGGCCGGCGCCAGTACCCGGCGACATTGTTGCGTGAGCGGCACACGATCTCGCCGGACTCACCCACCGGGAGCCGGGCGCCCGTCACGACGTCCCGGATGTCGATCTCCACACCCGGCATGGGTCGGCCCGCCGAGCGCAGCAGGTGCGCGCGCGGCCCCGTCGGATCGTGATCCTCGACGGCGAGCGCTGTGACCGAGCCCGTCGTCTCCGTCATCCCGTAGCGCTGCACGAATCCGCAGCCGAGACGATCGATCGCCCGCCGCAGCAGGGTGGTGGTGATCGGCGACGAACCGTACGCGACGAGTTCGAGGCTCGACACGTCGACGCGGTCGAGGTCCGGCAGGTCGAGGAGCATGTGAATGGTCGAGGGCACCAGGAAGGCGTGGGTGATCCGGTGCCGCGCGACGAGCCCGGCGACCTCTGCGGCGTCGAAGGTGCCGAGCAGTACCACGTGGACACCGGCGGACAGGCAGGTGCTGAGCCAGCCGGCACCGGCGATGTGGAACAACGGCATGGCGTCGAGTGCCACCGAGTCGGGCTTCCAGTGGTAGATCTGCTGGCCGTCCGGCTGGTTGTGCAGGTTGCGGTGCGTGGACACCACACCCTTCGGCAGGCCGGTCGTGCCCGACGTGTAGAGCTGCAGCACCGCGGCGTCGGGGTCGTCCCCGAGCCCCGGGTCGGTGGCGGTACCCGAGGTGAGCAGACGGTCCCACATCCACATGCGGGGCGGCAGGGCGTCGCCGTCGGCCGCGTCGAGGAGCACGACGACCACATGGGGGAGCGCCTCACGGACGGCGTCCGCTGCCGCGCGGAACTCGGATTCGACGATCAGCACCTCGATCTCGGCATCGACCGCGATCGCGGCCGCCTCGGCTACGGGGAGGCGCCAGTTGAGCGGGACGAACACGCGTCCCGACTTGGCGGCGGCGACGAACGTCTCGGCACCCTCCGTGCGCATCCGCAGCAGTGCCCCGACCCGTCCGCCGTCGGTTGTCAACGCCGACAACGCCGTTGCAATCCGATTGGTCCGCCAGTCGAGCTGCGCGTACGTCAGGGTGGTGTCACCCCACGTCACCGCGGGTGCCCCGGGCCGCTCGGCGGCATGGTCACGCACGCGCTGGGGAAGATGCAGACCGCTCACACCACGCTCCTCGATGACTGGTCGACGCCGCCGGGGAACCGGGTGACGCGTCCCGCCAGTCGACCACCCGTGTGACTGCGGAAACAAAGTCACAGCGCCGAACGGACAGTGAGGAATCGCCTATGGATGCACGGCTGGGCGGGTTCGCGGCGTTTGTAGACTGACGTGATGGCCGCCACCCCCGCCCTGAACCCCGAGGACGTTCAGCGTGCAGCGGCGGCACTGCACACCCCCGACATCGACGGATGGGCCAACCGGTTCGAACTGCTGTCGGACGGCAACCGTCTGCGACTGCTGCTGTGCCTGCACCACGCCCCCGACATCTGCGTCGGCGACCTGGCGGCGGCACTGGACATGACCGGGACCGCCGTCTCCCACGCCCTGCGGCTGCTCCGCAATCAGGGATGGGTGTCGGCGACGCGGGACGGCCGCTCGATGCGCTACCGGCTCACCGACGACACCGTGCACGAATTGCTGCACACGATCGGGGCCACGCACTATCACAATCACGATCACACGGGCGCCGAACAGGAAAGGTGAATCCCGACATGGAGAACGACCCCGGACTGCTGCCGCTCGACGGCATCACCGTCGTGGCACTCGAGCAGGCCGTGGCCGCTCCACTCGCCACCCGCCATCTCGCGGACATGGGCGCGCGGGTCATCAAGATCGAGCGTGTCGGGGAGGGCGACTTCGCCCGCAACTACGACGACGCCGTCTTCGGGCAGGCGTCGCATTTCGTGTGGCTGAACAGGGCGAAGGAGTCGCTCGGCGTCGACCTGAAGTCCGAGGTCGGGCGCGACACCGTCGCGAAGCTGATCGCGAACGCCGACGTCTTCGTCCAGAACCTCGCACCCGATGCCGCCGACCGGCTGGGGTTCGGAGCCGACGAGTTGCGGGCCGACCACGAAGAACTGATCGTCGTGAACATGTCGGGCTACGGGTCGGCGGGGCCGCGGCGCGAACGCAAGGCGTACGACATGCTGGTGCAGGCCGAGACGGGAATGATCTCGGTGACCGGCACCCCCGACACCGCCACCAAGACGGGTGTCCCGGTGTCCGACATCGCGGCGGGCATGTACGCACTGACGTCGATTCTGAGCGCCCTGTTCCGGCGGAGCCGGACCGGGGTGGGGGCGCGGATCGACGTTTCCATGTTCGACGCCACCGCCGAGTGGCTGGGCCATCCCATGTACATGAAGATGTACGCCGACAAGCAGATTCCGCGGGTCGGGCTCGGGCACGCCGCGATCGTCCCCTACGACGCGTATCCCACCCTCGACGGGCAGATCCTCATCGGTGTGCAGAACGACCGCGGCTGGCGACAGCTGGTGACCGACGTGTTCAAACGCCCCGACCTCGCCGACCACCCCCGATTCGCGACGAACATGCTGCGTGTGCAGGACCGGGCCGAGGTGGACGCACTCGTGGCCGAGGAAACGCAACGCTTCACGAGCGCCGCCCTCGACGACGCCCTCTCGGACGCCGGAATCCCGGCCGCGGAGCTCAACGACATGGACGGACTGATCGAGCACCCGCAGCTCGAGCAGCGCGACCGCTGGCGCGAGATCGGCACCGAGGCCGGCCCGATCAGGGCCATGCTGCCCCCGATGACGTACTCCGACGTGGAGATGCGGATGGGGGACGTGCCCGGACTCGGCGCGCACACCGATTCGATCCTCACGGAACTGGGCTGGTCGGCGGAGGACATCGTGCAGATGCGCAGCCAGGGAGTCGTGGGCTGACAGCGCGCCGCAGCCCCGGCCCGAGTGAGGCCGGGGCTGCAGCTCGCTCTTCGCTCAGGGTGTGGCGAAGAACTGCTCTACGGCCGGCTGCGCATTGGGATTGCCCACGCCGATACCGATGACGGCGCCGGCGATGGTGCCGACCACGGCACCGACGATGCAGCCGGCGATGAAGTTGGGGAAGATCGACACGCACCCGATGGCCATGCCCACGTTGGAACCGATCGCCATGCCCTGCAGGCCCGCGTTGTTCCAGCCGGTATTGATCTCGTTGGTCATATTGTCGAAGGCGTCCTGCTTGGAATCGTTCTCCGGGAAGAACTGCTCGGCCACCTGGCTGCTGCTGCCGTCGGCAGCCGGGGTCAGCAGCGGCTGCGACCAGTCGATTCCCTGAGGTGCAGGATCGGCATACGCCGTTCCCGCCCCGACGGCCATCGCGGAGACGACGAGTATGGACAATGCCAGAGTTCTCAAGAGTTTCATGGAATTTCCCACCATGTCGTAGGACGAACACGGCCCCCACCTGAGTGCACCGAACATCGTTGTGCGTGGACCATATTCGCTGGAAAACCGGAACGGCTACATGTAAATGTGGGTGCGCGGTGATGCTCCCCGTGTACGAACTAACCCATAGCCCTCCCGAAATCGTCTTCGGAGTCCGACGGAATCCCTGCTACAGGGTTCCGAGGAATTCGTACACCGCCGGTGTCGCAGCGGGGTTCGCATTGCTGATACCGGTGACGGCGCCGATCGCTGCGCCTACCGCGGCACCGGGGAGGCACCCGCCGAGGATGAGGAAGATGCATCCGGCGACGAACCCGATGCCCGCGCCGATCGCGGTCGCGGTGCTGCCGCCGTTGTCCCAGCCGATCTGCAGCTGCTCGACCATGTTGGCGTACGCGGAATCCCTGTCGACCGGAGTGAGCGCCAGTGTTCCCGCGACGGGGGTCGTCGTGGGTGTCAGGCTCAGGAACCGGCCGGCGTCGGTGATGAGCGGATCGATCGCGAACTGCACACCGGCGATCGAGTAGCGCAGCGGGATCGTGCCCACCGGGGTTCCCGCATCGTTGACGATGTCCACGGCGGCGGCAGTCCTCGACAGCGTGAAGAGTCCCGTGTCGAGCGCGGTACCGACCGACCGGCCGTCGGCGCTCAGGCTGGTGTGCGAGACGACGGCCTGATCGGGTGGAGTGGGAGCGGCATACGCGGTACCCATTCCGACACACAGGGTGGCGATCAGCAGCGCCGCAAGCGCTGTCACTCTATGCAGTGTCATGGTGTTTCCCATGCGTAGTAGCGGATGACAAACGACAAATCTGGTTCGACCTGGCGCTCCACAGTTGCCCCGACCGGCGAAAGCGTCCGTAACCTGCCTACTGCAGACATCTTCCCCCCTCGGATGCCCCAGTTTTCGGCCTTTCCGCAAAATACGTACGTATCGGGGGTTCACACGGTGAGTCGATAGAACCGCCAGAATCCGAAATCCTCGATGGGCAGGACGTCCATGGAGCCGAAACCGGCCGCCTCGGCGTAGCCGCGCAATGTGCTCGGGCGCATGACCGTTCCGGTGCCGGCGCTCGGCGTGTGGTTCATGCCGTCCGGAAGGCACACGGTGAGACTGAATCCGTACATCAGCCGCTCGAGGTCGCTACCGGGCGCGGAGAACTCGTCGTCCACCGCCTCGTCCATCACGATCATCGCGCCGTCCGGTGCCAGTGCCCTGCGGACGGCGGACAGCACGTCGACCGGTGCGGGCATGTCGTGGATGCACTCGAACGCGAACGCCGCTGTGCAGCTGCCCTCGGGAATTCCCGCAGCATCCGACTCGGTGATCGTGATCCGATCCGCGACATCCGGCCGGTCACCGACATTCGACCTCGCGAGTTCGACGGTCGCGGTGTCGATGTCGTAGCCGTGGAGCCGGGCGTCCGGGTAGGCGCGCGCCAGCGCGATCGTCGACCAGGCGCCACCACATCCGACGTCGGCGATGGTGGCTCCGGGCGTCCGGAGCAGCGCGTCCACCTCGGGAACCGACGCCAGTGCGCCGGGAAGAACCTGCTCGTACCACGGCCGATTCATATCGGCCTGCGACTCACGGGCATCCGCACCGTACTGCGCCCATCCCACTCCGCCGCCCGTCCGATACGCCTCGAGCAGTGCGGGCATCTGCGTGGTCGCGGCGACGAAGATGCGTGCGAGCGGTGCAAGATAGTTGAGACTCTGCTCGTCCGTGAGCACTTCGGCGGCGCCCGCCGGAAGGGTGAATTTCCGTGGCTCCGACGCGTCCACCGTGAGAAGTCCCGACACGGCCTGCTGTTCGAGCCATTCCCGCGCGTACCGCGGATGGGTCGACGTCCGTTCCGCCAGTTCGTCCGCGGTCGCCGGACCCTCCGACGCCAGGCTGCGGTACCAGCCGAGACGGTCTCCCAGATGGACGGCGAGCAGGTCGATCGCGCCGAGCGACGCGTCGAAGATGCGCTGGGACACGGCCTCGGCGGCGGCGGCTTCGGGGGCGGGTGTGGACATCGCGGACCTCCGGTCGGAGTGCGGGGCGAAGCTCTGTCTCCCCATCGTGGGCTACCTGATCGGCGGTGTCACGGATCGTTCGCCCGGCGAAGGAGGGCCCGTCGCGGGAAGCCGGAAACCCCAGGGCAACTCGAGGCGATGGGCGGCGAGCAGAGTGGGATCGCCGAGCAGTTCCAGGATCGGACCGTCGGCCACCAGGCGCCCCTCGTCGAGGATCACGGCGCGCGTGCACAACTGGGCCGCGTACGGAAGGTCATGGGTGACCAGCAGGTGTGTGGTGTCGATACCGAGCAGAACCTCGGCCAGTTCGCGTCGAGCGACGGGGTCGAGGTTGCTCGACGGCTCGTCCAGCACCAGCACGTCCGGGGCGCACGCCAGGACGGTCGCCAGCGCGACTCGGCGACGCTGACCCACCGAGAGGTGCGCCGGATTGCGGTCGGCGTGCGCCGTCATGTCGACGGCCGTCAGTGCGTCGTGGACCCGCTCGTCGAGCGCGGTCCCGGCGACCCCGAAATTGACGGGACCGAACGCGACGTCCTGCGCGACGGTGGGCATGAACAGCTGGTCGTCGGGGTCTTGGAAGACGATGCCGACCCGCCGCCGGACCTCCCGCACCGTGTCCCGGCGGGCGTCCCGCGACAGCGCGAGACCACCCACCGTGACGCTGCCGTCCGTGGCCGTCAGAATGCCGTTGAGGTGCAACATCAGTGTGGTCTTGCCTGCCCCGTTCGGGCCGAGGACCGCCACCCGCTCGCCGGGTTCGACGGTGAGGTCGATCCCCTCGAGGGCGGCCCGGCCGTCCGGATACGCGAACGAGACGCCCTCGAGATGCACGGCCGCGGTCATCGGAGCACCCACGCGCTGAGACAGATCGCCACCGCACCCGCGGCGGGAGCGAGGCCCCGCCGCCACGTCGCGGCGGTCGCCGGGGGCGCCCCGATCGTGGGAACCGCACCCGTGAAACCCCGCGACAGCATCGCCAGGTGCACTCGCTCGCCGCGTTCGTAGGAACGCACGAACAATCCGCCGACGCCTCGGGCGGTGGCGCCGATCTGCCGGAACGTGCGGGGATCGTCGCCGCGGGACAGCCGGGCGGTGCGCATTCGCTCGACCTCGGCGGTGAGCAGATCGAGGTATCGCAGCATCAGGACGACGATCGTGGTGAGCATCGCGGGCACGCGCAGCCGCGCCAGACCCAGCGGCAGGTCCCGGGCCGGCGTCGTCGCGGCGAGTGTCAGCGAGACGAGCACACCGAGAGTGCCCTTCACGAGAATGCCCCACGCCGCGTACAGGCCGGGGACCGACAGCGACAGTCCGAGGGCGGTGACGCGCGCGCCGCCCTCGGCGAACGGCAGCAGCACTGCAAGTGTCACGAACGGCAACTCGATCAGCATCCGCGGTCCGATCCAGCGGACGGAGATGCCGGCGATCCGCCACAGCACGATCAGAATCGTCAGGTACGCGGCGAACGCCCAGAACACCTCGCGGGGCGTCGCGACCACCGCGAAGACGAACGCGACGGCACACACGATCTTGACCTCGGCCGGCAGCCGGTGAACCGGGGAAGCGCCGTCGAGGTACAGGGGATGGGCGTGACCTGCTCCCACGGTCAGGGGCTCGTTCGGTTCCGTCGCGCGCGGGCCAGGAGCCAGAACAGGCCACCCGCGACGACGAACGTCGCGGTCGCGCCGATCACTCCGGCCACCCCGGTGAGATGCGGCCGTCCTGCCACCGTGTAGTCGGCGAGCGGCGACTCCGACAGGTGGTGGGCGGACGCGTTCTGGGCGATGCAGTCGCCCACGAGCGTCTCCCCGGTATCGGTCTCCACCGTGTCGCACCCCCGCGTGGTCGCCGCGTCCAGACCGTCCGGGCTCGAGCTGGCGAGGTAGGAGACGGCACCGGCGACGAGCAGCGCCACCAGCGCGAAACCGACCAGGAAGCGGCGGAGGGAGATCATGCGCGCACCTCCGCTCGCCGCGGTGCCGTCCGCAGCAGGTACACGAGGTCGGGTCGCGTCTTCGCGACGGCGGTCACGGTGACGGCGGTGATGAGGCCCTCCCCGATTCCGATCAGCACGTGCGCCCCCAGCATGTAGGCCGCCACCGCACCCAGCGACGTCGAGTCGGCGGACGCGGCCTGACCGCCGATCGCGTACTCCAGCACGAAGCCCATCGACGCGGCGACGGTGCCGCACAGGGCCGCGGCGAACGCGAGCCCGCCGAGGACTCGGACGTCGATCCGCTCCCGGCGTGTGACGAGGGGACGCAGCGCCACCGCGGCCCCGTAGCCGACCACCACACCGATGATCGCCATGTTGGTGATGTTCGCCCCCAGCGCTGTCAGCCCGCCGTCGGCGAAGAGCAGTGCCTGCACGATCAGCACGATCGAGATGCACAGCATGCCGGTGAAGGGGCCGACGAGGATCGCGGCGAGCGCGCCACCGAGGAGGTGTCCGCTCACACCGGGGAGGATCGGGAAGTTGACCATCTGGACCGCGAAGATGAACGCCGCCACGAGGCCGGCCATCGGCGCGGTGCGTTCGTCGAGTTCCGACCGCGCGCGCCAGGCGGCAACCGACAGTCCCAGCACGGCGACGACGACGAACAGGAGTGAGGTCGGCGCGTCGATCAAGCCGTCGCTCATGTGCATCGCTACGGGTTCCACGGCGTCTCCTCCGGCCGGCAGCTGTCCTTCGGAGTCTAGTTTCTCGTATGAACACTTGAACAGGTGTTCATGGGTTGGCATGCGGAACGATATCGAGGTGCAACCGACGGGTCAGTGCCAGCTATGGTCGACGAGCGCCGTGCGTGGACCGAACTTGGGTTTGACGGCCTGCCCGCTCACCTCCAGCAGTCGCACCGCCCGATGGCGATGGGGACGAAGCGGAGCCAGGTACTCCACCATCTCGGCGTCGTCGAGGGGTTTGCCGAGCAACGACCATCCCACCATCGCAGCCAGGTGATAGTCGCCGACGGACAGGGCGTCGGGGTCGCCGAGCGCACGTTGCGACACCTCCGCGGCAGTCCAGATCCCGACGCCTGGAACGGACATCAGGCGACGGTTCGCCTCCTCGCGGGGGAGGTCGACGATCTTCTCGAGCCGGTCGGCGACCTGCGCGCAGCGGACGATCGTGCGGGACCGGGCGGGGTCGACGTTGGCGCGATGGAACTCCCACGACGGGACCCGCCGCCACACGTCCGCGGTCGGGGGCAGCCGCATCCCGTCCGGGGCGGGGCCGGGCGCGGGCCGGCCGAACTTCCACACGAGCCGCCGCCACGACGCAAATGCCGCGATGCCGTGCACCCGCTGCTCGAGGATCGCGGGCACCAGCGCCTCCATCACCCGGTCGGTGCGGCCCAGGCGCAGGTGCGGGAATCGGCGGTGCGCCTCGACGAGGATCGGATGATCGGGGGCGAAGTCCTCGCACTCGTCGTGGTCGCCGACGAGGCGCCCGAGTCCGGCGGCCAACTCCCGGGCGCCGTCACCCCAGGCCTGACACCGCACCGTGTGCCGATCGGTCTGGGTGAGGCGGTACGTGACCGGACCCGACTTCTGCACCGACGTCCGCCAGATCGATCCGTCGGCCGCCCGCCGGTGGCAGGGATCGCCCTTGCCGCGCTGCAGAGGCTGCACCGTCATCGCGACGTCCAAGGGACGCCGCGCAGTCACGGTGGTCTCGACCACCTCGAGCGAAGCCGTCATCGAATGCAGCGTATTCGACCGTGAGGGCGACCGCTCCCGGCGGCTGTCGGAGCGCGCACGTAAAGTCCCAGCCATGATCATCGTGAGTACCGACGGATCCTGCCTCCGCAACCCCGGTGGGGCGATCGGCTGGGCATGGGTCAATCACGAGGGTCCCAGCCAATCGGGTGGCGAGCCCTCCGGGACCAATCAGATCGCCGAGCTGCGCGCGCTGCTCGAAGCGATCACCGCGCATCCCGGGGCCGATCCGCTCCTCATCGAGTCCGATTCCCAGTACGCCATCAAGTGCGCGTCGGAGTGGCTGCCCGGATGGAAGCGCAAGGGCTGGAAGACGGCGGCCGGCGCCCCCGTCAAGAACCTCGCGCTGGTGCAGTCCATCGACCGCGCCATCAACGAACGTCTTGGGCCGGTGCGGTTCCGCTGGGTCCGGGGGCACGTCGGCAACCACTACAACGAGATGGCCGACGTCCTCGCCGGCGAGGCGGCCCGGGCCGTCGCATCCGGAACGGCCGCACCGCCGCCGGTCGCGACCCCCGCGCCGGCACCGGCGGCCGTCGCTCCGCCCACTCCCGAGGCCGAGGCCGAGGACGCGTTCACGCTGTTCTGAGTCCGCCCCTGTTCTCATCTGCCGGTGCTCCGTGTCCGGCACCTGTCGAGGAGAAGTCTGTTGACCGAGGATCTGCGGGTGCGGGAGTTCTGGCGTGCGCTGGGGCTGCCCGGCATCATCGACGTCCACACCCATTTCATGCCCGCGAACGTGATGGAGAAGGTGTGGGGCTACTTCGACGCCGTCGGCCCCCTCACCGGGCGTGAATGGCCGATCCACTACCGGCACGAAGAGGACGTCCGCGTCGAACACCTCCGCGGGTTCGGTGTCCGGCGGTTCACGTCGATGATCTACCCGCACAAGCCGGACATGGCCGCGTGGCTCAACCAGTGGTCGGTCGAATTCGCCCAGCAGACCCCCGACTGCCTGCGGACGTCGACGTTCTACCCGGAGGAGTCCGCGGCCGGGTACGTCGCCGAGGCGATCGAGTCGGGTACACGCGTCTTCAAGTCGCACATCCAGGTGGGGCAGTACTCGCCCAACGATCCGCTCCTCGACCCCGTCTGGGGTGCGCTGCAGGAGTCGGGTGTCCCGACCGTCATCCACTGCGGGTCGGGACCGGCACGCGGCACGTACACCGGGCCCGAACCCATCGCCGAATTGCTGTCGCGGTACCCGAGACTGCACCTGATCATCGCGCACATGGGTTTGCCGGAGTACCGGGAATTCCTGGACCTGGCCGGCAAGTACCCCAACGTGTACCTCGACACCACGATGGCGTTCACGGATTACACCGAAGCGGCCACGCCGTTTCCCCGCGACGAGGTCCACCGGCTGGCCGATCTGCAGGAGCGGATCGTGTTCGGCAGCGACTTCCCCAACATTCCGTACCCCTACCTGGACGCGCTCGAGGGTCTCACCCGATTCGACCTCGGTGAGCCGTGGCTGCGGGCGGTCTGCCACGACAACGCGGCACGGTTGTTCGCGATCGACTGACGCTCTCGGCTGCCGCTCAGGACCGATCGCGGAACGTCATCACGAAGCCGGCCATCGCGGCGAGGACGGCCAGGACGTAGACCGGCACCTGCACCCAGACGGGGGCGGTGCGGTTCACGATCATCGCCGCCGCCGTCGCGACGACGATGAGCACCACACCGTAGAACGGGGTGCGCTGCGGGTGGTCGCCTCGTGCCATGCGTTCCAGTGTGCACCGCGATCGACGGCTACCCGACCGCCTCGGGGACCCGCGTCTGCGCGACCCATCGGCCGCGTTGCCGGGTGATCTCGATGGGGTGGTCGAAGCACTCGCTGATGTGTTCGGTGGTGAGGACGTCTGCGACGTCGCCTCGAGCGATCACCCGGCCGTCGCGGATGAGGACGGCGTGCGTCGTGGTGGTGGGGATTTCCTCGAGGTGGTGGGTGACGAGGATGCTGGCGAGGCTCGGGTAGCGTTCGCGCAGTTCGTCGAGTGCGGTGAGGAGTTGTTCTCGCGCAGCGAGATCGAGGCCGGTGGCGGGTTCGTCGAGCAGGAGGAGCTGCGGTTCCGCCATCAGGGCTCGTGCGATCAGGGCCCGGCCGCGTTCGCCCTGGGACAGATTGGGCCACAGGGCGTCCGTGTGCTTCTGCATGCCGAGGGAGGCGATCAGTTCGTCGGCGCGAGCGATCTGCTCCGCGGACGGTGTCCACCGCGGCACGAACTCGGGTGTGTTGGTGAGTCCGGTGAGCACGACGTCGCGGACGGTCAGCGGCGCGTCGATGCGGTGCCGCGGGTTCACGTGCCCGATGTGGGCACGCAACTCGCGCATGTCGACCCGGCCCAGCCGGTGGCCGAGCACGTGGACGGTGCCGTGCGTGGGGTGCGCGAAGGCGCCGAGCATGCTCAGGAGTGTGCTCTTGCCTGCACCGTTCGCGCCGAGCAGCACCCAGTGCTGTCCGCGTTCGATGCGGAGGGTGATGTCGCTGAGCAGATACCGTCCGCTCCGCACGAGGTCGACGTGCTCGGTGCTGACGACCGAATCCGGGGTGGTCACTGATTTTCGCCTTTCCGCAGTATCGACATGGTCGGATCGAGGTTGGCGGCCGTCGCGGCGACGGCCGCCTCGGCGTCGCCTGCTTCCAGCGCGCGGACCAGATCGTCGTGGGCGCAGCTGGTGTCGGGTCTGCCCGGTTCATGATCGACGAGTTCGCCGAGCGCCTCGACGAGGAGCGGCCGGATCGAGTCGAACAGCGCGGACAGGATGGAGTTGCCGGCGATCTCGAGGATCGCGGAGTGGAAGTCGAGGTCGGCGGCGACGAAAACCGCGGTCGACTCGGTGGTGCTGTCGTGGCGGGCCGACAGCTGCGCGCGCAGACGTCGAAGATCCTCGGGGCGTACGCGTTCCGCGGCGAGCCGGGCCGCCTCGATCTCGAGGGCGCGCCGCACCTCGTACACCTCGAGCAGCCGGGCGCGGCGCAGCAGCTTCTCGAGCCCGGCGCCGCCGGTGGGTGGCCGGGCGACGAACGTGCCGACGCCGTGCCGCACGTCGAGCAGTCCGTCGCGGGCGAGCAGTCGAACGGCCTCGCGCACGGACGAACGGCCGACACCCAGTTCGGCGGCCAGTTCGGCTTCGCTGGGGATGCGACTGCCGAGCGTCCACTTGCCGTCGCGGATCCACGCGGTGAGGAGTTCCTCGAGCTGGGGGACCAGCGGTCCGCTGCGGAGGGTGTGGCGTCCGGGCATGCGGCGACGCTAACACAGTCCTCAGACGTCTGAGGACTGACCCGGGCCTATGGTGAATCGGAAAGGACCACCGCAGCCGAGGAGAGGTGCACCATGGCCGTCGCCACCGCAGACCGCGTCACGCGGGAAGAATTGCTCGACTTCGTCCGACCGCGACATCGCAGCGTCCTGATCACCCGGAAGCGGTCCGGAGGCCTGCAGATCTCCCCGGTCACGTCGGGACTCGACGAGGAGGGACGGATCGTCGTCTCCACCTACCCGCAGCGCGCCAAGGCCGCGAACGTGCGACACGACCCCGCCGTGAGCGTGTGCGTGCTCTCCGACGAGTTCAACGGCGCCTACGTGCAGATCGACGGCACGGCCGAGGTGCTGGACATGCCCGACGCACTCGAGCCGCTGGTGGAGTACTTCCGTGGCATCTCCGGGGAGCACCCCGATTGGGACGAGTACCGGGACGCCATGCGGAAGCAGAACAAGAGCGTCTACGTAGATCTCATACTATCTGCCACTAGTATGGCGGACGCCTGAGATGTACGTGCGTCACGGCTACCGGTATCACCGTGCGGTGGTGTGGGTTTGACCGTGTCCCACACCGACGCTTGTAATGCAGGAACATGCTGTTTCGGATTCACCCCCAACCGCCGTGTTGTGGTGGGAAGGCTGCGGCGGACCCGGCGGTGCCGTGGCCGACGCGGTGTCGGACTTTTCTTGTCGCGGCACCGGCGTACCGGTGCATGTTCGGCCACCCGGACCACGGGTGACTGCCCACGCCGCTTGGTGGCCTTGTTTCTGCCGAGCAGTGCGCGTTTGGCCAGGTTCACCCCGGCCATGTGGTCCCGGTTGCCGCCGACCCGGCAACGTGAACACCACGCGGTGTGGTAACCGCCGGGGCGGGAGAGGGGTTCGTCGCAGCCCGGACACAATGCCGAGGATCCCCGGGCGGGCACCGAGACCACCGCGATGCCGACACCGGCGGCAGTGTGCGCGAGTGCTGCGACGGCTTGGCGGCGGGCGGACTGCGCGGCCCGGTTGTTGTTGACCCGTCCGTGTCCGCGGGTCTCGAGGGTGGTGAGATCTTCCACCGCGATCACCTGCGCGCCCGCGGCGGCGGCATACTCGGTGACCTGGCGGGCGAAGTGGAAGGCCAGTTCCCGGTTGATCTTGCCTCTCTTGATACCCACCGCGGTGCGGTGCGCGTCGAGGACGGCGATCTTCTCCTCCAGCTGTGCGCGGACCTCGGGTGGGGCGGTGGCGGACAGTTGTGTCAACCGGGCCGCCTTGGCGTGCAGCAGCTGCCCCTCGGCTTGCAGGCGTGCCAGTTTGATTCCGAGGCCGCGGTCGTCGTAGGTCCATCCCCGGTAGTCCGAGGACAACCCGCCGGCGCCCTCGGCGGTGATGGCGGCGGCACCGAGCGTGGTCGGTGACCAGTCGACGCCCACCGCGACCGTCCCGCCAGTGAGGTCGGCGGCAGGCACCATCTCGGTGGCCGCGCACCGCCAGAGCAGGCCCCGGTGGTCGAGGACCAGGGTCGGTAGGTGCCAGTCGGTGATCGCCCTGCCGTGCAGATGCGCAGGGATGGTGGCGGTGAGCCGGACATTGCGCCACTGCGTCCGCCCGGCCGGGGTCGGGCTGGTGGGCAGCTTCACCGTCAACACCAGCTCACGGTCTGTGACGGTGATCTGCGCGAGTTGCCGATCGGCGGCCGAGAGCCGGGCCATCGCGCTCGTCTGCGGCGGACCCTGCACGTCGGTGATCCGCAACCGGCAAGCCGGTGCCCCGCCGCCGCGGCGAGAGCGGGCGATGAGCTGGCGTCGAACACCCCGAGCGAAACCCGACGGCACATGGTCGCCCGGCCCGGTCGGCGGCGCCACAACCCCGGTGGCCGGATCGAATCGGGCCGAGAGTGCCGTGATCGCGGTGTCCCGGTAGGCCAGGGTCCGCAGGGTCGTCATCACCTGCGCGGTCACCACCCTGCTCACCCGCGAGGGCACGTAGACCCCGTCCGGGTAGATCGGGTTCCAGCCGAGGCGGGCCGCGGCGACGTGACCCTGTGTGGGCAGCCTGCGGTCCTGGCGGTCGCGGCCGGCGGCGAGCACATCGAACGTCGCCGGCTGCCACAGCCGTGACACCAACTCGGCGCCGGCGGCGGTGATCAGGTCGAGCAGCCACCCCACCCGGGTGTCGACGTCGTCGAGGCCGATCGGCTCGCCGGTCGCGTCGTCGACCGCCGCATGGGCGCGGGTGGTCACCGAAAACTGCCGCGCCGCAACCTCAGTCCGACGATCCCCGCTGGTACTCATCGGTTATCGCGACCCCCACCGTGCTGAGGCGTCGCCCCGCCGCCTGCGCTGATTCCGCTGCGACCGCGGCCGGCGGCACCGCCGGGAAGCGACACCAACAACACCCATGCAGTCATCCACCAGCTCCTCTACCAGCAACGTGTCGCCCCGATCGCGCCCAACCCGGACAGTAACCCCCACCTACGACAACTAACGCTCGATCCACGCCACCGACGAACCCGGCCAACCGGTCTCGCCCGGTTTTCCAGCGATGACTCTTGCCCTGCGGAGCCCGGCACCCGGTAATACAGCGCCTCCACCCGTTCCGGCGACACCGAACCCGACGCGGGCCTGCCCAGGTCAACGTCCAGATCCGCGAGATCAAATATCCGGTGCCCCGCACCGGTACGCCGAGACGGCAACCGGCCCTCGACGCCGCCTAACGCACCCCGCCACCGACATGCCCAGGTGCTCCGCGGACTCACCAATCCACCTGCCGCAGATAGTAATAGCTACTATGAGATAGTCACAGAAATTCGATCAACAGCGGGAAGCCTCATCCGGATCACCATCGACGAATGAGGACCCATCGCGACCGGCGGCTTCCCGCCGGGTGCCGATCGCGTATAGGTCCCGTCACCGCACTCCAGTTCGTTAGCAATCACTGTGCTATTTTGCTAACGACCCAGTCGCGAAGGAGACCACCATGACCACCCCCACCCCGAATCCCAAGTCCACCAACGCGAAGACGGAGGCCAAGTCCGTCGGTTCGCAGTTCGTCGACGCCGCCAAGAAGGCAGGCAACCTGTCGCTGGACACCTACGAGAAGGCCCTCGACAGCAGCCTCGACTTCCACACCAACCTCGCCGACGCGAGCAGCTTTGAGTGGATCGGTACCGTCACCCGCGCCCAGGCCACGCTCGTGCGGGAGGTGAGCGCCGCGGCGACGTCGGCGGCCCGTGAACTGCTGAAGTAAGCCGCGATCCCGAGCGCCCACGGCCGTTCCCCGACGGACGCCGTGGGCGATCGCCCTCCGGTCCGTCCCCACGCTCATGACATTTCGTATCGTCGACGGCGTCGCCACGGTGGGACGCGAGAATCCGTCTACGGCGGGGGACCTTTCAGTCGTCGACGTCTGAGTCGTCGCCCGCTGCCGGCCGTCCCCGCTTGCGCTTGCCGCGGGTGACCTCACGGAACGCCTCGTACATTTCCATGAGGGCCTTGCGTTGTGCGTTCGTCAGGTCGGGGTCCCGATCGATCTCGGTGACGACCCCGGACTCGGCTCGAGGTTCGTTCCGGATCTGCCCGAGCAGCATGTCGGTCGACATCTGCAGATGCTCGGCGATCGCGTCGAGTACGCGTTCGCTGGGCTCGCGGAGGTTGCGCTCGATCTGGGAGAGGTATGGATTGGAGATGCCGACCATCGCGGCGAACTGCCGCATCGGGAGCTCGGCCAGCTCCCGCTGTCGCCTGATCAGTTCCCCCAGGGTGCGATAGCGTGCTTCCTCGTCGACCACTCCATCAGGTTAACCGGCGAGGAATCGGAGCAGCATCTCCGCGACGCAGACAGGACGGCTTCCGCCCTCCACGTCGAAGGTGAGGGCGATGGTGGCCTGATATCCGCCGGTGCACGGCTCGACCGCGATGAGGTCGGCGACCGCGCTCAGTATCGAATCCACCGGAACGGGCGCCGGGAACCGCACCTTGTTCAGCCCGTAGTTGACGACCTGGTCGCAGTCGGCGACCTCGAAGATCTCCCACAGCAGGGGGACCGCGAGCGAGAGCGTGAGGTATCCGTGCGCGATCGTGGTGCCGAACGGGCCGGTCCGCGCGCGATCGCGGTCGACGTGAATCCACTGGCGGTCGTCGGTGGCCTCGGCGAAGGTGTCGATGCGATCCTGCGTGACCACGATCGTCCCGGACGTGCCCAGCCGGGTACCGACCAACGCCGGCAGTTCCACCATCGTGACACTGCGTGCCGGTCTGTGGGTGGTGACACCTGCCGCAGAAGTGGATGCGTTCATGGTTCCCCGTCGATGAATGGGTGAATTTCTTCCGGCATCACCCGCGGAGATCGGACAGTAACGCACACGCCGGCTTCGCGCGAATTGATCCCACACTCTTTCCCGTGCCCTCACGGTGTCGCATGCCTGTGGCCCGAGACGTGAAAAAAGTTATCGCCGACTATTTTTCGATCAAGAATGCCTCATCCTGTTTCTATTTTCGACACGGGCGATCACGTTGTCGAAAATGATCTTGCTCGAAATTTTTCATTACGTGCGGGTAACCATTATTGGTGTTTATGATCCGGTCTACACCGGACGAATCCCCGCGACGGGGTGACGGGTCCAGGTGCAGACAGAGGAGAACCGTTGACCAAGACAGCGGAGACGAAGATGGCACTCGTGACACCCGATGCCACTCCCGGCAGGGAGGACCCCGCCGGCGGGTTCGGCGCGCGGAACGCGGTGAGCGCAGTGACGGGTGCCTTCGGGCAGGGCAGGGTGGTCTTGCACGAGTCCCTTCGCCTCGGGCGCGAACTGACCAAGATCGCGGTGGGCCGCTCGGATGTAGCTCCGCCCGGGGGCGATCGACGGTTCACCGACCAGGCGTGGACGAGCAACCCGTTCTACCACCGCGTGCAACAGACCTACCTTGCTTCCGTCGATGCGATCGACGGCGTCGTCGAGGAGTGGGGCCGACGGGTCGACCACCGCCACGCGCAGGAAGCGGCGTTCGTGTCGGCCGTCCTCACCAGCGCGCTCGCCCCGACGAACTACTTGCCCACCAACCCGGCGGCCGTGAAGGAGGCCTTCGACACCGGCGGCATGAGCCTGGTGCGCGGCGCCCGCAACTATGTGTCCGACCTGCGCCGCAACGGCGGGATGCCGCAGATGGTCGATCCCGACGCCTTCACCGTCGGCGCCGATCTCGCCGTGACGCCGGGTGCCGTCGTCTCCCGCGACGAGGTCGCAGAGGTGCTGCAGTACACGCCGACCACGGAGAGCGTGTACGAGCGGCCGGTGCTCGTGGTGCCGCCGCCGATCGGCCGCTTCTACTTCCTCGACCTGCGTCCCGGCCGGAGCTTCGTCGAGCACGCCGTGTCCCGCGGACTGCGGACGTTCATGCTGGCGTGGCGCAATCCGCAAGCAGAACAGGGCGATTGGGACCTCGACACGTACGCGCAACGCGTGTCGGACGCGATCGACGAGGTCCGGGAAATCACCGGCAGCGACGACGTCAACGTGATCGGCTTCTGCGCTGGTGGCCTCATCACCACCGCCCTGCTCAACCACCTCGCAGCCACCGGGGACACCCGCGTGCACAGCATGTCGTACGCCGTGACGATGCTCGACTTCGCGGACCCGGCGGGGCTCGCGGCGTTCTCGGGACCGGGTCTGCTGAAGCTGGTGAAGGGTCGGTCCCGGCGGAACGGCATCATCTCCGCCCGCGACATGGGTAGTGCCTTCACCTGGATGCGCCCGAACGATCTCGTCTTCAACTACGTGGTCAACAACTACCTCATGGGGCGGACGCCACCGGCCTTCGACATCCTCGCCTGGAACGCCGACGGCACCAACCTGCCCGGGGCGCTGCACGTCCAGTTCCTCGACATCTTCGAGGACAACTCCCTCGCAACGCCGGGAGCGTTGAGGTCGCTCGGCACACCCGTCGACCTCGGCAGGATCACCGTGCCCACCTTCGTCTCCGGCGCGATCGCCGACCACCTCACATCGTGGAAGAACTGCTACCGCACAACCCAGCTGCTGTCGGGCGACAGCAAGTTCGTGCTCAGCTTCGCCGGGCACATCGCCAGCCTCGTCAACCCACCCGGCAACCCGAAGTCTCACTACTGGGAAGGCGGCGAGCCGGGATCCGATCCGGAGGCGTGGCTCGCCGCGGCGACGAAGAAGACCGGCACCTGGTGGGAGCCGTGGGCCGACTGGGTCTCGGAACGGGCGGGCGAGCCCATCGCCGCGAGTACACGCCTGGGCAGTGACGCGCACACCGTGCTGGGCGACGCACCCGGTCTCTACGTGCGCGATCTGCTTCCCTCGCAGGTAGGGGAACAAGCGGGACGTAACTAACCATCCGATTAGGAACCGCCGATCGACCACCCGCTCGAGTGGTCGAACGGCGGTACGGACGATCATGGCGCGAGAGGAACCTATCGTGAATACCAACGTGGTCCAGTTGCTGCTGTTGCTCACCGGTGCACTCGGCGGCACCGCCGCTCTGCAGGCACTACTCGCGCGGCGGTCCCGTCCCCGCTGAGCGGTCTCCCGGTCACGGCACCCCCTGCGCGTCGCGCGGAAGTCCGAGCATGCGTTCGCCGATCACGTTGAGCTGCACCTCGGTGGTGCCGCCGTAGATGGTGGTGGCGCGGCCGGCGATCAGCTGCTCCATCGCCTTGTCGCTCGGCTCACCCGGAATGCTCACGGCGCCCGCCGCCCCGAGTTCGGCAACGACGAACTCGGCGATCGACTGTCCGAGCCCCATGCCGAGCAGTTTCCCGACGCTCGACGTGGTGCTCACGTCGGCCCCCGACAGTTGCTTCAGCACGATGCGGGAACCGATCAGATCGATCGCCTGGCTCTCGGCCACCAGTTCGCCGACGCGGAAACGAGCCAGTGGTCCCAGTTCCCGGCCGCGGGCGAACTGCAGCAGATCCTTGTCGGTGGCGTAGGCCTCCATCTTCTGGCTCAGCGCCACCCGCTCGCCGGCGAGGGTGGTGCGGGCCACGTTCCACCCGTCGTTCACGTTCCCGACCACGTTGGCGTCGGGGATGAACACGTCGTCGAGGAAGACCTCGTTGAACAGGGCCGACCCGGTCATCTCGCGCAGCGGCCGGACGGTCACCCCCGGCGTGGACATGTCCAGAACGAAGTAGGTGATGCCCTCGTGTTTCGGCTTGGACGGGTCGGTGCGGGCGATCAACATCGCCCAGTCGGAGAACTGCGCGACCGTGGTCCAGATCTTCTGCCCGGTCACCGTCCAGCCGCCGTCGACCTTCTCCGCCTTCGTCGTCAGCGACGCGAGGTCGGAGCCGGCTCCCGGTTCGCTGAACAGCTGGCACCACACCAGATCTCCGCGCAGGGTGGGGACGGCGAGGTCCTGCTTCTGCGCGTCGGTGCCGTGGGCAACGACGGCCTGCACCGCCCAGCCGCCCATCAGCAGCTGCGGCATCGGGATGCCGGCCGCCGTGATCTCCTGGGCGATGACGATCTGCTCCAGCGGGGACGCGCTGCGGCCGTACGGTTTCGGCAGGTGTGGCTGCACCCAGCCGCCGTCACCGAGCGCGATCAGCTGGTCGTCCTCGTCGAGACCGACCAGTGGGGCGAGTTCCGCTCGCACTGCGGTGCGGATCGTTTCGGCCTCGTCCGGCAGTTCCAGTTCGGAGGTGCGGGCGGTGCCGGCGAGCGACTGATCGGCCACGCGGGTGGCACGCTCCTCCCGGGTGCCGAGGATTGCGCGGATCGACAGCGCGCGGCGGTAGTACAGGTGCGCGTCGTGCTCCCAGGTGAATCCGATGCCGCCGTGGACCTGGATGCAGTCCTGCGCGCACTGCACCGCGGCGTCGGGAACGATGACGGCGGCGACGTCGGCGGCGAAATCGGCGGTGTCGTCGCGGTTGTCGAGGGCGGAGGCGGCGTCCCACAACACTGCGCGGGCCTTCTCGAGGGCGATCCCCATGTGGGCGCACTTGTGCTTGACGCCCTGGAACTGGCCGATCGGACGCCCGAACTGCACCCGCGTCTTGGCGTATTCGGACGCGGTGGACACGCACCACGACATCACGCCGATCGCCTCGGCGCCGAGGACGACGGTGGCGATCGACCGGACACGCCGCTCGCTCAGCCCGTCGAGGATCCGGTCGGCTCCCACCTGTACGTCGGTGGCGGTGATCCGGGCCGCGCCTCGGAGCACGTCGATGCTGTCCTGCACGGTGACGGTGACGGTGACGTCCGCGGAATCGACGACGGCCCAGCGGACGTCGTCGCCGGCGGTGATCGGGAGCAGCACGATGTCGGCGTGTTCGCCGCCGAGGACGGCGTCCGCGACACCCGACACCCGGTATCCGCCGTCGTGCGCCGAGGTGTCGAGCGTCCGGCCCAACGCGACTGCGGCGGTGCGTGTTCCGTCGAGCAGGCCCGGCATCAGTTCGATCCCGATCTTGGAATCCGCGGCCGCCACGAGGGCGGCGGAGAGCGCGGTCGGGACGAACGGGCCCGGAGCCGCCGTCCGCCCGAGAGCTTCGAGGGTCACCGCCGACGTGAGCAGCCCGGCGCCGTGACCGCCCTGGTCCTCGGGGATGTGCAGCGCCAGCAGGTCCTGGCCGACCAGTGCGTCCCAGAACGGCGGGAACTTGTCCTCGCTCGTGGACTCGACCGCGGCGCGGACGTGATCGGAGGTGATGGTGCGTTCGGCGAAGGCGCGGACCGAGTCGGCGAGCGCGCGGTGTTCCTCGGTCAGCCCGAGTCCGAGTTCGTACGTGTTCCTGGCCATGTCGGGGCCCTTCAGCCGAGCCGGTCGGCGAGGTCGGCGACGGTCCACGGGCCGTCGCTCTCGATGGTCGTGACGTCGTGCCAGCCGGCGAGTTCGGAGATGGCCCCGCCCTGCACCGCGAACACCTTGCCGGTGATCTTGCAGTTCGCGTCGGCGAGGTGCGCGACGAGCGGCGAGATGTTGGCCGGGCTGAACGCGTCGAACTCGCCCTCCGGCACCTCCTCGGCGAACAGTGCGCCCATGCCGGGGGTGGCCAGCGTGAGCCGGGTGCGGGCGATCGGGGCGATTGCGTTGACCCGGACGCCGTAGCGCTCGAGTTCGTCGGCGGCGACCAGGGTGAGTGCGGCGATGCCCGCCTTGGCGGCGCCGTAGTTGCCCTGACCGGCGTTGGGCATGAACGTGCCCGACGCGGAGGCCGTGTTGATCACGGACGCGTGCACGGTCTCGCCCGCCTTGGTCTGCGCCTTCCAGTACGCCGCCGCGTGATGCAGGGTGGCGGCGTGACCCTTGAGGTGCACGGCGATGACGGCGTCCCACTGGCTTTCGGTCATGCCCGCGATGAAGGCGTCCCGCAGGATGCCGGCGTTGTTCACGAGGACGTCGAGTCGCCCGAACTCGCTCACCGCCTGGTTGACGAGTCCTTCGGCCCCGTCCCAGGACGCGACGTCGTCGGTGTTCGCGACTGCCCTGCCGCCCGCGGCGACGATCTCGTCGACGACCTGCTGCGCCGGGCCCGCGTCCTCGCCGGTGCCGTCGTTCGCACCGCCGAGGTCGTTGACGACCACGGCAGCGCCCTCACGGGCGAAGAGCAGTGCGTGCTCCCGGCCGATTCCGCGTCCTGCGCCGGTGACGACGGCCACCCGTCCGTCGAGTGTTCCCATGTGCGTACTCCTAGGTTTCTGTATCCGCGATGACGGCGAGGCCGTCCTTGATGACCGGCTCGTCGCCGACCGTGGTCTCGTAGGCGTACGACGTTGCCCCGCCCGTGGATTCGCCGGACTGCCGGAACCGGGTGGCGATGTCCTGGCCGGGCAGCACGGGCTTCGCGAACCGCACCGCGAGACGGCGGAGGCGTTCGGTCCTGCCGTCGGCGAGTTCGGTGAGTGCCGCCCACGACGTGAACGCCATGGTGCACAGGCCGTGGTTGATGATCCCGGGCAGGCCGGACATCCGGGCGATCTCGTCGTCCAGGTGGATCGGCATCGGGTCACCGGATGCGGGGGAGTACCGGAACGTCTGGTCCTCGTCGATGTGCTGGGTGACCGATGCGACGGCGGCCTGTCCGCGCAGGGTCTCGTCGAACCGGTGGGCGGGTGCCTGCTCACCGAGCCCGGCGCCGGCGTCGACCTTGCGGAAGAAGGCGGTCATCCACTGTTCGTTGACCAGTTCGCCTCCCTCCGTCACGGTTTCGACGTAGACGACGACGGTGGAGCCGTTCTGGCGGCCCTCGAAACCGATCGGCTTCGCGCGGACCACGAGGTTGTCGCGGGGGAAGATCGGGCGGTGGAAGTGGAAGTCCTGCTCGCCGTGCACGAGTTTCATGAGCAGTTCGACCGGGGCGACGGACAGGGCGGCCGGCGCCATCGACGTGAACGCGGGGACCACGGCGAACACCGGGGGCGCCACCTCGCCCGCGAGGTGGCGTTCGATGGGATCGTTGGTGGCCGCCGCGTACTCGGCGATGCGCTCGGCGGTGACCTCGAACCGTTGCGGATCGGTCCACTCGCCGAGCCCGCTCGTGTCGAATTCGACTGTGGGGATGGTCATGCGGATCAGCCCACCATGTCGGCGAACCCGGCCAGGGACGCCTCCAGATCTGCCTTCGCGTTCTTGGCGACGGCCTTGCCGACGGGGCCGACGATCATCGTGCCGGTGAAGCTCGCGTCGATGATCGCCTTGGAGCCGGCGCCGTCCGGCTCGACCTTCAGGGTGAATTCGACGGTGACCCCGGCCATGCCGGTGCCGGAGATCTTCACCCTCTCGGGCACCTGCACCTCGGTGACGGTCCACTCGATCTTGTTGGCCATGCCCATCACGGAGACGACCTCGGTGAACTTCGATCCCAGCGCGACCTCGGCCGGGATCTCGCTCTTCCAGGACTGGTGGATGGTGAGCCATTCTTCCCAGCGGGACAGGTTGGAGAGGGCGTCCCACGCCTTGTCGGGGGAGGCGGGCAGGGACGCTGCGACGGAGACGGGAGCCATGGTTACTCCTGGTGTTCTCGGCGAAGTGAATGGTGAGAGAGGAGGATCAGAGTGCGCGGTAGGCGGTGACGACCACTGCGCCGCCGAGCCCGATGTTGTGCTGCAGCGCGACCGTGGCGCCGTCGACCTGACGCTTGTCGGCGGTCCCGCGCAGTTGCCAGGTGAGTTCGCTGCACTGCGCGAGCCCGGTGGCGCCGAGGGGATGTCCCTTGGAGATGAGACCGCCGGACGGATTGACCACCCAGCGCCCGCCGTACGTGGTGTCGTCGTTGTCGACGAGTTTGCCGCCCTCGCCCTCGCCGCACAGGCCGAGCGCCTCGTAGGTGAGCAGTTCGTTGGTGGAGAAGCAGTCGTGGAGTTCGATGACGTCGATGTCGTCCGGTCCGATGCCTGCCTGTTCGTAGACGCGGGCCGCGGCCGTGCGGGTCATGTCCGCGCCGACCAGGCTGATCGCGCTGCGGTCCTCGAACGTGCTGGGGAGGTCGGTGACCATGGACTGGCCGACGATCTCCACGGCCTGCCCGGCGAGGTCGTGCTCGTCGACGAACTTCTCGCTCACGACGACGACGGCACCGGAGCCGTCCGAGGTGGGGGAGCACTGCAGTGTGGTGAGCGGCCCGTAGATCGGCTTCGACCCGAGGATCTCGTCGAGCGTGTACTCGTCCTGGAACTGGGCGTACGGGTTGTTCTGCGAGTGGCGGTGGTTCTTCACGCCGATCCTGGCGAACTGTTCGGCCGTGGTGCCGAATCGCTCCATGTGTTCCTTGCCCGCGGCGCCGAACATGTACGGGGCGGGCGGCATCGCGAACTCCTGGAGCTCGGCGAGTGCGAGGAGGTGGCGCATCATCGGCTGTTCCCGGTCGTCGTACGTGGACCCGAGCGAACCGGCCTGCATCTTCTCGAATCCCAGCGCCAGCGCGCAGTCGACCTGACCGCTCCGGACTGCCTGCGTCGCGAGGAAGAGTGCCGTCGACCCCGTCGAACAGTTGTTGTTGACATTGACGATCGGAATCCCGGTGAGGCCGAGTTCGTAGACGGCCCGCTGTCCCGACGTCGACTCGCCGTACACGTATCCGACGTACGCCTGCTCCACGAGCCCGTACTCGATGCCCGCGTCCTGGAGGGCCCTGCCTCCGGCCTCGCGAGCCATGTCGGGGTAGTCCCACTCGCGTGCGCCCGGTTTCTCGAACTTCGTCATGCCGGCTCCGACGACGAACACCCTGTTACCCATTGCGACTCCCTGAGTCCGAAAAATGTGTGTGACACGCTGTCTCACCAAAGTATGTGAGACAGGCTGTCCGGTCAACAGTCGGATGGGTAACGTATGGGCGATGCCGGACAAAGTGGAAACCGCCGCGTCGCCCCAGGGTGACGGCCGCGCCACGCGCTGGGAGGACCACAAGGCGGAACGCCGCAGCCGGATTCTCGAAGCCGCGATGGAGGCCATCAACGAGGACGGCCCCGACGTGGGCGTCCAGCAGATCGCGAACCGCGCCGACGTGCCGCGATCGGTGGTCTACCGGATCTTCACCGACCGCGGCGACCTCGACGAGCAGTTGCGCGGACGCATCATCGAGCGGCTGATGGCCGACCTCGCGCCCACGCTGACGCCGGAGGGGACGGTGGGCGAGGCGATCGCTCGCGCGGTCGAGACGTATCTGCGGTGGATCGTGGAATATCCACGGCTCCATCAATTCCTCGGCACCGGATCGCCGAGCAGGCGCACGACGGGTTCGCGTGTGGTGACCGGAACGAAGACCGCGATCGCACTCCAGTTGTCGGGTCTGCTCGCCACAGTTCTCGACACGGTGGCCGGCAATTCGGATCTGGCGGAGTCGCTTGCCTTCGGGTTGGTCGGACTCGTGGATGCGAGCGTCAACCGCTGGCTGAGCAACCCGCAGTCGGCGCTCGGCAGCGACGAGCTGGCCGAGTTCCTCGAGGTGTCGATCTGGCAAGTGCTACACGGCAATCTGGAGCGGATCGGCGTCGCCATCGACCCGTCGACCCCGGTGTCGGAACTGCAGTAACCGGCCGGGCGTGGCCAGCTACCATGGCTTCCATGCCCTCCCGGCGAGGTTCACCGGCCGCTTCCGAGCAGGTCCGGGTGTCGGACACGGCGGTCGGCGACGCCGTCGCGCGCTTCGCCAGTGCCTGGGAGGCCTCGGCGTCCGCCCCCGACCTCGCTGCCTACCTGCCGATGTCTCCGGCCCTCCGCCGGGTCACGCTCATCGAACTGGTGAAGGTCGACCTGGAGAACCGCTGGCTGCGCGGCGACCACCCGAAGCGGCTCACCGAATACTGTGAGGAGTTGCCCGAACTGCGGCGGTGGCCGTTGCCGCCGGACCTGTTGTACGAGGAGTTCCACATCCGGCGGCGCAGCGGCGAGTCGGTCGAGGCGAGCGAGTACACGCAGAACTTTCCCGGTCAGGCAGGCCAGCTCGACGAACTGCTCGCCACTGGCGAGTACCACAGCACGTCGCTCCATCGCGGGGAGACGACGCTGTCGGTGTATCCGGGGAGCGGCGGAACGCTCGACGATCTGGAGGTGGGTCAGCGGATCGACGATTTCGATCTCGTGACCGGTCTCGGCCGGGGCGCGTTCGCGCGGGTGTTCCTGGCCCGGCAGCGGTCGCTGCAACGGATGGTCGCCGTCAAGATCTCCCTGGACCACGGCACCGAACCGCAGACCCTGGCCCAGTTCGACCACGACTACATCGTCCGCGTCTTCGATCAACGCCTCCTCGCGGGCCGTGACCTGCGACTGCTGTACATGCAGTACGTGCCGGGCGGCACCCTGCTCGACGTGGTCGCCCGGGTTCGTGAGACGCCACCGGACTCGCGCAGCGGCGCCGTGCTGCTGGACGCGATCGACCGGGCGCTGGTCGGTCGCGGCGAGATCCGGCCCAGCGAATCCGCGGTGCGCCGGGAGATCGCGACGCTGACCTGGCCCGAGACGGTCGCCTGGCTCGGCCGGCGGCTGGCGGGGGCGCTCGACTATGCCGGACGCCGCGGCGTCCTGCACCGCGACGTCAAACCAGCGAACGTGCTGCTGACGGCGGAGGGCGTCCCGAAGCTCGCCGACTTCAACATCAGTTTCAGCCGCAACATCGCCGGGTCGAGTCCGGTCGCGTACTTCGGCGGCTCGCTGGCCTACATGTCACCCGAACAGCTCGAGGCGATCCACCCGGACCGGCCGGGCGCACCCGGGGATCTCGACACCCGCAGCGACCTGTATTCGCTCGGTGTCGTCCTTTGGGAGTTGCTGACCGGCAGAAGACCTTTCGACGACAGCGACGCCGAACTGCACTCCCACCCGCCCGGCGACCGCACCACTCTCGACGCGATGCTCGCGCGGCGGCGCGGACCCGACGAACCGGCCGCCGACGCGCTGCCCGCCGACTGTCCGAACGCGCTGCGGCGGGTGTTGCTGAAATCGCTGGCGCCGGAACCGAAGGATCGGTTCTCCTCCGGTGCCGAACTCGCCCAGCAACTCGACGTCTGCCTCGACGCGCACGCCCGCGACCTGGTCGATCCGCCGCCGGGAAGCTGGCGGCTGCGGATGCGGCGGTGGACGCACCCGATCATGTTCCTGGCCATCGCAGTTCCCAATCTGCTGGCGATCCTCTACAGCTACCAGCACAACAGCACCCTGATCATCAGCAAGCTGCCGCCCGCCGCGCAGGAGAACTTCGAGCGGATCACCCGGATCGACTACACGGTCGCGTTCCTCATCGGAGCCGTGGGCACGGTGTCGATGGTGATCTACCTGACGGTGGTGGCCGGCGGCCTGCGCCGGGGACGGATCTACACCGGCGCCCAGCTCGCCCGGGCGCGCCGGGACACCCTGCTGCTCGGCCAGCGGTGTGCACTGCTCTGCCTCGGTCTGTGGATCGTCAGCGGCCTCGTCGTGCCGATCACGTTGGAGGTGAGCGGCAGTCAGGTTCCGTGGAACACGATCGTCCACTTCACCGCATCGCAGCTCGTGTGCGGTGCGATCGCGGTGGTCTACCCGTTCTTCTTCGTGAACTTCTACGCCGTCCGCTGTCTCTACCCGGTGTTTCTGCGGCACGGCGAGATCAGTGCGTCCGACGCCCGGATGTTGAAGCGGCTGGGGCGCCGCAGCACGTTCTTCCTCGCCGCGGCCGCCGCCGTGCCGCTGCTCGGGATCGCGGGAGCCACGTTCATTCCCCCGGAGGACCTGCCCCGGGTGATCGTCGCGCTCCGCGTCCTGTGCGTCGGCAGCGTCGTCGCGTTCGTGGCGGCCTACTGGATGTTCCGGATGCTGACGGAGGACCTGCAGGCGCTGGAGCGCGTCGTGTCCGGTGCGCCGCGGCACGAGTGATCAGGCGGAACCCGTCAACGTCAGCCACAGCAGCGAGACGTTGAGCACCACGATCAACGACGCGGCCACCCAGGCGGCGACCGTCGTGGCCGTCGCGTTGCGGTGGACACCCATCAGGTCGCGGCTCGACGTCATCCGCACGAGCGGGATCACGGCGAACGGGATGCACAGGCTCAGGACCACCTGACTGAGGACGAGCGCGAACGTGGGATCGACGCCGATCGCGAGCACGACGAGCGCGGGGATGAGGGTGACCACCCGGCGCAGCAGCAGTGGGATCCGCATCGACAGCAGGCCGTACATGATCTCCGAGCCGGCCGCGCACCCGATCGACGTCGAGGCCAGGCCGGATGCCAGCAGTCCCACAGCGAAGACGACGGCGACCGTGGGGCCGAGCGAGTTCTGGATCGCCGCGTGCGCGCCGTCGATCGAATCGGTGCCGGGAAGGCCGCGCAGGGCGGACGCGGCGAGGAGCAGCATGCCGATGTTCACCGCGCCCGCCACGATCAGCGCACCGACCACGTCCCATTTCGTGACCCGCAGCAGTCGTGCGAGGCGCGGGCCTTCGAGGTCGTTCCCGTGCCGGTCGCGGGCGAGGGCGGAGTGGAGGTAGATGGCGTGCGGCATCACCGTGGCGCCGAGCATGCTCGCGGCCAGCAGCACCGTCTCGGTGCCCTCGAATCGCGGCACGAGACCGGCGAGTGCGTCCGTGCCCGACACGTCGGTGAACGCGAGTCCGGTGAGGAACCCGACGGTGATGATCGTCAGGAGTCCGATCACGACGAACTCGAACGTCCGCTGGCCGCGGCGGCTCTGGATCGAGAGGATGCCCATCGACACGACGCCCGTGATCAGGCCGCCGACGAAGAGGGGAACGCCGAACAGGAGATTGAGCGCGATCGCGCCGCCGATCACCTCGGCGAGGTCGGTGGCGACCGCCATCGCCTCTGCCTGCAGCCAGAACGCGCGACGGTTGCCGGTCCGGAGGCGGGTACCCAGCATTTCGGGCAGTGACTTGCCGGTGACCAGCCCGAGCTTCGCGGACAGGTACTGCACCAGCACGGCCATGGCGTTGGCGAGCACGAGGACCCAGACGAGCAGGTATCCGTACTTCGCGCCCGCGGTGAGGTTGGCGGCCACGTTGCCGGGGTCGACGTAGGCGATGGCCGCGACGAAAGCGGGTCCGAGGAGCGCGACTGTCCGGATGCTGCCCTTGCGGGGCGCGCGGCGCGCGAGGAGGGGTCTGGGGGCCTCGATGCTCACTGGACTCCTGATCGTGGTCGCGTCGATCTACCTGCTGATTCGTATATCCGGACTATAGAGTTAGGTGCGACGAACTTTCAAGTGCAGCGTCTGGTTGTGCACGGAATCCCTACCCCCGGGGCTATATTTACTAGAACGTGTTCTACCTATGGTGGGAAGGGGTCCCGATGGGCCAGGTTCTCGACAGAATCGAAGGCGTCGCCGAGGAGATCCGCGGACAGGCCGTGCGGTCGGAGGCGGACTGCCGGCTCACCGACACCGCCGCCGCCATTCTGCGCGACTCCGGGGCGATCCGGCTGCTGCAGCCCAAGCTGTACGGCGGCTACGAGGTGCACCCCCGCGAGTTCGCCGAGACCGTCATGGGAATCGCGGCACTCGACGGCGCGAGCGGATGGGTGGCCGGGATCGTCGGCGTGCACCCGTGGGAACTGGCCTTCGCCGACCCGCAGGTGCAGGAGGAGATCTGGGGTGAGGACAACGACACGTGGATGGCCTCGCCATATGCGCCCATGGGTATCGCGACACCCGTCGACGGCGGTTACGTGCTGAAGGGCCGCTGGTCGTTCTCGTCCGGAACCGACCACTGTCAGTGGGCCTTCCTCGGGGCGATGGTCGGTGACGGCGAGGGCGGCATCGCGATGCCGCCCTCGTCTCTGCACGTGATCCTGCCGCGCACCGACTATCAGATCGTCGAGGACACGTGGGACGTGATCGGACTGCGCGGAACGGGAAGCAAGGACCTCATCGTCGCCGGCGCATTCGTCCCGGCCTACCGGACGTTGAACGCATCGAAGGTGATGGACGGGCGTGCTCAGAGGGAGGCGGGCAGGCCGGAGCCGCTGTTCAACATGCCGTACTCCTGCATGTTTCCGCTCGGCATCACCGCCGCGGTCATCGGCATCACCGAGGGCGCGCTCGCCTGTCACATCGCGGTGCAGAAGGACCGCGTCGCGATCACGGGCCAGAAGATCAAGGAAGACCCCTACGTCCTCAGTGCGATCGGGGAGTCCGCCGCCGAGATCAACGCGTCGCGGGTGTCGCTCATCGAGACCGCGGACCGGTTCTACGACAAGGTCGACGCCGGCAAGGAGATCACGTTCGAGGAGCGTGCGATCGGACGTCGCACCCAGATCGCCGCGGCCTGGCGCTCGGTGCGTGCCGTGGACGAGATCTTCGCGCGCGCCGGCGGCGGGGCACTGCACTACAAGACCCCGATGCAGCGGTTCTGGCGCGACGCCCACGCCGGTCTCGCGCACGCGGTCCACGTGCCCGGACCCACCAATCACGCCAGCGCGCTCACCCAACTCGGCGGCGAACCGCAGGGAATGATGCGGGCCATGATCTAGGACGCCGGGGGCCGAGGCGCACGCCTCGGCCCCCGACATCGGATCAGAGTGCGGCCGCAGCGAATCCGGTCTCGAGGTCGCCGAGGATATCGTCGATCCCCTCGATGCCGACGGCGAGCCGGACCAGTCCGGGCGTCACACCGGCAGCGAGCTGCTCCTCCGGGGTGAGCTGCGAGTGCGTCGTCGACGCGGGGTGGATCACCAGCGAGCGCACGTCGCCGATGTTCGCGACATGGCTGTGCAGGGTGAGCGCGTTGACGAACTTCTTCCCGGCATCGACACCGCCGGCCAGTTCGAACGTCACGATCGCCCCGGCACCCTTCGGCGTGAGCTGCCGTGCGCGCTCGTGCCACTGAGAGGACGGCAGACCGGCGTACGCCACGGATGTGACCTCCGGGCGGGCCTCGAGGAACTCCGCCACCTTCTGCGCATTGGCGACGTGCCGCTCCACGCGCAGGCTGAGGGTCTCGATGCCCTGCGCGATGAGGAACGCGTTGAACGGGGCGACCGCGGAACCGAGGTCGCGCAGCAACTGCACGCGTGCCTTCAGTGCGTAGGCCGGTGCACCGAGGTCCGCGAAGACGACACCGTGGTAGCTCGGGTCCGGAGTCGTGAAGCCCGGGTGCCGGCCCTGGGTCCAGTCGAACGTGCCGCCGTCGACGATGACGCCGGCGATCGCGGTGCCGTGGCCGCCGAGGTACTTGGTGGCCGAGTGCACCACGATGTCGGCACCGTGCTTCAGCGGCTGCAGCAGGTACGGTGTGGCCACCGTGTTGTCCACGATCAGCGGGATCCCGTTGTCGTGCCCCACCTTCGAGATGCCCGGGATGTCCAGGATGTGGTTCTTCGGGTTGGCGATCGTCTCACCGTAGAACGCCTTGGTGTTCGGGCGGACGGCGCTGCGCCACTGTTCGAGGTCGTCGGGGTCTTCGACGAACGAGACCTCGATGCCGAGCTTGGGCAGCGTGTAGTGGAAGAGATTGTACGTACCGCCGTACAGGTACGGGCTGGAGACGATGTGGTCGCCCGCCTCCGCGAGGTTCAGCACCGCAAAGGTTTCCGCGGCCTGACCCGAGGACAGGAGCAGGGCGGCGACGCCGCCTTCGAGGGCGGCGATGCGCTGCTCGACCGCGTCCTGCGTGGGGTTCATGATGCGGGTGTAGATGTTGCCCGGCTCGGCCAGACCGAACAGGGCGGCAGCGTGATCGGTGCTGTCGAACGTGTACGAGGTGGTCTGGTAGATCGGCAGCGCCCGCGCCTTGGTAGTCGCGTCGGACGTCTGCCCGGCGTGGATCTGCTTGGTCTCGAACGACCAGTTGACGGTGGGATCGATACTCTCGGTCACGAGTGGTGTCCTCCGGATTCGGTGAGGTGGATGTGGTGAATCAGTTGTCGCCGGTGACTGTTTCGACCACGGTGTGGACCGGGGTCTGGTTCCGGGTCAGGTCGAGGACGGGGCAGTGCGCATCGACCGCTTCCTGCAGTTCGAGGTAGCGCTCCTGCGATTCCGGGCCGGTCAGCGTCACGACGACCCGCACTTCGCCGAACCCGGGACGGACGGCGTCGTCGAAGCCGAAGAAGCCGCGCACGTCGAGGTCGCCCTCCGCGCGCGCCGAGATGTCGTCGACGCGGATGCCGAGCTTCTCGGCCCAGAAGCGGTAGGTCACCACCTGGCAGGACAGTAGTGAAGCGAGGTAGTACTCCACAGGATTGGCGGCGGAGTGGTCGCCGCCGAGCGCCGGTGGCTCGTCCACCTCGACGCTGTACTTGCCGAGCGACACGGTGCTCGCGACGGCGTCGTGTGCCTCGGCAGAGGCGCGGAAGACGACCTGAGCGTTCGCAGAATCCTGGGAGACGGCGTCGCGGGTGGCGCCGATGACGGACGCAAGATGTGAAACGGATGCAGTGGTCACGTGAATACGAATCCTTCGAAAACGTGGGTGTGCAGGAAGAACCCGGCGTGGAGACGATCCCGCCGGGACGGGTCCGATCAGGAGATCGGACACCCCGAGGTACACACCAACGCGAAATCGACATGGCGGCGCCGCGTCAGCAGCTCGCCTGAGTCGATCACACGGGATTCGGTCACGGATCAGACTGTAACCGCACGACACGCATTCCGACCAGTCCCATAGGAAATTCCGCTCACCCAGTGGGCAGCGCGCGGCACAGGGCGTCGAGCGTGGCCGAGAACCGCGCGGACGACGGTGTGCTGTAGCCGACGACGAGCCCGTCGGGCCGGTTCGCGGGACCGTCGGGATGACGGAACGTGCGCAGACCCTCCACTGCGAGACCGAGGGACGCGGCCCGCTCGAGGGTGGCCGCCTCCGTCCCGGTCGGAAGTTCGAGGACGGCATGCAACCCGGCCGCGATGCCCGTGACGTACACGTGGGGTGCGCGGGCGGCGAGGGTCTCGACGAGGGTGTCGCGCCGGCGGCGGTACAGGGTGCGCATCCTGCGGACGTGCCGATCGAACGCGCCCCGTTCGATGAAGTCGGCCAGGGTGAGCTGGTCCGTCGCGCTGACCCACCGCTCGTACACACCCTTGACTGCCAGGACGTCGTCGATCAGGCGTTCCGGCAGCACCATCCACCCCACCCGGATCGCGGGGGACAGGGACTTGCTCACCGTGCCCAGATACACCACCCGGTCGGGGGCCAGACCCTGCAGGGCGCCGACGGGTTGACGGTCGTACCGGAACTCGCCGTCGTAGTCGTCCTCGATCACGATCCCACCCGTCGTGCGCGCCCATTCCACGAAAGCCGTTCTCCTGCCGGGATGGAGCGGCCCGCCGGTGGGGAATTGATGAGCCGGGGTGAGCAGGCACGCCGACAGGCGTTGCCCCGTCGCATCCGGGGGCTGCGCTCCGCGAGTGTCGAGCCGCAGGGGGACAGTGACGACTCCGGCGTCGCCGAGAAGTTCACGATGCAGGTGCAGCCCGTACCCTTCGACGGCCATCGGTCCCTTCACCGCGCGGGCGAGCAACCACAGCCCGTGCCCCGAGCTCGCGCTGACCACGATGCGGTCTGGATCGGTGCGCACTCCTCGTGCGCGAGAGAGGTATTCGGCGAGGGCGCGGCGGAGTTCGGGGCGGCCGCGGGGGTCGCCGGGGCCGAACGCGTCGTTGGGCGCCGCGGTGAGCGCCCGGCGGGCCGACGTCATCCAGGCGGCACGCGGGAACTCCGCGACATCGGGCGAGCCGGGCATCAGGCTCAGAGCCTGACGCGCGACGGTGGCGGCCGGGGTGCGTGTGCGGCGCGGCGCCTCGCCCGCGCGGTCGGCGACCCGGGTCCCCGACCCCTGCCGGGCGGTGAGCCAGCCCTCCGCCACCAGTTCGGAGTACGCCTCGGCGACGGTGTTGCGGGCGACGCCGAGGTCGAGCGCCAGAGTGCGGGAGGGTGGCAGGGTGGTGCCGGCGACGAGCCGTCCCGAGCGAATCGACTCGCGCAGCGCCGAGATCAGGTGTGCGCGCACCCCGGACGAGCGCGTCCTGCCGGACGCCGTGAGGTCCAGGTGCAGGTCGCGGCCCAGGCCCGAATTGGCCCAAGATTCCATGGAGGAATTGAACCACGGAGATGGGCTATTGCGCGCCTACTGTTCTTCGTATGACCACGACAGAGCGCAAGACCCGAGTCGATCTCGCCCGCAAGGCACCCGCCGTCTACAAGGCGATGATCGCCCTCGACGCCGCAGCACGGCAGGGCCTCGATCCGGAACTGGTCGAGCTGGTACTCACCCGCTGCTCCCAGATCAACCACTGCGCGTGGTGCATCGACATGCACACCGCCGACGCCCGCAGGATCGGCATCTCCGAACAGAAGCTGTACCTGCTCAACGCCTGGGAGGAAGCCCACGGCCTGTACACCGACAGGGAGCGCGCGGCGTTCGCGCTCGCCGAGGCGATCACCGTGCTGACCGACGGCTTCGTCCCCGACTCGGTGTACGAGGAGGCCGAGGAGTACTTCGACGAGACGGAACTGGCTCAGCTCATCTCGCTGGTGCTCACGATCAATGCGTGGAATCGCATCGCCGTGAGCACCCGCAAGACGCCGCGGGTGCGCTGAGCCAGGCAGCGCAGATCCGCTCAGAAGTTTCCGCGGGCGGCTTGTTCGCGTTCGATGGCTTCGAAGAGGGCTTTGAAGTTGCCGATGCCGAAGCCGAGGGAGCCGTGGCGTTCGATGAGTTCGAAGAACACGGTGGGGCGGTCGACGAGGGGTTTGGTGAAGATCTGCAGCAGGTAGCCGTCTTCGTCGCGGTCGACGAGGATGCCGCGTTTCTGCAGTTCGGCGATCGGGGCGCGGACGTTGCCGATCCGCGCCCGCAATTCGGGGTCCTCGTAGTAGGAGTCGGGGGTGGCCAGGAATTCGACGCCCTCGGCGGTGAGCTGATCGACGGCGGTGAGGATGTCATTGGTGGCCAGG
Organism: Rhodococcus sp. WS4; assembly: GCA_006543605.1. GTDB lineage: Bacteria > Actinomycetota > Actinomycetes > Mycobacteriales > Mycobacteriaceae > Rhodococcus_F. The sequence continues at coordinate 98,048 of RRBB01000011.1, forward strand.
GCCAGGTGCTGGGCGCCGGGACCGCGGTAGAAGTCGAGGTATTCGTCGATCTGGGAGCGTTTCTTGGCGATGGCGGGTTCGTTGAGGGGGAACTTGACCCGGTGGTTGCCGTTGGAGACGACCTTGCTCATCAGCGCGGAGTAGTCGGTGGCGATGTCCTCGCCGACGAACTCGGCCATGTTGGTGAAGCCCATGACCCGGTTGTAGAAGTCGACCCAGTGGTCCATCTTGCCGAGTTCGACGTTGCCGACGACGTGGTCGAGGGCCTGGAAGATGCGCTTGGGGGCGCCGTCCCGTTTGGTGTGCGTCGACGTGCGGGCGACGTGGCCGGGCAGGTAGGGGCCGGTGTAGTGGGTGCGGTCGACGAGGGTGTGCCGGGTGTCGCCGTAGGTGGCGATCGCGGCGAGGCGGACGCTGCCGTGTTCGTCGGTGACGTCGTGGGGTTCGTCGAGGACGACGGCGCCCTGGGTGCGGGCGTGGGCGATGCACTTGTCGACGTCGGGGACGGCGAGGGCGATGTCGACGACGCCGTCGCCGTGGGTGCGGTGGTGCTCGACCAGCGGGCTCTGGGGGTCGACGGCGCCCTGGATGACGAAGCGGACGGCCCCGGATTCGAGGACGAAGCTGTGGTGGTCGCGGTTGCCGGTGGTGGGTCCGGAGTAGGCGACGAGGGTCATCCCGAACGCGGATTGGAAGTAGTGGGTGGTCTGGGTGGCGTTGCCGACCACCCAGACGACGGCGTCCCAGCCGCTGACCGGGAACGGGTCGCGGGTGCCGTCGTATTCCACCAGCCCGACCAGCTGTTCGAGCTGGCCGAGGTCGAGACCCGCCAGGCGTTCCTTGTCGGTGAGAGTCTGTTCGATCGTCATGATGGTGCCTTTCCTTGCAAGGGTTTTCGGGACGTGGATTTCCGGGAAGTGCCGAAGAAGTGCGACTGTGCACGGGGAGAGCGGCGAATGCCTGACACAGAGGTAACCGGCCCCCGTCCCGGTCGTCAACCGGACCCCGAACAGCTAGCCGCATCGACGGATGAGAGCGGTCGCGCCCCGGGTTTCCTATACAATCTGAATACTTCAATGGGGCAATAGAAATGGACTGCGATGGTTGCGCGGAGTGAGATCGGCGTCGGAGTGCTCGCCCGCGCTGTGGCGATCCTCGATGTCGTGGAGTCGAGCCCGATGGGCGCGAGCGACCTCGCCCGTGAACTCGATCTGTCCCTCTCGACCACGTACCGGCTGGCAACCGACATGGTCAAGCACGGCCTCCTCCGCAAGGATCACGAAGGCCGCTTCTATCTGGGGCAGCGTTTCGTTACGACGGCGTTGAGCGATCTGTCGATTCCGGCGCTACGCGAGTTGGCCGAGAAGACAGGAGAATCCGCTCAGCTGTGGGTACGCCGGGGCGAATCCCGTCTCTGCGCCGCGAGCGTCGATTCTCAGCACGAACTGCGGGTCGCGCTGCCCGTCGGAACGCTGGTGCCGCTTCCGCAGGGGTCGAGCGGACACGTACTGTCCGGAGACTGGGAGGCCGACCCCGAGGCCGTGAAATCGGGTTGGTGGGTGTCGGTTTCGGAACGAACACCGGGATCGGCCTCGATCAGCGCACCGGTTCGCAGGCACGGCGAGATCGTGGCCGCCGTGTGCGTGTCGGGTCCCGAGGGGCGCATGGGAGCGAACCTCGGCGCCTCGATGGGCCACGCAGTCGTCGCTGCTGCGCGGCAGATCGAGAAATCGGTTCCGGGCGACTGACCCGCTCAAACGATGTCGAGTGCGGTGACGTCCGCCGACCGATGTTGCTGTGCCAGTTGGCGGTAGACGGCCGCGTTGGCGGCGTTGTGGGCGACCTCGTCGTCGGTGAGTTCTCGGCGAACCTTCGCGGGCACGCCGGCGACGAGTGACCGCGGCGGAACTCGGGTTCCTTCCAGGACCAGCGCGCCGGCCGCGATCAGCGACTGCGCGCCGATCACCGCGCCGTTGAGGATCGTGGCACCCATCCCGACGAGGGCGCCGTCCTCCACGGTGCAGCCGTGCAGGACGGCGTTGTGTCCCACGCTGACGTCCCGGCCGACGACGACGGGGAAGCCCGGGTCGACGTGGACGGCCACTCCGTCCTGAATGTTGCTGCCCTCGCCGAGAGTGATGGAATCGCAATCGGCGCGCAGCACGGCGCCGTACCAGACACTGGCCTCCGCGCCCAGGGTCGCGGAGCCGATCACTGCGGCCGTGGGCGCGACCCAGGTGGTCTTGTCCGCGCGCGGCGAACGTCCGTCGATCGCGACGACATGTGGTTCTCTCACTTTGCTCCTCCTGTCGAGCAGCGGATTCCCACCGCTTCGTGTCACTGCTTCGTGTCACGGCTTCGTGCCACTTCCCGCCGCCCATTGTCCTGTGGCGCGGACTCCGGGCATTGCCAATTGTGACTGCTACCACTACCGTCATTCTTATCAGACGGGAAGTCAACTGCCAAATAATGAGAAACACCAGGTAGGGCTTCCGTCGACATCCGGTACAGATCGACGAGGGAGAACTCTCACATGCAGGTCCCAGAGAACGGCCCACTGCACGGCATCCGTGTGCTGGAACTCGGCAACTTCATCGCAGCCCCCATGGCGAGCCGCATCTTCGCCGACTTCGGCGCCGAGGTCGTCAAGATCGAGAGACCCGGAGTCGGCGACGAACTGCGGGGCTGGCGCCGCCGCCGCGGCGCGACGTCGATGATGTTCCGCACCATCGCCCGCAACAAGCGCTCCGTCACCCTCGACCTCAGGACGGAAGAGGGGCGCGCGATCATTCTCGACCTCGCCGCCAAGTCGGACGTCGTCATCGAGAACTTCCGCCCGGGAACACTCGAGCGGTGGGGAATCGGTCCCGACCAGCTGACGGCCGCCAACCCCGACGTCGTGCTCGTGCGGATCTCCGGCTACGGGCAGACGGGCCCGTACCGGGAGCGCACCGGATTCGGTGGCGTCGCCGAGGCCTTCGGCGGACTGCGGCACGTCACCGGCTATCCGGACCGTCAATCGGTTCGGGCGGCCGCCCCCATCGCCGACACGCTCGCCGGACTGCACGGCGCGATCGGCGCCCTGATGATGTTGCTGGCCAAGGCAAGGCAGGGCGATCACTCGACCCCGCGCGTAGCGGACGTGGCGCTGTACGAATCGGTGTTCATGGCGATGGAATCCCTCGTTCCCGACTACGACGCGTACGGCATGGTCCGCGAGCGGACCGCCGGCAATCTGCCCGGCGTGGTGCCCAGCGGCGTCTATCCGTGCGACGGCGGCTCGGTCATGATCGCCGGGAACTCGAGCGGCGTGTTCGGCCGGCTGATGCAGGCCGTGGGGCGTGGCGATCTCGCCGACGATCCCGAACTCGCCGACGGCGACCAGCGGTTCCGTCGCGAAGCCGAACTCGACCAGGCGATCTCGTCGTGGACGTCGGTGCGACGTCCACGGGACGTCGTCGCCGAACTCGGCGCTGCCGGTGTGCCGGTCGGGGAGGTGTACGACGCGGTGCAGATCGCCGAGGACGAGCACTACAACGCCCGCGGCATGCTGCAGAGCCTGAAGGTCTCCGTGGACGGGGAACCCGAAGAGGTGCGGTTCCCGGGGGTCGTCCCGCAACTCGACGGCGCGCCCACCCAGATCCGCTGGGCCGGGCCCGAGCTGGGGGAGCACACCGACGAGATTCTCGGCGGATTGCTGAACCTGTCGAGCGACCAGCTCGACGACTACCGCGCCCGCAAGGTCATCTGAGCCGTCAGGAGAATGAAATGCCAGTCACCATAACCGATGTCGTGCTGAGAGACGGTCTGCAGGACGAGGACGTGATCGTCTCCACCGACCACAAGATCGCCGTTGCCGACGCGCTCGTCGCTGCCGGCGTGCGGCACATCGAGGCGGCGTCGTTCGTCTCACCCACGCGCGTCCCGCAGATGGCGGACGCCGACTCAGTCATCGCCCGGCTGCCCCGCACCGACGCGGCGGTCACCTACAGCGCCCTCGCGCTCAACCCGCGCGGAGTGGACCGCGCGATCGCGACCGGAATCGACGAGATCCAGGTCGTGACCTCGGCCAGCGCCGGGCACAGCACGGCGAACACGGGCCGGAACCCGGAGGACGCCCTGCTCGGCCTGGCCGAGGCATTGCAGAAGCACCCGGATCGGAGTTTCCTCGGAGGTGTGTCCACGGCGTTCGTCTGTCCGTTCGAGGGCATCATCGCGCCCGCCGCGCTGGTGCGGGTGGCGAGCGCGATGGCGGCGATGGGTGTGCGCCGACTCGGTCTGGCCGACACGCTCGGAACGGCCACCACCGAGCAGGTGCTCGCCTCGGCCGGGGCGGTACGCGACGCCCTCCCCGACATCGAACTGAGTCTGCACCTCCACGATGCGCACGGTCAGGCCCTGGCCACCGTGATCGCGGCGCACCGGCAACTCGGCATCACCCACTTCGACAGCGCCATCGGCGGGTACGGCGGGTGCCCGTTCGCTCCCGGCGCCCACGGCAACCTCGCCACCGAGGAATTGGTCGCGCACCTGCACGCGCACGACATCGAGACCGGGATCGACGAGCAGGCGCTCAGCCTCGCCGTCGACACCGTGAAACACGCTCTGGCACAAGCTCGGCCCCTCACCGCAGTGTGACCTGCGAACTCACCCCGAAAGGCCGATCATGGTCTACGCACTCTCCATCATCGCTCTGATCGCGATCTTCACCGTGGCGACACTCACCCCGATCAACATGGGCATCCTCGCGTTCGCCGGAGCATTCGTCATCGGCGGCTGGGTGTCCGGGATCCCGGTCGAGGACATCATCGACGCCTTCCCCGGCAGCACGTTCATCATCGTCGGCGGCATCACGCTGCTGTTCGCCATCGCCAAGGCGAACGGAACCATCGACCTCGTCATCGAGGCCTCGCTCCGACTCGTGCGCGGTAGGCGGTGGGCGATCCTGTGGATGATGTTCCTTCTGTCCGGACTGCTGATGGCCCTCGGCTCCGTCCTCGCGGTCGGGATGCTCGCCCCCATCGCGATGCCCCTCGCGGCCAAGAACAAGATCAACCCGTTCCTGATGGGAATGGTCATCAGCCACGGCGCCCTGGCCTGCGCGTTCTCGCCCATCAATCTCTACGGCGCGTTCATCAACGGTCTGATGGATTCGACCGGTGTCGGTGCGAATCCGCTGGTGCTGTTCGCCCTCCCGTTCGTTCTCAACCTGACCATCGCCATCGTGCTGTTCCTGATCTACGGTCTCGACCTGATCGGTCACCGCACTCCGCGCCCGGCTGAGACGGGACACGAAGGGGAGACACCCGACGGCGGAGGACTCGGCGGTTCCTCGCGCCGGCCGTCCGGTGGCGTCGCTCCGGGCAACGGCCCGAGCGTGAACACTGCGACGCTCACCGATCGCGAGGTCATCGAGGAAGCGCTGATCCACGAAGGCGTGAAGCCGGTGAAGATGAACCGGTACCGGTTCGCGACACTCGCCGGCATCGGGTTCCTCGTCGTCGGGTCGGTCGCATTCGGAATCGACGTCGGCGTCAGCTCGATCTGCGTCAGCGCGGTTCTGCTGCTGATGGCGCCCAAGTCGCACCCCAAGGTCATCGACAACGTCGCGTGGCCGGCCGTGGTGCTCGTGTGCGGGATGCTCACCTACATGGCGGTCATGACGCAGAACGGCACGCTCGACTTCCTCGGAGACGCGGCATCGGCACTCGGGTCGCCGTTGCTCACGGCGTTGATCCTCTGTTACGCCGTCGCGATCATCTCCGCCTTCGGGTCGTCGATCGGTACGCTCGGCATCGCGCTGCCCCTCGCCGCGCCGATGCTCGCGATGGGAGAAGTGGGCGCCGTGGGATTCGTCGCCGCCCTCGCGTTCTCCGCGACCGTGGTCGATGTCAGTCCGTTCTCGACCAACGGCGTGATGGTGCTCGCCAACGCACAGGTCGAGGACAAGGGCCGCTTCCAGCGCAAGATGTTGGCCTACTGCGGATTGATCGTGCTGTCGGCTCCCATGTTCGTCTGGGCGCTGGTCGTCGTGCCGACGTCCGTCTAGGTCGGACCGACCGTGCCGGTCACCGTTTCGGGCGGTGACCGGCACGTCTCACGGCGCGGCGTCGGTCGCGGTGAACTTTGTGTACTTTAAGCTTCATGTAATGGACTGTTGTCCAATAGTTTTCGAATCAACTGTGCGAATAATGCTGCCACAGTGACACATGCCACAAGATCGCGTCCGTTTCGGGCGTTTCGTCGTTCTCCGCCCGTAAGGTGTCGACATGTCGATCCTCGAGAACGAGAAAGCACCCCCATCCGGTGCCCCCGCCCCCGGACCGACCCTCAGTGAAAGGTTCCGAAATAACGCACGATACGACCTGCCCGCGTCACTCGTCGTCTTCCTCGTCGCCCTGCCCCTGTCGCTCGGTATCGCGATCGCATCCGACGCGCCGATCATGGCCGGCCTCATTGCCGCCATCGTCGGCGGTGTGGTGGCGGGGTCGATCGGTGGCTCACCGCTCCAGGTCAGCGGTCCAGCCGCCGGATTGACCGTGGTGGTAGCAGAATTGGTCGCCACCTTCGGCTGGAAGGCCACCTGCGCAATCACCGTCGCGGCCGGACTCCTCCAAATCATCTTCGGGCTCAGCCGAATTGCGCGTGCCGCACTGGCCATCGCCCCGGTCGTCGTACACGCGATGCTGGCGGGAATCGGAATCACGATCGCGCTCCAGCAGATTCACGTCCTCCTCGGCGGCAGCTCACACAGCTCGACCGTCGAGAACATCACGCAGCTCCCCGGCCAGCTGACGTCCGCCCGGCACGGCGACGTCCTCGTCGGATCGGTCGTCATCGTCGTCCTGCTGTTCTGGAAGAAGATCCCCGGCAAACTCCGGGTGCTCCCCGGCCCACTGGTGGCCGTCGTCGCCGCCACCGTTCTGTCCCTGGTCTTCCCGCTCGACATCGATCGAATCACGTTGGACGGCTCCCTGTTCGACGCCGTGGCACTGCCCTCGATGCCGGACGGGCCGTGGCTCGCCGTGGCCACCGGTGTCCTCACCGTCGCGCTGATCGCCAGCGTCGAGAGTCTGCTGTCCGCGGTCGCCGTCGACAAGATGCACGGCGGGACCCGCTCGGAGTTCAACCGCGAACTCGTCGGTCAGGGTTCGGCCAACATGATCTCGGGTCTCATCGGTGGCCTGCCGGTCACCGGTGTGATCGTGCGCAGTTCGACGAACGTCGCCGCCGGGGCACGCACCCGGGCGTCCGCCGTCCTGCACGGAGTCTGGATCCTCGTCTTCGCCGCCCTGCTCACCGGTCTCGTCGAGCAGATCCCGATGGCAGCGCTCGCCGGCCTCCTCATCGTGATCGGCATCCAGCTCGTCAAACTCGCCCACTTGCGTACCGCGCGACGCACCGGCGACCTGTGGGTGTACGGCGTGACCGTCGGCGGCGTCGTCTTCCTCAACCTCCTCGAGGGCGTCATCATCGGTCTCGCACTCGCAGTGGTCCTGCTGCTGTGGCGCGTCATCCATCCCAGGATGCGCGCCGAGCCGGTCGGCTCCGAAGACTCCGGGCGGTGGCGCGTGACCGTCGAGGGGTCGTGCAGCTTTCTGTCCATGCCCGCACTGACCGGACTCCTCGCGAAGGTGCCCGAGGGTGCGCACGTCACCGTGGAACTGGCGGTCGACTTCCTCGACCACGCCATGTTCGAAGCGATCGACGACTGGAAGCGGCACCACGAGAACAAGGGCGGAACGGTCGTGATCGACGCGCTCGGTCCCGTCGACATGGACGAGGTCGGTGCGTCGCCGCCGCGGCGCGGCATCGGGGTGGCGAGCCCCCGCGGGTTCGCCCCGTGGAAGAGCTGGCAGCCGCGGCACACCGACACCGACGAGAACACCACACCGGCGGCACTTCGACCGGTCCTCGCGGGAGTGTCGGAATACCACCGGCGGAACGCGGCTCAGCTGCAGCCGCACCTCGACGACCTGCGGGACGGACAGCGCCCCGACTCACTGTTCCTCACCTGCTCCGATTCACGCATCGTGCCGAACGTGATCACCAGCAGCGGTCCGGGCGACCTGTTCACAGTGCGCAACGTGGGCAACCTCGTGCCGACGGGCAGGCAGGACGTCTCCGTCGAGGCCGGACTGGCGTTCGCGCTCGACGAACTCGAGGTCAGCTCGGTGATCGTGTGCGGCCACTCCGGCTGCGGCGCGATGAAGGCCGTGCTCGCGAGTGCGCCGGGTGAGGCGGAGGCGTCGGATCGCGACGCCGTCGAGCAGTGGCTGACGTTCGCGCAGCCGAGTCGGAAGGCGTTCGACAGCGGTCATCCCGTGGCGCGTGCGGCGGCCGAACTCGGATTCGACGAGGTCGATCAGTTGGGCATGGTCAACGTGGCGGTCCAGGTGCAAACCCTCGGGCGCCATCCCCTCGTCGGCGCGGCGGCGGCCGAGGGTCGAGTACGCGTCGCGGGAATGTTCTTCGACATTCCGTCCGCGCGCGTACTCGAGATCACCTCGACCGGTGTGTCCTACCTGGACCACGTGCCCACATGATTCAGAGGAGATGGACCCTCTTGTAGAGGCGCTTCGACGGGCCGCCGACGAGGCCGACGCTATCGAGGAACTGCATCAACTTGGAACCGGACGTCCGGACGGTGTCCTTGTAGTGCTGGTTGTTCTTGGCCTCGGCGGTGGCCCGTTTCGGGTCGAGACCGGCGTTCTCGTACACCTCCTTGCGGATCATGCTCTTCATCACGAAGTACACGACCGCGGCGGTGTTGAGGCGCTCGATCTGGAGGCGGGCCCAGCTGGCGCCCTCGATGCGTCGTCCGACCTCTTCGCGAGCGAAGCGAATGTGGCGGGCCTCCTCGAGCACGTGGATCTTGCTCACCGTGCGGGTGACGGGCTGCACGCGCTCGTCCTTCATGAAGTCGCGCTGCATCATGTCGAGGATCTCCTCGGCGGCCATCACGCTGGCATACGCGTTGGCACCGCGGAAGAAGCCACCCCAGATGCGTCCGAGCTTGTGGATCGCCGGGTGCGGGCCGTAGCTCGGCATGTTGAGGCGTTCGCCGGCGCGGGCGAACATCACCGAGTGGCGGCACTCGTCGGCCACCTCGGTGAGGGCGAACTGGACGTGGCGGGAGTGCTTGTCGCGGCCGTACACGTCGCGCAGCAGCATCTGCATGAGCAGGATCTCGAACCACAGTCCGACGCTGGAGACGCTGGCGGCCTCGTGCTTGGTGAGTTCGATCTTCTGCTCGTCGGTCATCTCGTCCCAGAGGGCCGTGCCGTAGAGCGTGCTCCACTCGGGGGTGAGACCGAACTTGTCGTCGGGAATCGGTGCTTCCCAGTCGACCTCGACCATCGGGTCGTAGGACTTGCGTGCCGACGACGCCAGCAGGCGCTGGGCGGTCTCTTCGCGGTCGGAGACGACGATCGATGCGGTCATCACTACCCCTTGATCTGTGACTAGGCGGTCAACTAACTGTGACATTCAGTAACTGATACCGAACGATACAGCGACGGCCGTCACAAGGGCAACGCCCGCTCAGTCGACGTCGGCCAGTTCCTTCGGCGATTCGGCCTTCGGCACGGAACCCTTCCGCCCGGGAGCCCACACCGCGAGCAGCAGCGACGCGGCGAACAACACGCAGGCCAGCACGATGGACGCCTCGTCGAAACCCTTCAGGAACGAATCCCGCGCGAACGTCGCCAACTGCTCACCCTGCGGGCCCGCAACCTCGGCGACCTGCAGTGCCGCGGCCAGTGAACTGGACACCGGCTCCTTCGCGGCCTCCGGAACGGCGTCGACCGCCGGCTGCACATGGGTGGCGTACCCCGCGGCCAGGACGCTGCCCGCCAGGGCGACTCCGATGGCCGAACCGATCTCGCGTGCCGTGTCGTTGACGGCCGACGCGACACCCTGCTTCGCGTCGGGGGTGTTCTGCACGATGGCAGCCGTCGCGGGCGCCGTGCACAGTCCGATGCCGAACGCGGCCACGATGAGCGGAAAGCACACCTCCGCGTAGCTCGAGTGCGCATCGAGCCGCACCAGCAGGAGGATGCCCAGCCCGAGCAGCGCGGAACCGGACGCGAGCAGCGGCCGGAGCCCGAGGTGCGGGATGAGCATCGGCATGACCGCGGACATCGCCACGACCGGCACGGCGATGGGGGCGAGCGCGAGCGCGGACTGCAGAGGGGAGTAGTTCAGCACCAGCTGCAGGTACTGCACGACGAGGAAGAACAGGCCGAGGGAGGCCAGGAACTGCAGCAGGAGCGACATGGATCCCGAGCCGAAGGCGCGGTTGGCGAACAGCCGGACGTCGAGGAGGGGACGCTTTCTGCGCAGCTCCACCAGGGCGAACACGGCCGCGGCGGCGAGCCCGCCGACAAGCAGTCCGAGCACGACGGGATCCAGCCAGCCGCGCTGCGGCGCCTCGATGGTTCCCAGGACGAACAAGCCGACCGCGGCCGCGATCAACCCGGTGCCCGGCAGGTCCAGCGGTGGGCGTTCCGTCTCCCGGGACGAGGAGATGGTGAAGCCCGTGACGAAGATCAGGGCGGACACCACGGTGAGACTGCAGAAGATGGAGTGCCACGACCACCTCTCGAGCAGCAGCCCGGAGACGAGCAGGCCGGCGATCGCGCCGGAACCCGCGACACCTGACCAGATGCCCACGGCCCGACCCCGGTGTGCGGGCGGAAAACCCGCGGTGAGCAGCGACAATGTCGCAGGCATCACGAGGGCGGCGCCGACGCCCGCCATCGCCCGGGAACCGATGATCCACTCGGGTGCGTCGTTGACGATGGGAATCGCGGTGGCAACACCGAAGATCAACAGCCCGGCCATGAGCAGTCCGCGCCGGCCGTACCGGTCGCCGAGTGCGCCCGCCGGAAGCAGCAGGGCGGCCAGGGTCAGGGTGTAGCCGTCGACGATCCACGTCAGCTGGCTCTGGGTCGCGCCCGTGTCGCGGGCGAGGTCGGGAAGCGCGGTGTTGAGTGCCGCCATCGCCGCGACGACGAGGGCGACAGCGCAGCACGAGACCGTGAGCATCCATATCTGCCGCAGGGTCCAGCCCGCATTCTCCGGTTGATCCGTCCGTGCCTGAGGTGCCTCGTCCCGAGGGTGCACGACACTCCTCCCGATAGAAATAAGACTGTCAGTATCGTTGGTAGACTGACAGTTCACAAGAGGTCGGGCAATGGCAGGAACGGGCGGTGCAGATGACCGAGCAGGATCCCCGCAGGCAGCGCTCTCGGGCGCGACTTCTCGACGCCGCGACAACTCTCCTCGCGAAAGGCGGCACGGACGCCGTCACGATCGACGCCGTCACCAAGCTGGCGAAGGTGGCCCGCGCCACGCTCTACCGGCACTTCGACAACGGCACCGAACTGGTGGCCGCGGCCTTCGGGCGGCTGATACCGCCCGCCCCGACGGTGCCCGCGGAAGGCGACCTCCGGCACCGCTTGGTCGAGTTGATGGTCAGTCAGGCCAAACTCATCGAGAGTGCCCCGATGAACGTGACGGCGATGTGCTGGCTGGGCATGGGCCCCGCGCTGGAGGACTACTCGAGTGCCGAGGCGATCGAGTCGGACAAACCGGAACTCCGCACGCTCAGGCAGACGATCGTCGCGCAGTACCGGGCGGCGTTCGATCAGGTCTTCGGGACGCCCGAGGCGGCGGAACGCCTCGGCGAATTCGACTACGACCTCGCCCTCGCGCAGCTTATCGGACCGCTCGTCTTCACCCGGCTCGCCACCCTCACCCCGCTGGGACGCGCCGCGTGTGAGCAGATCGTCGACGACTTCCTCGCCGCCCGTGCCGCCCAGGTCGAAGCCGGTGCCGGCACGCCGACGCTGATCGAGATACCGCCTGCTCAGGCCTTATGACGTCGACAGCTCAGCGAGTCGTCATTACCGTGGCAGTGCGCACGGCACCCGATGCCGCGCATGTCGAATGAATGGTGTGGGAAGGTTTCTCGATGATCACTGATGCACTCAACTGGCTCCTCGGTGCGTGGGGCGGCGTCTCCGCCGGCAGCAGCGGATACTCCATCCCGCCCGGAACCCTTCCCTTCGGAAGCTGACGGTCGTCAGGCGTCCCGGTTACGGCGCAGCACGAACTGCTCGAGCCTGCGTATCCCTCGAACGCGTCGTGGGCGTAACTGTTTGAGGTAGTAACCGGGCGCTTCTGCGAGTTCGTGGGCGAGTCCCTCGTCGATCAGCACCGTGCCGGGACGCGCCGAACCGGTGAGTCGCGCCGCGGTGTTGACGACGGAGCCGTAGAGGTCGCCGAACCGGACGAGGACCGGACCCATCGCGAGACCGACCCGCAGTTCGGGGTCCGTCTCGTCCGGCAGCACCCGCTCCTGCAATTGCAGGGCGATCTCCGCCGCAGCGGCCGGCGATTCGACGGCGAACATCACCTCGTCGCCGACCGTCTTCACCACCCACCCCTGATGCCCACCGATCACCGTCGTCGACGCCGACTCGAATCGTTCCAGCAGATCGGCCAGTTCCCGGGCGCCGAGCTGACGCGTCAGCGACGTGTACCCGACGATGTCCGCGAAGCCGACCACCAGATTCCGGCTCGCGACCTCCTCACCGGGGTTCCCCACGTTGCGGCCGGTGGTCGAGGCGACGTGCCTGCGCCACACGTACGCCTGCAGCGACTCGACCGCCGGAAGGATCTCGGCGGTGAGCTCCCGCACCTGCTCCCGGATCGCCGGCTCGTCGCTGCCCGCCGAGCCCGCGAGCTGATCGACGATGTGAGTGCTGATCAGCGACACCTGCCATTCGGCGAGCCGCGACAACGACTGACCGAGAGCGCGGGCCGCCGCCACTTCGCGGTCCGGCGAGATGATCCCCCGGTCGACGAGCGACGCCATGGTGCGCAGCGCGGCGGCATCCCCCTCGGTGAACATGACGCTGTCCGGGTCGATGTCGACCGCGAAACCCATCGACACCCACAGACGGTCCGCCCGCTCGAGGGACACACCCGCGACGTCGGCGATCTCAGCCCGCGTGAAGCGGCGGGGCCCGCCCAGGAGCGACTCCTCGAGATCCGCCTGGACGTCACGGAGCAGGCTCGGCGAGATCTCCCTCGTCGTTGCGGCCTCTTCGCCGTTGTCGGATGATTCCGGGGTCACGTCGTTCCTCTCGATACGTTCGATGCGCACGCGCGGTCGCCCTCAATCTGCCACTGTGCGAGCCCGTCCGATGCGGAAACGTCGGTGGCGTGTGCGAGAGTTGCGGTGCTCACGAGCGTAACCAGGAGACAGACCAGAAAGGACAGCGCATGCCGCCCCGTAGACGTTCCGGCGCCGCCGCACCGGATCACCTGACCGCGGAGAATCTTGAGACCCTCGCTGCCGCGATCGCGGAAGGCAAGCGGGCCACCGTGTATCTGCGCGAGGCGATGCCCAGCCTCGGGCTCGAGGCCGGAGCCTCGGCGAAAGTTATCGCGGTGCAAGGCAATACGGTCCAAATCCGCCCCAAGGGCGTCGACGACGAGCTTCCCTTCGAAGCGGAGGAGCTCATGATGAG
>RRBB01001197.1:0-252 GCA_006543605.1 Rhodococcus sp. WS4
TGCACTCGTCGATCGACTATCTCTCGCCGATCTGGTACGAGACCCGCTATCGTGAACAGCGTCCCCCGGCTGCCTCAACCCCCGAGGTGGCCTGAACCGGAGTCTCCACTCGACCCAGGGCGATTCAGGCCGAGAATCCACGACCTGAGGCACTCGTTTGCGGTGGCGACCGTGCTGGGCTGGTACCGCGACGGCGCCGACATCCCGGCCCTGATGCCGCGCCTGTCCACATATCTGGGCCACACCGATCCG
>RRBB01001198.1:0-251 GCA_006543605.1 Rhodococcus sp. WS4
ATTCGATCTGCTCGCAGCCCTTCTTCCCGTCGCGGGAGTAGCCGCGGGCGGCCAGGTCGCAGTGCCGGCCGGTCACCCAGGAGGAGGACAGGTCGAACATCGCGATCCGCGAGGGATTCACCACCGGGTCCAGATGCTTTCCGGCGAGCTGTTTTTCGATGCGGTCCTGGCGACCCACCAGCCAGTCCATCGCCGCGTAGATCTCGTCGGTGCCCGCCCCGGCGACCTCGAGGTCCACCCCGAGGGTGGTG
>RRBB01001199.1:0-250 GCA_006543605.1 Rhodococcus sp. WS4
GTGCGGCGACATCACCTACATCAAGACCTGGGACGGCTGGGCCTACCTGGCCACCGTCATCGACCTGCACTCACGCAAGGTGGTCGGCTGGTCGCTCGCCGATCACATGCGCACGAGCCTGGTCACCAGGACTCCGGACATAGCGCAGGAATACGTGCAGAGTCACCGGTGCGGTTTGGTGCGGTAGCGCAGGGTGAGGGTGGTGCCGGGATAGACGGTGTCCGTCTCGTTGAGCAGTTCGCAGAGTTGC
>RRBB01001200.1:0-250 GCA_006543605.1 Rhodococcus sp. WS4
GCCGCAGGGCGCTTCGGCGTCGCCGTTGCTGGCGAACGTCTACCTCCACTATGTCTTCGACCTGTGGGCCGACTGGTGGAGACGCCGGTACGCGCGCGGTGATGTGATCATCGTGCGTTTCGCCGACTTATCCCGACCACGGAATTATCCCGACATGGGTATCGGGGTGGTGACCGGATGTGTTGTTCGGGTGGGGTTCTGGGGTGTGTGGGCGTGACGTGTCGTCGGGATAATTACAGGCTTTCGAGGA
>RRBB01001201.1:0-250 GCA_006543605.1 Rhodococcus sp. WS4
GACATCGCCACCGGCAAGGTCATCGGCCAGCACCAGCGACGACACCGCCACCAGGAGTTCCTCCGGTTCCTCAAGACCATCGACAAGAACACCCCCGCCGAGCTGGACTTGCACCTGATCTGCGACATCCATAGGGGCATCTACGCCACCCACAAGACCCCGGCGATCAAGACCTGGCTGGCCGCCCACCCGCGGTTCCATCTGCATTTCACCCCGACCAGCGGTTCCTGGTTGAACCTCGTCGAACGCT
>RRBB01001202.1:0-250 GCA_006543605.1 Rhodococcus sp. WS4
GCCGCGCCGGGCTGGCTGGCCACCGCCATCGACGTCAGCGACTGGAACACCCGCTACGGGCGCCGCGTCGATTCCTGGCGGATGCCGTCCTCCAAGACCAAGCGGGAGGAACTGGCCGGCGCCTATGCCTTGATGGCTCACGGTCTTGATCTGGCGAGTGCCGAGTGGTTTCGATCTTGTTTCATCATGACCCGTCGGGGTGTGTGCATGGCCGATGCCCGGCTGTCGCGTCAGGTGAGCGCCGGATTCC
>RRBB01001203.1:0-249 GCA_006543605.1 Rhodococcus sp. WS4
GAATCCGGCGCTCACCTGACGCGACAGCCGGGCATCGGCCATGCCCACACCCCGACGGGTCATGATGAAACAAGATCGAAACCACTCGGCACTCGCCAGATCAAGACCGTGAGCCATCAAGGCATAGACGATCCGGGGTCGACCGAAACACACTGTCCAAGTGTCCCCCTACCGGCACCGAGCCCACCAGGCACCGTCGACGACAATCACGATGGAGCACGCACCCAGGGTGACCGGGTACCACATTTT
>RRBB01001204.1:0-249 GCA_006543605.1 Rhodococcus sp. WS4
CCGTCAAGACCATTCGTCCTCGCTCACGCTGCGGGCGCTGTGTCTTGACCCCGGCCCTCACTCGGCGCTGTCCGCATGGAGCCGAAACCGCGTAAACGTGACCCTTGACAAGGCCCCGCCTCTTCAGACATCCCAGGGCCTCGGATGTCAAGCAGCGGGCTTGTCGACGTGATGTGACCATGCGGTCGTCTCGTCGTAGTGGGTGCGGGTCTTGAGGCACCCGTGCAGGATGCCGACGAGCCGGTTGGC
>RRBB01001205.1:0-249 GCA_006543605.1 Rhodococcus sp. WS4
CGGACGACCCTCGGGGTCGGTGAGCAGCCCGTATTCGATCTGCTCGCAGCCCTTCTTCCCGTCGCGGGAGTAGCCGCGGGCGGCCAGGTCGCAGTGCCGGCCGGTCACCCAGGAGGAGGACAGGTCGGCGGTGTTGCCGGGAAACACCCGGACCGCGACCGGACGACCCTCGGGGTCGGTGAGCAGCCCGTATTCGATCTGCTCGCAGCCCTTCTTCCCGTCGCGGGAGTAGCCGCGGGCGGCCAGGTC
>RRBB01001206.1:0-249 GCA_006543605.1 Rhodococcus sp. WS4
CGACCGGCCAGCCCGGCCTTGTTTGTCTCCACCGCCGGGACTCGCCTGTTGCACAGCAACATCAATCTCGTCTTCGCCGGCCTGGTCGAACGAGTGGGGCTCGGCCGGCGGTCGGCGGCCTGCAGGCCGAGAATCCACGACCTGAGGCACTCGTTTGCGGTGGCGACCGTGCTGGGCTGGTACCGCGACGGCGCCGACATCCCGGCCCTGATGCCGCGCCTGTCCACATATCTGGGCCACACCGATCCG
>RRBB01000120.1:0-31971 GCA_006543605.1 Rhodococcus sp. WS4
CTCGGTGATGAAGTCGGACCGGATAGGGGGAGGAACCGACTTCATCACCGAAGCACCATTGACCGAACAAACCCGTACGAGCTTCCGACCATCGGCCCACCCAGGGGTTGGTCGGATCCGGTGGCACAGTCCGCCATCGAACACACAGAAGGCAAGATCATGACTACAGTACACGAGAACGTGAGTGCCACAGGACTTCCTGATGAAACCGCTACGCAGCTGTTCATTGGCGGGCAGTGGCGCGCGGCGTCGGACGGCGGGACATTCACGGATCTGAACCCGGCCACCGGTCGCCCCCTCGCCCAGATCGCGTCCGGCACCTCCCAGGACATCGACGACGCCGTCCGGGCCGCCCGCTCGCAGCTGAACGGTGAATGGGGGTCACTGCCCGGCGCCGCCCGCGGACGGATCCTGAACAAGGTCGCCGATCTCATCGAACGCGACGGCGAGATCCTGGCCCGGCTCGAGGCCCTCGACGTCGGCAAGCCCGTCGGCCAGCCCACCATGCTCGACATCCCGATGGCCGCCGGCACGTTCCGGCACTTCGCCGGCTGGGCCGACAAGATCACCGGCCAGTCCATCCCGACCGCCGGCTACTTCGGCCAGCCCACCCACTCGTACACCGTCCGCGAACCGGTCGGCGTGATCGGCGCGATCGTCCCGTGGAACACCCCGCTGATGATCTCGGCATGGAAGATCGCCCCCGCGCTCGCCGCCGGAAACACCCTGGTGGTCAAGCCGCCGGAGGACGCACCGCTGTCGATCCTTCACCTCGCGACGCTGCTGGAGGAGGCCGGACTGCCCGCAGGCACCGTCAACATCGTGCCCGGGCTCGGCGAGGTCGCCGGCGACGCACTCGCCGGCCACCCCGGTATCGACAAGATCAGCTTCACCGGCAGCCCCCGCGTCGGCCGGATCATCGCCAAGCGCGCCGCCGACACGTTCAAGCGCACCACCCTCGAACTCGGCGGCAAGTCCCCACAGATCATCCTCCCCGACGCCGACCTCGAGGCCGCCATCAACGGCACCGCGATGGGACTGTTCTTCAACCAGGGCGAGGTCTGCGCCGCGGGCACCCGCATCCTGGTGCACCGCTCGCTGTACTCGCAGGTGGTCGACGGTCTCGCCGCCGCCGCATCCGCCCAGGTCCTCGGCGACCCGTTCGATCCGGCGACCACGATGGGCGCCCTGGTGAACGCGAAGCAGCGTGACACCGTCCTCGGCTACATCGAGGCCGGACGCAGCGAGGGCGCCCGGGTCGCCGCCGGCGGTGGCCGCCCGGACGGGGACGGGTTCTTCGTCCAGCCGACCATCTTCGCCGACGCGAACAACGACATGAAGATCGCGCAGGAAGAGATCTTCGGCCCCGTCGGCACCGTCATCCCGTTCGACACCACCGACGAGGCGATCGCGATCTCCAACGCCACCGACTACGGCCTGGCCGCGACCATCTGGACGCGCGACGTGTCCCACGCCCACACCCTCGCCGGCAAGGTCCGCGCCGGAGCGGTCGCGGTCAACGGCTGGGCACCCATCGACCCCGCCCTGCCCTGGGGCGGCATGAAGACCAGCGGCACCGGCCGCGAACTCGGCTGGGCCGGAATCGAAGCCAACACCGAGGAGAAGGTCGTCACGATCATCCTGTAGTTCTCCGTGACCCGTTACGGATACTCCGAACTGGTCGTGTGTCGCAGCCGTTGTGCCCGCCCTCGACGCCGTTGTTGTCGGTCCACGATGGGCCGAACTGCTCTCGAGATGAGTTTCCATTCCTGCACGTTCCAAAACCTGAGCCCCTGCGCGTGGCAATCCGGATACCACCCAGCGGGGGCTGGGCTCCGACATCGGTCTGGGCGTGCGGGCTCGCCACGGGCGGGGCGTGTCCGATCACGCTGTGATGATCGGGCATTTCCGCAGCTCGTCACACATCGTGGAGTACCTACCCGGACTCAAGACCTCGACAAACCGCTACCACCACCGCTGCGGCTTGACACGGTCATTGAGAGTTCCGTCCGCGTCCGGGCCGCCACTGTGAGGATCGAACCCCACCGCTCGGCATAGTCGGCGATACGTGTGTCGGTCGAATAAGTGGTGTCGATGAGGTAGAGGCGCGGCGCGGGGGCCGTCGCGCCGAGTTCGACGAGCACCGGCTTGAGCAGCAGGTCCGGCGCCATGGCGTGGGCGGGCCCGGCCCGAGCATCAGCGGCACCACCACGACGTCCTTCAGCCCGTCGCCGGTCGCGAACTGGTCGAGGAACAGCTTCAGCACGCCCGTGTACGACGCCTTGAACGTCGGACTGGCGAACACGACGAAATCCGACGACGCCACCGTCCCCACGGCCACCGCGACCTTCTCGTCACCCCACCCGAGCAGACCCGCACCGAGCTCGATCACATCGACCGTGAAATCCGCGGCGGCACCCGTCACCGCGGTCGCGACCAGACCGGCCGCGTCCAGCGTCCGTGAACCGGGCTTGGGATTGCCCGCCACTACCGTTACCTTCATTGCTACATCACCTCTCGCATGCTTTCCCGCCACCCCAGAGCACTCGGTGTTCCCGGTCGAATACTGCAGGACAGGGACCGAAGTCGCGTAGTACCCTTCGAATCACGGTGATCAAACCATTCCGCACGGCCCGGAGGCGCTACCTTGCGAGCGGCCACACGTCGTGGTCATTCGATCGATCGTGGGAATTTTTCCGTGAAGTTAAGCCGTTCTCCCGCCATTGCCGCGCGTCGTCATGATTTTGTTGGCCCTCTTGTCATGAATGTGGATGGGTTGCCGTGTGATACGGGAGGGTGAGGGTGACGGGTCCGCAGGCGAGCAGGATCAACGCGAGAGCATTCTCGGCGGTGTGGAATCCGTAGGCCCGGCGGATAATCAGCCTCACCTTGTTATTCAATCCCTCATGGCGTCCGTTCGCGAGGCCTCGTTCGGCCGCGGCGGTGATGCCGTCGAGGTGCTTTCGGATGGTGCGTCCGAGTTTGACGAACTGCGGGATCCGGCAGCGCTGCGCCCACCCGCACCATCGGGCGAGCATCGCGATCACCTCCTCGTCGTCGAGATCGCCAGCGAAGACCGCGCGCAACGCCTCCTTGAGTTCGTAGGCCCGGACCAGTGCGCCGCCCTGCCGTTTGAGCGCCTTCAGTGTCGAAGCCTGCTTGGCGGACAGGCTTTCGGGGTTCTTCAAAAGCGCCCAACGCGCGCCTCGATAGGTCTTGGCGATCTGCTTGTCCGAGAGACTGCGGGCGTGCTGCCACACCTGGCGACGCACGTCGTCGAGGGCGTCGGTGGCGAGTTTGACGACATGGAACGGGTCGAAACAGATCGTCGCCTGCGGGGCGTGCTCGCGTACCGCTTTGACGTAGGCCGGTCCGAGGTCCATCGACACCGCCTCGATCCGCTCCGCGGCCCCCGCGGGCAGGGTGTCGGTGAAGAAGGTTCCGAACGCGGCGGCGTGCTTGCCCTCGGTGCCCCAAACGATCTTGCCGGTCTCGTGGTCGGACACCAGCGTCAGATACTTGTGGTGGCGGCGCCACGAAATCTCGTCCACCCCGATCTCGACCAGATTCGTGAATCGGTCGGGGTCGAGTTTGTCGGCGACGACCCGGCCGCAGATCGCGCCGACGGTGCGCCAGGTGACCCGGCAGAACACCGACACGGTGGACTTGTCGGTCTTGGTGGCCAGCCACACCGCCAGGTCCTCGAAGTCGCGAGTGAACCCGGATCCGGGTCGGGCGAAGTCCACCGCCTCGACGAGCACCCCATGCTCAGGGCATCGCAGCCGCCGGCGGCGCATCGTGAGCACACAGACGCGTCCACCCAGGTCGAGGTGCCGCCACGACGAGTCCACCTCTCGGGTGTCGTAGCGATGAAGGGTTGAATAGTCGCAGTGCGGGCACCGCATCCGGCGGCGTTGGGGGCGCACCGCCACCCGCACCCGATCGTCGGCGATCTCGACGTCGCGGACGGTGGCCTTCGGTAGGCACAGTAGCCTGTTGAGTAGGGTTGAAGCGCGCACGGGTCATCTCCGATAGTGACGGATGTGTAGGAGCTTTCGACCCTACGGGCGGCCCGTGCGCCCACCCCCACACCACCTGCCCTTATCACACGCAGGGCCATCCACATTCATGGCAGAAGAGCCATTTTGTTCACGGTGTGTGCAGATCTATCGCCGGGTCGCAGACTCCTCCTCTGCCAGGTGTTCGGCTGCGTCGCGGTTGGAATTCACCGCACAGAGCGGCTATCACGCTGATCATCTCGGATTCCGACAAGGGCTCAGTGGCAGGTGCTGAATATCGTTCTTTCCCTTGCCGAAACAGCCCGAAGTTGCGACGTTGGTTGCGCATGGCATGTTCCTTTCCGGCGAGGTGGGCGATCTGAGCCTGCATGTGGCCTTCGACGCCCCGACACCTCGCCGGACATCCGGGCACACTCGGACAGGTACGGCACGGGACGGTTTCCTCGGGCGATACTTGCTCCCCATGGGCGAATATCAGGCGATCGCCTTAGGGGTGAGCGAGCGGAAGCCGGAGCGGTGCCAGATCAGCGGTTCGGTATCGGGGGTGGTGTCCATGGCGTGGACCTCGAGCAGAACGACGTCGTGGTCACCGGCGGGAACTTCGGAATAGATGCTGCACTCGAGCCGGACATGCGCACGGTGGATGAAGTGGGCGCCGGATTCCAGAGTGATGGTCTCGATGTCAGCGAAGCGGTCGGCGGCCTTCGAGGCGAGCTGTTTGGCGGCAGCGTCGTGACTTTCGCCGAGGACGGATACGCCGATACGGTCCTGGGTCTTGAGCTTGGGCCAGCTAGTCGAGGTGTGTGCGACGGAGAACAACACCAGCGGCGGGTCGAGGGAGATTCCAACCTGGAAGGAGGAGGCGACGAGGACGACAGGTTCGCCCTCTACAATCGCCGACAGGGCCGCCACGCCCGAAGGGAACAGGGCGAACGTCTGACGCAACGCCGTCGCGTTGTCACCGAACTCGACGGGTTTGACGGGCGCAATAGTGGATACTTCGGGCATGAGCTGAACCGTTCAGGAGTAGTTGGGATCTCATGAGGTGGGCTAGTTCCTGGGGGACGAGGTAGATCTCGGCACCGGAGTCGAGATTCTCTGCAACGCCCTCGCGACAGCGCACATGGCGAACGGAAGCTGGCAGGAATGGATGCCTTGCGCACCCATTCCTGCGGCTCCGTTCGCGGCCGAGGCTGCCTACGGCCGGTCCCGAGATTCGCTCGGTCGATTGATTCCAGCCGTTAGACGGGTTCGGTCTGCCAGCTCACACCGGTTCCACCGGAACTGGTCGCCGCTGCACGCTGGTAGGCGCCACGGTGGCTGGCAGCGGTGTGCCGATCCGGAAGGCGCGGACCGATTTCAGGGAACATCCGTTCGCGGAGTGTGCCGGGCGCATATTCGCGCTGGGCCAAGCCACGTTCCTGGAGCACCGGGACGACCTGCTCGACGAAGTCGCGGTATGAGTTGGGGAAGTGCTGGGCGATCAGGTTGACGCCGTCTACTCCCGCGTCCTGCCACTTCTCCAATTGATCAGCGATGCTCTCGGGCGTCCCGACCATGCGACTGCTGTACGACAGGGCGCCGACCAGATCCGAGACCTTGGCCTTCTTGCCGGGGTTCGAGTTCTCGAACATTCTGGCGTAGCCCTGGACACCACTGATCGAGGTCTCCTCGATCGGCATGTCCGGATCCAATCCCGACACGTCGATGCCCATATCGCGGCCGATGTGCGCCGCCAGACCCCGGTAGCTCACCAATTCGTCGATCTCGGCAGATTTCCGCCACGCCTCTTCTTCGGTGCTGCCCACGACGAAGGAGAAGCCCTGGATGAACTTCAGGTCGGTGGCGTTTCGTCCGGCGGCAACGGCCTCGGCACGCTGCTCCGATATTCCCTTGCGGGCGCCCTCGAAGGTCGGGTACACCACGAACGTCCCCTCCGCGTGACGCGCCGCGAAATCGCGCCCAGCCTTGGATGATCCGGCTTGGTAGAGCACGGGCGTGCGCTGCGGGGACGGCGAGGTCATGTGCGGGCCGAGGACCTTGTAGCGCTCACCGTGGTGATAGATCCGGTGGATCTTGTCCGCGTCCGCGTAGACGCCGTTCTCCCGATCGGCGAGGACTGCGCCGTCGTCCCAGGACCCTTCCCAGAGCTTGTAGACGACGTTCATGTACTCGTCGGCCCAACGATAGCGCTCGTCGTGCTCGACGATCTTGTCGTACCCGTAGTTCTGTGCGGCGCTGTGTGTAGCGCTGGTGACGATGTTCCAGCCGACCCGTCCCTTGCTCAGCTGGTCCATGGTCGAGACCTTGCGCGCAAAGCTGAAGGGGTGTTCGGTCAGGATTGAACTGGTGAACGTCAGGCCGAGATTTTCGGTCGCCCCGATCAGCGCAGAGCACAGCGCGCTTGGATCGTTGCAGGGCATGTGAAGACCCTCTTCGATGTATGCGTCCCACTTGCCTTCATAGGCCGGGTCGATGCCGACGACGTCGGCGAGGAACAGTGCGTCAAAACGCCCCTTCTCCAACACCTTGGCCAGCTCGACCCACGTGTTCAGGTCATCGAAATGCATCTGTGTGGTGCTCGGATCACGCCACAGCCCATGGTAGATGTGGGACACGGTGTTCATGGAGAAGGCGTTGAAAATCAGGCGTTTTCTACCTGGATCTGGCATGGGGGAGACTCCTTAGACGATGGGTTAAGGGTTTACAGGGGTGCGTCGGCCCAGTCGGAGGTGGCACGGAGTGATTCGTCGAGGTTGATCGAGATGTGCTTGACCTGCATGTAACTGGCGACGGTCTCGAGTCCGTTCTCCCGGCCGATTCCGCTGCTCTTGTAGCCGCCGTGCGGAGCCATCGGTGATTCGGACTGCCAGTCGTTGACCATCACGCCGCCGGCTTGGAGTCTGCGGGCAGTGGACAGAGCCTTCTTGATATCGCGGGTCCAGATGCAGGCGAAGAGACCGAACTCGGAATCGTTGGCCTGAGCGATGAGGTCGTCGATGTCGGTCCAACTCTGGACGGCGATCACCGGACCGAAGATTTCTTCGCAGACGATTCTGTCTGTGCTGTCGACGTCACCGATGACAGTGGGTTCGACGAAGAATCCGTCCGGGTCGGCTCCTGCGGGGGTCCCGCCTCCGGACAGAACTTTGCCCTCGGACTTTCCGATCTCGATGTACTCGCGCACTCGGTCGAATTGCTTGCGGGAGACAAGCGGTCCCATCTGCGTCTTGGGGTCGAGGATGTCTCCGACAACGACGGTGGCGAGGCGCTCGTTCAGCTTGGCCAGGAAGTCATCTTTGATGTCCTCGTGCAGGAAGACTCGCGACCCGGCGACGCAAACCTGTCCGGCATGCGAGCAGAACGCCTGGATGGTGCCCTCGACCGCGTCGTCGAGATCTGCGTCGGGGAAGACGATATTCGGGCTCTTACCGCCGAGTTCGAGATTGACCTGCGCCATGTGGTCGGCGGCGAGATGAGCGACTGCCTTGCCGGTCTCGACGGACCCGGTGAAGGTGACGCCGGCGACATCCGGATGAGCGGCCATCGCGGCCCCGACGTCGGCGCCGAATCCGGTGACCAGGTTGAAAACGCCTGCCGGGAAGCCGGCTTCGTGGACCAGTTCGGCGAACCGCAGCGACGACAGCGATGTGTCTTCCGCGGGCTTGACGACGACGGTGTTACCCAGAGCCAGTGCCGGTGCGACCGAACGCACCAGGAGGACGAGGGGATAGTTCCAGGGGATGATGTGGGCTGTTGCGCCGAGCGGTTCGACCACCGTCATGCTCAGCCGGTTGCCGGGGAGTGGAATCGTGCGTCCACCGACGGTCGGGGCCAGGCCTGCGTGGTACTCGAGCCACAAGGATACGGCTCCGATGAGGCCCTCGCCTTGCTGAGGTAGTGGCCGCTGTCGATCGCTTCCAGCCACGCCAACTCCTCCGCATTGGCCTTGACCAACTCGCTGAGTTTCTTCAGCAGGTTGCAGCGCGTCAGGACATCGGTGAACTGCCAGTCGGTTGCTGCGGCCTTCGCGGCGGCCACGGCCTGGTCGACGTCTTCGACGGATTCACGAGGGATCGACCCGACCGCCTGTCCGGTGCTCGGATCGACGACCTCGAGTGTCTGTCCGAGGTGCGGTTCATGGGTGCGGCCGCCAATGTAAAGGGCGCCGCCGTTCACGCGCCGATTCTCGCGGTCAACAACGAGCGACGAAGTCTGGGCTAGTAGTGAGGTCATAGGGTTGCGGTGTCCTTCACTTGAAAATGGACGTCGGGGGTCGGCAGCCATGAAAGATCCTGGGAGTCATCCGCTTCCACGATCTACGCGCTCCGCCCAGCGGTGCAGTGGCGTAACGGCGTAGTCGGTAGGGCATCTGATGCATGGACGACCTTGGCCTGCGACACGATTTTTCATAGGTGTCGCCTAGGTCACAAGCGACAACGAATGGCCGGAAATCCGCTCGATCCCTCCCGCTGGAGGAGAGTCAAGCTTCTGAACAGGCCCGATGTGCGCCGCATTCAGCGAAAGCGGCGACAAGAGACGTCCGCGCCGCCCGATTCCTGGCCTAACCGTCCAAGACAGTTGGCGCTCCCGTCCAATATGAAGGACTAGGAACCCCGGACAGAGCGCCGCCCTCGCTCGACCGTTGCCGGCAGGTAGCCACGTCTTGGGCGGTGGTCCTCAGCTGAACGTTCGGCGGCGCACGCCTGTGGCTCTCACAAGGAGATAAGTCAGACGGAGGGCCCGTCTGGGCGGCCACGTTGCCGTCTTTCACCGTTCACTCGTGGGGTGTACTCGACGGTCAGCAGCCGCGCCCGGCCCACCCCGTCGACCCCGAAGCCCTGCAAAGGAACGAATGGCACCCGGGATCACCGGCGTCGAGGCACCGATACCGTGGTTGTGGAGAATTCGCGCCCTAGCCGGGCATGAGGTCGACCTCTTGAGTGGCCCCTTGATCAAGCAGTGTTCGCACGGGGTGCGCTTACGACTGATCTGGTCTCGGAAGTGACCGCAGAGAACGGAACCGACTGGGCGGCGACAAGGCGACGGCGAAGGTGGCGATGGGTTCCGGTAGCCGGCTCCGCTCCCCGAACGAAGACGCCCGGGAAGACCATCACCGAGGCAGTGCCGCAGATCAAGAGGTCGTAGCACTCAGTCGCGGTTACCGTCGAGCACGCGGCAGCAGTCGTTGCGCAAACTATTCTGTAAATTCAATCAGGGGTTACGACCGCGGCGGTGGAGCCGGGAGGGTCACCGGCCGTGAACCGACATCGCGACGAGGTCTGGTACAAATTCCGCTTCTCGCGCGTGGTCATTTTCTTACGGATCCGCATTCAACTATTCCTCGTTTTGTCGAAGCACTACGTGTATCCTGGACTCTGGATCCACCTCGTGCTCCGGTAACCACACGCCGGCGCGGCCAAGCCGCGCAGTCACCGCAACCATGCCTAAATCGGCGCTGGCGTGACTCGTTACAGTCTCCAGGCGCGGGGAAGGATCGAAGAATGACCGATATCGCCTTACAGACTCTGGTCGACGATTTGGCGGAGTTCCTCAGTCGGGCAGTCGTTGTCGACGATCCGGAGTTGCAACTAATCTGCGCCAGTCGTCACTTCGGAGACGAAGACGCCCAACGCATACGCGCGGTACTTCAACGTGACGTGGGCCTGCCCGCCACCCGGCATATCCTCAGTCATGGTGTCACCACCTGGGTGCGACCCGCCGTAATCCCAGAGAATCCCGAGCTCGGT
Source organism: Rhodococcus sp. WS4 (assembly GCA_006543605.1). Taxonomy (GTDB): domain Bacteria; phylum Actinomycetota; class Actinomycetes; order Mycobacteriales; family Mycobacteriaceae; genus Rhodococcus_F. The sequence continues at coordinate 9,770 of RRBB01000120.1, forward strand.
ATGGTGGCGCGGCTCTGTGCGCCCGTCCGGCACCGTGGGTTTCTCCTCGGTTTGCTTCTGGTGATCGATGCGCACGGCTCGCTGACAGCCCACGAGATCGAACACATCGAGCACGCCGTTGCAGAGATCGGCGCCCACCTGTACGCCTCGCATCTTGCTGTGAGCGAGCAGCGCGAAGCACAGGAGAAGGCGGTTCGCGAACTGCTGAGCCGCGAGGAGACCAAGCGGCAAAGTGGGGTTCGCTACCTGCACGAGTCAGGGCGGGTGCCACGACGTCAGGAGATACTCGCCACCGTTGTGCACGTCGTGGAGGCTGCACCGCAGGGCTCAATCAGTGCCACAGCCGCGCTGCGGGCAGCATTGAATGACCTAGGTTCACCGATGGACGGATTCGCTGTGCTCATCGACGGCCAGACTGCATGTTTGCTGCAGGTGTCCACTCCACGACCCGATCTGGGCGAGGCCGACAAGCGTGCACACCAGATCCTTCAATCCTTACGGCAACTCCTCGGGCCGGACAGCAGGTGCGTAGCCGGAGTCGGTGGCACCGTGACCGGTCTCGACGCTGCGTGGAGCTCCTACGAGCAGGCGCGGATCGCCGTGCGAGCCGCCGAGGAGGTCACCGCGCTCGAACCCGTCGCGGCATGGGACCATCTCGGCAGCTATGCATTGATGCTGCAACTAGCGGCGGCGCCGCCCTCACTTGCGCTGCTCCCCCGGCCGATTCGGGCCTTGATCGAACCGGGGGAATCGGAGTGGCTGGTCGAGACGCTGGCGTGTTATCTCGACCATGCCGGCTCCGCACCGCGGGCCGCCGCTGCGCTACATATTCACCGCACCTCTTTGTACTATCGCCTCGACCGTATCCGGGAGCTCACCGGTTTGGATCTCGATGATGGAGAGAATCGACTTCTGCTCCACCTTGGTGTCCGCTTGATCAAGCGTCGACAGTTCCGAGAACTTTTCTGCCGGTGAGCTATCCGAGATGCGAGCCGCCGTTGACATCGATGGTGGTGCCCGTCAGGTATGACCCGGCCGACGACCACAAGTACATTACGGCATTCGCGATGTCCTCGGGGGTGGCGAGTCGATCAAGCAGCGTATTTTGTGTCAGCCGGTCCACGACTGCCGGGTCGTCCCCGACCATGCCGGTGTATGTGGCTCCGGGTGCGACGCAATTGACTCGTACCTTTCGCGGTGCGAGTTCTCGGGCCGCGCCGCGGGCCAGGCCGATGACACCGGCCTTCGACGCTCCGTACACCGACCCGCCGACGTACCCTCCGCCGGTGTAGGCGGCGACCGAGGCGCACAGCACAATCGAGGCGTCATCGGAGAGGTGGGGCAATGCCGCCTGGATCGAGTTGATCGATCCCATGAGGTTGATCATGAGGCATCGTTGTGCATCCGCGGGTGCTACCTCGGCGATGCTTGCCGGAAGCGTGATTCCGGCGGAGACGAAAATGTTGCCGATCTTGCCGTCCTCGGCGATCGTTTGGAAGCTGGTCGCCAGCCCCGCGGGGTCGAGAACATCCCCTTGGAGGTAGGCCACGCCCGGAAGCGACGACAACGCGTCGGGGCGTTCGGCTCGGAGGTCGATGACGGATACTGATTTCGCCTGGTCGGCGACCCCGCGCGCCACGGCGAGCCCGATGCCGCTGCCGCCACCGACGACCACTGAGCTGCGGGTGAGGAGTTCTTCGGTTGATCTGGTCATCGTGATCCTTCTTCATGTTTGAGTGGCAGGTGAACAGGAGGTGCCCCGCAACGGAGTTGAGGAGACGCGGTTGACGGAGTCAGTCGAGCTGCGCTCCCGGGAGCAGGTGCCGACTGCCATAGGCGGCTTTGACGCGGGAGTCGTCGCTGCGACCGAGACCGAGCTCGGCGGCAATGCGGAACGCATTGTTGGCCGCCGACAGTAGCGGTGCCTCGAACCCGGAAGTCCGGACGGCGTGGGCAACTAGATCGCTGTCCTTGACGAAGATGTCCAGCGCAGTGCACACCTCGTCGCCGTCGGCGTCCAGCATGCGCGGGCCGCGGTCGAGGAGCATCCAGGAAGAACCCGCGCCCGCGGCCACGGTCCGGTACACCGTGGCAGGGTCGAGTCCGAGGCTTTCCGAGAACGCCAACGCCTCCGCCGCAGCAACGAGATGCACGCTGCACAGCAGCTGGTTGACCAGTTTGAATGATTGGCCCTGGCCGGGGCGATCTCCACAGTCCTGCGGAGTTCCCATCGATTCCAACAGCATTCGACTGCGCTCGAGGACATGGGCTGGTCCTGCCGTGAGTATCGTCAGTGTTCCGGCTTCAGCTCGTGGCACTCCGCCGGTTACCGGCGCATCGAGAAGATCGATGCCTCGACGGTCGGCCTCGACGGCGAGCGGTTCGATCGAATCCGGACCTACCGTGGACATCACGACGCACAGTCCGCCCGGCTTCATTCGGTCGAACAGACCTCCCGGTGCGGTGAGGAGTTCTACGAGCTGCTCCGCTGTTGCAACCATCGCCACAACGGTGTCGAAGCTCGTCGCCTCTTCGATCGAGGGGACCACGTCCATCCCGGCTTTCCGCGCAAGCACCTGGCGGTCGGCCGACGGATCGACCGCCGTCACGTTGAAGCCCCTCGCCGAAAGTCGGCTTGCCATCGGAAGACCGATCGCGCCAACTCCAATGAAGCTGACGTCGCCGGCGATAGCGGATGTGTTCATGCCCGAAACTCTCCATGGTCGGTTCGGTGGACGTCACTGTTCACAGGCGAGCTTCGTCCGTCCGCGGAGGCAGCTGCCTCATCATGTGACTGTGTGCGTCTGGCCAGTATTCGGCTCCGCGGCAGCACTCGGCCACCGTTGGCGAGTGGGATTAATTCGAGATTATTCCTCGATTTGTAGGACAGACGTTCGAGGTCGTCGACACACACTGGCAAGTGCACCGATACCTCGGAACACCCGCCCATCGAGATGTCGAGAGGGCTGTCCCGTGCAGGTGGCGCGTAAGAAGATGCGCCCCGAACAGCTGTTTCCTCTCTGGAGTGGAACATTTCAATGTGCATCTCAACAGAGGGCGGTCGTTTTCCCCCTCCTCGCTGTCGATACTCAGACCTATCCACTTTCATTCACGTCCGGAGGCTCTCCACGATGAACGACTTACCCTCCCTTGTCGGCTGGTCCCACACCCCGTTCGGCAAGCTCGCCTTTCCGGACGTGGAGGATTTGATAGCGGAAGTGGCGGTGGCGGCACTCGACGACGCCGAGATCGCCCCCGGTGATGTCGACGCCATCTACGTCGGCGTCTTCAACAACGGCTTCTCGCCGCAAAGCTTCGAAGCGGCCCTGGTAGGAGTTGGCCATCCCGAACTGGCAAGAACTCCTGCAACCCGTGTCGAAAATGCCTGCGCGACGGGAAGCGCAGCGCTGTTTTCGGCGTTGGACCACATTCAGGCCCGACGAGGTCGCGTCGCGCTGGTAATTGGCGCCGAGAAGATGACGGGCGCAGGCCTCGATGTGGGTGACATCTTGCTCGGAGCTGCGCACCGACGCACGGAGGCGGGCGCGGGAAGTTTCGCCGGAATGTTCGGCCGGCTCGCTCAGGAGTACGGTCAGCGGTTCGGCGACCAGCACGACGCATTGGCCCGCATCGCGGCAAAGAATCACCGCAACGGCGTGCACAATCCGTACGCGCACCTGCGCAAGGATCTCGGGTTCGAGTTCTGCGCAACCACGTCCGAGCGCAATCCCGTCGTGGCCGGTCCTCTGCTTCGCACCGATTGCTCGCTGGTCTCCGACGGCGCCGCGGCCCTGGTTGTCGCCGCCCCGGATGTTGCCCGACGGTCGCGGCGCGCGGTCCAGGTTCGCGGACGCGCGCACACCAATGAACCACTTCCGCTCGCACGCCGCCGGGATCCGCTGTTCTTCGACGGAGCGCAGGCTGCCTTCCGCGGCGCACTCGCCGAGGCTGGACTTACCATTGAAGAGCTGAGTTTGCTCGAGACGCACGATTGCTTCACACAGGCCGAGTTGATGGAGTACGAGGCCTTCGGGCTGGCGGAACAAGGTAAGGGTGCCAACGTCATCGACAGTGGTGTCACCGATCGCGATGGTGTGCTGCCGACCAATGTGTCCGGCGGTCTGAAGTCGAAGGGACACCCGATCGGTGCTACCGGTGTGTCGCAGCATGTCCTTGCGGCTATGCAATTGACCGGCGAATCGGGAGACATGCAGCTTCCCAAGGCCGACCGCGCCGCGGTATTCAACATGGGCGGCGCCGCGGTCGCCAATTACGCAACGATCTTGGAGCAGACACGATGAGCACATTGGGTTACCGCGCCGTCAACCTTGCGCACCTGCTGACGAAGACGGCTCTGCGGCTGCCGGATCAGATCGCCGTCGTCAGCGGCGTGGTTCGGCTCAGCTGGCGAACACTCGACCAGTCGGTCAGCACTCTCGCGTCCGCACTGCGGGGCCGCGGAGTTCAGCCAGGTGACTGCATCCTCATCCACAGCACCAATCACGTCGAGTACATCCAGGCGATGTTCGCGGTCTGGCGTGTGGGCGCGGTCATGGCGCCGACCAACGTGCGCCTGACCCCCGCGGACGTCCTCGGAATCGCGAAGACTTGTAAGCCCACCGCAGTGTTGTGCCACCGCGACTTCCGTGATCACGCGGCCGCTGTCACCGCGGAACTCGAGGTCCCGGCCGGGGTCTTGTGGATCGGAGAGGATCTGGCAAACCCGGACGCAGTGTCGGCCCAGCAGGGCGATCCCACTTTCCCCGACCATCCTGTCAGCGATGGCGACGCCGCCTGGTACTTCTTCACCTCCGGCACCAGTGGCGCCCCTAAAGCAGCGATCCTCACCCACGATCAGATGGGCTTCGTGGTCACCAACCACTTGTGTGACCTCATGCCCGCGACCACAAGCAAGGACGTGTCCTTGGTCGTGGCACCGCTGTCGCACGGCGCCGGAATACATGTGCTTCCGCAGGTAGCCGCCGGTGCTGCAACGGTGCTCACCGAATCGGTGAAACTCGACGGGGCCGAGGTCTGGGAATTAGTCGAGCGGGAACGGGTCTCCAACATGTTCACCGTTCCCACCATTCTGAAGCTGCTCACCGAGCACCCTGACGCACAGACACGAGACCATTCGTCGCTGCGCTACGTGATCTACGCCGGCGCTCCGATGTACACCGCCGACCAGCAGCATGCGCGGCAAATGCTCGGCGACGTTCTGGTCCAGTACTACGGGCTCGGCGAGGTCACCGGCAACATCACCGTGCTCCCCCCGCACCTGCACGACCATTCCCGCCCAACCGGCGTTGACATCGGCACCTGCGGATACCCCCGCACCGGAATGCAGGTCAGCATCCAGGACGACGCCGGTCAGGAGGTGCCGCCCGGCGAGCAGGGCGAAATCTGTGTGGCCGGCCCCGCCGTGTTCGCCGGATACCTGAACAACGACGCCGCCAACGACGCATCGTTCCGTAACGGGTGGTTCCGCACCGGCGACCTCGGATTGCTCGACACCCACGGCTTCCTCTACGTGACCGGCCGCGCCTCGGACATGTACATCTCAGGCGGTTCAAACGTCTACCCCCGCGACATCGAAGAAAAGCTGCTGCTGCACTCGTCCCTGTCCGAGGTCGCCGTCCTCGGCATGCCCGACCCCGTGTGGGGCGAAGTCGGTGTCGCTATCTGCGTCGCGGCCAACGGGAGCACACTGAACGTGAGCGAGCTACAGGACTGGCTCGGACCTCGTCTCGCCCGGTACAAAATGCCGCGACACTTCCTCGTCTGGGACGAGCTTCCCAAATCGGGATACGGCAAGATCGTCAAGCGCACGATCCGTGACCAGCTCCTGACTGCGGCATGGCCGCCGAAGCCGGCGGAGGTGCTCTCGTGACCGCGACCGACACCGCGCCGCCCAGTGCACCCACCGCCACACTCCTCGCGGACCTTTCCGCGCTGATCGGCGACGAATCCGTGATCACCGACCCCGACATCGTCGCGAGTTACGCCCGAGATCAGTCACGGTTCACCCCGTTTGCCACCCCAGCCGGCCTACTCATCCCACGATCGACGGAGCAAATCTCGGAGTGTTTGGCTGCCGCACACCGGCTCGGAGTACCGGTCATCCCCCGGGGCGCCGGAAGCGGACTCAGCGGCGCGGCAAACGCAACATCCGACTCCGTCATATTGAGTTTGCACCGAATGGACCGCATCCTCGAAATCGATACCGCCAACCGTCTGGTCGTCGTACAGCCCGGAGTCGTGACAGGAACACTCCGCGCCGCAGTCGCGGCCGCCGGACTGTACTACCCACCCGACCCTGGAAGCGTCGAATCCTGCACGATCGGCGGAAACATCGCCACGAATGCTGGCGGATTGTGCTGCGTAAAATACGGTGTGACAGGCGATTTCGTGCTCGAACTTGAGGTCGTCCTAGCGGACGGCAGAATCCTACGGACCGGCCACCGCACGGTCAAAGGCGTCGCGGGCTACGACCTCACCCGGCTGTTCGTCGGTTCCGAAGGCACCCTCGGTGTCGTCACGCAAGCAGTGCTACGACTGGTGCCCGCGCCACGTCGAGCGCACACCCTCGTCGCCTCCTTCGCTGCGCTCACCGCCGCCGGACAGGCTGTGATCGGAATCGTCACCGAAGGACTCACACCCTCGATGCTGGAAATCCTCGACCGCACCACTGTGCAAGCCGTCGACGCCATGGCGAAGATGGGGCTGGGGAAGGACGTGGACGCGCTGGTGATGGTTCAAAGCGACGATCCCGACGCCGCCGCGGTTCTGGCGCGCATCGAGCAATTGTGCACCGACGCCGGCGCCGCCGACATCGCGACCAGCGACGATCCCGAGGAAGGCGCGATGCTGCTCGAGGCGCGTCGACTGGCGCTGCCCGCACTCGAGCGGCTCGGTGATTGGCTTCTCGACGACGTCTGCGTCCCGCGTACCAAGATCACCGAACTCATCACAGCCATCGAAGACGTCGCCGCTCGACGCGGCCTCACGATCGGCGTCTTCGGTCATGCCGGAGATGGCAATCTGCATCCCACCGTCATCTACAACGAGCACGACCCCAGTAGTCGCCAAGCAGCACGGGACGCGTTCGATGACATCACGCGCGCCGCACTCGACCTTGGTGGCACCGTGACCGGTGAACACGGTGTCGGACAGTTGAAAAAGAGCTGGCTCGCAGCGGAGCAGGGCACGGTCGGCATCGATATCCACAGGCAGATCAAGACCGCTCTGGATCCGCGCCGGATTCTGAACCCCACTGCTCTGTTTGACCCGGATGCGCACTTGCACGAGTGCTCACGGGTCCCCTGACTCTGCCGTCGGGTTCGGCCGTTCAATATGCGGCGACCGACTCATGGTGTCTTCGACGGGCATAGGCACGCCATCGCCCTCATAGGTCATGTATAACACCGGGCTCGCGCCGACGACGAACAAGTATCCATAGGACAAAAGCGATGCAATCATGGGGATCTCCGCGACGGTGCTGGCGGACCCGGCGCTGCACGGTTGCTCGAACTCTGATCAGCCCAGGATTTCGGACAGTTGATCCTTGGCGGTTCCGGTGACCGATTCGATACCGTTGGCTCGAGGAATCGGCTTCGGGCTACCATTAGGGGCACGGCCGTCGCAATCCCCCCAGTTGCGGTGCACAGCGGCGTTCCGATGAAACAGTTTTCATGTGAATCTCGAGCCGAGGTGTCCCATCCCCGCGGTGGGGATTCCCGCGCGAACACATGCGATCAGGCGATGCACCGGCGAACTTCAAACCCCCAGAGACAGAACTGAACGGTTGGTTTCTCGACGCATTTTCCAGTGCCCGCCGTCCTTTCGACAAATAGAGGACTAGATACGGAAATTGTCCGCTGGTCGCCTGCTTGACACACTCGCCGTTGGGCGCAGAATTAATACCTACCCGCGGGCTGTTCTCAGTCCGTAACCCTGCACCGCATTGGGAGGCCGACATGCCCTACTGGTCCACGTCTGGTCTCAGCGTGCCGGACCAGGTGAACTACTGGGGGGATGTCGTCTGCGAAGCCTTCACCCCGCTGTCCCCTCGACGAGGCCGCGCTGAGCTTCAGCGCAGCGCCACCGCCGAAGGAATCCCCGGATGGGTGCGGTCGGACGTCCTGGGAGAAACAAACTGCGCCGAGATCTCGTCGTGTACCCAGGTGTTGACACATGGCCCCGACGAAGTGCGTCGCTCTCCGATGGACGCGCTTTTCGTCAACCTGCAATTGTCCGGATCGTGCCACGCAGAGCAAAATGGCCGCCGATGCATCGTTGGCCCGGGCAGCCTCGTCGTCTTCGACACAACGCGGCCCTATTCCATCCAGTACAGAGAATCTGCGAACGACGCGAGTTGGCGGGTGCTGTCCTTCCGAATTCCCCGTGAACACTGGTACGCGACGATCCAGGCCGATGCCGCCACGGCGGTGGCGATCGACACGACGACCGGTCCGGGACACCTTGTGGGAACGATGATGTCGTCCCTCTGGTGTCAGCGATCCACCCTCGACACCACCACCGCGAGGACACTCGATCGGTCCTTCACCGACGTGCTCACCGCGGTCGCATCCGCACAGGTAGGCAACGCCACAGAGCCCGAGGACGAGCAACGAGACGAGGCATTGCGTCGGGTGGTGCGGCACCACATTCGCTGTGCCATCCCGCTCGGACGCGTGACAGCCGAAGGAGCCGCGCGGGAGGCGGCGATCTCGTTGCGGACTCTGCACCGCCTGTTCCAGTCGGTGGGCACCACGTTCTCGGCGTGCGTCCGCGACGAACGGCTCCGCGGAGTCATGCACGACCTCGAAACATCTCCGGACTCGGTGACGATGGGAAAAATCGCGGCACGCTGGGGCTTCTGCGACAGCTCTCATCTGACACGGACCTTCCAGCGTTATGTCGAATGCACCCCCACCCAATACCGCGACGAACATCGGGGCGCCGTCCCTCCTGGGGCTGGTTCCCGCTAGCCGACCGACACGTATTCGACGAAGACGTTTCAGCGCCATAGCAACTGGGCTCCCTAGACTGCTCCCACGCCACAAGCCCGGGACGACCAGGCGGAACGGCGACCGGAAGGTCCGGAGCCGCCGATGAACAACCGTGTATCAAGGAGTTGGCAACTTGCAGCCGGAAGAGTTGCTGGCTTCTGTGCCCTGGTACGGCGGTCTCGCAGCCTGGTTGCAGTCCTCGACGCAGCAGAACGTGTGCGGCCACCGCAAATTCGGTATACATGTCCGTTCCGGCCTAATCGGGTTCGTCGCGGGCGTCCGCTGCCCGACACTCCCAAATCGCCGACTGAGCCGACGCAATTTAGCCCCTTGCAGAACGACATCGTTGGACAGCAGTGCCAACTTACTTGGACGGCTAGGCCAGGATTCAAGCACTCTGCGAACGCGCGGGCTCGGCGGCCGGCCGTTCCCGGTGGCGCATCCTCACTGGTCAGCGGTCTGCGAAACGTTCTCACCCTGGTGAGCCCACGGGATTTGATGAGGTGTCACGGTACCCGCCAGCTGTTGTGACCCAAGCAACGCCCGGCAAGAATCGAACTTGTAGACAGCCGCGGGCGGTCCCAATGCATCAAGTGTTTATGCAGCGCGTTGCGAACGCCAGACCGACGCAGCGACGGGATCCGAATTCCGTGCCTGGCTGTCGGCACCCGACGTCCACCTATCAAGTGAAGGAGACCGCCAGCATGACTTCCCCCCTTCCACTTGCCGAGTTCGCCGACGACCCGGCGATTCTGCGTCAAACCTTCGCATTGTTCCCTTCTGGTGTAGCTGCCCTGTCGGCGTTCGTTGACGACGAACCAGTAGTCCTCGTGGCTTCTTCCTTCCAGGTCGGCATATCCCTCGACCCGCCGCTGGTTCTGTTCGCCGTCAAACACACTTCTACTAGCTGGCCCAAGCTCAAGACGCGTCCCCGTCTCGGTGTATCTGTTCTTGGCGAGGCGAATGACGTCGCTGCCAAGCAACTCGGCTCAAAGTCGCCGGATCGATTCGCGAATATCGAGACCACGACACTTGAATCGGGTGCGCTCTTCATCGATGGTGCGCCCGTTCGGCTGGAGTGCAGTATCTACTCCGAATTCATCGCCGGTGATCACGACGTGGTTCTACTCGAGGTCCACGCTGTGGACAATGCGCCCGATACCGAGCCACTGGTATGGCATCGCTCCGGCTTTCGCGCGCTGTCGCCGCAAGAGGTTGCCTAGCTCCCGGCGGACCGGCAGTTCGTCGACCTCGGCTCGAGTCCGGATGTTCCCGATAGTGGACAGAAAACATAGGATTGATTATGTCTGACAACAGAGCACCGATCGTGTCACTCGATCTCACGGCTTGCGCTGCCGACGGCGAGCCTTTGTGGCTCACAGTAGCTCCGTCAATCGAGACTGTCCGGGTCCAGGCTTCCGACCTCGCTGAGGCACAGAGCATTCGAACCCGGCTCAGGAAGGATCACGTTGCTGCCGGCCACGGTGTCGACTCCATCGCAGTTGTCGTCGACGTCCGGGTTCACATATCGGTTGATGCGCGCACCGCTCGCAAAGAGCTTGCTGCGGCACCAGTGTGCAGCGAGAATTCACTTCACTACGTCGGAACCGCGGCGGGGTTGGCTGGATTGATCTCGGATATGAAGGCCGCTGCTGTGGCGGATGGGGTAACCATTCTTCCGATCGTTACCCAGGAGTGCGCTGCTGTTGTGGAGCGCATCATTGACGATGTCCTGCCGCGCCTTGAAACTTGCGGGTCTGTCGCGAATTCCGCCGCTGTAGAGTCCGCGTTTCGGGTGGTCGGTGCCGCAGGCCGGAACGTCCTGCTGGGCGCATGATTTACCAGCGAGGCATCGAACCCGATAACTCCCTGACAGATCTGGCCAAAGGTGCACCACGCGGTCAACGGACGAAGGATCAGTCTCGACGGTGAATTGCTATCGCAGATATCACTGCCCGACCGAAGACGCATGCGCTTGCCCCGGATGACGCTCCGTCCACTTGTGACCTTCTGGCAGTGGCAGCGTGAAGCAGAATGTCGCTCGATGGATAGCGATCTCTTCTTCCCCCGGGAGGGCGAGCGATATCGTTCGTGGACGCGACGGGCGCGTCTGGCAAAAGCGATCTGCAGCACTTGTCCCGTAAAGGTCGAATGCCGGACGCACGCACTCTCCTCCGGCGAAGGACACGGGGTATGGGGTGGGTTACTGGAGCAAGAACGCCAAGAATTCGTCAGCGGACGCACACCTGTTGATCAGAAGCGGACTCCACTGCGGATCAAGCCTGGTCCCAGACCGCCCGGTGCGTCGATGGGTCGGTACCCAGATTAGTTACAGTTTCGTCGGGTACTGAACAAAGTCCGCATTCTGCCCAGAAGAGCCCGGTAGGTAATGGTTCCTCTCAATGTACCTCGCACGCTTAATGATTCGCCATCGGTTCGCGATCGCGGATCACAAGATTTTGCTTCGCCCGATTAGGCACGCGCGCGAACCATCCGCGTGTCTACGCCGGCCGGACCACCTCATGTAACTGCTTCACCTGGTATGTCGGTTTGCGACTCGCACCTCAATAAGGGTTGGCGCTACGCGCAATCCGACAGGGCAGTCAGCGGAGACCATTAGCTAGTCCACCGTCGCGACAGATCCGTATGCCGAGTGAGTGGTCGTTCCAGACGTGATCATCCGAGGTAGGCACGAAGACAGCGCAAGGACCCCGGTAACAGCCGTTCTCGCGCGGACGGCCTCGACCCGAGGTGCTGACGGAATGTTCGTCGTAGCGTTAGTGAGTTAAAGGCTCCCCTCTACAGTATTGGCGCCAGGCTCTCGACTCCGATGAGCCAGTGGCGAGGGCGTTCCCCGAGTCACCCTTGGAGGTCGCCGGCACCGCAGCCTCTATCTCCGTCGCCCCAATGGTCTACCAAGTGACCTTTGACGGAATCGGACTCAAGTTCACTATTGTGGACGAGAATTCATGGCGGAGGGCTGGCGTCGGTGCTTTCCACTGGATTGTAGTCATCGGGTGCGTACAACCAGAACTGCCAGAGTTGCCATCTGAGTACGAATTCGAAGAAGCCAACGATGCGGTCCATGAATGACCTTGTCATCTGGCCCGCGTGGCCGAATGGAAGACGGCGTCCCCTGCTCGCTCGAGATGGCTCCTTCGCGGCGAATAGTCCACCGAAACCGGATCCGACACCGTCCGCCCTGTGACGTCGCTTCAGGGAACTGCTGTTCATGCGCGCCCTTCTGTGCAAGTGCGAATATTGCGCCCGCGTCACGTTTTACGCCTAAGAATAGAGGAGAGTATTCTTCGTAGAATCTAGGTGACGCATCACCATTTCAACGGCGCGAGTTTCGTCGCCGTCATCTAGTGCATTTACGATGGCAAGGTGCTCATCACACACTCGTCGCTGGCGGTTGACGTTGGTACACAGCGCCCCAGGCACGGCACGCAATTGCTGAATACGCAGTCGAGCGTATGCCCGAGAAAGAATGTCACTACCCGCGGCATCAACCAGGTATTGATGGAACCGCCGATCAAGCTCGAGGTACTGCAAGGCGGCAGAATGACCTGCACCAAGATTCACTGCTCGCTGCTCCGCGAGGACCTGCCGCATAGATGCGATTGGCGCAAAACGGATTTCGAGCACTCGGTCGACAGCGTGCGTTTCGAGGACTCGGCGTAGGTCGAGAAGGTTAACGAGCTGCGTCCGCCCTATCGGTGCGACGATGAACCCCCTTGATGACACCGTGTCGATGAGGTCTTCGGCATGCAGTTGCAGCAGGGCCTCTCGCACAGGTGTCCGGGAGAGTCCAAGGTCATTGGCGAGTGCCTGTTCGCTGAGCATTAGGCCTGTTGACTTCGGGCACGTCAGTACTTCATCGCGAACGTACCTATACACCCATTCTCGACTCGAAATTCCAGCTATGCGTTTAGGTACACCACCCGAGCGGGCGGTGTCGATCGTCAGCGTTTCCATCCGGGGTCCCTTATTGAGCGAATCAGTTGTCCGTGTGACTTTCATTTGTGTAGATGAATTCCGGAGGGAATGCGCCCAGCATGAATACCGCCCGGGGCAGCGGTGTGCGGCGTTCACGGTGCACGGATACTGGTCACGCTGCGCGATTGCGGATCGGAGGCGACGGAGCCCGACGCCAACGCGCGTCAGGCTCCGTCTCGACATCACCGGTTCAGATCATCAACATCGATGGATACAGGAGCGCGGGTCATGTCCTCACCGGTCAGCATCAGGTGCTGGCCTGTCCAGCCTCGATGTCACGGTCCTTCGTCTCGGACATCAGGCGGGTACAAGCAACGGAGATTGCAGAGAGCACCGCCAGCATGACACCTACCCAGATACTTGCGTGAGTCGAAACGATCTGCGCGGCAAGAAGCGGCGGAATTGCGCCACCGAGAATGCCGGCCAGGTTATAGCTCAGACCTGCTCCGGTGTAGCGGAAGCGCGCATCGAACATTTCCGGCAACAGTGCACCGGTGGGACCGTATGCGATGCCATACAGAACCAAAGTGCCCGTGACCCCGATCAAGAATGCCACCGGAGACCCGGTGTCGAGCAGCGGGAAGAGCAACAGTGTCCAGGGCACGGCGACTGCCACCGCAGCCAAGATGATCTTGCGCCGTCCGATCCGGTCCGACAGTATCGCCGCTGTCGCGGTGGCGAGCCCGAAGACGACGGCTGCGACCATCCCCATGCCCAGGATCATCGTGCGGCTGAACCCGAGATGTCCGGTGCCATAGCTGGTCAGAAATGCCGTTCCCATGTAGAAGAGCGAGAAGAGTGTGGCCATTGCGCCCGACGCGATGAGGATCTCCTTCCACTGCACGCGAACGACCTCCACGAAGGGCAGCTTTTGGGGCGCCGAGGTCTTGGCTTGCTTCTTCTGTTGCGCCTTGAAAACTGGGGTTTCCTCGACGGCCAGGCGCACCCACATGCCGACGGCGATGAGCAGGATCGAGGCGATGAATGGGATTCGCCACCCGTAATTGAGGAAGGTCGAGCTGGTCGCGCCTATCGTCACCGAAGCGGCAAAGAACGTGCCGCTGGCGAGGAAGAATGCAAATGCCGGACCCAACTGGGGGTACATCGCCATTTTTCCGCGCTTGCCCTCGGGAGCGTATTCAGCGGTGAGCAGGGTCGCGCCGGCCCATTCGCCGCCGACGGCGAAGCCTTGCAGAAAGCGCATACCAACCAGTATTACCGGCGCCCAGATCCCGATGCCGTCCTCGAAGAATCCGAAGACACCGACGTCGTAACCGGGCATGAAACCGATTCCGACAGTGGCGAAGCCCATGATGAGTAGCGTCCAGACGAGGGTGCGCTTACGCCCGATCTTGTCGCCATAGTGGCCGAAGAGGATGGCCCCGACCGGTCTGGCGAAGAACGCCACAGCAAAGGTCGCGAAGGAAGCGATGGTGCCGATCGCCGGGTCCGCACCAGGAAAGAACAGGGTCGGAAAAACGAGCGCGGAGGCTGTTCCGTAGATGAAGAAGTCGTAGTACTCGATCGTGGTTCCGATCGAGCTTGCTGCTGCGACCCTTCGCAGACTGCGCTTGCTGATCTGCGGTGGGGGTGCCACGGCGGACTGTGCCACCTCGGTGGGGACAGCTGGGTCGTGGTTCGACTTTTGGTCGAGTTCTGGCACGAAAGATCAACTCCTTGAGCTAGGCCCTTCCGGCGTTGCCGCGGTTGTTGCCCGCGTCTTGTCGAAAGTTTGGCGATGTGTGTATCCTGGACCCTGGATCCACGTAGTGATCAGGCTAACAATCGGTACGAAGGACGTCAATGAATGCACCGGAAGGTGCGTTGCGATCGGGAAGCGCTGGTCCGAGAGGGCACGGTAGCCGACTGATACAGAACTAGACGCGGATTCCGCAAATTGGATTGCGGGACAGAAAGTTCCGCGCTGAGTGTCGACGTACTACCCAGCCGAAGAGGCAGACCGCGATCCACGACCTGTCAGTCTCCGGCGCAACTTCAGCCCCTCTTGTAGCCGGGCATGTTCAATCTCGCGTCTCACGCGAGCCATCGGAAAGGTTAGGTGGCGTCAAAACCATGGTTGCAAACGCTGTAGCCGAGAATGCCAACGCCGTGACGCAGTCCGTCCGACCCGCAGTGGTCGACTGCGACGTGCACCCCATTCTCCAGTCCTCGACTTCGCTGCTCCCCTACTTGGACGAGTACTGGGGCGACCAACTCGTCGCGGCACTGTCCCCGACCTATGAACCCAATTACCACCCGCGTGGTTCCGCGATTGCACAGCGGCCCGACGCCACACAAGACAAGGAAGGCCGGGCGGCGACCCACGCCGAAGGCCTGGTCAAGGACGTATTCGCAGACGGCCATACGGACTTCGCGATCCTGAACTGCCTGTACGCCGTCCAGCAGATCCATCAGCCGCGCCGCGAGGCGGCCCATGCCCGCGCGTTGAACACCTGGATCGCACGGGAATGGCTCGACCACGATCCGCGGCTGCGTGCCTCAATCGTCGTTCCGATGGGGACGCCGCGTGCGGCCGCTGAGGAGATTGCGTACTGGGCGGCCGAGGACAAACGCTTCGTCCAGGTGCTGCTGCTCGGGCAGTCCGAGGTTCTGCTCGGCCGCGAGAGCAACTGGCCGATCTGGGAGGCTGCGGAAGAGGCCGGCCTGCCCGTCGCCATCCATATCGGCGGTGTCTTCCGGCAGGCCCCGACGTCGGTCGGTTGGCCGACGACCTATCTCGAGTGGTACGTGGGTCAACAGGCCAACCTCGAAGCCCAGCTCTGCTCGATCGTGTCCGAGGGCATCCTGCAGAAGTTTCCGGCCACGAAGATCGTCGTGACCGAGGTCGGCTTCAACTGGCTGCCGCCGTTCCTGTGGAAGTTCGACAAGCTGTGGAAGAGCTACCGCCCCGACCTCCCCTGGGTCGACCGCCTTCCGTCGGAACTGATCCGTGAACACGTCCGCTTCACCACCGCACCCTCCGACGGCGCCGAAGAACCGGGTCGTCTCGACAGCATCGTCGATCGAATGGGCTCGGACCAGATGCTCGTGTACTCGAGCGACTATCCGCACAACCATCACTCCGAGCCTCGTGACATCGAGGCCGGAACCAACGACCGTGCGCTGCTCGACCGCATCTACCGGCACAACGCCGCGGATCTCTACAACCTCGTAGTACCCACCAACTCGGGAAAGGCGGAATAGGTATGACCACCATCGAACGCGTCTCTGCTCCTGGAACATTGAGTGCTCCAGTGGTCGACACCGGAGTGATCGATGTCGACATCCACCCGGTTCCTCGGGACGGACTGATCAACACCTACCTGCCCAAGAAGTGGCGTGACCACATCCGCGAATACGGTGTGCGCACCACCAACGGTCTCCAGTCCATCGGCGAGTACCCCCAGATGTACGGCGGTGCAATGCGCGCCGACTCCTGGCCGGACTCGGGCTACCCTGGATCCGACCTTGGGCTCATCCAGAAGCAGCTGCTGGATCTGCACGATGTCCAGCTCGGCGTCCTGCAGTGCCTGGCGCCCGGCGGCCAGACCCTCAACCCGGCCTCCCAGGCACTCAATCCCGAGCTCGGTGCCGCCCTGTGCAGCGCGATCAACGACTGGCAGCTCGAGCACCTGGTGTACCCGGAGCCGCGCCTGCGCGCCGCTATTCCGGTCACCCTGGACTGCCCCGAGTTCGCGATCCAGGAGATCAAGCGGGTCGGCTCCGATCCTGGCGTGGTCTCCATCCTCGGCCTGAGCAAGACGCTCGAGCCCCTCGGCAGCCGCCGCTACTGGCCGCTGTACGAGGCGGCGGTCGAAGCCGGTCTGCCGTTCCAGTTCCACCTGTCCACCGGCGGCGGGCACGCCAACACCGGTACCGGCTGGACGTCTTACCACACCGAATATCACGTCGGACACGTGCAGAGCTTCCAGTCCCAGATCTTGAGCCTCATCCTGACGGGCACCTTCGACCGTTTCCCGGACCTGAAGATCATGTTCGTCGAGGGTAACGTGGTCCACTTCGCGTCGCTGCTCCAGCGACTCGAGTACCACTGGAAGACGCTGCGCAGCGAGGTTGACCTGCAGCGGAAGCCGTCGGAGTACATCCGGGACCACATCTGGGCGTCCACTCAGCCGATCGATGAGCCGGACAACCCGGCACATCTGGCTGAGATGATCGAAGAGTTCTGCGCGGACAACGTCCTCTATGCGTCCGACTACCCGCACTTCGATTTCGACTCGCCGGAAACAGTGTTCCCGCCCAGCTTCCCGAAGGAGCTGCGCGACAAGGTGCTTCGTACGAATGGCCAGAAGTTCTTCGGGCTCGAGGTGACCGAGTAATGACTAAGTATGTCGTGGCCGGCGCGACCGAGATCGAGCCGGGCCAGAGGAAGATCATCGAGTTGGAGGGCCGCTCGATCGGGGTGTTCAATCTCGATGGCGAGTATTTCGCACTGCTGAATCAGTGTCCGCACGCCGGTGCCGAGCTGTGTGCGCATGGAACGATCTTCGGTCTCTCCGCGTCCGCCGGTCCCGATCAGGACATTGAATACCAGCGTGGACGGTCCCTGCGATGCCCGTGGCATCAATGGGAGTTCGACATCCGCACCGGGCAGTCCTGGTACGACCCGCGCAACACCAAGGTACGTAAGTACGAGGTGGAGGTCGTTCCCGGGGCGCCCCAGGATGTGGTTGATCCCGACGGCGGTCTGCAGCAGGGCCCGCATGTGATGGAGGGGTATGCCGTGTCGATAGAGGGTGACGTCGTAGTCGTCGACACCAGTCGTCGTCGCGCCGGCACGCAACGAAACAAGGCGCCCTCGGCCACACCCGTGGACTGCCGGCCTGCCCAGCAGGCTTAGCGCTCCCATGCCCCCGTGGGGCCGGGTCGGTGATATCGGTCCACCCGATCACGCCACAGACCCGGCCCCTTGGGGAGGTCGTCACGGACTTACGCGGCCGTCGGCGACACCGCCGATCACCAATGTGGTCAGTCAGATGCCCAGTCGATTCTCTTCTACGGATGGCACCAGTGAATACACACGCCCAAGGCGGTGACGTTGCCGAAATCGAGGCGATCATCGTCAACATCATCAACGAAGCACACGGAGTCCGTTCGCTGGAGCTCGCGGCCGCCGACGGAGACAAAATGCCGCAGTGGGAGCCCGGTGCGCACATCGACCTGCTCCTGTCGCCTGAACTCGAGCGACAGTACTCACTGTGCGGTGACCCCGACGACCACAGCACCTGGCGAGTTGCAGTCCTGCGGGAGCCAGAAAGCCGCGGCGGCTCGGAGTGGGTTCATGATCAGCTCGCTGTCGGCGACCGCATCAACGTCCGGGGACCGCGGAACAACTTCCACCTTGTCGACGAGACGGAATACCTCTTCATTGCCGGCGGTATCGGCATTACACCGATACTGCCGATGATCGCAAGATGTGAGGCAAATGCGGTGCCGTGGCGTCTTGTTTACGGCGGGCGGGCGAAGTCCTCGATGGCCTTCACCGAGGCCCTCGCCGAACATGGGAACAAGGTGACGTTCTGGCCGCAGGACAGCTGCGGGATCATCGACCTCGATGCCCTTCTCGGGACTCCCCAGGACAATGTAGCCGTGTACTGCTGCGGTCCCGGAGTCCTTCTCGACGCAGTTGAGGAGCGCTGCCAGGGTTGGCCCGCGGGATCGTTGCATCTGGAACGATTCCGCCCGAAAGCGGGTGCCTTGGATGGAGAGAACACCTCCTTCGAGGTTGAACTGGAGGAAACCGGCATCGTTGTCACCGTGGCCGCGGATAAATCCATCGTCGATGCGCTGGAGGCTGCCGGAGTGCATGTTCCCACCTCGTGCCGTGAGGGAACCTGCGGAACCTGTGAGACGGTTGTGCTCGAGGGCACACCCGATCACCGTGACTCCTACCTCACCGAGCAGGAAAAGCAGTCCAACGAGATCATGATGCTGTGCTGCTCCCGCTCCAAGTGCGACCGACTCGTGCTCGACCTCTGACGGGCGCCGCCTATGTGCAGCTGTCATCCCCACGGCTGGCAGCGCGAGGATCGATCACGATCGGCAGCGCTCGACGATCCGGTCGAGTAACGTTGCTGCACCGTCGTTGTCGATGATCCCAACGTCCGGCTCACCCATGCCAGCAAGCATGGCGGAGACGACGATGACCAACGGATTCAAGCGAAGTTGCGGCGACCGGCGCTCACGACCACGCCGGAGGAGGGTGAGTGCGCTCAGATGTGTCCGGTCTGTCGAGGCTGACATGCGCTTCTACTGCTAGGCGGGATACCAAACACGAGCACCGGACGGCGCCTGTCGAGATGAAGTCTTCAACGTGCTCATGGGCCGGATCAGATCCTGGATGGTTTTGAGGCATCAGCCAGGTGGGTGACTCCTCCCAAACGATGAGCGGACTTCGGCCAACTCTCAACAGCGGGCGGTCGTGTCCAGCCTGCGTTGTCTAGATACTCGAATCTATATACTTCCCCAATGCGGAGGCACTCGCACAATGTCGGATTACCCCTGCCTCGTCGGCTGGTCGCACACACCTTTCGGAAAGCTGGACCTGCCGGATGTCGAAGAACTGATCGCTGAGGTGGCGCTCGACGCACTCGACGACGCCGAGGTCGAACCCGGTGACGTCGACGCTATCTACGTCGGTGTCTTCAATAACGGATTCTCACCGCAGAGTTTCGAAGCCACCCTGGCCGGGGTGGGGCACCCCGAGCTCGCCCGAGCACGCGCAACTCGTGTTGAAAATGCCTGTGCAACAGGCAGTGCCGCCTTGTTCGGCGCCCTCGATCACATCGAAGCCGGCCGAGGGCGTGTCGCGCTTGTGATCGGCGCCGAGAAGATGACTGGTGTACTCGGCGCCGATGTCGGGGACATCCTGCTCGGAGCCGCACACCGCAGGACGGAGGCCGGAGCGGGAAGCTTCGCCGGAATCTTCGGCATCCTCGCTCGCCAGTACAGCCAGCGCTACGGTGACCACCACGATTCCCTTGCGCGTATTGCCGCCAAGAATCACAGCAATGGCGTTCGTAACCCGTACGCACACATGAGAAAAGACCTCGGGTTCGAGTTCTGTTCAACTCCCTCACTTCACAATCCCGTGGTGGCGGGCCCGCTACTGCGTACCGACTGCTCGTTAGTATCCGATGGGGCTGCCGCCCTGGTGGCTGCCTCCGCCGACGTTGCTCGCACCGCGCGACGATCAGTGCGAGTACGCGGCCGGTCTCAAGCCAACGAGCCGCTCCCCCTCGCCAGGCGGCATGATCCCCTATTCTTCGAGGGGGCGCAGACTGCGTTTCTCGGGGCACTCGCCGAAGCGCAGATATCACTCAGCGACCTCGACCTCCTGGAAACTCATGACTGCTTCACGCAGGCGGAATTGATGCAGTACGAGGCGTTTGGACTAGCTGAACAAGGCAAAGGTGGACTCGTCATCGACGCCGGTATCACCGAGCGCACCGGGTCGTTGCCGACTAACGTTTCGGGAGGGTTGAAGTCGAAGGGGCACCCGATTGGCGCAACCGGCGTGTCCCAGCACGTGCTGGCAGCCATGCAGTTGACCGGTGAGGCCGGGAGAATGCAGCTAACAAACGTTCGACGAGCTGCCGTCTTCAACATGGGCGGCGTTGCCGCCACCAACTACGCCACGGTCTTGGAGCAGACCCGGTGAGTGCGTTCGATACTCGCGCGGTCAAACTCGCGCGCACTCTGACCAAGACTGCGCGGAAGTTGCCGGAGTCGACCGCACTGATCCTTGAGGAAGGGCGGCGCAGGGGCGTGAACTCGACCAGCCGGTCAGCGCTCAGGTGCACCTGGTGGATGAGCGCGGTGTCCAACTCGGACCGGGCGTTCTCATTGACGTTAAAACGCACCATCCGTGGCCGGCTACATGCGGAGTCATCGCTTCCACACCGCACCGGAGTGGTGTAATGCGTACCGCCGACACGGCTCCGGCATCTACTCCAACCTCAGATCTCCTCACCACGCTGTCCCGGGAGCTCGGCGACGACACCATCATCACCGATAGGGACATCATCACCGGGTATAAAGGTTACCTCCCTGATCGAGTTGATCGCCACAGTCGCAGCTCGTCATTCACTAAAGATCGGGGTCTTCGGCCGCACCGGCGACGGTCACGTACACCCCACCATCATCTATGACGAAGACGACCCTGTCAGCCGCCAAGCTGCTTTAACGGCATTCCACAACATCACTTGTTGTGCCCTCGATCTCGGCGGCACTGCGACGGGTGAGAGCGGAGTCGGCCGACTCAAGAAGAGGTGGCTCGCAAATGAACTGGGAGACATAGCGATTTCTGCCCACCACGCCGCCGTGAAGAACGCGTTCGACCCACTCAACCTTCTCAACCCGTCGGCCATGTTCGACCACGCCCCAGCCCATCCGAACGAAAATTAGAGGACCCCATGATTCTTGCCATCGAGTCCAACGTTCCCGTAATCGGCGCGAACTCCTGGATCGCTCCGACCGCCGTAGTGATCGGCAATGCCACAATCGGATCCGACGTCGGTATCTGGTACGGCGCCGTGATTCGCGCTGACACCGATTCAATCTCTATCGGTGACGGCACAAACATCCAGGACGGATGCGTGTTGCATGCCGACCCCGGCTCTCCGGCCACCATCGGCAGTGGTGTGTCGGTCGGCCACAACACAACCCTGCACGGCTGCACAATCGGCGACAACGTGCTCGTCGGCATGGGTGCGACCGTCATGAACGACGCCCAGGTCGGCCAAGACAGCCTCGTGGCGGCCGGCGCTCTGGTTACCGAAAAAATGGTTGTGCCCCCGCGGTCCCTGGTAGCAGGCGTGCCCGCGAAGGTTCGGCGCGAACTCACTGACGCGGAAGTCGATCACATCCGGGAAAACGCGGCGGGATACCTCGCAGCGAAGCGGACTCACGCCACTGCAAACGCTGCGGTGGCCCCACAGTAGCCGGGCGCACCGATACGCGGACGTAGCCGTGACACTAAGAACGTGTTGGGAAAGTGACTGGGCGTGTCTGCGTGACTGATGCGGCTGAAGTAGTCATTGTGACCGTATGGGTAAGAAGGTCGACAGGAATGCGTACCCGTCGGATCTGACCGACGAGCAGTGGGCGGTGATCGAGCCGCTGATTCCGGCGCCGCGCTCCGGTGGTCGTCCGGCGGTGCATTCGCGGCGC
>RRBB01001207.1:0-249 GCA_006543605.1 Rhodococcus sp. WS4
TGAGGGTGCGGGTGTAGTTCTGCAGCAACACCACCCGCAACACCTCCACCGCGGGCAGCTCGGCCAGCCAGCCCGGTGCGTCGGACGCGTAGACCGCGCGCAGCAGCGCGTACCCGTCGGTACCATACCTTGATGGCTCATGAGCTTAGCGCGTGTCGGATAGCGGAAAAGTGCCTTTGACCTGGGAGAATGTGGGCTACTGAAGGTCCAGATTCGGCCAGTTCGAGAGGCACTTTTCCGGTGAAGAAC
>RRBB01001208.1:0-248 GCA_006543605.1 Rhodococcus sp. WS4
ACCTCTCTTTGGGGATACAGTGCGTTCTCGGGGCGCCCGGGGCTGTGGGCGTCGACTCCAGCACTCGCACTGACGACACTTTTCGCTCTGTGATTGCGTTCACACTGAACTGTGTGTGGTTCCTATACCTTGATGGCTCACGGTCTTGATCTGGCGAGTGCCGAGTGGTTTCGATCTTGTTTCATCATGACCCGTCGGGGTGTGGGCATGGCCGATGCCCGGCTGTCGCGTCAGGTGAGCGCCGGATT
>RRBB01001209.1:0-248 GCA_006543605.1 Rhodococcus sp. WS4
CTCGCACGGTCCGGACGCTCCGCCCCGCCGCCGATCGGCCATCGCGCGCGACCGTCCGGCCAATCTTCGCGCCTCGGCCCGTACAACGACCGGCCCCAGAACCAGCCTTGTTCAGCGCCCTCCTAGTGTCCTGAGTCGTTGTTCAGTTGATTAATTCGCGTGCAGTAGTTGGCGAGGTTGTCCAGGATTTCGTCTGCGGTTTTGGTCCACACGAAGGGTTTTGGGTCGTCGTTCCATGCGTCGATCCA
>RRBB01001210.1:0-242 GCA_006543605.1 Rhodococcus sp. WS4
GCCGGGCCGAGCAGGGCCGGCAGGCCCAGAGCCTTGGCCTGGGCCCAGACCGCGGCCACGTGTCCGTGCGGCACCGAGCGGAGCACCGTGGCCGCGGTGTCTGCCGGCACCAGCGTCTGCCCCTTCAGCCCGGCCTCGACCCAGTCGATCACGTGCGCGGGCAGCGTGGACAGGTTTGCCACGGTCTCGTTGCGCACCCGGGTGCCCTCGCGGAACGTCCGCCGCAGATAGGCGGACTCGTA
>RRBB01001211.1:0-240 GCA_006543605.1 Rhodococcus sp. WS4
GGGTGGACCTCGAGGTCGCCGGGGCGGGCACCGACGAGATCTACGCGGCGATGGACTGGCTGGTGGGTCGCCAGGACCGCATCGAAAAACAGCTCGCCGGAAAGCATCTCGATCCGGTGGTGAATCCCTCGCGGATCGCGATGTTCGACCTGTCCTCCTCCTGGGTGACCGGCCGGCACTGCGACCTGGCCGCCCGCGGCTACTCCCGCGACGGGAAGAAGGGCTGCGAGCAGATCGAAT
>RRBB01001212.1:0-239 GCA_006543605.1 Rhodococcus sp. WS4
ACTCTGCGAACTGCTCAACGAGACGGACACCGTCTATCCCGGCACCACCCTCACCCTGCGCTACCGCACCAAACCGCACCGGTGACTCTGCACGTATTCCTGCGCTATGTCCGGAGTCCTGGTGTCGGAGTCAGCCCAGTCCGCGATCGCAGCGAAAATTACCGCTGGTCTTTGGCGAACCAGGTCGCTACTTTTTTTGCGAACTCCAATTGCATCTTCAGGTGCGCGTTTTCTTTCCG
>RRBB01001213.1:0-239 GCA_006543605.1 Rhodococcus sp. WS4
GCTCGCTCACTTCGGCGTCGGTGCATGCCCGGCCGCTGATCGGGCGGGTGCGCCACGCGTAGTAGCCGGAGCGGGAAACGTCCAGTTCGGCGCACATGAACAAGACCGGGTAGGTGTCCAGGACTCCCGACATACGGCTGGGTGTGACGGCGCTTTCGTCGCCCTGATCAGCGGATTTGCTCGATTTTGAGGTTGTGCTCGCACCCGCTCTGTACAATAATAGATGTAATGCTTCGGCG
>RRBB01001214.1:0-238 GCA_006543605.1 Rhodococcus sp. WS4
GAGTTCTGCCCGGCGTCGTAGACGATCGTGGCCCCCTCGATGCCGGCGGCGACGCTGCGGTAGCGGTCGACGAGATCGTCGATCACCCCGGGGAACTGGGTCACGTCGGGGCGATCGCCGGGGTAGGGATGCGAGAGCAGCGGGATACCGCCGTCGGAGGTGATCACCAACGCCAACCCGACCAGGCGCAGGTCGACGCGTTTTTGTTTCGCCTTGCCCCGCTGCGCGATCGGGGCGG
>RRBB01001215.1:0-234 GCA_006543605.1 Rhodococcus sp. WS4
GAGACCAGTGAGGCCATGATCAAGTGGGCCATGATCGGGTTGATGGTCCGACGCCTGGCGCCACCGCCCGGCCGCAAGCCCTGGCAACGTAGCTCAACCGCCGCTTGAGACTTTCCCAACACGTTCTAATACTGCAACGGCACTTATGGCAGGTGGCCGCGGGTTCGGTAATGACAGATGCGGGCCTGGTGTTGTCGGCGTCTCCGCCAGTGCGACCAGGACCAGATGTGCTCG
>RRBB01001216.1:0-233 GCA_006543605.1 Rhodococcus sp. WS4
AGCATGTACCACCCCGGATCCTGGCCGACAGATCTACGCGAAGGCATCATGCCGGTTGTCGCACGGGTCAGACCACGGCCCGGGGCGGTACATGATCACCTTACTCAGTTGTCGCAGATCAGGTGCAAGTCCAGCTCGGCGGGGGTGTTCTTGTCGATGGTCTTGAGGAACCGGAGGAACTCCTGGTGGCGGTGTCGTCGCTGGTGCTGGCCGATGACCTTGCCGGTGGCGAT
>RRBB01000121.1:0-31970 GCA_006543605.1 Rhodococcus sp. WS4
GGCGTAGTCACCACGGTGCTCGAGGACCAGGCGCACGGCCTTCTCTCGCACCTCGGCTGGATAGACATTCGGCATAAGGATTACCTTCCCAAGAAAGAAGGTGCGCATCAAACCCGGGACGATTCAGTTTGGGAGTCTTCGGCGGCTTGGGGGCCTGGCCGGGGCTGGGCTGCCCGAGCTGGCCCGGTTTGGGCTGGTTCGGGTCCTGGGGAGGGAAAGGTGTGTCGTTCACTGGGTGTCTCTCTCGATGGTGGACGCCTGCTGCGTCCTGTCCTTAACCGTCGGGGTGTCCCGCGGCGTTTAGTGCAGTGACGGAAGGTTCTTGATGTGCACCGTCGGTGGGTGCCAGGGCCTCCCGCAGCTCCGACTCCGAGGCGTACCGGTCGAGGAGGTGGTCCTCCACCATGGCCAGGACGGCGTCCGCGTGGACCCGGTCGGCCGCGATGATCTTCCAGCGCTGTTGGTGCTTGATCAGCTCCGGAGCCTGCTTGCCGTCGATCGGCGTCCACGCCTTGGCGATCCCCTGCCCACTCGCGCTGGTGATGACGCGAACCTCGAGGTCAAGTCAAGCTGTGCTGTCAGCACCCTCCCTGCACTGGGGGTTGCAACCCCGGACACGACCCTCAGATCTGGGGCCGTTTCTCGGGGTCGCTCGGACCGTGCGGTCGTGCCCGTTGTGGGTGTCCGGGAAAGGGTCTGGGTCAGGCCTGGAACATGCACATCGGCGGCGGGGGCCCGAACAGCGACCCGAGCGAGCCTGAGCCTGCGTAGTCCTCGTCCCAGTACTCTCCCTTGGAGACGATTGTTTCGTAGGTGCGCAGGTTGAAGGTGTGGCAGGAAACGTACAAACCGGCGGCCGGTGTGGGCTCGATGCCGAGCCAGTCGCCCTTGTTCACGATCTGGTCGACCTCGACGACGCCCCGGCAGGTGTAGCCGTCGAACTTGGAGCCGTCTTCCTTCCAGATGACGTAGTTCATGCAGTTGGTGCCGGAGTAGTAGATCGACGAGCGAACCTTGTCCCCGTAGTAGGTGGTGGCCTGGGCGGTGCCAGCGCCGGCGGTGGCGATGGCGGCGGCAGCGACAGTGGTTGTAGCCACGGCCGTTGCGAGACGTGTCAGACGCATTGGGCGCCCTTCCTGTTCTGTGGTACCCCTGATGGGTGTGGACGTGCTCCCCGGCCAGCCCTCGGGCCGGGGAACCAACCACCCACATCAGGGGCAAGGTCAGTTGCACTCTTGACCGACTCGTAGTCGTCGGCGGCTGATTCGGATCTGACGGGGTATTCATCGAACACCCCGACTGAGGTGGAGCGAGGAGCCGAATCGTGGTGCGTCATGCGGGTGTCTCGTCTCTCAGGGGGAGTCACTAGCCTTGCGCCATCTAGGCGCGCAAGCCCAGGTCGTGCGCCGTTGATGAGTGCGGTAGTTGAAACTAATACCAGACGAACCGGGCGATAACACAATTCGGAACGATCTCCCGCGTGTAGCAGGCAATCCGCGCAATGTGTTGCGCTTCAAGATATCCGAGTCAATAGATCATTTGACCGACAAGAGAATTAGAACAGGGACTTTGTTCTCTAGCGGCGACGGGAAGCGGATGGTGCGGGCTGTGCAGCCGATCTGTCATTCACTTGACTGACGTGCGGCTGTCGGTATTCGAGGTTGCTAAGGTCGCACGTCCGCTTCGCTTGAACCAGGAGCAATTTGATGAGTGATCGTGCTGTATACGATGAGTGATCGTCTTGTATCTCGGACACGTCGACCCCTCAACAGCGCCACCTGGTTCGACGGCATGAACGAGCTGCAGCAGGAGTACCCCGCATCGGCACCGTGGTCGCTGTCGGTGGTCAATACCGCCACCTACCCGATGATGGGCCTCGGTGCGCAGACCGAGGGACAGTCGGTGACCTGCCGAATCATCGTCGACGGCCGGGTCCTGGACGAACAGACCGCCGTCGGCCAGTACGCCGTTGTGAACTGCAACGCCTGACGCAAACACGAGGAACAGGACACCCACAATGACGATCACCCCGGAGCCGTTCAACGAGGATCACCCCGACTGGGGCAAGCCGGTGCCGCAGCAGCCCTACCTGCAGGGCCCGCAGTACGGTGCCCCGGGCACCGGATATCCGCCGCCGTATCAGCCTCCGGCGCAGGCGTGGGATCAGAACGGGCAGGCGAACGCGTGGGCGGGGATGTCCCCGGAGCAGGCGTGGGCGGCGTACCACCAGCAGCAGCAGCAGCAGCAGTTCCAGCAGCCGCAGCAGTACTGGCAGCAGCCGCCGCCGGTGAACGTGGCGCAGGCGGTGACGGTGAACAACAACAGTGGCTCGCGGTGCCCGCACCTGCTGCACTTCATCCTGACCCTGATTACCTGTGGGGTGTGGCTGCCGATCTGGATCATCCACGCGATCGTGGACTCACTGCGGTGATGGGGTTCTGGTTGCCGCAGGGTTGATCTCGGTCGGCGAGAGTCTTGGCTGTTGGTTGTGCGCGAGCTGTCCTTCTTCACTCTCGCCTGGAAGGGCGTGATGGTCCTGTCTCCGTCTCCTGCGTCGGATCCTCGGGCGTGCCTGCGGGTGCACGTTCCACTTCGCCTGTATCGACGGGCGCACTGACCGTCTCGTTTGCCCTTGAGGAAGGAAAGGACTCGGGCCCCATCTTGGGGGTTGGCACACACCATGACAATTTTGACTCGCGGAGCGATCAGCCCGATCGACACGGCAACCACGACGGTGGAGGTGACCGGCGCCCGGCAGGGAACGGTCGATCTGTTCGTCTTTCAGCTCGGTGCCGATCTGAAGGTGCAGACGGACGCCGATCTAGTGTTCTTCAACAACCCCAGCACCCCGGAGGGCGCGGTCACTCTCGCCGGCGGGCAGGTGACGCTGAACCTCGATGCTGTCCCCGCGGCGATCGACACCCTCGCCGTGGCCGTCGCGCTGGATGAGAACGCGCCCGGCGGCCTGGCCCAGGTGCCGGGCCTGGCCGTGACGGTCACCCAGACGGGCGGCACCTCGTTCGAGATCCCGGCGGAAGGCCTGACCACCGAGCGGTCGGCGGTGCTGCTCGAGGTGTACCGGCGCAACGGGTCCTGGAAGGTGCGTAACCGGTCGGCCGGCTGGAGCGGGGGACTGGGCGCGCTGGTTACCGAGCACGGTGTGTGTGTCGACGAAACCCCGGCTCAGACACTCACACCCGCGCAGACACCCGCACCCGCGCAGGCACCCGCACCCGCGCAGGCACCCGAACACGCGCAGGCACCAGAACTCGTATGGACCGCTGTCGGGGCGGAGACTACGGCGACCGTCGACGGGAACGGTGTCCGAACGGTTCCCGGCGAAACCGCACTTTCTTTGGTCAAGCGGGAGAAGCTGAACCTGCAGAAACGTGAGGTCGCGAAAGTCCTCCTGACGAAGGGTGCCTCCAACCCGGTCGGCCGTGTCGTCCTGGTCATGGACAACACCGGGTCGATGTCCAAGCGGTACAGGTCCGGTG
This sequence comes from Rhodococcus sp. WS4, assembly GCA_006543605.1. Taxonomy (GTDB): domain Bacteria; phylum Actinomycetota; class Actinomycetes; order Mycobacteriales; family Mycobacteriaceae; genus Rhodococcus_F. The sequence continues at coordinate 3,498 of RRBB01000121.1, forward strand.
AGGTCAAACGCATCATCGAGCGGATGGTGCCCGTGGCGACGCAACTCGATTCCGACGGGAACCTCGAGGCCTACGCCTATGCTCAGCGGTTCGTGAAGCTGCCCGACGTCACCGTCGCCGACGCCGACAATTGGGTGAACACCTATGTCCACCTGCACGGCCGGCACGGTGACATCGATTTCGATGCGATTGGCGGCACCAACAACGAGATCCCGATCATGGAAGAGATCATCGGCACCCTCGACAAGACCGCCGCGGTCCCGACATTGGTGCTGTTCTTCACCGACGGCGGTTTCCACGCAAAAGCGCAGATCACGGCGCTGATGCGGACAGTGTCGGCGTTGCCGGCGTTTTGGCAGTTCATCGGAATCGGCAAGTCCAGCTTCGGTGTCCTCGAGAAACTCGACACCCTGACCGGCCGACTGATCAACAACGCCGGGTTCTTCGTGGTCGAGAACGTCGACGCGCTCAGTGACGCGGCCCTGTATGAGCTGCTCCTCAGCGAGTACCCGGACTGGTTGCGCGCGGCACGGAAGGCCCGCATCCTCAGCTGACTTACGACCTGCCTGCCGGTGAAAGGTGGTTTCTGAACTGCGAATATGACACGTCTGGGACAATTTGCTGCCCTCTCGGGTGCGGTTGGCCACTTACAGCAGCGTGAATCTGCACCAGTGGTGGACCGCCTCCGAGGCTCGGCTCGGATCGAGTCCGCGCACCGATGAGCAACGGGCCGAACTGGCCGTGCTGCTCACGAGCGAAGCGCGGCCGGTGCTGCAGGTGATAGGGGATCAGACCACCGCGCTGACGCTGCGGACGCGGATCGTGGCAGACGCGGTCCGCGCCACCCGCACCGCGCATGGGTTGGCGTGGTGAGCGTGAGCCGGATATGGGAGATCGAGATGACCCACGCCTCCGAGCCTGGCTGAGGAGACACGGGGTCGGAGGACGTCCCGCACGTCGGATGTAGTCACCCCCGATATCGGAGAAGCCGAACGCAACCAGCACCTGCTTGTCCTGAAAGGCCCGCAAACGCACATCGCCGAACATGGTCCTCAGAAACAGCTTTCAGCGTAATGGCTGTCATGAACCTACGAGATCCACAGAATGAAGTAAAGGTGTCAAGATCAGTGCGGCCGGGTCCGCTGTTGCCCTCGCGCCGCGCAAGAAGAATGCGGTGAACGCGCTTTTCGGGTGGTGGAATGGCGACAGTCCCGGGTGCGGATGTAACGAAGCCGGCCGCGGAACCGGTACTTCGGGTACAGCGCCGTCCCGCGCCCGACCTGGTCATTGTCGGGTGGCTACCGCAAAGGACCCTTTTGTGCTGTCCGGTCTTTCCCCCGGTTGGTCGAGTAGGTGAGGAAGGACAGGATCGATGAGCGGTGATCCGCACAATCGTGGACAGCGTCCACAGCAGGCCTGGTTGTGGAATGAGCGCACTCGAGGTTGGGACAAGAATCCCGCGTATCAGGCACAGAACTCGCCGCCTCCCGGTCCCCACCGAAAGAAATGGCCATGGGTCCTTGGGCTGGTCCTTCTGGTCGTGATCGTGGTGTCTGTCGTCGCGAACAGTGAATCGTTCGAGGACGGCTACCAAGACGCTCGCAACGATTCGAACGCCTCAACCAGCAGCGAGGGAAGCGTGGCCGCCAGCGAATCTGCACCGACATCGCAAGCGGCCGAGGCGACCGGGGATGACTCGGTTCGGGTTGCACTCGAGCAAGCGGGGGTGAGCGCGGACATGGTTGCCGCACTGGGGGTCGTGGGCGACGGAACCGGGTACGGCATCAGCAAGTCGACTCCGATGAATCAGGAACAGCGCGAGGGGTTCGCGTACGCCATCATGCTGTTGTGTCGTGAAATTGCCGTGGGGGAGACTTCATGGGAACAATCCGTCAGCGAGGACGTGTTCAGCGGCGCCGAACGTGTCGATGCGCAGCGTTTCAATGACTATGCCCGCACCGAGTTCTGCCCTCAGGTACGGGCCGCGGCGCCAACTATCACACCCGCGGCACCAGTTGCGCCAGCCGACGCTCCGCCCATCGTGTTGTCCGCGGACGTCGCCATCGACGGTCGGACCGTCACCGTGGCCGGTGCACTACCACTTCCCGACGGTGCCCAGATATCGATCACGCTGTCCCGGATCGAGTACTTCGGGTTCAGCGATGAAAAGCACTACGGCGAGTCCGCCTCCAGTAGTGCCGTGGTCAAGGATGGACGATTCACCGCCGCCGTGGTCGATGATCAGACGAAATCCCGAGACTTCGCGGATGCCTACAACGTCGGCGAACCGCCCGAACGGCAGATCAGGGTTTCCGATCTCATCGCGGTTCGGCTGACGTTCGATCCCCGCGATCAGCAACCGCCAGCCGTGGTGGCCGCGGTCGGCGGCGAAGGCTCACCGGGGTTGGCAAGCAGCCCCCAAAGCGACCAGTTCGGTTCGCTCACCAACGACCCGTACTGGCGGTTGGAGTTGGAATCCGAGCACGAACTGCCATTCGAACTGTGACGAATCGCCGGCGAAGATTGGCTCGGCACCCTTCGTGGGGCGGTCAGCTCCATCGGCGAACGGCTACCGTCTGGGCCAGATTGACATCGACAGTGTCGGCGACGGCGATGATGTCCGGTGTGGTCGCTTCGAGGGATTCATTCTGGCGATGAGGGAGGACTTTCCGCACTGGCGAGCACGGACGAGGGGGTGCTGACCGAGGACGGCACTGTCATGACATGCCGTATCGGCGGGGTTCGTTCACCCATCACCAGTGTTGCGCCGGCGCGCGGCACCGAGCATGTCGTCTTGTCCGCTCCCACGACGACCGCATCGGCCATATGATTATGGCGATGCGCGCAGTTGCGGGCAGATCCGTTACTCGTCAAACAATCCACACTGCCTCACGGAACTCCACCGGCAGTCCAGCGGGTACGGGTTTTGCTCGATCTCCGCGTACGGATCGGCGGCCGCCAGCTCGATCACTGATTCGGTGAACCCGGGGTTTGGCGTGCACCGCCAAAGTGACCCGGGCGCCTGGAAACCAGCCCACGTGCCAGGTCAGGGCACCGTCCACGTACCCATCCCCGGCCAGAAGGTGGTGCTGTAGGGGATGCCCAGGGTGATGGTGGCGACCAGGACACCGGACCCGGTCGCGACGGCCACCGGCGGCGGTGATTGCGGCGAGTTGGATGCTCGTACTTCGGCATCTCCGGTCGCGCCGGTGGTGAGGTTGCGCCAGTGCACGGTGCCGGCGCATCCGGTTTCCATGCGGAAGTACGTGAGACCCGGTGTCGCGGAGTCGGTTCGCGCGATGACGCGGCCCTGGCAGATGCCCATCCACGTCGCGTACTGAAACGACAGCGTGTTGCCGGCCACCGGCACGGGCAGGACGGTATCGACTGGTGCCGCTGACACGGTCGGCGCACAGACCATTGCAGCAGCTACCGTCGCCAGCGTTGCGATTCCGGCCGCGAGAAGGTGCGGCAGATGGGGTCGCGATGAAGCTTTCATAGCCGGTCCTCTTGGTAATGTAAGCGGTTTTGGGGAATCGGGGACTCTCGATCGGGGTGTTAGTCCAGTGAAATTGCAGCGGGGGTTAGCGGACCGGGGAAGTTTCTTTAAACCTGGGTTTCAGAACTCTGCGAATCAGTTCTCGACGAGGTCGTTGTACTCAGGGCAGTATGCAATGACCGCAAGGCCCACGAAGTCGTTCGCTTGAGCGGGCGTGTACCCCCCGGCCTGACGCGCAATTTGCGCGGCGCCTTTGATCGCCAGCCGTGGGTTGGGCGAATTTGAGATTACTTGGCACGTCGATTTTCCGGTTGAGACCGCCTGCCCTGCTGACGAGATCTCGATGCCGAACTGTTGGAGTGCCTGTACGAATGCCGCATCCATGTCGCTGAAGCCCGTTCCTGTCGTCGGGGCTGGCGGGGCGGATGGCGTGTACTTCACGTGAGTATCGGTAGTTGCGGGGCTATTCGCCGATGAAGCGGATGCGGCAGCAGCGTTGTCGGCCCTGTTCTTTGCTACCTCGGCTGATGTCGCCGCGATCTCCGACTCGCTCGGTTGGTGATCGAAGATTGTTTTGATCGAGGGCCAGTTCATGAGCACGACTGTCACAGCGACGAACATTGCGAAGAAGGCCGCACCCCGGATGAACAGCCCTTTCCCGCTCATTTCCTCGGGCTGGGGGTTATCGGCTTTGTGTTCCCAGTCTGCCTTGCGCTGCTTGTCCTCGTGCATTGCGCATCCTTATCGGTGGTGTTGAGCTATGCCGAAACAACGGTCAACGCAAACATGGTGAATGTCTGTATACGAGTCGACGGGCAGGCCGGGTCCTCTAGCTTGTTGTCGTCAGTCCGGGCGGACACGTTACTGACCCCTGCGCCGCGGTTGGTGACGCTGCTCGTCATCCAGACGCATGGACGTGCTGTTGCCTTCGGTGTTTGTATCCCTTGGGGTGGCGCGGACGGTCAGTCCCAGGGTCATGTCGGGTGCGAGAACCTTTCGCAGCGGGGCGCGTTCCGACCTCACTACCGGAGTTCTTCATCGGTGGTCAGGCTGCCCGATTTCCACCGGGATTGGGCAGCGACGGCTGGTGGCGAGCGCACGCATTTATGCAAATATCTGGCCTGTCGACGCAGAGCCTCGCAGGGACGTAAAGTACTCCTCATCCCGACGCCGCTAACTACGCTCAGAACTCGCCGTCACTTGACCGGCCCAATCTTGCCTTCCAGGATTTCGTACTCGTCCTTGTAGAGTCTGTTTCCCACACGCGGCTTGGTTTCGGGAACATGCACGAAATAGTCGCACTCTCTGCCACGGGGCCGGTAGGTGCCGACGAAGGTGATCACCACCGAACCCCCGCGGGCGGATTCTCCACCGCCCAGTCCCTCGCGACCCCCGTTGAAGGTCTCCTCGATATCGCGTCCATCATTTCCGACGGTGATTGACCGGTCGTGGTGGAACACGACGAAGGTTCCGTTGTCTGCGGCGACGGTGGCTGCTTCTGCGGAGCCGAGCGCCGGATCGAGTGAGGCGCTGAAGGCGGGCGTCTCGCGGGTACCGGTGCGGCCGCTGACATCGAGTGTTCGGCCGACGCCGATTCGGACGTACTGGCCCAATGCGTTGTGTCGGCCGGATTCGAGGATGGTCCAGAGGTGATCACGGGAGGCGACTTTGACCCGGCCGTCCGAAAACAACCTCACCCAGTCGTCTGTACCGTTGCTGACCAAGACACCGTCATCGTTTCGCACCATCACGACAGACTGCATGTTGGCGTGAGTTGCTTCAATTCGCTCTCGTCACCTGTGTGGGATTTATCCGTGCTGCGACCATGCCCAGTCACGGAGAACATTTAGCTCTCATGTCTGCGACTCGGTTGACGGTGCAGGGTCGGCCTGCGCCGCGCGCCGGGCTTTTGCGGCCGCGCGGAGGGGTGTGTTGAGTGTGTTGTACATGGCGACGAGGGTGTCGACGCCCCATTGGCGGGTTGCTTCACGATCGGCGGGGTCGTCGAGGTCGACCGGTTTGTAGGCGGCGATGCGTGATGCGCGTCTGTCGTCGAGCCGCTCCCAGGACAGCTCGAATCCGCATTGGTCCTGCCAGGCGGTGGCTCGGCGGCGAATTCGTCGAAGAGGGCGCTATTGAGTGCGTGGTTGTTGGTGTCGATGTAGGCCTCGACGCGGAGCCGGCCGTCGGTGGGTATGTTGATTCTCCAGTTCCCGAACGCCCCGCTTGCGAAGGCGATCCAGTTCCCTCGTAATGGGCGAATAGGTACTGAAGTGCGTCGCGGCGGATGATGGCGTTCGAGGTGATGTTCCAATCGCCTGCCGCGACCTGCGCTCTACAGGTGACGATTGTGCTCAGATCCGATGATGATTCGAGAGCGGACAGCCGATACGTAGTGGGGACTGTTCAGATACTCGGTATGCACCGCACCACGCATGATGCGGCAATCATTCCGCGATCATCCGCAATATGAATTCGAAGAACCACGCGATTCTGGCGACGGCAGCCTGAGTGCCAATGGTTCGTCGAGCCCAGAATGCCCTGCACACACCCGGCGACACCGTAGCCCTGTGTCACCGCAGGTGGGAGCGCTTCGGTGTTGTGAGCGTGCGATCGACTTCCCGTACCAGCAGACGTGCAGTTCCGCTGCCGAGGGCTTGCTGCAGTGCGCGGCCCGCGCCTGCCGCTGCGACTGCGGCGATGCCGCGTTTGTGTCGGGCTCTCCAGACCACGGATCGGGCATTTTTGTAGAGATCGCGTGCGGCTCCGGCGCTGTCCGGTGCCGCGACCGCCATGGCACGGAACAGTGCCTCGACGATGACCGGCTGGATTTGCTGGGCGACTCGTTCGAACCCTGCGACTGCGAGTGGGATCGCTTGTCCTGCACGGGTGTGCATGTCGGCGATTCCCTGTGTGCGGTCGAGGATCCTGCGGCCGAGCTCGGCGAATTCCGTCTCCGTATGCGGCTCGATATCTCGGAGCAGGGCGATCGACATGGCCAGGGTGGCGACGGTCTCGAGGACAGGGGGCGAGTCATCGCCAGTGGCGGGGTGGCCGAGGTCGGCGATCGCCTGTCGTTTCACCCGCGCGATCGTCGCCTCCGTGTTCTCGCCCGGGTGTCGGCGACCGAGCTCGTCGAGCTGCTTCCTCGACTGGGGCAGTTGCCGGGCAAAGATTTCGCCGAGCCACGATGCGATGTCATCGATGCTCGGCACATCCTCGGTATCGTCGCCGGTTTCATTGGAGGTCACCAACACTGGGAGCGCGACCGCGCGGCCGTGGGCGCTCGCATCGTCGAGCTGGCCGAGCGCATCGACTGCGTCGCTCCAGGTGATCGACTCGTCGTCGGCGGCGGTGGGTGCCGAGTTCTGGGTCACCGAGGTGTACGCATCGATGACTTTCCGCGCGGTCCGGGTGTCGTCGTGCAGCTTCTTGCGGAGGAGTCGCTGCGCGCGATGAGTCGGTTCTGCTGGCAGGCAGGTGCGAAGATCGTCCAGGATCGACGTCAGGTCCTCGGTCGCGTTTCGTTCGGCGTCGAGGGTGTCGAGTATCTGCTGCCACGGTGAAGGGCGCTCAGCGTTCGACCCTTCCCCGCGCAGGGGGTGTCGGGCTGCGATCACCAGTTCGATGGCGGCGACTTCCTGCGCCGCCAGCAGCAGTCGCAGGCGTTGAATCCAGCTTCCGTCGGCTACTGCGGATGCCACGCCTTTCGCGACTTGGTCTTCCGGCGTTTCCAGGAGGCCGGCGGCCCCGAACCGGACGGAGGCACGCAGGTCCGCGATCACGTCGTCGAGCGCAGCCGCAACGTGGGGAGCTGCCCCAGTCGGGCCTGCTGTCGTCTTGGCGAGCAGGCGTCGTCGTTCGGCCCGCAGCTCGGTCAACAGCGGCGCCCCGGTGATGGCGATCGGTCCCAGCACTTCGGCGTCCGCCGCGGTCAACTGCCCGGCGCCGTCCGAGGCATCGGACAACCGCTGCCGCCACGCCACCGCGGCCGCCTCGGCCAGCACGGTTCCACAGATGCCGGGCTCGAGAGTGGCCAGGACTGCCAGCGGTCCATCGGGAACACCGAGGACCTCGACGGCCACCGCGTCGTGCACGCTTCCGTACCGTGCGGTGGCAGGGGCGTTCGAGACGACGACCAACGCTTCGAAGTCGCGGCCTTCGACGCCGTTGTCCCGCAGGACCCGAGCGGTGGCCTGGAGGTCGGCGGCGGCGACTCGGATTCGATCGCCGTCGCTCGACACCTCGTACGCAGTGACACCAATTTCGTCACCGAGCACCAGTTGACGACACCCACAGATGATCGCGGCGGCCTGTGTTGCACCCATGACGGGGATCGTACGGCCCGGTGCGCGCCGACATAGGCGACAGGATGGAATTGTCGGTGCACGGCCCAGCCACCCAGCAGAGGCAACGATGGCTCGCGGTCCAAGGAACACGCGAGATTCTGTTCTCGGAGCGAGTCAGGGACCCGAAGGCGGGGCTGGCGCAGGACCGCGCAGACGCGACATGCACGCACGGTTCTCGCCGACCTCCTGAGATGAGCATCCTCGGGAGTCGCGTTCCGCCGATCAGCCCGGTTGGTTCCCGGGCTCCGCTACCGTGGGTCAATGCCTGTGAAGTTTGGTCTGTGGAGGGTTGACGGGGCGCGGCCGGCGCCGGTTCCTGCCGCGGTCATCGCATCGGAGAATCGGCTCGAGGAGATCATCGAAGCGCACATCGAGATCTTGGGCCTGGGCAGCTTGCTGCAGATCGGACGGCAGGTCGTCACCGACTTCGGGAAGCGAATCGATCTTCTCGCGATCGACGAGCAGGGTGACCTGCACGTTATCGAGTTGAAGAAGGATCGGACACCCCGCGACGTTGTCGCTCAGGCCCTCGAGTACGGGTTCTGGGTCCAGGGTCTGTCCTTCGAGGCCATCCGAGAGCTCTACGGAAAGCACCATGACGGTGAGGATTTCGATTCCGCCTTCACCCGCCATTTCGAGATGGACGTACCGGAGTCGATCAACGTCCACCACCATCTGGTCATTGTCGCGGCGAGTATGGACGCGAGCACCGAACAGATCGTGGAGTATGTGCGGGGCTACGGCGTGCCGATCAACGTGCTCTTCTTCCACTATCTCGAAGACGACGGCCGCGAGTACCTCGCCCGATCCTGGCTGACCAACCCGGACCTCGACGCCGTCACCGGCAACACCGCCGACAAGAAGCAGCCGGCGTGGAACGGGATCGACTTCTACGTGGCAATCGAGGAGAGCATCCACCGCAACTGGGACGACATGCGCAGGTATGGGTTCGTGTCGGCAGGCCAGGGCGCCCGGTACCGCAACTTCATGCACAAGCTTGCCGAGGGGTCCCGTGTCTGGGCTTACGTCACGGGCAGCGGATATGTCGGGGTCGGGGAAGTGACCGCGACCGCTGTCGGCGTCAACGACTTCGACGTAGATTTGGACGGCCGCATGGTGCCGATCCTGGACGCCCCACACTCAGCCGAGAAACTGGAGGACAACGCCGACGACCCGGAGCGGTGCGAGTACTTCACGAGAGTGCGATGGATTGACACCCGTCCCCGCGACCGTGCGGTGTGGGCAAAGGGCATGTTCGCCAACCCGAACGTGGTCACCAAACTTCGCCACCCGTTCACCCTCGAACATTTGACGAGTGTGTTCGCGTTGGACGAGTCGTAACTATCGACGAATGCCGGTGCCGAACCACGATGTCCTGCCCGATCCCGACAGACGTCGTGATTGATTGCGGACTCGGCTGGCGACTCGGGTTCCACCGAGGTCAGGGGTCATTCACGCAGACGATTGCGCTCGCACACTGTTGCAGCCGTTGTGGGAGTGCCACGGCCGTAGAGATATTCCGATTTCAGGTATGTCAAGTCGGTCACACGAATGATCTTCTTCGGTGGAAAGTGTGAAAGGTGCTAGCCCGCAGGAGATCCGCGATGACACTGCTCTAGATTCTCTTCGTGACCGTCTTGCTGTGAACGGCGCGACTGCGCAGCCCGAGTCGAATCGGCGAGGCCAGGTCACTTCGAGGAATGGTCGCGTGGGAACGGATGGGTCGATGAACGTGGACACCGCAGAATCGGAGGCTCTGCTGCGTCTGCAGGTGGACGCGCCGGGAATGTTGTTCTTTCTTCTGTTGGTGGCTGAAAAGTTTGTCGTGCAGGAGGCGATGTCCGACGCCGGTCTCCTGGTGCAGGTGGAGTGGCATCGTGGCGGGAGGAGCTGGCTGCTGGGACAGTTCCAGTGGTCCGACGGCGAGGCGACATGGATCGACGAGTCCGACACGATCGACGATGACGATCCGGAGGAGCCTGACGACGATCCGGCAATCAGGGAAGAATTCTTACCGGAGTCTCTCCGCGGGCACGTGCAGACGTTCGGTGACATCGGTGCACTCGGCGACGAACGATTCACCCAGCTGGAGCTTCACCTCGCTGATGTTCACGGTGCGTTCCTGGGGTTGCTGATCCAGGTTGCCGGTTGTGGTTGGCGGACCGTCATCACACCGGTCCGCTCGCCCGGGGGCGAGGTTGCGGTCGAGGTGTCCGCTGCCCCGCCGCCCGGCGGCGATCCGCAATCGGCCGCGAAGGTCTGGCGCACGCGGGAGAGCGAGCCCGGCCACATCCGCATCCGCTGGTTGTATGAAGACGGCCAGTGGTCGTTCGACGAGACGAGGACGGGCATCGACACGGCGGGCGGAAAGCACGCGCCGCACCCGGTGGAGTCGCTCATGGTGCTGGCAGAGCAGCTTGCCCCTGAGTGGGCGTTCTGCCGGGAGATCGACCGACCTAGCCGTTGGCACTCGGAGGGTGCCGTGGAGCCGGCCTCGGCGCTTCCGGTGCGGCCGTTGGGTAAAGAGAGCGAACCGGGCCCTGAGTTGGTGGCACGACGATCCGCAGCGCTCAGGGATTGGGCGGACGAGCACAACTTCGGAGATGTTCTCCCCGCCCGCGAGAAGGTTCTGCGCACGACGTTGTCAGAACTCGGACGCGGATTCGCGGGCTACTACCTGCTCGAGTTCACCGACGGCCAGTGCTATGTCGGTCAGTCCACCGATCTGCCAAAGCGTGTGGGCTCCGACCATCCGCGCACGTACCAGGACATCAAACATGTCCGACTGCTTCCCGACCCGACCGCCGCTGGTCTGGAGCAACCATGGCGGCGGCGGCATCTGCTGGCACGCGAGCAGGAACTGATTCACAGCATCCAGGACGTTGATACGTGGCCCGCAACAAGAGTGATATGGCCGTCATCAGCGGATCCAACGTCGATTTCGACAATCTGGTCGACGTCTGGGAGCAGGAACGCTGGCTCACCACCCCCGACATCTGCAACGCCGAAGACGGCTGGAAGGCCCGCCACCTGGACGTGAACGAGTTCGCCGGTGCCGCCCACTCCTACACCACGCTGCTGCGGAGATACCCGAACGACAGCGCCCAGCTCGCCCGGATCATCGGCCACTACCTGGCGCGGTGCGTCCCCTTCCCGGCCCGCACCGAACACCGGTACTGGTCCCTGAGCTGCCTTCCCTCCGGCGGGAGCAAACAGTGGGCCCGCGTGGCCTGCGTGACCGTGTCCTGGACCGAAACGCTGACCCTGCTCCAGCACCGCAAGACGCGGCAGCTCGCGGGATTCGTCCACGTCAACGACCTCGAGCTGTTCGCGGACGGAATCACCGACAGCAACTACCTGGAGTTTCTTCGCCGGCACCCCGGTGTCTACGACACATCCGCCGACTACCGGCAGGCCGGCCCTTGGAATGCCCTGCTGTGGGCCGTGGACCTCGATGCCCTCGAACAGCTACTCGATGACACCACGGTCACCCGCGCCGCCGCGACCGCGGCCTTGCACATCATGCGGAAGGGCAGCACCCCGGCATCGATCAGCAATGCGCATTGCCCGCAACTCGTCACCGCAAGTCATCCAGACCAAGGCATTCGAGATATCGATGGTGTCGTGTGAACCGAGAAGGCGGTGAGAGTGTCGCGCATCCAGGTGTGGGGGATTTCCGCGGCATTTTCCGAGGTCATCGTTGGTGGCGCCGAGTTCCTTGCCGCTCGGGTCGTGGGGTACTTCACGGCGACCGCATCGTATCGCTGAACAAAGCGATCAGCTTGTTGATGTCCGCCGACGCAATGTGTGTGGTGGTGTCGGTTGCCGCGTCAATCGCCGTCGGCTTGTTTAGTGATGCTGCGGTGTCTTGGCCAGGCGGTGCGTGGTGCGGGCGCAGCGGTCGAGCGGAGACGCGGATCCGTGTTCGGAACCGAGATGCGGGGCCTCGTACGTTGCGCAGCGTTCACCGGGTGTCCGGGGAGTCAGGTACCGGGGCAGGACTCGATGGTGATCTTTCCTGGTTGACGGGCCGGAGCAGTTCGAGCCGGGCACATTCATATGATCGGGACATCGAGATCGTCTTCCTCGTCATCATGGACCGTATCCTCGCGCTGCGGAGCCTGAATGAGCCGCACCCCAGCCAGCCCGATCAGCCCCACAACTGTGAGTGGCCAGCCAAGGGCCTGTCGGAATCCGCGCTTGTCATCACAAACCTCAACCCAATGGTTTTTCGGTGCGTCACCGCGCATCCCGGCCGACATCCTGTAGTTGACGTCGGTGTCATTAGCCAGCGCATCGTCCGTGATTAGTGCTGTGCCGCAACGGACTACTCGTCCGCCTGCTTTGGAGTCGTTGCCGGCATCGAACGGGATCAACAGCAGGAACAAGCCGACAACGGCGGCCCCGGCAGCGACCCATCCGGTAAATGTTCGACCTGACATCGGCACTCCTCGAGAACTCCACGCGTGGTTGCGTCCGGTCATACATACCAGAGCGATTCGGCACCATGATGATTGGCTATCGCTCCGACTGCAGTGTGCACGGATAGGGGTGGTGACAGGATTGTGTTCGTCAGGAACTGGGGGTCAAGACGACAGCCTGCGATCATTGATGCCGAATTGACTCTTCCCTTCGCCGCTTACCGCAGGTTCCGTCTGATCTCGCCGCCCATACGCGGTGTGGGATCAGCTCTGCGACTCCGGCGGAAGTTCTGGACCGGCGAACTTTGCCCGTCGGGCTTTCGCTGCGGCGCGTAGGGGTGTGTTGAGGGTGGTGTACATGGCGACGAGGGTGTCGACGCCCCACTGGCGGGTTGCTTCACGATCGGCGGGGTCGTCGAGGTCGACCGGTTTGTAGGCGGCGATGCGGGATGCGCGTCTGTCGTCGAGGCGTTCCCACGACAGCTCTACTCCGGCTTGGTCCTGCCAGGCGGTGGCGTCGGCGGCGAATTCGTCGAAGAGGGCGTTGTTGAGTGCGTGGTTGTTGGTGTCGATGTATGCCTCGACGCGGAGGCGGCCGTCGGTGGGGATGTTGATGCTCCAGTTCCCGAACGCACCGCTCGCGAAGGCGATCCAGTTCCCCTTCTTGGGAGTGGGGACCGAGATGGCGGGCTGCCGGGTATTCGCGGCGGTGAGGATGTCGGCGAATAGGGCCTGCCGGGCGGCGTTGACTGGGCTGGCCGCCCGATCCTCGGCGGCGTTGCCGGCGGTCTTGACCGTCTTCTGCCAGTCGTTGGGGCGGGAGACGATGTCGAAGACCGGGGCCGCTGGTCCGCTACCGATTTGGACGATGCCGACTTCGACGCCGAAGAACCCGAGCTCGCTGCCGGTATGTTCGTTGAGCCAGTCGAGTGCGCTGCGGAACTCTTCCCGGAATTTCGGGGCGACCCAGATGACGGTGGAGGCGTCGAGACCAGAGGCGTAGACCAGACACTGTCCGAGGTGCCCGTGGTCGGTGCGTTCGAGCTGGTTCTCGATGACCACGGAGCGGTCGTCGCCGTCCTTGGCGTGGATGTCGAGGCGGAAGTCGCCGATGCGGACCTCGGTGTCGACGACGGTCAACGTTATGCCGAGGGCGTCGGCGAGGACGTCGATGTTCTCGGCGAGCCAGGGTGTGAAGTCCCCGGATTCGGAGGTCCAGACCGACCGGGCGTCCGCGATCCGGCGTAGCCTGCCCAAGTTCTTGCTGTCGAGCTCATCCATGGCATCTCCGTACTGTTTGACGGGTGCCAGGATACGGCTGCTGTAACTGGGCGGGGACTGGCGAACGGTACCGGTTCCTGGGGAGTCCCTATCCACCCGAGGTCAGGAGTCACGCTCTCGACTTAAATCCGAGGCAGTACACGTGACCGCGGAACTCCGCTTACGCTCCTGCCGGTCTTTTCCAGACATCCCATAATTCAGCCGTGGCACTCCTCCGATAGGGGCGCACCATCAACCGTGCCGATGCTTGTGAGAGGCCACCAAGCGGTCGTAGATCGTGTGAATGACACCTCAATCCATTGTGCTCGTAGGTGATACGGTTCCGAGTGCGCCCTGCGTGCTTTGCGGAACGTCATTTGCAGAACGGACACGGGTAGCTCTGCGCTGGCTAGGATTTCAACGACTCAAGGGGAGTAGCTCCGAGCATGTACTCAACGGATTTGCGTAGGCTGATGGTGTTCGCGACGGTGACTGCTGCCTCGGCATTTCTGACGGCGATCGGACCTGCCCGGGCAGCCGACACGCCGGAGCAGGTGACACTGCCATTCACCGGCATCACCAATCCACAATCGATAGCGGTGGATGAGACCGGCAACACGCTGGTCATCAACGGCACCGACCGGGGAAATGAGGTTGCCCCTTGAGAGTGGACACCAGCTTTCATGCGGCGACTGACAGCGTAGACGACGCGATCAGCCGTTGTTCGAACTCCACTGGGGTGAGGTATCCGAGGGCGGAGTGACGGCGACGTCGATTGAAGTACGAGAGCCACTCGAACAACTCCAGCCGTGCCTGCGACTTCGACGTCCAACTCCGTCCGTGCAGCCACTCCCGCTTGAGACCTTGAAAGAACGACTCGGCGAGGGCGTTATCGTAACTCGAGCCGACCCTGCCTCGACTCGGGCGGATCCCATGACGACGGCACACATCGACGAAAGCTGCTGCGGTGTACTGAGATCCGCGGTCGCTGTGAAAGACCACGCCACCGACGTCACCACCGCGGGTGCGCACCGCCATCTCGATCGCGTCCGTGACGAGATCGGTGCGCATGTGGTCGGCGATCGACCAGCCCACCACCCGGCGTGAGCAGATATCGATCACCGTGGCCAAGAACAACCACGAGGATCCCACCGGGATGTAGGTAATGTCCCCACACCACTTGGTATCGACAGCCGTAGCGGTGAAGTCTCGCATCACCAGATCCGGCACCGACGGAGCCGACTTGTCCGCGATGGTCGTGCGCTTGCTGCGGCGCAGGTGCCGGCCCACCACGTGGTGGGTCCGCATCAGCCGGGTCACCCGCTTGCGGTTGATCCTGCGCCCACGGGAGCGGAGTTCGGCATGCACCCGCGGGGCGCCGTAGGCGCTCCGGTGCTCGGCATGGATGGCGCGGATCTCGGCGACCGTCGCGGCCTCCTCGGCCTCGCGCTCGACTCGGGCCGGCTCGGTGGCCAGGTGCTTGTAGTAGCCGGAGCGGGAGGTCCCGAGCACCCGGCACAGCCGCTGCACGCCGAACTCGGCGCGATGAGCGGAGATGAAGTCCCAGCGGCGGGTCTTCACTTCACCTCCTTTGCGAAATACGCAGCTGCCCGGCGCAGAATCTCGCGTTCGAGCTGCCATTCCTTCTCCGCACCGCGCAGCCGCGCATTCTCCGCGCGCAGCCGCGCGAGCTCGTCCGCCTCGGTCCCGTCGGCGCCGGTACTGCGGTCCTGCGAGCGCGCGTTGCGGGCGGTGTCCTTGCGGACCCACGTCCGTAGCGTTTCGCCACTGACGCCCACATCCGCGGCCACCGCCGCGTACGTGCGTTTGCCGTCGGCCGCGCGATACAGCGCGACCGCGTCCTTCCGGAATTCCTCCGTGTACAGAGACTGGCGTCCCACCTCGACATCCCTCCTGGCTCTCCTAGAACCATTGTCCGGGGTGTCCACTCCAAGGGGGCAGCCTCAGAAACGACCGAGTGCAGCGTCTGGCGCCGGACGGAACCCAGACGGCCTTGCCGTTCACCTGGCTCGGTGGGCCGGTAGAGGTGACCGTGGAGGGCAGTACCACCACTACCCGGGGAACCAGCCAGCTGCCGGGCTTGGAGATCGACAAGTCTGGCAACACCACTGTTGTCGTCAACTGTGGTACTGGCAGTGGCTGCGAAAACCCGATCGGCTACAAGGTGGTCCGGTTGAGCCCGGACGGTGCGCAGACGACGCTGCCGTTCACCGACATTGGGGGTCCCGTTACCCAACCCCTCGACGTCGCGGTCGACACGTCCGGCAACACCACTCTCACGGTCACCGGCGTCACGCCGAAAGTAGTCCGGTTGAGCCCGGACGGCACCCAGACGACGCTGCCGTTCACCGGTCTCATGCAGCCCTATGGAGTGGCGGTCGATCAGGCCGGCAACACGACGGTCGTCGATACTGGAAGTAACCGTGTGGTGAGGTTAAGCCCGGATGGTATGCAGTCGATCTTGCCGTTCAGCGGACTTAGGGCCCCCACCCATGTGGCGGTCGACTCGACTGGTCAAACGACGGTCACCGATTTCAACAACAACCGTGTGGTGCGTTTGAGTCCGGATGGTACGCAATCGGTCCTGCCATTCACTGGCCTCAACGGACCGACGGGTATCGCGGTCGATAGGGCCGGCAACACCGTGGTCGCAGACAGCAGGAACAACCGAGTCGTCAGGCTCTCCCCGAGTACGGTCCCGGACCCCACTCCAGCACCGACACCGGGTTTCCCCGGTTTCGGCAGCTAACTCGCGGGCTTGCAGCCCCGGCGGGAGGGCCTGGTCAGAGTTCCGACCGGGCCCTCTGTCGCGTCCTGGCAAACAGGTTGAGGACTGGTCCGACACCCCGGGGACCCCGCCCAGACCAAGGGAACAAAGAACCCTCGCCGCTCGGGGGCGAAACCCTTGAGGTATTAGTTGCGTACTTAACTACCAGCTAACGAGGTGCACCCGTTGAAGAGTTCCCGTTCCGCTGCTGCGTCGATGTGCATGCTCGCGGTGATCAGTGCTGCTGCGTGTTCCGCGGACAACGAGCAGCACCCACAGGCGGGTGACTCCGGGTGCAGGCTGCACTCCGAGACCCTGTTCACGAACGACATGACCCCCGGGTCCCAGGACCTCAACCAGCCGTACAAGTTCGACGCCCTGGTGAATCCAGCCCCGGACTTCGACGAAAACCTAACCTCGGCACTCCTCTGCATTCCCGGCGTCGGCGAATACTTCCTGAACGACAAGTTTCTCACCGACACTTTTCCCGATGCTCAGGCATCCATTCTCCGGTTCCAGGCAGTCGGCACTGACGACGTCCTCGGCGCCTTGCTGGCAGAAACCGTCACCGGCGCGTCCGGACTCAACGAGGGTAAGAGTGAACGGGTCCTTGTCGGTATCGATCTCGACTCGATGACTGTGCTGAGCAAGACCCCGGTCAAGGCCACGACCCCCAGATTCGCTCAGTCAGAAGGATCTATCGCCGTCATCCAGGAGTGGGGTCCTGAAGCCGGGCTCGCTGCGTACGACCTCAAGTCCGGTCAAGAAGTGTGGCGGATCCGGAACGCGAGTTGGGACACTCCGACCAGTGGACTGGCTCCGTATTACCCGAACAACCAGCTCCTCGTCAGCGAAAGGCTCAGCGACGGCGGGGACGGTCCAGGGCACTCGAATGACTGCTACCGCGACTCGCTGATCGATCTCGCCAGCGGCGAGTCTGTCTGGACAGCCGATTCGTCGACAACCACGCTGACTCCGTGGGACTGCACCCGCACATTTGCCTCCTTCACCCCCGGCGCAAACTACGTCCGGATCAGTCGGGAGGACTCCAATAGCACCTACACCCATGTCCGGAGATCCATGAAAACCGGGGAACTGACGACCACCTTTCCGGATGATGGGGCGCCAAACGACATGCTCGAGTTCGTCGACCGCGCCCCGGATTCAGATCTAACGGTCGTCTCGTACCTGCCCACTTCGAGAAACTTGCCGCGGGATCGTGATGGAATCCTCGTCGTCGATGCAGCGAAGGACGAGGTGGTGTACCGGGCACCCATGTCGCAACTCATCGAACGAGAGATCACCGTCAGATCCGTCTATGACAAGAGAATCTATCTTCGGATGGATGGTCAGAATGTGGTAATCGACGCCACCACTGGAAATGAGGTCAGTCGCGACTTCACGATCATCCCCCTCGGGGAGGTCAATGGCTATGTCGTGTACGACGACGGTTCGACTCGAAAGAAGTGACATCGAGTCCATCGACCGCGATGTTCGCCGGGCTACTCGGACCAGCAACGCCGCGTCGGGCGTCCGCCCCAGCGAATGAAGGCTGCGGCGGCGTGCCGTGTTGGCCTGGGAGGGGTCCCTTTCGGAATCCCGATCGTGCAGTGGCGCAGTTCATTGCAGTGACGAATTCTTCATGGAATGCCGCTGACGCATTCGGCTGCGTGCGCTAGGTATTGCTCCTGGTCCGAGAGTACGACGCGGTGATCGATCAGTGCGATCGACAATCGACCTCGCGAAAGTGTGGTGTGGGCGAAATGCGCTGGACGAGTCGTAGTTTGCCCGGCAGATCGACGACGGAGTGTCGCGTTCGGTGAGGACCATGGTTGGGGTGGGCAGTGGTATCCGCGGTATGTCTCCGCAGAGCAGTCGTCGGGGTTGGTCGACGGTTCTTCTCTGGCGCACTGTGTTCAGCGTCCATTTGATGGTATGGAAGGCGAAGTCGTTCCACCGATTACGGTGATGATGGCTGGGCTCAGGGCTACTGGGCATCAGTCCAGCACCGCGGCAAATCGCGAGTCCGCCTATTTATGAGAGCCTTTGAGGATTGTTGTACGAGATTCCATTGGTTTCCAGCCTGGGCTGGTCGTCTCGATCTGGTTGTCGGGCAGCAGTCGGTGGTGAGCGGCCCCAGGCAGCAGAACAGAATCCAGTGGATGGATCGCATTCGGGTTGTGGAAGATGTCCATGCCTTCGACCCAAGTTTCGAGGTTGCCTTCGGTTACGACTTGCTTGAACGGGATCGGTGTCGACGAGTTGGGGTCGGGATCCCATGCGGTTCCCTGTCGGATGAGAGTGATGTTGTCATTACCGAATCCAGCGCCAACGCCCATGCGGTTAAACTTGTTCAATGTGCCGGCGTTGTTGAAGAGGACGGCACTAATGTTCTCGGCTCCTGGTAAGGAGAAGAATCCGGATGGCACGATTTTGGTGCCCCACGTGTGTTTCGCGAGGCGAGTCGAGTCCACGATCAGCTCGCCGGCGCCGTCGCGTCGAGGCGTGTGAACCAGACCATAGAGGTAGGTCGGTAGCGCAGCAAAGCTATAGGTCATCGAAAGTGGCGCGTGGAAGTCCTGAATCGCGAGCACAAGCGACTTTCCTACTGCTGCAGGCTGGTTCCAGTACTCCTTATCGAGTTTCGCGGTCAACGGTCCGGCGTATCTGATCGGCAAATAGTGCTGAACGTACGCTTCGATCTCCTCGCGGCTGCGCGGAATCGGCGGCGTCGGCGGTCGGCTGTCGACGGGCACACTCGGTTGATTGTCGTCGCCTCCAGAGCGAACTCGCCAAGGCTTCCTGAGACCAGCATGTCCGGCGCCGGACGAGGACGTGTCACGCGCAGCCCGGCTTCGGCCATGGCGGCGAACAGGTAAAGCTCCCATAGGCGCGCGTCGAAGGCGGTGGTCTGAAACTGCTCGACAAAGTTCCCGTCGACGTCTTCGTACCAGCGCATCATCGCGCCAATGACTTCGCGAGCGGCGCAGAAGTCGTCTCCCGATGCCAGTCGGCGGAAACTTGGGTGAAGCTTCCGCTCAGCGACCCGCGGGGCGAAGAAGTCGACAGGCTTCCCGACCTCATCGCCCTGGATCCGCAGCTCGTCCAGGTTCGCCTGCATCTCCAGGAGTTTGTTGTTCAAGCAGGCGACAGCTACTTGAGGGGACTCGAAGGGGCCCGTCACGGCTACCGTCCGAAACCGCTCCACACCGTCCCGCGCGAGAATTAACGCGTGGAACTCGTGATCCGCATCTACTACCAACGTCGCGAGCGCCCGCCCATCGTCGGACTCGAACCACGCGAGTTCCTGTAACAGGGATTCTGCCGCAGGGTGCCGACTGTACGACGCCAGCGCATTCCACCTTGAGAGAGAGATCTCCCGCATCATTACTTCCTTTCGCCAGTGTTCGAGTCACTGGTTCATGACCGGTCGTTTGGAGTCTAGGGAGATGCACTGTGGGCCCGCGGGTGCTCGGAAAACTGTCGAGAGTTTACTACGGCTGTCTTTGGATCCTTGGAGTCTCCGGACCATCTTGGGCTGATCTCGCTGTCGGGAACTGTCGTCGCTCCCATGCCTTTCAAGGCCTGGCGGGAGAGACCGAATGCCGGCGGTGAACGACGTCGGTAAGCCGTGTGCGGGAGAACCGCATGCACGGATTGACGGGCGGGAGCTGGCAACGGAGCATCCTGGCCACGGCCGCGAAGAAGAACAGCCGAGCGGGAAACCGTTCTGCCCATGGTGGCTGGGCGACCTACAGTCAGGATCTGCCACCGCGCCAGCTCCCGACCCTACATTCGGTGGTCAGTAAGGTCCTGGTCACCGAGCGAACGCATCTGAACCCCGTGTGGGGGGAAACCGCGCCGACGACGGCGCCTTGCATCTCCGGTCGCGGTCGATCCGGGAAAGGGCAGGCGGAGAAGATCTCCGCGCTCAGGCATCTTCAATGTGATTCCCCTGTTCAGGGCAGCAACGTCACCCCGAACAGCAGATCGAGCCACACGCCGATCGCAACCAGACCGCCGAACGCGATCGCGACGATGAAGAATGGTGTCGTCGCGCGATCAGTCCAGTCGATCGGCACATCCTCCACCGAGGATCGTGAAGGTGCGAGGTCTGTTCCGAGTATGGCTCCGGGGGAGGCAACGATCTCGGCGACGATGCACCCAACCACGAGGAGAACGGTGCCGACGAGGGTCATCCACAGTCCCCACCCGATCGAGACAATTCCGTTCTGCAGATCTTCGGCGGGAATGAGGCTGGACGCTTTGACCAGGGCGACCACGGCGGTGAGGAGGCAAACGATGCCCGTCACGGCGGCCGCCACCAGCGGCCAGCGACTCGGTGTAGCGGCCTTGATCAGCAACACCACAGCAGCGAGTCCGCCCAAGGCCAACGTGTACTTCCCGACGGACTGTGTCCCTGGCACAGAGAGGAAGGCTGCTGCGGTGAACCACGGCGCGACGCTCCCGACGATGATCACCACGCTCGCGAGCCACGCAACGATGTACCCCGCAAGGTTCACCGACCCCAACGCCGAACTTCTTGCCTGCACGACCATCGCACCGTTCCCTTTTCTTTACCATCGACACGGCGGTCAAGCCGGCGGCTCGACTTCCCTGTCCCGCAGGAGCATATGCGAGGGATACCCGCGCGTGATCGAACGCCAACGAAGTGGAATGAAGGCACAGCCTTCATTAGGTGGTGGCCGCAACGGTTTGGCGGGCCAGAACGAGCCACCTGCCGCCGGCGGGCATGCCCGACATCTCCCGCCCGCCCCTCATGAAACTGATCCGGGCCGGCGAACTCCGAGCGCACAAGATCGGCACCTGCACCCGGCTGAAGAGCGGCGACATGATCGACACTGAAAGTTGCAGGTACGGCAGCTGGCGGCCTTCGACGATTTTCGCGGCTTCGAGGACGCCGACCAGATGACCTACCGGCCATCGCGTTCGCGCTGCCACAGACCCCGGCCCTGGTCCTCGTTCGGGTGAGTCAGGGGTGCGGGCGGATGCGGACGTCCTCTATTCGAGGACACCGGGGGATGGGTTGTGCCTGCCAGGGTTCCGGTCGGTCCGCCACTTCCGCCAGCGCTGGACCGCGGGCGTCCTCGCCAGCCGGTCTATCATCTGCGCAAGAACCACGCGCACTGCTCCGACCGTCCTGGTCGGTGGGGTCCGCGACCGCATCACCCGGGTGGCCCCGCACGGCCGCATCGCCGGTTGCCGGATCGATCCCGACCTCGCGTCCACCGACGACTACAACCCCTACCTGCGCGCCGCCGCGGCCCGGCGCCGTCGAGTACGTGGTGAGCAACGACGCAGAGCGCCGTTTCCGCCCCCTGCGCTGCACGAAGATGGGCCGACAGTGGATGATGCGGTGGTGAAACCGTGGGTATTCGGTCTGTGGCTCACGTGCCCGAGGTCGGCATGAACCTCGCCCTCGTGCTCCACGGCGGGGGAGGACTTGCTGCGTTCGTTCAGAAGGGGCAGTAATGGCGTGGGTGTCGCCGCTTTGGTGTGATCGGCGACATCACTCGTGCTAGTTGGCCGGGAAGCACCCGGGATACCACTCTGCTTCCTGCTTCAGCTCTCGGGCCATGTCCTTGCCGGAGAACGCCTGGACGTGGGAGTTGGAGCAGTCGGAGCCCGCCTTTCCGCTGGGGTTACCACTCACTGTGCTGTTGCACCAGTCCCAGGTCTCGTCGTAGATCGCGCCGATCGCGGCGCAGTTGGCGATCGCTTGGTCGTGCAGCTGGGCCGCGGCTTCTGCCCGGCTGGTCGCCGCAGCTCGTGAGGATGTCGCGGCGACGCGGTTCGCTTCCTGTTGGTCGAAACTCGCGTCGCAGTCCTCGATCGCCTTGTCGGCAATTGCACGCGCCTGAGGCAAAGGGACACCGACGTCGTCTGCGTACACCTGGTCGTACGTCGGGTTCCCGCCGTTGTCTCCAGTAGCCAGGTAATGGAGAAGTCGTGGCCCGAAGTTGCACTGCTGCCAGCGAGGCGTGACAAGCCCGTTGTTCGCCGCGGGAGTAGGTGTGACAGGCGCAGGGGCCGCGGTCGTCGGTTGCGGCATGTAGATGCTCATGCCTGGACACATCATGATGGGTGTGCCAGGTCCGCAGGTCGGGGTCGAGGCCGTAGACGGCTGCTCATCATGTGTTCCGCAGGCGGCCAGGCAGATCCCCAGAAGACCGGCGGCAAGAAGGCGGCTCCACTGCTTCATGCCGAGGAGCATCCCACACCGCCACGGGACTAATCGCGACCGATGCCGCGGTGGCGCGCAGGTTGGCCGCTAACACCCTGCAGCTTCACAGCGGGAGGAATGTGTCAAGGTGTTTGAGTCCAACGGGTGTTACGCGGCGGGCTGATCCGCGTCGGGTTCGGCCTCCTCGGACTCGGCGACGGGCTGGTTGATCCAGGCATCGGTGGGCGGGCGCAGGATCTTCGGTGTGCCGGTTGTTCCGAGGTGTTCAGGGTCGGGCGTGGGCCAGCACCGTGTTCGGTCGAGCTCGCGCCGCGACTACATCCAGGTAATCATCGAGTAACCCGTGTCCGAGTCGAGGAACACCACCGTCGATTTGGCCGAGCCGACCAGGCACGGGATAAACATGAGCCACCGCCTGACCTCAGGATCTGCCCCGGCATCACCAACAACCGGTCGTCACACCAAGGGATTACCGCCTATCGCAACCGATGAACGGACGCAGAGACCATCAGCCTCGAAGGAGGCCCGACCTCGACGGAGCCACACACGGGTGGGATTTCAGTGGGACGTGGTTCCGGTTCTGGGTGCAACTGAACCGTGGGTCCGACCTCGAGACCTACGAGCGTTGCTGGCGTAGTTGATCAAAGGTTTCGGCGTACTCCGTGATCGCCTTGTCGGCGCGTTCGGATTCACCGCCGAACAGTCCTGCCTTCTGCGGACCCCATTCCGTGCCTTCGGTGAGCTTGCGCTGTGCGATCTCCCCGACAAGCGTGCTGTCGTGGTTGTAGCGGTTACGCCAGGTCGAGCGCCCATACCAGTTCGTGCGACGCAGCCAGGCGCGTTCGGGAGCGGCGCCGGCGCGGACATTCGCACAGTCCTGCGCGACTAGCCCGAGCCACACTTCGGCATGATCGAACTCGGTGTCGTAGATCGTGTTGTCTGGGAACTGTTCGGAGAACGCAGGCCGCAGAACGATATGAAGCCAATCCGCCACAGGGGTGTAATATTTCGTGGCTCGTCCCGTCGTGAACGCGCCGCGTGCTGTTTGCGGATCCTCCTGGTGCTTCGCTGATCGAGCGAGGGTGTGGGCGATGTCTTGGGCGTTGCCGAACGGTCGCCATGGGTCGACGACATCGACCAGCGGCATCGCCCGATTCAGCTGAGGGTCCAGGACTTCCGTGTCGACTGTGAGCGCTTTGAGGTTGTCCCACCGGCGCTGGCCGGCGGACGCGAGTGCGGCGACGAACGTTGCGGCTAGTGAGGGAATGAAACGGAGGTCCAGGAGAGGATCGCCCTTGTGCGCGTTTGCTTCTGTGGTGATTAATCGTAGGGCGTTCGCCCAGGGCGCGAGAGCTGTGGGTTCGGCCCATCTGGCAGCCACCTGCAGAGACCAGCACAGGGGTTCGGCGAGCTGCCAGTAGTCCTGCGCGATCTCTACTAACTTTACGATCCGCTCGGTGTCGGTGCCGCCGGGAAGGTGGGTCGGGAAGCGGTCATTGTCGTGCATGGCCGCCAAGACACGGTTCGTCTCTTGGGAGATGAGGTCGTCCATCTCGATCCGTCGGGCCGGATCGAGGACCATTTCCTTGGTCAGACGGCGTAGCAGCAGGGGGCGATCATCTGCCGCGGCTTCCGCTACGGCAACACGGACGGTGGTCGGGTCCGGACCATGATCGCCCATGAGACTGCTGATCGTTGCAATAAGAGAAGCGGCCTGTGGGATGTGGTTGTCCCCGAACAGATCGACGTAGTTCAGGTCGCTGATAAGTCGACCGGCCCCGAGTTCCCATTCAGGGACTTCGCCGTCGTCGAATCGAATCGGGATCAGCCATGTCTTTCCTGGGGCCAGCTTCCTGTATTCGTCTACGGCGAGGGTGAGTTCCTCGTTCATGTAGTTCGAGTCTCGTGCTCGCGACTGTTCGGAGAAGCAGGCAAGGAAGACGAGTGCCCCCGAGCGGATCGCCTTCCGAATTTTGGTCTTCCACGCGTCTCCGGGCGCAAGTGAGGTCCGGTCTCGCCAGTAGGGGATCCGCGCCGCATCCAGCATCTTGCATAGCTGGTCGACCTGCTCAGCATCCTCCTTTACGTAGGACACGAACACATGCTTCCCCTCAGCTGACGTCATCCACAGAGTCTAATGCTGGCTTTCTCGTCAACGCGTTGGCGGCGTGGGTCCCAGCCGCGGGATCGGGCCGAGGTCGTGTTCACCATCCCCGCGGAATCGGTGCGGCAGGCCACCTCGACGGCCCTGGCGGTCCTGGGGACCTACCCCTGGCCGTTGCGGTCGCTGCGAGTGCTCACCACCGCCGATTTCGACCGCCTCACAGACGCGATGGACCTCCCGCCGCTGGTGTCGGTGCAGGAGGCCGCCGACGGCCTCGGAATGACCCGGCAGGGCGTGCTGAAGGCGATCAAGGGCAAGGTGCTGCCGGCCACCCGTGTCGGCGGTACCTGGGTGCTTCAGCAGTCCGTGGTCGAGGGCGCCCGCGCCCGCCGCGGCGCATAGCCACCGACAGCTGCCGTCTCAGGTAGCGAGTTCGGCTCGTGCAGCAGTGAGGATGGCTGCGCATTTTTCGTCGCGAGGATCGAACAGCAGATCCCAGCGCGTGAGCTCGCCGTTTTGATTCGTGGTTGTCGGGATCGTGTACTCGTGACGTTCGGCGTCGGTGGGTGCCCGCCACCCGTCCCTGTTGTACGTGGTGGCGATGCGTTCATCTGTCGTGAAGGTAATGACGACTTGGTCGGCGTCGGCGGCAATGGTCAGTAGTTCGAGCCGTAGCTGGCGCGCGACCGGCGGCCGCTGGGGTGTGATTGCGGGCCATCGGAAGTGGGTGTGGAAGGTCACCGCGCCGCCCCGGCGGACGTAGACGGTGAGCGCCGCCCCGACCGTGCTGGTGCCGTTCGTCAGCCACATCACCCGAAACCGGTGCCGCCACCGGGTGACGGGGTAGGCACGGGATCGAGTCGCCAGTGCCAGACCGTAGATGCCGTACACGAATATCCCGACCAGCATGAGTGCGATCGCCACGAGCAGGACCATCAGGACGTCATCGAGCGCGACGATGGTGAGTGCCGCCGCGAATACTGCGAGGAGCATCGTCAGTGCCAGGGCACCCCACCAGCGAGCCTGGTGCGGGCGCCTGAAGTTGCCAAGCTGCAGACGCGCCGCGGCACGAACTCGGGGTCCGGGCGGCGGGTTCGCAGTCCTCCAGCGGTCAATGCCGTCGAAGAAGCCAGTGGTGGTGCACTCGCCGTCAGGCCATCCTTTGTGCGCATCGATCACCGCGCATTCCTATCACTGAACTGGGCAGATGACACGTCCCTGTGACGGCCGAAGGGCCACGCCCGCAACGCGATACTGTCCACGCAACGTCCAGTCAGCTCAGACAATGGGGGAGACGCCATGACCGATGCAGCAACCACGCCGCCGCTCGGGAAGATCCTGACGGCCGACGAGATCGCCCGGTTCGTGGCCCGCGTCGCGTACCCCACCAGCCCGGTGATGCTGGTGGACGAGGAACTCGCCCTGGCCGCCCCGGCGCGGGCCTACGGTGATTGGCTCGATGCGCTGGGCCTGCCGGACCTGGCGGAGAAGGCGCGCACGCTTCTGCGGCAGACACCCGACGGCCGCGCCGCGGCCGACACCGCCCCTGATTCCGGGCCCGGCGCGTAGCGACCACCCCGGCTTGGTTCCCGGCCGCCGGCGCCTGAGGGGTGAGAGGGTGCGGGGTATGACATTCCGGCTGCCGACCACCCTCGCGACGGACTCGGACGCCGCGGCGATCGCGGCTCTGACGAAGTATTACGACCGCCCGTATCTGGGCGACGACGCCTACTACTACAGTCGCGTTTAGGGCAGGTGTCCTCGGGCTCGGTAGTGGCATTGTCGGGCTCGGTGTTGATGGCGGCGGCGCCACTGGGAGCGTGCGAGGACGTGGCGGGGATCGGGTAGATACGTCCAGATCAGGTGGCAGAGCAACCGTCGGATCTCGGGCACGCTCAGTGCGATCAACTCGCTGTCGTCGCCGGGTTCTCGGGCCCCCTTTTTGACCGCGTGACGGTGAGGAAGGTGTGCGCGAGCATCGCGAGGGTGATGTGCCGGTACCAGCCCGCGTACTGCCGAACCTGGTAGTGGTCCAGGCCCGTCTGGCCCTTCGCAGTCTGGAAGGTTTCCTCTATCGCCCAACGAGTTCCGGCGACGGTGACCAATTCGGTCAAGGTGGTGCGCGCCGGGCAGTGGCACAGGTAGTACGCCAGATCCTCCGGGTCGGTGCGACTGCGACGGGCCAGGAGCCAGTACACCGTCGTCGGCCAGTTCACCCCGCGCACCGGTGTGCGCGCCCAGTCGTAGAGTCGCTCGCCTTTCGCGCCGTCACCGGCCGAGCGGGTCCGCCACGCCTGGGCAGGCAACGCCGCGATCGCCTCGTCGGCACGGAGCTCGGCGCCGTCGACGGTGATGACGTGTTGGTTCACCGAAGTAGCCAGCACGTAGGACAATCCGAGTTCCTCGCAACGGGCACGGAGCCGGTGCACCTGCCCGTATACGGCATCTCCGGTGACCCATCGTGCCGGCACACCGGCGGCGACGGCGCGTTCGAGCATCGCGATCGCCAGCTCGGGTTTGGTCGCGAACTCGCGCTCGGCGGGGATCCCGGCCTGCGCGCACCGGTCACGGTCGGCGGTCCAGGCTGTGGGCAGGTACAGCTCTCGGTCGATCAGCGTTCGACCCGCCGCAGTGGCATAGGTCAAGAACACCCCGATCTGGCAGTTCTCGACCCGGCCCGCGGTCCCCGAGTACTGGCGGGCCACCCCGGCCGAGCGGGTGCCCTTCTTCAAGAACCCGGTCTCGTCGAGAATCAACACACCGGACGGATCCGCAAGATGATCGACCGCGTAATCGCGTGCGTCGTCGCGGACCGCGTCGGGATCCCAGTCCGCGGTCGAGAGCAGTCGCTGCATACCGTCCGGCAACCGATCGCCCGCGCGTTCGGACAGGGTCCACGAATTCTTCCGTTCCTCGCCCGAGAGCAACCCCTGCACGTATTCCACCGCATGCTTGCGGGGCTCGGACCTGGCGAAACGATGCCCGATCAAGGCATCGATCTCCGCCAGCCCCTCCGCCCACACCCGCACCTCAGCCACGCACACATCATCGCTCACACACGGACCATGCATCCTGCGACTCTCGGAACCTGCGCCGACACACCGACAAGATCAAAATAAACGCGACTGTAGTACTACTCGACTTTCGCAGTTTCGGGGGACTCGGTGACCGTTCGCGGTCCGTTCGCGAAGGTCGACCGTGACTGCTGATACCCGTGTTTCTCATGAGGCCGTCGGCGTGTCTGCGTGATCATGGTCCGCCCCTGTGAGAAGCATCGGCGATGGACTCCACTCCTCCGCCGATGCTTCGGCGGCTGACGTTACCGCCTTCGTGGCTCGAACTGCTGGAAACCTTTCGCCCGGCGTTTCGGCGCTCGTCCACGTTCGGACTGTTCGTGCTGCTGGCCACCGGCCTGGTCGCGCGTACCACACGGCGCACCGTGGTCGGCATGCTCGCCGGTGCCGGGATGGCCGCGGTGGTCTCGTTCCACTCGGCGTGCCGGTTCTTCTCCGCGCACGCCTGGGGCACCGACCGGCTCGGGCTCACGGTCGCGCGACTGGTGGTCGATCGGCTGCTGCCCGTGGATGCGCCGATCACCGTCGCGGTCGACGACACGCTGTTTCGCCGTTGGGGGAAGAAGGTGTATCACGCGTTCTGGACCCACGACGGCGCCGCCCAGGGACCAGCCAAGCTCGGCCGCGGCAACCGATGGGTGATCGTCGGGACGGTTGCTTCATAGTGCCCCTCCTGCAAACGTGTGTCGGGATCATGTCGTGCCGTGGTGGCCTGCTGGGCCGGATCGGTTGCGGTATTGCGCCTTCCGGGTGTGAGTATGCCAGCGGGCACC
>RRBB01001217.1:0-224 GCA_006543605.1 Rhodococcus sp. WS4
CGACTCCGGCAACGAGGCCGCCCCGATCGCGCAGCGGGGCAAGGCGAAACAAAAACGCGTCGACCTGCGCCTGGTCGGGTTGGCGTTGGTGATCACCTCCGACGGCGGTATCCCGCTGCTCTCGCACTCCTACCCCGGCGATCGCCCCGACGTGACCCAGTTCCCCGGGGTGATCGACGATCTCGTCGACCGCTACCGCAGCGTCGCCGCCGGCATCGAGGGGG
>RRBB01001218.1:0-223 GCA_006543605.1 Rhodococcus sp. WS4
GCGTCGATCCGCTCCCGGTTGCGGGTCACCGTCAGCGAGGTGTCGGCGATGTCGAGGTGGAAGTGTTTGCCCACCTTGTATTTTCCCAGCACCCGACCGACCCGTAGGCCGATCTTCCCGGCCCCGGACAACCGGCCCGCGGTCACCGCGGCGACGATCTTGCCCAGTTCCGCCTCGGTGGCATCGAGCAGCTCGCCGCGTTTGCGGGCCCGCTCGTCGGCCA
>RRBB01001219.1:0-218 GCA_006543605.1 Rhodococcus sp. WS4
GGGTGGACCTCGAGGTCGCCGGGGCGGGCACCGACGAGATCTACGCGGCGATGGACTGGCTGGTGGGTCGCCAGGACCGCATCGAAAAACAGCTCGCCGGAAAGCATCTCGATCCGGTGGTGAATCCGTCGCGGATCGCGATGTTCGACCTGTCCTCGTCCTGGGTGACCGGCCGGCACTGCGACCTGGCGGCCCGCGGCTACTCCCGGGACGGGAAG
>RRBB01001220.1:0-207 GCA_006543605.1 Rhodococcus sp. WS4
CCGCGACGATCTGGCGCGGATCGAGGGAGCGTTGTCGGCGCGGATGGTCACCGAGTTCGGTCTCGACCTGACCGCGTTGGTGCTGGACATGACGAATTTCGCCACCTACATCGACTCCGGCAACGAGACCGCCCCGATCGCGCAGCGGGGCAAGGCGAAACAAAAACGCGTCGACCTGCGCCTGGTCGGGTTGGCGTTGGTGATCAC
>RRBB01001221.1:0-206 GCA_006543605.1 Rhodococcus sp. WS4
TAGCGGGTGCGTTCCCGGGTGAGATCGACCCGCAGCCGGGTGTAGTCCCGCAGCCGCCGGATCGGTGCCGGCGGCACGAACGAGGGCCGCAGCAGCCCCTTCTCGGTGAGCTTGGCCAGCCACACCGCGTCGAGCTTGTCGGTTTTGGGCCGCCCGGGCACGTTCTTCACGTCGCGGGCGTTGACCAGCTGCACGTCCAGCCCGGC
>RRBB01000122.1:0-31904 GCA_006543605.1 Rhodococcus sp. WS4
CTCGGACTCAGATGACCGCAATATCCCGACACCCAACCAACCGAACCAACATCACCCCAGGCTGCAAGCACAAAGCAGCCGCTCGACACCGGGCCTCGGAATAACCCGGGAACCGGAATAATCGATGTAGAAGTCGTCACCGTCGACGTCGAAGTGGTATTGCCGGCCGACGAACGCGAAGCCGTGTCCGAGCTCGAGCAGAAATCGCTCCAACCGAGCCATCAGCGCCGCTTCGAGCTCACGCTCCGCGACACGATCAGTCAGGTCCAGGAAGTCGAAGACGTACGGGTCGCGGACCAGTTGCTGCGCCAGGTCGGAGTCGCCGGCAGGGAGGTGCTCGGTGAAGTTCGATGGCGCTGCCCCGATCCGTTGGTCGAGTCGGTTCCGGATCTGATGGGACAGCACGTTGCGGGACCAGTCCCGCTCGAACGCCGCGGCCGCGTACCAGTCGCGGGACGCCTGGTCGTCGAGACGGTCGACCAGCACGGTGACATGTCCCCACGGAATTTGTCCAACAGCTTGTTGGACGAATGCGCTCCGCGGCCACGCGGAGGCGATCTTCCGCATGTAGTGCAGGTTGCTGCGGGAGAAGCCTCTCATCTCGGGAAACTCCGACCGCAGGTCAACCGCGAGCCGGTCGACGACTTTGGTCCCCCATCCCTCGGCCTCCTGGCGGTCCAGGATCGCTCGGCCGATGTCCCAGTAGAGCAGCAGCAACTCGGTGTTGACCACCCGCGACGTCCGGATTCGGGCCTGTCGGACCTGGGCCTTGAGGTGTTCGAGGAAGTCTCGGTAGTCGTCGGGAAGCAGTCCGGAATCGCTCACTGAGCCATCTTCCCGCAGTTTGTGGCGATGTGAGTACGGACCCCGCGTGTGGGCGCGTCCCCGATTCGATCGAGTTTCCAGGCCATTCCTGCACAGAAAACTCGGCCCCGCGGCGCGATCACCCACGACGGCGGCCGACTCGCCTACGAAGTCTATTGCGGGTCCGCGCCGAAGGACTCAACCTCGACGTCCACTTCCCGGCGTTCTGCACGCCTGAGCGCGCACCTCCCGGGGCTTCTGGCTCGCCGCATGCACGTCATTCCCACCGGCAACAATCTCGACGCGCTGGAAGTCACTTACTGGTGCCCGCCACCGCCGTCACACCACGTGAGCCCGGACAGACGAACAGATAATTGCCATCCTCTGACTCACGGCACACAACCACTCGTTTCCACCGCATCATGCCCCGTCCATCGCGAGCGCAAACCGACGTCTCCGGCTCGCCCTACGAATCCGAGAGCAGCCTCAAGGCCCCTCACTGAGCGTGTTCCACCCGCGGCACCTGCTGCGAGCCTTTCAGTCTTCGCCGCGCCACACTTCCCCTTCCTATCGGAAAGCAACACCTTGACCACCGGCAACGCGAGAAGACCCGAACACAGCCACCCTGGCCCAGCCAGGACTCAACTCCTGATTCACGCCCCACAATAACTCTGCGCGGGAGTCGATTACGCATTCTGCACCCGTTGCCTCATGCGTTACGCCCCCTGCTCACCGTCGTCACGCCCCGAATCGGGTCGATCATCTGGAAGTTCATCCTTATCAGGCCATTTCGCGAGTTTCACGCGATGCAGACAGGGGATCTTGCGCACGTACCCATCCTTGGTGACACACCGCTCGCCGATCCCCACACGACAATGCGGACAGGGAATATGAGCAACGAACTCGAACGGATCCATCACTCACCTCCAACGACCGCTACCTCGCCATACGCACCATGACCGAACAGGGCGAATCATGCCGTACCGACGCAAACACCACCACCGAACGCCATTGCGCAATCGATTCGGCGCGCCTCAACCCGGAGTTTTGCAAGCTTTCGCAGGACATCTATTGCGCTGGCATGCATAGGCGTAGCGCCACCCACGCGACAGTTCCGGCGCTCGAATTATCCACCCTGCAGGAGAGCGCTTCGGTGGAGAGCACGGATTGTGGAGGCACACGCGAGATAACCTCTCGAAGTCGCACAGCAAGGTTCCAGAACGAGCGGGTACCACCTCAACCGAACAAGTAACTCCGTCGATCCCAAGAGCGTGCCACAACCCCATGAAAGGGGAGGCCCAACTTCAATCGAGCATGCGGGATCGAAGAAACGACGGCGAACTGCATAGTGGTTCCACCGGGCTGAAGACGGCGCGAACGGCGGCAACACACCACTTGGCCGCCTCGACTATCCCGGACTCGACCTGCTTCGAGGACGCCACACCGCCCTGACGCTCCGCGAGCTGATGGTTCAGCGGAATCATGACGATCCTCCGGCGGACACCCGCCACCCGCGTCCTCAGCGTTCGTCTCAGCCGCAACAGCTTCCGCTCGAGGCGGATCTGCTCGGCGATCATCAACCACCCCAGATGTAGGAACATGTTCGCTGTAAGTCAAGGACGTCCATCGCCAGCGAGGGACTCACACCTATCACTCCATCACCATCGGACACATCCGGCGGACGTGAAAAGAGACACCCGAAGGTCAGTCCCAATCGATCAGTGAACGGGCATGTCCGCCCGACCTGGCACGATGACGAGGGACAGCCGGACAATCTGGCTGAACAACGCACTAAGGAGCAACCCTCATGGCATTGCCTGTCTTAACTCCGGAACAGCGCGCCGAGGCACTGGCGAAGGCAGCCGAAGCACGCAAAGCGCGTAGTGAACTCCTCTCAGCTGTGAAAGCTGGAGACCTCAGCGTCGAAGCGGTGCTCGCCAAGGCCGAGACCGACGAAATCGTAAAGAAGACGAAGGTCTCGGCACTGCTCAAGGCGCTCCCCGGCGTCGGATCAGTGAAGGCCGCGAATCTCCTCGAGGAACTGTCGATCGCCGAGACCCGCCGTATCGGCGGACTCGGAGCGAACCAGCGCCAGGCACTGATCGAAGCGTCGTCGGGCTCCTGACCTTGGCCTAACTTCAGCCTCCGGCCAACGCGAAATGAGCTGGCCGGAGGCTGTTTGTCGACTTCATGCGGCGGCGTGAAGTCAGTGTGCTGCGCTGTACGCTTCCTCGATCTGAACGGGGATACGTCCACGTGCGGACAACTCGTATCCCTCCGTGGTTGCCCATTCTCGATTTTCCTTTCGCCCGCTTGCGCCCCTGCGAGGGGTCCACCGCGGGAGTCGCCCGACGTTTCCTACCATCGACACGAGTTGCATACGGCCACTCCGTCGCTCTTCATTCTCACGAAACCTCCGAGAACCTGCCGTAAGTCGCCTTCAGCCTTCAGGCGTAGACGTTCAGCGATAGCCCGTTACTCCTGCGACCAGGGCCGAGTCACGGCGAGCGGATTCTTCCGCATCTCCGCGGCTGAAGGACCAGTGCAACAATGAATTTTGCGGGCCGGATAGAACCCCGCCTCAGATTCAGAACCTCAGAATCCGCGAGAGGCAACGGCGTACGACCGTGACATCTCAACAGTGCCGCGTGCCAGCGCCCGCTGACCCCTTCCGTCCGAGCACGCTGGCAAGCGCAATTGAAATGACCTTCACGCACTTGTGGGCCCTCGGATCCCGCACCGCTCAACACAAGGCCGGACTGCACGATCGAGCGGTCCGAGGCGTGCCGAGTCCAAGTGCCAATCTGGCGGTCGCCCCACTGCGCTCCGGGTGATTTTCGTGACATGCGGTCAATCCGGTTGACATACTTGAAGATGGGCCTATCTACTTGACAAATATATGGTTTTCAAAGAAGGACTGATTTCGATGCGAACTCAGCGGTCCGCGGCCTCGGCGCTGGAGCTGTACTCAGCTTTCCGGCAGCAACACCCTCGAACCCCAATTCCGGAGAACTACGTAACTGAGTGCGGTTTCCGGCTCGGTCGCTGGCAATACCGCCAGCGCGTTGCTCGGATGCTCGGCACTCTCCCGGCAGAGCGAATTCATCAGCTCGATTCGATTGGATTCGTGTGGAGCGAGGATGATGCTCCTCTCCCCGCCGTGACCCGGACCGACAGCAAGCGACGTCGAATGCTGGCCGAGATCGCCGCTTACCGAGAGCAACACGGCAATGCACTCGTTCCCGCGAACTATGTCAACGCTGATGGCGAGCAGGTAGGTCAGTGGCTATACCGGGCAGTGAAGAAGTGGAGAGCTGACGCGCTCCCTGACGAAGAACGTGGCCCACTCGCACTTCTTGGAGTCTCACCGGGGCCGCGACCACGCGGACCTAGAACCGCAGCGTAACCGCCGACGCACAAATGAAGACACCGATCCTGCGGTCGAGTGATGGCTACCGGCGGCTACGCATCTTCGTGAGATCTAAGTTGCAGAGGTCCAGGTGCCGGGATCGTCGCAGACCACCCGACGGCGGTGCTGACACAATTCGCCCCGACGGGTATCACATACGTCCGTAGTGCACGATGGGGAAATCGCACCACTGCTTGGGTCTCAGGCACAGGGCTGTTCTTTGAACTCTCATCAGGATCGAGCAGTCCCTCCGGACTTGGATCATCGGCCGGCGGTCGCACCGACCTGGACTAGGACAGACCCATCTGAGCGAGTAACTCCTCAGTGCGACTGAGGATCGCGTCGGCCTTCCGATCGATGTCCTCGAAAGTCTCAGTAAGGTCCCCCAATGCCCGGACATCTGCATACTTCCGTGCGATGGCCGCTTCGTACTGCTCGGTGAGCTCATCCGACCCGAGCGAAACGCAGTCCATCTCGTTCTCGGAGCCATCGCCCCCAGCTGGAGACACCTCACTCTCCACCTCGACCTCAGCAGACGGCGTATCCGGCGGATCGGACCGGGTATGCCTCGATGAGGCGGTGCCCGTCAGATACGCGGTAACGATCGCCGAAACCGACTTGCTTGACACCCCTCGGCGATCGCGGCGGAGTGCAGCGAAATGCCCCCACTGGTCGAAGCTCGGCAACAGGGGACCGTCTTGGCCCTCGCGCAGACCCGGAAGCTTCCCGTAGGACTCAACCGTGTCATCGGCGATTTCGTGAGCACCGGCAAGACTTCGAGCGAGCACGCGGTTCGAGGGGTAGCGATCAAAGAACGCCTGCAGCCGCGCCCATCTCAGATAGATCGCGACGGGGCAGCAATGAGTGTTGTCCGCCAATGGATGGAGCTCCACATCGTGCCCGGCACCGACGGTCACGATGTTCCCGTCATACGCGATGTCGCTACGTTGAAGGTGCCCCACTTCGGTCGCGGATATCCCGACGATGCAGTTGAGAACCAGGAGCAGCGCATCCCTTCGGCCAAACAGTCCGTGAGGCCAACCGACCGTCGGCAGGGTCAGCAGCACCTCGTGTGCGGTGCGAGAGCGTTCGTCACGTTTTCCTGCACGCGCTGACAGAGCCTGGCGGATCACTCGCGCAGACCCAGGCGCTGGGTATCCGCTGGCGGTGTGAACCCAATTGATCGCTGCGACACGGCGCCGTTGGGTGGCACGGGCCGCCGGATGCGCATCAAGGAAGCTCGCGAGGGCAAGGGGATCAGCGGGCAATGCTGATGATTGGAGCGCTGTGCACCAATCAGCGAAGAGAGCCCAGTCGTAGCGGTACCGTGAGCCCTGACCACGACGGGCGAACAGCGCGGAAACATCCTGCACGCCTTTGAGTTCCACCTGCCCGATCGTCACTGTATGAGGTTATGCAATCCGACGTCGCCAAGCACGTACCCGAGTCACTGTGTCGCCACAGAGACCTCTTACCGCCTGAGGCGGGTCCACCGCGCGAATTCGTTCGGCGGTCACCCACGGACGTGTGCTGCGGTGCGAACGAAGAACTCCGCCACCGCACCCTCACCAGGCCGATGCCATGCGACTCAGCCCGTGCGGCGAATAGATCGGCAAGGCGGCGAATCATTGTCCAGTCGCTCCGCAACAGACCCGGCCCGCAACGACTCTCCCCCGACCCGTTCGACGAACTCCTTTGAATGGCCTGCGAGCGCCGCGCGCCGCCGAATCGCAGCGTGGATCGCAGCCCCCGAGAGCGCGACCGAGTTGATGTTGCCGTTCGCGCGGATGGCACGGAAAACGGGCACCGCCGGATCGTTGACGCCTGGCGCCGCGGAAAGGCAGACGTGGCCGTCGAACTCGTCGTGTTGGTGGAGCAATCGAATTAGACCCGGACGACCGAAAGCGTCGGCCGCCGAAACCACCTCGAGCCAACGCCCGTAGGCACAGGGAACGCACATCGTGTGGTCCGGTGATGACTGGACGTGCTTGACCAACCCATCGCCGGCCAGGTCCTCCTGAAACCGAGGGCTCCGGATTCGCAGTTCTCCGTCGCGGCACGACGTCACGTCGGCAACGGTGAGCGTCGACAGCTCGCTGCGCCGAAATTCCCCCGCGAAACCCAATAACAAGAGTGCGCTGTCGCGACGCTCTCGCGCACGCTTGACCCAGGTGGTCGCATCGCGGCGACTCGAACCGACAATTCCTTCGAGCTCGCCGACGCGAAGTGGGTGTACCCGTTTGGTTGGGCGGTCGCCGTTCTTTCTGTATGCCCAACGCGCGTTCGCGAGCGCATCCTTCACGCAGGGTGACCGACCTGGCACGGGCAATCCGCATGCGCGATGCCAATAGTTGATGGAAGCCACCCACCGACTCAAGGTCGCAATGGAGTACATCCGATCGCCGGCCTCGGACCTCTTCTCCGCACTCTCACGCACATAGTCAGAAACCGCACGCGGATCGGTGGGCATCAATGAAATCTCGCGAGGTGCACACCAACTCGCGAATCTAACCCAGTCCTGCCGGTAGTTTCGCGCGGTGCTGGCCGATTTCATTCGGTCGAGTTCAGTGGCGATTCGAGCGTCAACTCCTGGCAACGAGTTCGTCGCTCCACCGACCGAGGGAACGGCAAGCATTACGTCCGCGGACGGCGGGCTTCCAGGGTGTGAAGCATTTTGATGGCTCACGTGCACATCATGACAGGCGTAGCCGTCGACTTCGTGGATCTCCGATGTACTGCGCCGCGATGGCGCCGCCGCAGTCGGCGGTGTCGCCGATGCCGGAAGTCGTGATGCACCGTGCATCACGCAGTTGCACCCCCGAGGGGATCCACTCCCCACCCCACTTCGACGCTCGAGCCACCCCCCGATGGCTACTCTTGACGCGGCGAGAGCCCGGGGCCGCTCCATGCAATTGACGATCGCAACTTCCATTGCTGTGGTGATGTCTATACTCTTGGAAGGGCCCTGACCTGGGAACTCCCCGTCACATCGCGTTCTACGATTCTTTTAGCGTGGGTCTGATAACCGATTGCGGAAGTGACTGGCCGCAGGTGCTTTTGTTCGGGATTCCTGCAGCGTACTCGTCCCCATGAGGTGTCCGGCGGACGTCGATGCGAGCCCGACGATCCGCACCGAAACCTCCTGGCCAGGCATTTCGTGGCCATGGGGCACAAGCACACCCCCCTTTTGGCCAGCACGACATGTGTGACGGTTCCCAGTTCGCCGGCATCAACCGGCTGGCTCTGCAAGACTGATACCTAGTGCTAGTTAATGCTGACGTAGCGAGTACCTCCGACTTTCCCGCCCGGTGTAGTCGGAATCCGCTGGAGTTCGGCCGTTTTCCTCGATTGGGCGCTCGCTGAGCCCGATCGCAGGGAAGGTGCGTACCCTGCCGGTGTTACGTCACGTGACGGAATATCGGACGGGTGCAGCGCCGTTCCAATGCTGGTCCGCCACGAGGTTTGCCCGGGCATCGGTGCGTGTAGCATGGCGCGTCCCAGGGACATGCTTCACCGATCATCGCACTGGCCGGCGATTCCATCATCAGGTCGTGCAAGTGACCAGACGTATGGCCTTGCATATGGCCTTAAGTAGGGCGTCCGTGGGAATCTTTGCAGGAGTCGAACATCGACACCATTCGTGAACAGTCGGCGCTCGTGGTGGCGCTCAATTTGAACCTCGGCCGGCGCCTCAGCCCCCTCCCCCAGACCAGGGATACGACAGAAGAGGCCACTTCACCCCTCTGAGCAGGGGGTTCTTGATCGGCACGGCGCTGAAGCCGCGTGGCCGCCTTCGACTGCCGCTGGCAAGAACCAGGTTCCGGTATCCGCTGGAAAGCGTTGCGGCGAACGACTCATCGCCCTCCAGTCTCGTGCTGCGGAACGCGCAAAGGCCACTCCCCCAATGCGCAGAGCCAAGCATTCGAGAGGTCACACTGCAGCCGTCCGAGTCGCTTTGGTGTGCGCATTGGGAGCGAAAAATGCCGTCTGACATGGACTTATATCTATGACACTAAATATGGCCTTAGCTACGCCCTTGGCAAGTACCTCAGCTCTAGGCAGACCGAAGATCCTACCAACGACCGGATCAAGAACCTGTACATCCACCATCTCAATTACCTTGATCATGACCTGGTCAACCACCTTTGAACCAGCCATGTGCATGATCGGCATCCCGACCAATCCCACGATGGTCTACAAGGCCTTTGTCATCACCAGTCGCCAAGACCAAGACCAAGGTCTGTGACACAGCCTTCCCAACTACTCCTGAACAGACACGGCTCATCGCCTGAGCCACGGTGGCACTCATGACGTGTTACACCCCCTTATCCAAGGGCGTGTCGTTGGCCGTCCCACCTACCACACAGTCGTACCGTGCTAGGCATGTCACCAACGCAGCTCCCGCGCAGTCTGCTAGTCGCCAACCAAAAGGGCGGTGTCGGCAAGAGCTCAATCGTCGCAGCGGTCGCAGCCATGGTCTCAGCGGCGGGGCGCCGGGTACTCGTCGTTGACGCGGACCAGCAAGCGAACGTCACATCCTCGGATCTGGGTGCCGAGGGGGACAACGGGAAGAGCCTCAGCATGGCCCTTCAGTACGCACACCCACTAGAACCCATCAGAGAGGTCCGACCGAATCTCGACCTCATCTCCGGGGGACCGGCACTCGCCGTCATCGGCGCGATCGCGGCCACCGCCGCCCAATCAGGGATGGATCTGCGGGCCAATCTCGTCTCCGCCCTCACCGAATTGCAGTCAGTCGAACACTACGACCTCATTCTGATCGACTCGGGCCCAGGAGATGCCCCGCTACTCGACGCACTGTTGGGTACCGCGCGGTATCTCCTCGTGCCGACCAAGGAAGACGATGCAAGCTTGTCGGGAGTGGAGCTCCTTGCAGCTCGCTATCTTCGAGCGCGTCAGAGCGGTTCCCTCATCCAACTTCTCGGTGTCGTTCTCTTTGATGCAAACCCTCGCGCGACAGCCCGGAACCGTGAGATTTTCGAGCAGGTTGAGGATCTGCTCGA
The DNA here is from genome assembly GCA_006543605.1 of Rhodococcus sp. WS4. Taxonomy (GTDB): domain Bacteria; phylum Actinomycetota; class Actinomycetes; order Mycobacteriales; family Mycobacteriaceae; genus Rhodococcus_F. The sequence continues at coordinate 9,238 of RRBB01000122.1, forward strand.
CGGCAGCGGCGCTGCACCGTTCAACACCTTCATTCGGTCCGAGAAGGCAGCCGCCGTTGACCTCCGGAACGGTCACCTGACCCCTGCCGAACTGGTCGCCGCCGCCGAGGATCACCTGAAGAATCGGATCCAGCGACTACGCGACAAGAAGCGCATCGGCGAGCGCTTGTGGTCCCGAGACCCCTCCGGTCTCGCAAGCGACTACCAATCACTTACCCGCGAAATTCTCAGCCGCATAACGTCGGCGGAGAAGAATGAAATCTCCGGGGGAGTGGCGTGAGTGCCCGACGCCGGAAGGCTGCATTCAACCCGGGCGCCCTTGGAGATCTCGATGACTTGCTCCCCACGCTGAGCATCGTCACCGAAACGGTCGACGAGACCCCGCAATCCGCGCCCTCATCGGACGATCGAGAAGAAGAGGATGCGAAGGCCGTCGCGAAACAGTCACCCCTGGTGTTGCCCGAGCCGGCCGTGTCAGACGACGCCTCGCCAGAATCAAGGGACGTCGAACCTGAAGCCGCCCAACCGCAGTCTGAAGCGTCAAAGCCGGTCCTCGCACCCCGCCGGAAGCCCAAAACACGCAACGACAGCAGCACCGCACCAATACGGACTGCTCCTCCTGAGGTCTATCTACCCCCGGCGGTGTACACAGCACTGCGCCAACTCACGCTCGAGGAACGGCAGCGCGACCGTGCGACCGCGCGACCGTATGGCCAAGTGGTCCTCGATGCAGTTGAGAGGCACGCTGGCGAACTTCAACGCCGTTGGAGCACAGAAGAACCTCAAGCAAGCGCCGGGCTCTTCAAGCGGCGGGAGACCAGTGCACAACCGCGCCGCCGACGGCACAGCGAAATCCAGGCTCGTGTACCTCTTGCCGGAATCATTGCCTCCGATACCGCAACACTCGATGCGCTTGCCGAAGAGTGGTCGGCGGGTAGCCGCAGCGCGCTGGTCGAGCACGCACTCCGCCTGTATCTCGGTGTCCGGGCGGACTGAGACCGACAACCGAGCCTGGGCACGCACGTCGATCATCGAAAGCGGCGAAATGGTGGGCGGCAGGCGGGGAGGATGTCCCCGGTGGAGACCCCTGTCCCGATATGGTGACGCGGTGACCGCAACCAGGTTCTCCCGAGACACAATCGTGGGTCTCGTCGTGCTCCTCATGTTCGGCCTCGCAGCGCTCGTACCCGGTCTCTCGATGGGCTGGAGTTGGATCTGGGGCCGCAGCGTTACCTCGGTTGCCGGGATCTCGTTCCTGATCATTATGATATTCGGCGGCAGCGCTGCAACCGCGTACGCATGCCGTGGACTGTGGAGCCGAATCCGTCGCCCATCACGACATTGACTGTTCGCCACGACACGATCAGCGCGAACGAACCCGCCGATGCGCTATTGATCGCGACGAGTCACCGTACGGCCACCACCTGATCCTGGCTCGCAACCCACCGCGCGGCGCGCGACACTCGATCGGCACCCCTGGTTGGACCATGACCATCCAGCACAGGGCTCCCGCGCCGCCCGATTACGCCGACGGCTTGCTACGCCAATCCGCCCTGCCCTGGAGACTCTCCGCGCCGGGCGCCCTACCTCACACCGCTTTACCGGGCTCCAACGGCTCCGCATCAGGCTGGATCGCGCGACCATCGTTGTAGGTCTCGGCTATCACTCTCAGTTGCGCAGCGAACGCCTCCTGCGTGAACTGCATCAGAGAGTACGGCCGCCCAGTCTTGCGCCGCACGAGGCGTACAGCGGCCCGGGCGAGCGCGTGCAGATCATGAGGCACATTGACGGTGCTCGTCCCACGCGAAGGCCGCATATGCCGCCCAATATCGTTCACCACAGGTGGCCTCCAGCCCCTACGCGACCACTGCCCGTTGTCCGAACAGCCCCAGCTTCTGCATGTGAGTCAGCGCGGCTCGGTAGTCGCTGGTGACCGTCTTTGCCCTGTAACCGTAGATCGGCACCGGAACGTAGTTCGTGTAGGCCTCGTCCACGATGCTCGCGCGGCGGATCGGAGGCGTCACCCGGTCCTCGTACTCACTCAGCAGATCGTCCATCTGCTCACGGTAGACGTCGCCGATCGGCGGCACCGCGCAGGGAACGATAGACAGCAACGGAACATCGACTCGGTAGGTCCGCTTGATCTTCCGCAATTCCTGCTCCAACGCCGGGATGCCCTCGTTCTCCTTGCCGGATGGCTTCGTGCACGTGATCAGACCCCACGACCCGTACGGTCCTTCTTCTTCGACCGTTGTCGCGAGAATGCCGGCGATCACGAGAACATTCAGTGAGCCGGGGGAGTCGATCAGGGTGACGTCGACCGGATCCGCTTCTTCCAGGGCGTCACGCAGATGGAGCACACCACCGGTCACCGCGGGCAACTCCACGATCAGTTTGTCGAGCGTGTCGCGGGCGGCGGGCACAATCGTGAGGTTCGGAATCTCCTCATATACCGGTTGGTCGCCTTCGTCGTAGCCCCGAAGCACCCGCGCGGGGCGTTCGACCTCCTTGATGGAAGCGTTGCGCCGCAGAACATCGGCAGCGGTCTTGCCAGAGGCCTCGGGATATCCGAGCCACGTACTCGCGTTTGCCTGACTGTCCATGTCGAGAACTCGGACGCGGTATCCATCCTGGGCGAGCAACGTCGCGGTCGACGTGACCGTCGTGGTCTTGCCGGCACTACCGGACAGGGTTGCTACAGCGTAGGTAGCCACGGGAACTCCTTGTGGTTTGAAGGTTCTGGATTTGGTTGATGTCCACTTCCGGGTGATGCACGGTGCATCACCCGGCGGAGGGAGATATGAACGTCGGTGATGCACCGTGCATCACCGGGATCACTCGGCGACCCGAAGCGCGCGTCGCGCAGCGTCGAGGCGTGCTTCCTCCCAGGCGGTCGGCTTATAGTCGGCTCGCTCAGACAGCAAGTCCAGATACGTGAGGTCCGACGGCCCCCACTCGCGCGAGCCATCCGCTGCCGCAAGCTCATAACCTGCGACCGCGCAGGCCCAGGCAATCTCACTGCGGCGCTTCTCGTCGCCGTTCTGAGCGCTCACCCGGAACTCGGTCGCGTCGAGACCCTCCAGCCGCACGTATGCCTGAGCCAACCGCCACCCCTCCGCACTCGTCGCGAGCGCGGAAATGCCATATGCGTACTGGTCGATGAAGTAGGTCACCAACTTCTCCCGCGAAGGGACAGAGGCCACGAGCTTTTTGCCCGCTTCGCGACGCGCCTTCACTGCGGCCGCCCTCGCTTCCGCCTCTAGCTTCGCGGCATCCTCAACCTCGTCAGAGGGTTTGTCGACCGCATAGTAGACAAGCGTTCCCTGACCCGGATCAATCGCGCCGACGACGTCGACGCTCGCGAAATCGACATCGGATACGTCGAACAGACGATGCTCATGAAAGCTCGCACCGAACCGCTCGCGGGGATCCACAATTTCGAGACCCGCAGCCAATGCTTGCTCGCGCGAGTTCCGCTCGGTCAACACACGTTCAGCGGCACGCGTGGGGCTCATTCCGCGCTCCGCAATCAGCGTGAACGCCGCGAGTTGCTCGGAACGACGCGCGTCCGTGTCCTGACCTGGTTCCCCCTTCTTCTGCCAGCTTCGAGCAGGACCGTAGGGGAGTGCTCCCGCCAAAGCGGCACCCTCGGCGCTGCGAATCGCGTCCTCCGCGATCGCCGCCTGGACCTCGGGGGCAAGAAGTAGCAGCGACAGTCGCCTGGACACGGTCGCCTGATCGACGCCGAGTTTCTCGGCTATGGCACGCTGCGACAACCCCAACTCGGAATACCGAGCGAACATCTGGGCCTCAGCGATCTCCGACAGATCCTGGCGTCCGAGATTCTCCAACGTCATGGCGTCGAGGTCGCCGTGATCGTCCATCACGGCGTCATCGATCACTGCCGGAATTGTTGCCAAACCAGCTGCAATAGCGGCGGCGCGGCGGCGGTGCCCGTAGATGACGACATACTCGGCATCGTCCCCAAGCGCGTGCGCGAGGTCGGGCCGTTTCGCGAGGAATCCCTCCCGGGTTACGAGCAGTCCGGGAACCTTGATGCCGCTCGCCCTCGCACCATTGACCAGTTCATCCCACTTCGGATCACCAGCCTGAGGCTTCGACCTGTCCGGATCGTTGAAGGGGTGCGGGACGGTCTGATGCACCGGCACCTGCACAACAGTCTGGCCATCGGCGGCTGCCAGACCTACCAGTGCGGCGGTGATGCCGCCCGTATCTCCGTCACCATTAGACTGCGCAGGGACACCAGAGGATGCTGCGGCGGCAAGTTCCTCACTTTCCTCGCCGCCAGCGTACTTGCGAAATCGACTCGCCGTCTTCCTACCTGCAGGTTTACGCGCGGCCGGCTTGCGCTTCACCTCGGCCGGACTGGTCGATGAGCTGGCCACCATTTCGGATGTCACTCCGGCGTTCATCATCCTCCATTCTCGACGCATGCTTTGCATGTATTTGAGAAGGAGCGTACTGGGAACGAACTGCCTCCGTTGACATCTCCTGCGGCGTGTCGCTCCTCGGGGTGATGCACGGTGCATCACCCCGAGGAGCGCGCCCGGTGATGCACCGTGCATCACCGGGCGCTCGCCCTCCGACGACTGTGCCATCAACTCACTACCCAGCAGTCAACACCACAGATACCAGGTAGGAGGCCCCCGGTGATGCACCGTGCATCACCGGGTGGTTCTCACTCAGAACTACCCAGCCGCGTCGACTGGGGACCATGCCGTTCGCTTCAACACCTGCGAGTCAATGCCAACGAAAACAAGGTGCACAGTCCACCCACGTGATGCACCGTGCATCACGGGGCCGCTCAACCTCGGAACGAGCGTGCCATCGAGTCGCTACCCAGCAGTCAACGCCACCGGGCACCAGGTAGGGGACCCCTGGTGATGCACGGTGCATCACTCAAGTTGGTTTCACTGCCAGTTCAATCCTGAGCGGTTTAACGCTCACAAGTGAGGGATGGCTATTCAACCCTCGGGGTAATGCACGGTGCATCACCCCGAGGAGAGGATTTGGTGATGCACCGTGCATCACCAGACCGTTCACACTCAGAACTACCCAACCGCATCGACCGGGGGCCATGCCGTTCGCTTCAACACCTGCGAGTCAATGCCAACGAAAACAAGGTGCACAGTCCACCCACGTGATGCACCGTGCATCACGGAACCGTTCACACTCGGAACGACCGTGTCATCGACTCACTACCCAGCAGTCAACGCCACCGGGCACCAGGTAGGGGACCCCTGGGTGATGCACCGTGCATCACCCAGGGGCGGCTCACGATGGGTACTTCGTCCGCTTGCTGACTCAGCCTGCACGCCCACGCTCACACACGAAGCGCTCAGCAAACCTTCTTAGCCACTGCTTCAAGCTCCGCGACGGAAGGCTTATCAATTAGCGGGCGCCGATGTCATTTCGGTGGCCCCGCTACTTCGCCGAAGGCCAAGCTGTCCAGTGGCGATATTCGCAGGCGAACTCGACTCGCTCCAGTCGGCAAACGCTCAATGCGGGATCTGGACAAGTAGCAATCTTTGCCTAGTGCCAGGCAAAGGACTACCGCGGCAAAGATCACGGCTTCATAGCCGGCCAATGCGACTCGGATCACGCGCCGCTCGATCCGTTCAGTCGCGAGTTGGCTGGATCCTGCAGTCATACGCACCGTGTGCCCCTGTCGGCGAACGTCAGGACCCGTCCGACCGAACTCATGGGTGATGCACGGTGCATCACCCAACAGGTTCAGGCCAGCAACTCACGAACCAAACCCCCGAGGTTCCGGCTCGGCTCATCGCATCCACGCGACCGCATAGGAGTTGTCGGCTGCCAGTACCCAAAAAAGTTGTCGCCGATCATCCGTAGCGACACGGACGACAGACTAGACGAGCATCGTGAACTGCCGCCGGACACAGACACGGACACGCGACTCCGCATCCTTGTTGGAATTCGTGGGCGAGCACGCATCCAAGCGGGTTTGAAGTCGTACCCGAGGAGCTGATCGATAGCACGCCTTCACTGCTTACGTTCACGCCCGTCGATGCTGGACAGCGGCTCGACGTCCATCCTGCAGCGCCGTTCGCGTCCGAAGCCGACGCCTTCGATTGCGGCAGAGATGCTCAACTTTCCGATACCAATTTTGACCCTGGTGGGACAGTCACTTGACCCCGCAGCTTCGAAGGATGGAGGACCAGTGGGTTCCATCGTGCCGCTGACAGTGTGTTCGAGTGTCGAAGCTCCGCCGCGAGAGTCGGGGAGGGAAGGGCGTGTTGTCGACGAGTGTTCGAGTAGGCGGCCCTGCAGCCACCCAACGCGGATCTATTCGGGGGAGGGGCACCCGGCACTCACGGTTCTCATTTCCGCACGACAAAGTCATTCGACTCAAGATTCGCGGAACGCGACCCCAGTAGAGGCGGTGCTGTCGATCAGTTGGCATCAGTCACAAGCGCATTCACAACGCGGTGGGTCATGGGCTTCGTGCATGCCGGCGTCGTGCTAGCGCTCAATCCGCGATGCTGCTGCAGTTCGTGAATCGTGACCACGGGGGAGCCCGGGTGGTGTCCTTGTCCCACGAGGTGCCAAACTACTGCTGGTCGGCGAGTAGTCCATGCGCGCACCGTCGCACCCTTGCAGGAACCCGTTCGTAAACCCTTTACCGCCGAATAGTTTCGACATCGGTCCGACGGCGTGTACACAGGCACGGTTCACCCTGTCGACAGCACGTGAAAACTGAACACGGTATGGCATCTCAAATTTGACCCCCTGTCCGCTGATCCTGACTTGAGTCGAGTCAGGAGGGACGAAGGGATGTTGTCCGTGGAAGATTGGGCCGAGATTCGTCGTCTGCATCGCAGCGAGCGGTTGCCGATCAAGGCGATCGCTCGGATGATGGGGATTTCCCGCAATACGGTCCGCTCGGCGCTGGCCGCCGACGGACCACCGAAATACCGGCGCGCCAGCCCCGGTTCGATCGTCGATGCGGTCGAACCCCGCATCCGGGAACTGTTGAAAGAGTTCCCGACGATGCCGGCGACGGTGATCGCCGAACGGATCGGCTGGGCACACTCGATCCGGGTCCTCAGCGGCCGGGTCGCCGAACTGCGCCCGGTCTATCTGCCCCCGGATCCTGCCTCGCGCACCACCTACCTGCCCGGTGAGATCGCCCAGTGCGATTTCTGGTTCCCGCCTATCACCCTCCCGGTCGACCACGGCCAGACCAGAACGCCGACGAAGCTGCCGGTCTTGACGATGACCTGCGGATATTCGCGCTGGTTGTCGGCTGTGCTGGTGCCGACCCGTGGTGCGGAGGATCTGTTCGCTGGTTGGTGGCAACTGATCGATGCGCTCGGCGCTGTGCCCCGGGTATTGGTCTGGGATGGCGAAGGCGCGGTCGGGCGGCGGCGCCACCGCAAGGCCGAACTGACCCAGGACTGCCAAGGTTTCCGCGGCACCCTCGGCGCGAAAGTCCTGATCTGTAGACCTGCCGACCCCGAGGCCAAGGGCATCATCGAACGCAACCACGACTACCTGGAAACCTCGTTCCTGCCCGGCCGGTCGTTCACCGGGCCGGACGACTTCAACCGGCAATTATCGGCGTGGTTGGCGGTCGCGAACACCCGCCGCAAACGCGTCCTCGGCTGCGCACCGGCAGACCGGATCGACGCCGACCGGCAGTCGATGCTCGAACTGCCCCCGGTGCCACCGGTCACCGGATGGAAGCAGTCAACCCGGCTGGCCCGTGATCACTACATCCGGCTCGACTCCAACGACTACTCGGTGCACCCGTCGGTGATCGGCCGGCGCATCGAAGTCACCGCCGACCTGGACCGGGTGCGGGTCTGGTGCGACGGCGCCCTCGTCGCCGACCACCGGCGAGCATGGGCGAAACATCAAACGGTGTCCGACCCCGAACATGTCAAAGCCGCTGCAGCACTGCGCCATGACCGTGTCGCACTGGCGCACCCACCGGAAGGCACCGAGGTGCGAATCCGGTCCTTGAGCGACTACGACGCCGCCCTCGGGATCGGCGACTACGACGGAACGGTGGCCTGATGACCGCGAACACCAGAACATCAGATCGGGATCTGACCGCGGAATTGAGCTTCCTCACCCGCGCCCTGAAGGCGCCGACCCTGCGTGATGCCGCCGGCCGGTTGATCGAGCGGGCTCGGTCCGAGAACTGGACCCATGAGGAGTTCCTGGTCGCGTGTCTGCAGCGGGAGGTCTCCGCCCGGGAAAGCCAGGGTGGTGAGTCCCGGATCCGGTCGGCGCGTTTCCCGGCCCGCAAATCGTTGGAGGAGTTCGACTTCGATTACGCGCGCGGCCTCAAGCGGGACACGATCGCGCATCTGGGCACCCTCGACTTCGTGACTGCGAAAGACATGGTGGTCTTTCTCGGGCCACCCGGCACCGGCAATTGTTCGCGACCGCCGCCCAATGGGTCACCCGGCTCGCCGAAGCCCACCACAGCGGCCGACTGGAAACGGAACTGATCAAACTCGGACGTTACCCACTGCTGGTGGTCGACGAGGTCGGGTACATCCCGTTTGAGGCGGAGGCGGCGAACCTGTTCTTCCAGCTCGTCTCGAGCCGCTACGAACGTGCCAGCTTGATCATCACCTCGAACAAACCGTTCGGCCGATGGGGTGAGGTGTTCGGCGATGAGGTCGTGGCCGCGGCGATGATTGACCGCCTCGTCCACCACGCCGATGTCATCTCCCTCAAAGGCGACAGCTACCGACTCAGAGGCCGCGACCTCGGCCGCACACCCACCGGCCGAACCACCGAGAACTAGCCACAACCACCAACCGAGGGGTCAATTTTCAGATGCCGTTGACACACCCACCCCTCGTCAGGATCAGCGGCGAACCGATCCCGATTGCCGTGCTTCCTTGCGCGTAACACTTCACCTCAACTTCGGGGGGAGTGAGCAACGAAACTGCGGCCGCGTCGCGTCACCTGCTCGCAGTCAAAGGCTATGCGACAGATGCAGAACGACGCCGGCCTCCGCAGTGCATGGACAGTCAACCCGTCCTGCCGATGGCTATCAAAGGCGGTGCTACACGCGAGGGCCTCGGACGCTCAGACAAATCAGGCGGGGTCGTTGCCTTCCCACATACCACGCGCATCAGGGATTGATCCTCGGACCAGCCACGCGCATCGCGGTGCAAACGACGATGCTGCGAATCACCGAGGGACGTCTGACCTTCGAGCGTCACCTGCGCCAACTGGTTTGTCACATCCGCCGTGTTCAGATCTGTGCGCCACCCTCTCGTGGATCGTGCATCGCCGCGAATGCCTGCCTACACCTCTGACGATGCCCTGGAGACGAACCCAGCCGATCTCGGCGACTGAGACGCGCATCGCGGTCGGCAATGCGCTGACGGGCCTCCTGGGCCGCTTTCTGGGCCATCTCAGAGGGTGAGGGGCGAGACCAATCGATCTGCTTCATACGCCAACGCAGATACCCGACAGGGTTCTCGATGTGCTGTGGCCACACCCAGCCCCTCTGCTGGGTGTCACGCGTGAGCTCAGCGGCGATGTCACGACCAGACCAGCGACTTCCGTCAACGCCCGTACTGGCGAGAACCTCGCAAACTGACCCGATATGCCCAATAGAAGCGAAAACGGGTGCATGAAAAAGCAGGTCAGCCGCAGTGCGTTGCAGCTCAATCGGTCGCGGCTGCCGGGCCGGGAGCCCTGAATTCTTCGGTTGCTCGCCCGCGCGCGCTCGCGCGCGTTTTGGTGATAACTCTCTAACAAGAGATAACAACTTAAATCCCCTAGAAGGGGATAGGGGGCCACGAGCGACCAATTGGGGATAAGTCGAGCGAGAACGAACGTTGGAGCGACGAACCTTCTTGGCCACCTTCTTAGTCGCCCGCCCTACCGCGATGACCACGGACTTCGGCGACATCAGAGCCCATACAGACGCCGCTCGACGTTGAATCCGCCCATGATGAGATTCAGCAGCATGCGCTTCGTCAGCGCTCAAGTACCTCCCTCGCACCATCTCTCGGGCGACAGAAAGAGTCTGAAGTGCCCTCCTTGCGCGTTTCACCACTGACACGCTGACTCCGCTGCGATGGGCGATCGTATCTCTCGAGGCGCATACGCGCCGGCCCGTCGACCGCTCTGCGAACGAAGCCATCGTCACAGCCACAGCGAACACGAACTCTGTGCCGACATTGAACCGCCGGCAAACCTCGCGTCCGTTATGAGAGTTCAGCACCTTACGGACCTGAAATTGCCAAGCATCTCTCCCGGTCCAGGCCGGCGTAGAGGCCTGTCGGCCAGGATCAACGGGTAACGACCAGGAACGGCCCCGCTGCTCGCTCTCCGCGTTGAGCTGCTCGACACGATTGACGCGGTCAACAGCTGCGGCGACGAAAGCGTCCCAGTCGGGGTCATCGGTCGAGGAAACGCCCTCACCGGCGGCAATCGGAACAGGATTGGACGAAAAAACGGCCGCAATTGCGGCGGAATTGGGGTGCATGACGCGCCTTTCACGCGCCCTTAACCAGGTTGTTGCCGTGAGTCGCTGGCATCACCAGCAGGACATGGCTTACCCTGACAAGAGCGCACGGTATCGACACGACTGCTCGCGGGACTGCCAATCACAGGAGCGGTCGTGTTGGAACGGCCAAATATGGGCGGTGGGTCTCATCCGGAAACGGTGGGACCCACCGACGTTTTCACTACTGGAATCGACACCTCCTCACGGCATGCGTGAACGCCAGCAGAGCCGGCGACATGAGGTCTGCATCTACGGAATTGTCACGTTGACGCTGAGATGAGAGGCCGCGTACACCACTATCACGTCGTGTCGCGCGCGCACGACGAATCGAACGCTCTATACTCATAGAAGGCAGACCTCCTCCCTTGCGTGGCGGTTTGTACGACGAGCGGAACCCCCGGAGCTGGCGAGCGAAGGGGGGTTCCGCCTTTTTTTGGGCTCTGTTCAGCCCGTCATCGGCAACTCTTCCTGTCTGGCTTGCGCCGGAATCGCTGGCTCGTTCTCGAGAGCCAGCTGAACAAGCGCGATCATTCGATCGGTGATTGTCTTGACACGACCATCGTCAACCGGTGCGAGAATCCGGTCGGCGATCTCCGCGGGGAACTCAACCCCGATATGGCGAACGGCGACGTCGCGGGCTGGGCGCCCGCCCCGACTTTTCCGAGTTGTCATGCCTTAAATCCTGCTCTTTGGGTTTAACTAAACCGCGCAGCGACACGCCGAGTTAAATAAAACTCGAGATCGACGCGTAGAAACCTCTTTCGGACACAAATCTGGCTCCGAATCGTATGCGAACGACACCCCGCGATGAGCCGATATATTTGATCAAACAGCGCGTGAATTCCATAGGCAATCACACCACCCCAGAAACGTCACGTGATGAATCAAATCTGTGTGATACCGAGAGTCACACTGCCCCATAGCGTCCGGAAGCCGGGCCACAGACAGCCACCACGACCGTGGGCGTGCCACGGAACTCAGCCCAAATCGAGAGCCGGCCATCCCGGCGACGTCATACTTTCAGCGCCACGAGCAAATGGCGGCAGGTCTCGCTCGATTGATGGCGTGCAACGCCCCGACGCTTCCACGTCGTCACCGAACCCGTACTCCCGTCGGAGCCATAAATGAAAGCTCTACCTCAGAACTTCCCAGGTGGAGATGCCGCGAATATGCCATTCATCGGGCGAAAGAAACGGATCTTCCACGCCAGAGTTTCTTCATGTGAACATGGGCGCCGCACCGCAGTGGGCGCATCGACGTGCGGGGGACTCCGAAAGGACGGACCGGGTGCTCGCACGGTTCGACAGATCGCCGGCAGTGTCGTCCGCACCGGCATGCAGTATCGTCCGCACCTCGGGTGCTGCGGCGGCGGCATCCAAGTGTCGGCGCTGTTCAAATCGCCGCGACCGATGGTGCTGGGCGGATGCGTGATTCCGCATGTCGTGAACAGACGAGGGAATGTTGTGCCGCAAATCCGTCAGTTCGACAGACTTGGTGAACAGAGTCGCTGAAGGCCACCGACTGGACCCGGGCACAGCACCTCTGTTCACCTTTGAGCGTGCCGCGATCGATGTGCATTTCGATGAATGCCGCGCGGGGGACGCAGACTGGTCTGCCGCTAGCGAACCGTAATCGGCTCGGCGCTCTGTGGAGGGCAGCATCTGGTAGCCGAGCGAGACAGAATATTGGGATGCCCCGCGGGCGCGAATTCGTGTCGCCGACCCGCATCGGCTCGCAACGCTCAACGTTGCAGTGCGCGCGACACCCTGGCGGGCATCCAACGCCGCACTGCTGTGAGTCTTCCGTGACGGTCGTCGGGAACTGATACCAACCACCGGATTCGGCAACTACCTCTATGGCGTACCGGTCGCGGTCGATCTTTAACGGCGTCGATCTCGGTTGCGGCGTCGACGAACGAGCAATTCCTGCGCCGCGTGGAAGCTGACAAGTGTGGCCTTCGTGAGGCCATGTCATCGGTCGGAACTGGGTGGGTCGGATCGTCGAGGTTAAGAGTGTGGTGGCTTCACGGCTGAAGCGGAGGGGAGCGGTCGTGATCCAATTTGCGGATCCTTGAAGTCGCGGAAGTCGACGGACCTACGTCGCTCCGCTTGTTGGGGGTGTGCTTCCGGATGGGGAGAGTGGCAGCGGGGTAGTGATGGGAGAGTGTCGGGCCGTGTCGCCAGACGGGCGCGTCGAACGGTGATGGCTTCACGTGATGCACGGTGCATCACGTTGAAGTTGGTGATGCACCGTGCATCAGCAGAGGCGGACGTCCGGCGAGGGGTGTTGGCAAAAGGCGTTGGGCAACCAGCGTGATTCTTGAGCCGGCTGGCGGGGATGCTTCGCGCGACGTGATGCACGGTGCATCACCGGAGGCGGACGTCCGGCGAGGGGTGTTGGCAAAAGGCGTTGGGCAACCAGCGTGATTCTTGAGCCGGCTGGCGGGGATGCTCGCGCGACGTGACACGCATCCGTCATTCGACTGGTTGCGCGAGGTACCTCAATGCCGTTGCATCGTGTCTTGCATTGAAAACGCAACGGGCAGGCATCGCTATTGCTTGCCTGTTCGCTTGGAACCCCGCCGTGGCCCGCGAAGCTTGGCTCTCCGATAGGAGATTGGCGGGACAAAAGAAGATCGCCCGGCTTCCCTGAACCGCGCGGCGCATCCGCGTCGACGGTCTTGACGGTTCGCGATATCCCACCCACTCAAGCGCAGTGCTGCGAGTTTCGACCGGACGCATCGGTCTCCACCTCTTCAGGCTCGCCGGTCCGGCGACGTGGACTTCTCCACGGAAGGGGGGCAGAACCGCCCACCTTATCGCGGACGTCAACGGGCGCTTGGGCCAGATGGGGCCGGGTCTTCGCGGCAATTTGCACCGGATCTCACGGGCTTCACATTGCTGTCCGGTGGCCCTCCGGCCCGAGAAGTTGGATCCACGGGCATCTCTCTTGCGACAGATCTTCTCTTCTCTGCGAACGGAGTTGGTGTGATTGCACGGATGGCGCCAGGCGGACATTTCGGCAGCGGGGTCTGGTTTGAGATCCGCAGCGTGCTGACAATATGCACGGTGCCTAACGTGGCGCCGCTTTCTGCTTTGGCCCACGCGCGGAAGATTCTTGGGGGCGGCAGTGCGGGCGCCCTGCCGAGGAGAGCTTTCGAACCGGAGCGAGTCGCATCGCGTAGAGGGCGATCGGATCTGGGTGATGCACGGTGCATCACCCGGAACGTCGTCATGCGCCGTGCATCAACAAACATGAAGTGCATCGCGACATCGGTTGATGGCAAGACGGAGTCGCGGTCACTGTCAGAGCAAGCGCCTGAGGCTGCGACAGAATGACGGCCGGTCCATTCTGTCGCGATCGGTCGGATACCCCGGCTTCTCGTCGAGCCCGTAGTCGAGCCTGGCAGGTGCTGCGTGCTGGCTTCCGGGCAATCCTAGTCCGATTAAGTCACCCGCAAACGGTCCTGTCAAACTGTCTGAGGTAGCAAAATCGTTGCTCACCTTAGTGTTTCGTCGATTTCCGAAGCGCACATCAATAGCTCAGCTAGCTGTCGGATCGGATGCCCCGACGCGAAATCGAGCCGGTCAAACAGCCCGATAGCTAATGCGCGAAACCCCGCCGGAGCTGGCGTACGGCGGGGCCGCTACACCAGCGGTCGAACGTGGGCTGCAAAGTGTGAATTGCACTCAGCTGCTGTGTGTTTAGCTGGCCGAGCGGACACCGGCAACCTGCAGATCGGATCAGCCGGTGCAGAACAGATCGTATGGTGCCGAACGCCTACGCCCCAAAACAGTGGCGTACAACACATCACTTTCTTTTCTTCGTGTATCAGATGGGCGCGACCCACCGGCGCGCATCGTCACCTTTCGCTGCGCGTGCAGTTCTAGAAACGTTCCGGGGTACATCGTGGCGCCGCGTTGTGCTGTCGGTCAAGGCAGCGACGACAAGCCGATGGCCGCTGATGTAGCCGCCGTGACGGGCGCGCTCTGTCTGGTTGTGGCGGTTGCGAATCTGACCAGAGTTTCCAGCTTCATCGCCGACGACGACACCCGCAAGGCCGCCCGCGCGGCCCGCACCCACCACGAAAGAACGCCACGGTCTGGCGATCTACCCCTGCCCCCACCGAGGCCAGGACGGTGACGTCGAGGGCTTTCACATCGGGCACCGGCCAGAGGGGTTGGGCCGCGGAAACATCGACCGGGACACGCTCGCCGAGAATCAGCGGACAGCGCTGTCCGAAGGCCGGTCCGCGGACTGGGGTGCGCGGTGACACTGATACAACGCCAAGGGATCACCGACCACCCCGATCCCACTCGATGCCGGTGGGTGGATCCGCTTCGGTCTCGAACCCGCCGCCCCAACAGTGTCCGCGCATTCTTGGTGTACCTCGCTTCTGCACCCGCCCCCTCGACTTCGCCACCACCGGTGAGTTCGTCTACACGGTCATCGACTGGCGGAACGGAATCCGCGGCCCGATCAACGTGATCGGACCACACGTGGACGTGTGCACTGATGAGCGGTGCCGGGACCTCCTCGAGAACCTGAAAGCCGGCCGGTAGGAAATCAACCACCGCACCGCAACCGTGTTCAGCTCGACATCCTCGATCGCGGCCACTCATGAGACCGACCAGCCGAAAGAGCCTATTGCGTTGCGCTATCGCATCTCTGCATCACAGGCGCAGTGGTCGTTCCACCAGCGTCGTGAAGGGGCTGTGACGCGTTTTCCGTTGGTTACAGGTCCCACAATGCAAACAGGGCCGTCCGGATACTGGGAGAGCGGACGAAGTGGTCGGTCCGCAACCGCGATCCGGGATGCCCGAGATCAGGGAGCGCCATCTCGGCATCGATGAGGGGAAGCGGGGACAGGTCGGCGAGAATACGAAGGAAGTACAGCACCGCACCACCGGACCGCGGAATTTTCATGGGTTCGGACACCACGACAGCTGGCGGTAAATCCACTGGTCGTCGGCGGAGACGAACATAGTCACGTCGCCGCGTTTCACTCCGCTGGGTGAGATTCGAGCTGGTACTTCGCCGCCGGCCCGTCGCCGTTGTCCGTCGCCCCGCCGCGACGGCGGAACGGGAATGGCTCACCGGCCGGTGACGGCGGAATCTGTCGGTGGTCGTATGCGCGAAGCGCATACGACCCGACGCGAGCAGAGACCGTTCGCGGCGGAGCGCGGTGTATTGGCAGCAACAGGTGGACGCCGAGCACCATCTCCACGCGGTCGACGAGACCCCGACCCCGCCAGCGGAGAAGAACCGACTCCCGCTGGTCGAGCAGTACCGGCCGACCCTGCACCACCGCGACGGCGGCCCCGCCGCCACCGAGCCGACTGACCGCCACCGGGCCGACCGACACTGAGCCGGAAAGGTTTTCGCGGGGTGGTGTGTGCCCGACCGGTCGAGGTACCCGATCCGTATGGGTTCGAACGGCGGTGGCCGGGCGGGTCCGCAGGCACGGTGGGGTCGGCGGCGTCGATCAGGACCGCGACGTTCCGGGGCGATCAGGAGGTCAGCGTCGACGCGGCGCGCGAGCTTGGAGGCGAGTTCAGCCCGAAGTGGTCCGACGGCTTCGGCTTTGAGGACCTTGTGGAATCGGCGATTGTCGAGATCGGCGGTGGCCTGCTCGGCGACGATGTTGGTCGGCGTGTTTGAAGTGATTCGTCCTCGCCTCACGGGCTTCGCGGGTGCGTCGGTTCAGGTCGGTGCTGCCGGCCACCGGGTTGGCACAGTGATTGCGGAACAGGATCGGCAACCCCCGCTCGCCGCACCACAACGCCACCGCCTCGTTGGTCGCGATCATCAGCTCCTGCACGATGACGTAGGCGACGGTCCGCAGTTCCGCGGCGATCGCCACGATGGCCCCGTCCTCGCTGCCGCCCAACCGCGGGTGAGGTCGTAGAACGCGAGGGCACCACCGTCGCGCCGGGCGGGTCAGCAGGACCTGGGCGATCGCATCCGCCACGGCCAGCTGGGGTGCAGCGGATGTCGCGGGTCGGACAGGATGCCGAGCCCCTCGGCGTGATCGACCGCCGCACACCGGCCCGCCGGGATTTGACCACGACCGAGGACCACATCGGCTAGATGGCCGTCGGCGGTGATGGTGCCGGTGACCTTCAGGCTCGTGCGCCGCGCTTCGGCGGTCAGGGTGGCTGACTGTTCGGCGGCCTCGCCGAGCATCGGAATGGTGCGGTTTGGCAGGTACCAGGTCGCAGCGCGGAGGAACGCCTGTTCGTCGGCGACCGACCCGAGACCGACGACGTCGGCGACGGCGGCGATATGAACCTCGACCGTCCACCCGCGGCCGTCGGGGAGGGGAGTGACGAAGAAGGCGTCGTCCCGGTCCCGCGCATACGCCGAGTCGATCATCATCAGCAGTGTGGAGATGTCGGTGACTGTTGAAGATGTCATGGTCGCCGCACACCCTTGTTTCTACGCAGGTCCGACGATAACCAATCTCCGTCAGGAACGTCGGTGACGCGCCTTGACCAGAAACAGCGCATGTGGAGTCACGCCAAACCAACTTCAAGTACGGTTTGTTTACCGCGGTAAACAGCGGACAAACCGGATACCTGCCGGTGGTCAGGGCAACTCGGCGCGGACGTCGATGGTGGCGCGGAACCATCGGCCGAGGTACTTGTCGGTAGCCAGTTCCGGATGTGCGCGTAGGTATTCGATGAACCATCCGGCCAGTCCGTCCCAGGTCCTGTGGTCGCCTGCCGGCGAGAGTGCCCAGCCGAGCTCGCCGAGAGTCCAATGTGCCTTCGCGGCGTTGCGCAACATCGATGTACTGATCCAGTTCGACTCATCGTCGGCGCCGCCGCGGGCGACCGGAACGAGATGGTCGATGGACGGGAACAACTCCCAATACGCGAAGTGGCTCTGCGAGACGGCCCAGTTCGGATGCGCGGGAAACTCCTCCGGCATGATCAGAGAAAGCGCCCGCAACGTTCCCGGGTGCACGAACTTCGCGCCGGAATACCGGTCGAGGAACCCATCCCGGTAGAAGATCCGCAAGCTCTCACGTTCGGTGTACTTCCGCGGAGTCTTCGCGACGGGCGTGAAGGGATACTGCGGAGCGCAGGATCTGTCGCCCCAGCTCGACGTCGTCCGCTCCGATCGCCGCGGAGACCCGCGCGAGGATGTCGGCTTTCTCCCCGGGCAGCGCATCTGGGTTGCCCGGGTATGGATCGGAACTGTCTGCGGCCACGTAATCGATCGTAGGATGCAGGATCGGCCCAGCGAGACAACGCGGCCGCTGGTCGTCCGGTTTCGGATACGTCCGCGCCGGGATGCGCCCAAACCCGAAAATTATGCTGAAACCTGGTGCGTGGCGCCGCTGACGATCAACTCGGCGTGTCACCGGGCTCGAAATACCGATAGGGTTCTGCGTCGACGGCCCGATCTGCTGCGAGTGTGGGCATGAAGCGTCAAACTAGCAAGAGTTACTCCACCCCGGTGCGGCACAGCCAGGGAGGGCGAAATATGTTGCACTGCAACCTGATTAAAGGGCAGCTGACATAATATATCTTGTCGATACTTCGAAAAGGATTGTGTACCAGCATATTTGGCGCACAACACTGCCAAGGTGATCGCTGCGGAGCGCGGGCTCATCACTCGATTAAGCGAGCCGCAGACCGGGCAGGGCGGAGTGCTGTCCTGCAGAACCTGATCGCAGTCCCTGCATCGGAAGGCAGGGGGTTGCTCGACCGGCGGCTGGGCCTTCGGCCGGCTGCGGCCGGCTGCGGTCTTGAGCTGGTGGTCGTGTGATCGGCACACCTGCGAGATCTCTTCGGGCTGATCAGCTAATTGGATCCGCACAGTGTGCGTCGCCTCGTCTTGGCACTCGTCCATCTCGCACGGGACAAGTTCTGCGGTCATAGGGACCATTATCGCCCGTGGATGCGGCCCGATAGGGGAGCCGCGTCAGATTCCAAGTTGGTGGCCGTTCGAGTGAGGGAGCGTTCGAGTGTCCTGTAAGAGGATCGCGAGCGGGACGCTGAGCGCGCGTATGGACAATCGACTGGACGGGCTGCCTTTCATCATGACCACAGCGGGCAACTGGCCCGTCCCTGACGCCAATCGGGGAATCTATCGCACCGACTATCTCGTTTTGCGGCGGTGATCTCGCGCCGCCTATGGAATGCGTTCTCAACCGAGCTGGCCGACCGCACGATTCGATTCATCACCGGGCGTCTGCATAAGGATCGCCGGATTTCATCGGTTCTCAAACTTCCGGTATATGGGTTGTGCCAGGATTTATCTGGGTAAATACTCGGGCCGAGCCCGAACACAAGGTTCGGGCGGTCGCCATTCAGGGTGGTCGACATGCGGTTTGTGAACCAGATA
The DNA here is from genome assembly GCA_006543605.1 of Rhodococcus sp. WS4. Classification (GTDB taxonomy): domain Bacteria; phylum Actinomycetota; class Actinomycetes; order Mycobacteriales; family Mycobacteriaceae; genus Rhodococcus_F. The sequence goes on from RRBB01000122.1 coordinate 28,118, forward strand.
ACGGCGATTGCGTTTGTCTCGATTCTCGTCAGCTCAGCGTGTAGCAACAATTCCGATCCGTCCAGTTCGCCACCGACGACTGTGGCTCATCCGCCGGCGGAGTTTGTCGAGGGTCCGTGCGCGAAGACGCCGAATCCGGTCCCACTGCTGGAAAATGCTCGCTGCGGGGACTTGTTGGTACCGGTGAACCGCACCAAAGAAGACAGCGGAACCTTGCGCTTGGCAGTAGCGATCGTTCCGTCGGAGACGCAGCCGCCGACCAAGGCTCCGATCGTCTTTCTCATGGGCGGGCCCGGTCAGGATGGGGTCACGGATCCCCCGATCAACCCGGACGTCCCGCTGAACCGTGATCGCGATCTGATCCTGATGGGACAGCGCGGCAACATGACGTCCAGCTCGCCGTTGCCCTGCCCGGAGATTTTCGAGTTCTTCGCCCAAAGGATCGGAATGGCGTGGAACGCTGAGTCCACACGGGATGCGTACGTAGAAGCGGTGAAGGAGTGCCACGACCGCCTGGCTCCCACCGTTGACCTCTCGGCGTTCAATTCGACCGAGAGCACCTATGACCTGATTGATTTACGCAAGGCACTCGGCCTCGAGAAGTGGAATGTGTTCTCCCACTCGTACGGTACCGACCTTGCGCTGATCTACATGCGTCAAGACGCCGACGCTATCGAGTCGATCGTGTTCGACGGAGTGACGCCTCCATCGGTTGGTGCCCTGGGGTGGACCTGGGCCAGCGCTCGCCAAGCATTCGACAACATGGTCAAGGCGTGCGAGGACCAGCCAGCATGCAAAGAGCGCTATCCCGACCTGGGGGCAACGTTCATCCGGCTGGTCAATGAGCTTGAAGCGAAGCCCATCACCACGACGGTCAACGTTGAGGGTGTAGGAGACACGAAGGTTGTCGTCGACGGCGGAATGCTGCTGAACTGGTTTGTCCCCGTGGCTACCCATCTACCGAAAGAGTTCCCATCAACGGTCGATGAGCTCGCAAACGGGAATGCGCAGCCCATTGCGTCGCGTTGGGCCGAGGTTTGGGGGCATCCGGAGAGGGGCGTCCTCCATTGGGGCCTCACCCTGAGCATTTGGTGCCGTGAATGGATCCCGTTCGAGACCGTCGAGCAGTCAATGCAACAGGCGGAAAAGGAATTCCCTGAACTGCCGGAGTCCGTTCGGGCCCAAGCGCCGCAGCTGCCGTTCCTGCGCGACGCCTGCGAAGTGTGGGACGTGCCGAAGGCCCCTGACTCGATCCGAGACATCACCGTGAGTGACATCCCTTCGCTTGTGCTGTCGGGAACCTACGACGGGCAGACCGGAGCGGTGTGGGGCGACTACATCGCGAAGGATCTCTCGCAATCCATAGTCGCGGTAGTGCCCGGAGCTGCACACGGTGTGTATGCAGAGCCACCGTGCGGAGCCGAGATAATCGCGTCATTCTTCGACAATCCGGAGAAGCCGGACACATCCTGCACGGACACGACGCAACTGCCGGCATACGACATTCTCCCGCCACGCTGATGACGACCGAGGTGTTCGCCGTCGGTGGCCCTGAGTTGTCGCGCCGGGCGGTGCTTGGCGGGGCGGTCGCCGGGTTGGCGGTCTTCGTATTGCCGGCATGTTCGTCGAAGGAGTCGACCACCACAGCTACGAGCGTCCCGGCGAACGCGAAGGAAGCGTTCAACGAGCTCGACGCCAAGATCGACAAGGCGATGAAGGACTACGCGATCCCCGGGGTTGCGGTTGGCGTCATTGCCGACGGTGAGGAGTACATCAAGGGGTACGGGGTCACCAATGTCGACCACCCGACACCGGTGGACGGCGACACCCTGTTCCGGATCGGCTCCACGACGAAGACGTTCACCGGAACGACCGTGATACGCCTCGTCGACGAGGGCAAGGTCGATCTGGAGGCACCGATACGCCAGTATCTGCCCGATTTCGCGGTCGCCGATCCAGAAGCCAGCGCCACGGCGACGGTGCGACAACTGCTCAACCACACGTCGGGTTGGCTCGGTGACGATCTCCAGGACTTCGGTCGAGGCGACGACGCGATAACCAAGTTTGTGGCGTCGATGACCCGGCTCCCACAAAAGACCCCGCCGGGCACGGTCTTCGCCTACAACAATGCGGGGCTGGTTGTGGCGGGGCGGATTGTCGAGGTCGTGACTGGATCGGTCTACGAGGACGCCGTCCAGAAGATGCTGCTGGACCCGCTCGAGTTAAGTCACACCCGCTTCTTCTCGGACCAGATAATCGGCCGGAATATCGCCGCCTCACACAACGTCGACGACGGAAAAGCCGTTGTGGATCCGGGTTTCTGGTTCTTCTCGCGCAGTTGCAACCCGACCGGATCGTTGATTTCCAGCGTGCGGGATCAGGTGCGCTACGCGCGCTTCCACCTCGGCGACGGCACTACACCCAAGGGAGATCGGTTGATGAGCAAAGACTCGCTCATCGCCATGCGTTCCAATCCAGGCGTCGGCGGCACGCTTCAGGTCGAACTCACCGGCATGGGAGTGTCATGGATGCTGCGGCCGTCCGCGGAGAACGAGACGATCGTCCAACATGGCGGGACCTGGGCGGGTCAACGATCCGGGTTCTTCATGGTGCCCAGCCGTAACTTCGCCATGACCGTGCTCACCAATTCCGAGGGTGGAGGGAAACTGCTCAACGAACTGTTCGCCGAGGACTGGTCGCTTCGCCGCTTCGCCGGAATCAGTAACCTGCCCGCGACGCCCCAGAAGTTGAGCACGGCCGAGTTGGCGCCCTACGAGGGGGCGTATGCCACTGACGACATCGATCAATCGGGCACCCTGGGGACCGTCGTGATCAACTTCCGCGGCAAAGATGGCCAGCTCGTCGGCAACATGAGCGACGCCCCGGATGGCACCTACCTGCCGGATGAGCAGACAGTCCCGAATCTCGGCCTTGCGCTTTACAAGACCGACTATGGGCTCGACCTTGGCCCTGACCTCAAACCCACCGGCACCCGATCCAACTTCGTTCGGGGGTCCGATGGGAATGTCGCCTGGTTCAGCAACCACGGACGGCTCTACCGGCACCTGCAGTAAATAGCCGATCTACCCGGGGAAGCCGGTGGCGCAATGCGAAATTTGAATCAGTTCACAGTCCTGGCTTTTGCTGTGGTTCTCGCCAGCGGGGCATGTTCGAGTTCGCCGTCCAGCTCGCCGCCGACCACCGTGGACCATTCGCCGGCGCAGTTTGTCGAGGTGCCCTGCGCGAAGACTCCGGAACCGGTGCCACTGCTGGCCAATGCTCGCTGCGGAGAGCTGGTCGTGCCGGTAAACCGCACAAAGGCAGATGGTCCGACTATGCGGTTGGCCATCGCGATCATTCCCTCGGAAACGCAGCCACCCACCGAGGAACCAATCGTGGGGGCCGGATCGGTCATCTGATGCAGTGCCGGGGCGGCATAGTTGACATAAGGTCCGTTACCGGCACTTTGAAAAGGATTAATTGCCAGCATATTTGGCGCACAACGCTGCCAAGGCGATTGCTGCGGGGTGCGGGGCGAGCTAGATTCAGGATCGGCCCTTCGCGGAGGTCGTCTCCGATTCGATCGTTTCTGCGGCACGAATACGCCCGCGCGCAACGACGGGCACCGTCGGCGCGGTCGCCAGTGCAGCCGGCCCTCCTATACCTTGATGGCTCATGAGCTTAGCGCGTGTCGGATAGCGGAAAAGTGCCTTTGACCTGGGAGAATGTGGGCTACTGAAGGTCCAGATTCGGCCAGTTCGAGAGGCACTTTTCCGGTGAAGAACTC
>RRBB01000123.1:0-31873 GCA_006543605.1 Rhodococcus sp. WS4
GGGCCGTGCGGCGCGGATCGCGGCGTCCGGGGGAGCAGCGCGAACGTGGCGATCGCCCACACGATTCCCAGCAGCGGAATCACGATCCACCACCCCAGCCTCGCCGCTTCGGGGGAACCGGCGTCGATCGTGGCAGCGACGCTGACGATCCACGCCGTGGCCACCGTCCACCCGGCGAGAACGGTCGCGGGGAGCCACAGCGCGGCGTCGGTGCGGACCCGGGCCGCCACGACACCGGCGATCACGGTGGCCGCTGCGCAGACGGTGAACGCGATCCAGAAATACGTGCCGGTGTCGCTGAACCCGTCGGGTTCGGTGCCGGACCAGTGGCTGGCCACCACCGGCGGCAGTACGGCGGTCCACGCGAGCCTCGCGATCACCAGCGCGAGGAGGGGCACTGCCGTGGCCGCGGCGGCGGCCACGAGGCGGGTACGGGAGGTCGTCATCGTGTGGTGGTCTCCTTGATCACGTCGAGCATCTGGTCGGTGTCGAGTCCGAGGCGCCGTGCCTCGGCCACGAAAGTGCGTGCAGCTTCGGTCAATCCGGTGTGAATCGGGTCCGTGTCGGCGCGGACGACCGCGCCCCGGCCCCGGCGGAGGTCGATCAGGCCCTCGTCGCGCAATGCGGCGTACGCGCGCAGCACGGTGTGGAGGTTGACGTCGATGGACTCGGCCAGCGCCCGGGCGGAGGGGAGTCGGTCGCCCGCGCCGATTTCGCCGCGCAGGAACGCGCCGCGCACGTTCGCGGCGATCTGTTCCCCCAGTGGGGTGGTGGAGCTGTGGTCGACCCGCATCAACATGTTTGCATTCTATGCAAACAATGGCGACTTATGCGAGTTGTTACCCCGGGAACGCGCAGGGGCGGCCGGGCGGCGGGTAACATCGTCAAAGCTGAAACAGCGCATTCGGCGTGCCAAAGGCAGCAGGAAAGGGGCTTGAATCGCATGAGCGGCCACTCCAAATGGGCCACCACCAAGCACAAGAAGGCTGTGATCGATGCCAAGCGTGGCAAAGCCTTCGCGAAGCTGATCAAGAACATCGAGGTGGCGGCCCGTACCGGCGGTGGCGATCCTGCGGGAAATCCCACCCTGTACGACGCCATCCAGAAGGCCAAGAAGACGTCGGTCCCCAACGACAACATCGAGCGCGCCCGCAAGCGCGGCGCCGGTGAAGAAGCGGGCGGCGCCGACTGGCAGACCATCATGTACGAGGGCTACGGACCCAACGGTGTCGCCGTCCTCATCGAGTGCCTCACCGACAACCGCAACCGTGCGGCCGGTGAGGTGCGTACCGCGATGACCCGCAACGGCGGCAACATGGCCGACCCGGGTTCCGTGTCCTACCTGTTCACGCGCAAGGGCGTCGTCACCCTGGAGAAGGGTGACCAGACCGAGGACGACGTGCTGATGGCGGTCCTCGATGCCGGCGCCGAAGAGGTCACCGACCTCGGCGACACGTTCGAGATCGTGAGCGAGCCCACCGACCTCGTCGCCGTCCGCAGCGCACTGCAGGAGGCGGGAATCGACTACGACTCCGCCGAGGCCGACTTCCGCGCGTCCGTCGAGGTCCCGGTCGACGCCGACGGCGCCCGCAAGGTGTTCAAGCTCGTCGACGCGCTCGAGGAGTCCGACGACGTGCAGAACGTCTACACCAACGTCGACCTGTCCGACGAGGTGCTCGCCGAACTCGACGACTGATCGCACGACGCGCGGCGCGGGGCGGGGGAGCGGTGCTCGGCCGCCCCGCGCCGTCCTGCGTGTTGGTGCGCCGACTCGTCCGACCCCACGGCTAAGCTATCGAACAGCTGTTCGGCGTGGGAGAGGTGGCTTTGCGTGCGTGTGCTGGGTGTGGATCCCGGTCTGACCCGGTGTGGATTCGGAGTGGTCGACGGCGGCAGCGGTCGCACCGTCACCCCGGTGGCCGTCGACGTGATCCGGACCCCGGCAGATCTGGAGCTGTCGTCCAGGTTGCTGCGGATCTCCGAGGCCGCCGAATCGTGGATCGACCTCCACAGGCCGGAGGTCGTGGCGATCGAGCGCGTGTTCTCCCAGCACAACGTACGTACCGCGATGGGAACCGCGCAGGCGGGTGGCGTCGTCGCCCTCGCCGCCGCGCGCCGCGGGATCCCCGTGTGCTTCCATACCCCCAGTGAGGTCAAGGCCGCCGTCACCGGGAGCGGTTCCGCCGACAAAGCTCAGGTGACCGCGATGGTCACGCGGATCCTGAAACTGGCGACCGCACCCAAACCGGCCGACGCGGCGGACGCACTGGCACTGGCGATCTGCCATTGCTGGCGGGCGCCGATGATCGAACGCATGGCCCGCGCCGAAGCCGCGGCAGCCGAACAGAAACGTCGCTATCAGGCCCGACTGGCCGAAGTGAAGAAGGCAGGTACACGATGATCGCGTCCGTCCGCGGCGAGGTGCTCGAGATCGCCCTCGACCATGCGGTAATCGAATCCGCGGGAGTGGGATACCGCGTGAATGCGACGCCGGCCACCCTCGGCGGACTGCAGCGGGGGTCCGAGGCGCGGCTGGTCACGGCCATGATCGTCCGTGAGGACTCGATGACCCTGTACGGGTTCCCCGACTCGGAGTCCAAGGAATTGTTCGGGCTTCTCCAGACGGTGTCGGGTGTCGGTCCGCGACTCGCGATGGCGACCCTCGCCGTCCTCGAACCCGAGGCGCTGCGGGCGGCGCTGGGCGAGGGCAACGTCACCGCCCTCACGCGGGTGCCCGGCATCGGCAAACGCGGAGCCGAGCGGATGGTCGTCGAATTGCGTGACAAGGTCGGCGCGGTCTCCTCCTCGTCCGGCGTGGTCCCGCTCGGTGCGGCCGGCGGCGGATCGGTCCGCGACCAGATCGTCGAAGCCCTCGTCGGGCTCGGCTTCCCGGCCAAACAGGCCGAACAGGCCACCGACTCCGTCCTGGCCGAGGCGCCGGAGTCGACCACCTCCACGGCGCTGCGCTCCGCCCTGTCCCTGCTCGGGAAGACCAGATGAATCCCGAACCCGGCGGCGACCACGACGAGGAGTCACCGGTCTCGGCCGACCTCGTCGCCGGCGACGGCGACATCGAAGCCAGCCTGCGGCCCAAGAACCTCCACGATTTCATCGGCCAACCGCGGGTCCGGGAGCAGCTGCAACTCGTCCTGACCGGCGCCAAGATGCGCGGCGGCACCCCCGACCACATCCTGCTGTCCGGACCGCCCGGGCTGGGGAAGACCAGCATGGCGATGATCATCGCCGGTGAACTGGGCTCCTCGCTGAGGCTGACGTCGGGTCCGGCGCTCGAGCGCGCCGGCGACCTCGCCGCCATGTTGAGCAATCTCGTCGAGGGCGACGTGCTGTTCATCGACGAGATCCACCGCATCGCCCGGCCTGCGGAAGAAATGCTCTACCTCGCGATGGAAGACTTCCGGGTCGACGTCGTGGTCGGCAAGGGCCCCGGCGCCACGTCGATTCCCCTGGAGGTCGCGCCGTTCACCCTGGTCGGGGCGACCACCCGCTCGGGTGCGCTGACCGGGCCGCTGCGCGATCGCTTCGGGTTCACCGCTCACATGGACTTCTACGAACCCGCGGAGCTGCAGCAGATCCTCATGCGTTCGGCCGGCATCCTCGGGGTGCAACTCGGTGACGAGGCGGGCGCCGAGATCGCAAGCCGGTCGCGGGGCACGCCCCGCATCGCGAACCGCCTGCTCCGCCGCGTCCGCGATTACGCCGAGGTCCGTGCGGACGGCGTCGTCACCCGCGCGATCGCGCACGCGGCCCTCGCGGTGTACGACGTCGACCAACTGGGTCTCGACCGCCTCGACCGCTCGGTCCTCAGCGCCCTGGTGCGGAGCTTCGGCGGCGGACCGGTCGGGGTGTCCACGCTGGCAGTCGCGGTGGGTGAGGAGCCCGCCACGGTCGAAGAGGTGTGTGAGCCCTTCCTCGTTCGCGCCGGAATGATCGCCCGGACACCCCGCGGCCGCGTCGCGACCGCGGCCGCCTGGACGCAACTGGGCCTGACACCTCCGCCGGACGCTGTGACCGGCGGAATCGACGTCCGCGTCAACGAGCCGCAGGCATCCCTGTTCGATCCAGAAGACCCCTGATCGGCCCCGGAAGAAACGCCCGCCCCGTGCCGACCGAACCGGTGTCCGGGCCGGTGATGGCACACTGGTGTATTGCATCGGTCCAACCGGGACCAGTGCTTCGGACCGTGCGACATACCTCGAGGTTGACTTACAGATGGATTTTCTCTTCCCGCTCCTGATTCTGGCGCTGCTCGTCCCGATGTTCCTGGGGATCCGCCGGCAGAAGAAGGAGGCGGCCAAGGCGACTGCCCTGCAGGACTCGATCTCGGTGGGTGACCGCATCCTCACGACTGCCGGTCTGCACGGAACCGTCGTTGCGCTCGGCGACGAGACGATCGACCTGGAGATCGCCCCCGGAGTGGTCACCACCTGGTCGCGTCTCGTCGTCCGCGAGCAGATCGTCGACGCCCCGCTGCAGGGTGACGGCGTCATCGACCACGAGTCGATCGACGCCGAGGCCCCCGCCACCGACACCGTGCGCGAGGATCGTGAGAACGGCGAGGACACCACGCCGCGGCTCAACAAGGATTGATCGACGCTTCCGCGGCGTACCCGCAGCCGTCGCGTCGCGGGGCCCGCCGGGCGCGGCAACTGGGGCTCAGCCCTGCGGCTGCCGGTCCGGTGCGCTGCGAACGTTCCCACTCGAACTGCACGTACTGAGGAGACATAGAGATCGTGGCACCTTCCACAGGATCGGTGCATCCCGTCCGCTACCTCACCGTTTTCGCGGTGCTCGTGGCGGTTCTGTATGCCCTGGTGTTCTTCACCGGCGACAAGTCCGCGACACCCAAGCTGGGCATCGACCTGCAGGGCGGGACCCGAGTCACCCTCACCGCACGCACCCCGGACGGCAGCAAGCCGACGCCGGACAGCCTGCGGCAGGCGCAGGAGATCATCGAGACCCGTGTGAACGGACTCGGCGTGTCCGGCTCCGAGGTGGTCATCGACGGCGACAACCTCGTCATCACGGTCCCCGGCGACGACAGCGCGCAGGCGCGTTCGCTGGGTCAGACGGCGCGCCTGTACGTCCGTCCGGTCACGACGTCGCAGGCCGCGGCCGCGACCGGCGGAACGGCACCGGCCACCGGTGAGACTCCGGCGGACGCTCCCGCCGGTACCGAGACGCCCGCGCCGCAGAACCGGCCGTTCCCGGCGCAGGATCCGTCCACGTCGCCCGAGCCGGCTCCCGCGACGGAAGAACCCGCTCCCGCCGACGCGTCCGGCACGGAGACCGGCGAGGCGGCCGACGAGATCGCGGCCGCCCGGGCCACGCGTCAGAGCACCGACCCCGTCGTGCAGCAGCAGGCGATGGCCACACTCGACTGCGGGATTCCCGACCCGCTGCGCGGCAACGACGACCCGGCCCTGCCGCTGGTCGCGTGCTCGACGGACGGTCAGGCGGTGTATCTGCTCGAACCGGCGATCATCGACGGCCAGGAGATCGCCGACGCGTCGTCCGGCTACAACTCGCAGCAGTCGCGGCACGAGGTGAGCCTCACGTTCAAGACCGAGGGCAGCAACACCTGGGCCACGTTCACGTCGCAGAACATCGGCAAGCAGGCCGCGTTCACGCTCGACTCCAAGGTGGTGAGCGCACCGGTGGTGCAGGGTGCGACGCCGGCGGGCAGTTCGACATCGATCACCGGTTCGTTCACCGCGGACAGCGCGAAGGAACTGGCGAACACCCTGAAGTACGGTTCGCTGCCGCTCTCGTTCGCGGCGTCGGAGGCGGAGACCGTATCCGCGACGCTGGGTCTCGCCTCGCTGCAGGCCGGTCTCATCGCCGGTCTGGTGGGTCTGATCCTCGTGCTGATCTACTGCCTGCTCTACTACCGCATGCTCGGGGTGCTCACGGCGCTGTCGCTGGTGCTGTCCGGCGTGATGGTCTACGCGATCATGGTGCTGCTCGGCCGGTACATCAACTTCACGCTCGACCTCGCGGGCATCGCCGGTCTGATCATCGGTATCGGCATGACGGCCGACTCGTTCGTGGTGTTCTTCGAGAGAATCAAGGACGAGATGCGGGAGGGACGCAGTTTCCGGTCCGCGGTTCCCCGCGGCTGGGCCCGTGCGCGGCGGACCATCCTGTCCGGTAACGCGGTCAGCTTCATCGCCGCCGCGGTCCTGTACATCCTCGCGGTCGGCCAGGTGCGCGGTTTCGCGTTCACCCTGGGCCTGACCACCATCCTCGATGTCGTCGTCGTGTTCCTGGTGACGTGGCCGCTGGTCCATCTGGCCTCGAAGTCGCCGTTCTGGTCCAAGCCCGGGGTCAACGGGCTGGGTGCCGTGCAGCAGATCGCCAAGGAACGCAAGGCTGCCGCAGCGTCGGCGAAGGAGTCACGAGTATGAGCGAGTCGACCACGTCGTCCCAGTCTGCAACGCAGACGGACCCCGAGTCTTCGCTGTCCGATTCGGGTGTCAACCAGTCGTCGATGCCCCAGCACAGCCTGCTGTCCCGGCTGTACACCGGAACCGGCGCCTTCGAGGTCGTCGGGCGCCGCCGCTTCTACTACATCCTGACCGGCACGATCGTGCTGATCTCGTTGCTGAGCATCCTCGTCCGCGGGTTCACTCTCGGTATCGACTTCGAGGGTGGATCGCGGATCCAGTTCCCCGCAGGCGGCGGTGTCGACACCGCGCAGGTGGAGGAGGTCTACTCCGAGGCGCTGGGAATGGATCCCGTCTCGGTGCAGACGGTGGGTTCGGGTTCGAGCGCGACCGTGCAGATCCGCTCCGAGGCGCTCGACGCAGCGCAGGTGGTGACGCTGCAGGACGCGTTGTACGACCAGTTCCAGCCGAAGGACAGTGACGGCGCCGTCAGCAAGAACGTGATCAGCGTGGCCGACGTCAGCGAGACGTGGGGCGGGCAGATCACCCAGAAGGCGCTGATCGCGCTGCTTGTGTTCCTGGTGATCGTCAGCGTGTACATCGCCGTCCGATTCGAGCGGGACATGGCGATCGCCGCGATCGTCGCGTTGTTCTTCGACATCGCCGTCACGGCGGGCGTGTATTCGCTGGTCGGGTTCGAGGTGACGCCGGCGACGGTCATCGGCCTGCTCACCATTCTCGGTTTCTCGCTGTACGACTCGGTGGTGGTGTTCGACAAGGTCGAGGAGAACACGCGGGGGATTCTGCACCTGACCCGTCGCACATACGCCGAGCAGGCGAATCTGGCGGTCAACCAGACGCTGATGCGGTCCATCAACACGACGTTGATCAGTGTGTTGCCGGTGCTGGCGTTGATGGTGATCGCGGTGTGGATGCTCGGTGTCGGAACGCTGAAGGACCTGGCGCTGGTTCAGCTCGTCGGCATCATCGTCGGTGCGTACTCGTCGATCTTCTTCGCGACACCGCTCCTGGTGACGCTGAAGGAGCGGTGGGGTCCGGTGGCCGCGCACACGCGCAAGGTCCTCGCTCGCCGCGCCACCCTCGCCGAAGGCGGAGCGCAGAAGGCGGGAGCCACGGCCACGGCCGGAGCCGCAGCACCGGATGCGGGCCCCCCGCGCCGCCGGACGTCGGCCACCGCACCCACCCCGGGTTCACGTCCCACCGGGAAGCGCAACAAGAAGAGGCACTGACATGCCCGCATCGCACAGCACCCGGCGCGGTGCGTTCACCCGGCACGGCCGCACGTCGGCCGTGTCGGGCGCCGGCCTCCTCGCGACCGTGCTCCTCGCCGGCTCGCTCGTCGGATGTTCCGAGGAGGGCGAGCAGATCCCGTCGATCGGGTACGCGATCGACAACACCGTCACCACCTACAACGCCAACAGCGTTGCGGGTGCGGTGTCGGGAGCGCGGCAGGCGTTCGCCCGGGTGCTGCCGGGATTCACCTACACGGGCCCCGAAGGCGGACCGGTCGCCGACACCGACATCGGCACCGCCAACGCGATGCCCGGTGACGCGCTTACGATCCAGTACAAGCTGAACCCCAATTCGGTCTACTCCGACGGCGTTCCGATGTCCTGCGACGATCTGGTGCTGACGTGGGCAGCGAACAGCGGTCGTTTCCCGATGTTCGACGCGGCGAGCAACGCCGGCTATTCGGACATCGACCGGATCGACTGCCAGACCGGCGCGAAGGATGCCGTCGTCACGTTCAAGGCGGGGCGGAACGTCACCGACTGGAGGTCGCTGTTCGGTGCGACGTCGATGATGCCGGCGCACGTGGTCGCCGGTGCCACGGGTGTTCCCGACATCGTGGCCGCCGTGCAGAATTCGGATGCCGGGGCGCTCTCGCGCGTCGCGGACTTCTGGAATGACGGCTGGACGATGACACCCGGCGACCTCGACCTCACCCTGTTCCCCGCGTCCGGCCCCTACAAGGTCGAATCGTTCTCCGCGGACGAGGGCCTGGTTCTGGTGGCCAACGACCGTTGGTGGGGGAACCGTCCCGCCACGTCCCGGATCGTGGTGTGGCCCAAGTCTTCCGACGTGAGCGCCCGGATCGGTGATGGTTCGGTGGAGGTCGTCGACGTCGCCGCGGGTTCGGCGCCGGATCTGGACCTCGGCGGGTTCGACGTGACGGAGGTGCCCTCGCGCAGCGTCGAGCAGTTCGTCCTGTCCACGTCGGGTCTGTTCGAGACCTCCGCCGGCCGGCGCGCGTTTGCACTGTGTCTGCCCCGCGAGGAGTTGGCGTCGAAGTTCGGGATCGCCGCGGATGCGGGCGAGACCGGCGGTGCCGGCGCGACCGGTGGATTGGTCGACACGCGTGTCACGGCCCCCGACAGTCTCGTCCACCAGTCGGTGGCCGGTGCCGTGGGCGGCCGGTACGAGACGGCGGACACGACGGCGGCGGCCGCCGCGCTGGCCGACACCGACAACACGTCCGCGACCGTCCGGATCGGATATCTGGGGCCGAACCCGCGCCGCGCCGAGATCGTGTCCGCGGTGGCGGCCGCCTGCGCCCCGGCGGGAATCACCGTGCAGGATGTCGCCTCGCCGGAGTTCACCCCGTCCATGCTGCGCGACGGCCGGGTGGACGTGGTCCTCGCGGGGACGGCGTCCGCTCCCGGTGCGGCAGGGACCGCGGCGGCCACCACCGCGATGTATGCCCTCCGCAGTGGAATCCGATCGAACTTCGGCGATTACAGCAACGGCCGTGTCGATCAGATCGTCGACCAACTGGCAGTCGACAGCTCGACCGCGAGCCAGCTGTCGTTGTCGACGGAGGCGGAGAACATCCTGTGGTCCGAGGTGCCGACGGTGCCGTTGTTCGACCAGCCGCGCACGGTCGCGTTCGCGAACGGTCTCCAGGCAGGAACAGTCAATCCGACGCGTTCGGGCGCCGGCTGGAACATGGACAGGTGGGTTCTGCGCAGGTGAGCGACCATTCTGCGGCTCGTGACGCCGTCACCCGGCTCACCCGGTGGGCCGACGACTTCCCTCAGCCCGGCGTGCGGTTCGCCGATCTGACGCCGGTCTTCTCCGATGCTGCGGGTTTCCGGGTCGTCGTCGACGCGCTCGCAGCCTGCGCGCCGGAGGCGGACGTGATCGCCGCCGTCGACGCACGGGGGTTCCTCCTCGGCGGCGGGGTGGCCCGGGAACTGGGATCGGGTGTGGTCGCCGTCCGGAAGTCGGGCAAGCTTCCGCCGCCCGTCCTGTCCGAGTCGTACACCCTCGAATACGGCACGGCGACGCTGGAGATTCCGGACGGATCGATCGGCCTGGACGGCCGCTCGGTGCTCGTCGTCGACGATGTCCTCGCCACCGGCGGAACGCTCGACGCCACGGCGCGGCTGGTGGAATCTGCAGGTGCCCGGGTGATCGGTGTCGCGGTGGTTCTGGAGATCGCGGCGCTGGGCGGCCGCGAGCGGCTCCGAAAGTACCCGCTCACGTCCCTCGTCACGGTCTGAGTACTAAAGTTGTGCCTGGTGGTCGTCGCGGCCACCGGGGCGCATGCCCGAGACCAACCAGGGCCGCAGCGCCCGAGCCATTTCAGTGGTAGGAGGTGACGGCATGACTTCGAATCTTGATCGGTCGCAGAACACGGGATCAACCTCGTCTGCGCAATCCGATGCCGAGTCACCTGCAGCGAACCCGGCTTCCGGTAACAACCGTGGAGCACAGGGATTCGCCGTTCCGGCGTCCGCATCGCGCCGGGTACGAGCGCGACTCGCGAGGCGCATCACGGGGCAGCGGAACACGACCATCCGGCCGGTTCTCGAACCCCTCGTCAGCCTGCATCGCGAGCTCTACCCCAAAGCCGACCTGGCGCTGCTGCAGCGCGCCTACGACGTGGCGGAGGAACGGCACGCCAGCCAGCGCCGCAAATCCGGCGATCCCTACATCACGCACCCGCTCGCCGTCGCCAGCATCCTCGCCGAACTCGGGATGGACACGACGACCCTGGTCGCGGCGCTGCTCCACGACACCGTCGAAGACACCGGGTACTCCCTCGAACAGCTGACCGACGAGTTCGGTGAAGAGGTCGCTCACCTCGTGGACGGCGTCACCAAACTCGACAAGGTGGTGCTCGGCAACGCTGCCGAGGGCGAGACCATCCGCAAGATGATCATCGCGATGGCTCGCGATCCCCGCGTGCTCGTGATCAAAGTCGCGGACCGGCTCCACAACATGCGGACCATGCGGTTCCTGCCACCCGAGAAGCAGGCCCGCAAGGCCCGCGAAACACTCGAGGTGATCGCGCCCCTGGCCCACCGGCTGGGAATGGCGACCGTGAAGTGGGAGCTCGAGGACCTGTCCTTCGCGATCCTGCATCCCAAGAAGTACGACGAGATCGTGCGGCTCGTCGCCGACCGGGCACCGTCGCGGGACACCTACCTCGCGAAGGTCCGTGCGGAGATCAACGCGACGCTGACGGCGTCGCGCATCAACGCGGTCGTCGAGGGCAGGCCCAAGCACTACTGGTCGATCTACCAGAAGATGATCGTCAAGGGCCGCGACTTCGACGACATCCACGACCTGGTCGGTGTGCGCATCCTGTGCGACGAGGTCCGGGACTGTTATGCGGCCGTCGGTGTCGTCCACTCGCTGTGGCAGCCGATGGCGGGCCGGTTCAAGGACTACATCGCGCAGCCGCGCTACGGCGTCTATCAGTCGCTGCACACCACGGTGGTCGGCCCCGAGGGCAAACCCCTCGAGGTGCAGATCCGCACCCACGACATGCACCGGACCGCGGAGTTCGGTATCGCCGCGCACTGGCGGTACAAGGAGACCAAGGGCAGGCACTCCGGCGACGTCGCCGAGGTCGACGACATGGCCTGGATGCGTCAGCTCCTCGACTGGCAGCGTGAGGCCGCCGACCCGGGGGAGTTCCTCGAGTCCCTGCGCTACGACCTCGCCGTCAAGGAGATCTTCGTCTTCACGCCCAAGGGCGACGTGGTGACGTTGCCCGCCGGGTCGACCCCGGTCGACTTCGCGTACGCCGTCCACACGGAGGTCGGGCACCGCTGTATCGGCGCCCGGGTCAACGGCCGTCTGGTGGCGCTCGAACGCAAGCTGGAGAACGGCGAGGTGGTGGAGGTCTTCACCTCCAAGGCCGTCAACGCCGGCCCGAGCCGCGACTGGCAGACGTTCGTCGTGTCCCCGCGGGCCAAGACGAAAATCCGGCAATGGTTCGCGAAGGAACGCCGCGAAGAGGCGCTCGAGGCGGGCAAGGACGCGATCGCGAAGGAGGTCCGGCGGGTCGGTCTGCCGTTGCAGCGGCTGATGAACGCCGAGTCGATGGCGTCCATCGCGCACGAGCTGCACTACACCGACGTGTCGATGCTCTACACCGCCGTCGGCGAGAGCCATGTGTCGGCGCAGCACGTCGTGCAGCGGCTGGTGGCCCACCTGGGCGGGGTCGGCGACGTCGAGGAGGAGCTGGCCGAGCGGTCGACTCCGTCCACCATGCCGATGCGCCCGCGCAGCACCGGCGATGCGGGTGTGCTGGTTCCCGGAGCGGAAGGCACGGTCGCCAAGTTGGCCAAGTGCTGCACACCCGTTCCCGGCGACGAGATCATGGGGTTCGTGACCCGGGGCGGCGCGGTCAGCGTCCACCGCACCGACTGCACCAACGCCGGCTCCCTGCAGGAGCAGTCTGAGCGCATCATCGAGGTCAAGTGGGCGCCGTCCCCGTCCTCGGTGTTCCTCGTGGCCATCCAGATCGAGGCCCTCGACCGGCACCGACTGCTGTCGGACGTGACGAAGGCCCTCGCCGACGAGAAGGTCAACATCCTGTCGGCGTCGGTCACGACGTCCGGTGACCGGGTGGCGATCAGCAAGTTCACGTTCGAGATGGGCGACCCGAAACACCTCGGGCACGTGCTGAACGTGGTCCGCAACGTCGAGGGCGTGTACGACGTGTACCGCGTGACGTCCGCCGCCTGACAACGACGAACGGGACGGTCGTTCGATCTGTTCGAACGACCGTCCCGTTCGCGTAGCCGGGGGAGAGGTCAGCCGACCTTCGCGGTCTCGATCTGGACCGGCGTGTTGGGCTTGCCGCCGCCGGCGGACATCGATCCGTCGTCACCGTCCGCCGCGATCTTCTCGACCGTCGCGAGGCCCTCCTCGGAGATCGAACCGAAGACGGTGTAGTTGGGCGGGAGAACCGAGTCGGCGTAGACGAGGAAGAACTGGCTGCCGTTGCTGCCGGGTGTCCCGCTGTTCGCCATGGCGACGGTGCCGCGGGGGTAGACCACCGGATTCGCCAGGGCCGGGTCGTTCGGCGCGAACGCCGTCTCCGGGTACTCGGTGACGAAGCCGTAGCCCGGTCCGCCCGTGCCCTTCCCGCTGGGGTCGCCGCACTGCAGCACCTGCAGTCCCAGCTCCGTCGTCAGCCGGTGGCAGGGTGTGTCGTCGAAGTAGCCCTGCCGGGCCAGGCTGGTGAAGCTGTTGACCGTGCACGGGGCCTCGGCGCGGTCGAGGACGAGGCCGATCGGTCCGGCGCTCGTCGTGAGATCGACCGGGACGGTGCCCTCGGTGGACACCCCGGACGTGGGCGGCGGGGTGACGTCCTTGGCCGCGGGCTGCCCTTCCGGATACGTGCAGTCCACGGTGGCCGCGGCGGGCGCCGGGACTGGCGGCAACGTGCCGAACTTGGACAGGTCGAGCGACTGCGCCGCCGCGCTCGTGGGCGCCGCCTTCGACGAGGTGCTGGTCGACGAGCCACCGGAGTCGGACGAATCCGAACAGCCGGCGAGGAGGACCGCGAGGCTCACGCCTGCAACGAGGATCGAGGTGCGTTTCATCGGTCCATCCTCACACGAGACCTCAGTCCATCCGGACGGACGTGATGTCGATGGGCAGGTTGGGCTTGCCGCCGCCGGCCTGCATCGATCCGTCGTCACCGGCCGCCGCCACCTTCTCGATGGTCGCGAGACCCGTCTCGTCGACCTTCCCGAACGCGGTGTACTGCGGCGGCAGCTGCGAATCGGCGTAGACGAGGAAGAACTGGCTGCCGTTGCTGTCGGGCTGACCGCTGTTGGCCATCGCGATGGTGCCGCGCGGGTACGTCACCGGGACCTGCAGGGACGGGTCGGAGGCGTCGTACTGGTCGGTGGGGAATTCGTTGGCGAAGCCGTAGCCCGGGCCGCCGGTGCCCGCACCCGTCGGGTCGCCGCACTGCAGGACCTTGAGCCCCTCGGATGTGACGAGCCGGTGGCACGGGGTGTTGTCGAAATAGTTCTGGCTCGCCAGGCTCAGGAAGTTGTTGACGGTGCACGGCGAGTCGGCGTTGTCCAGAGTCAGACCTATGTTGCCCTGCGTCGTCTGCATGCTGACGCTGACTTCCTGGAGGGTGGTGTCGATCTCGTCGGTGCGCGGCGGGTTCACCTGCTTCGCCGCCGGCGCCTGGCCGGGGGTGTAGGTGCAGGACACCTTCTCGGGCAGGGGTTCGGAGCGGCCTGCGGGCATCACACCGGGCGACTGGGGTGACGCCGACACGGACTCGGCCGCCGATGCATCCGTCGCGTTGTCGTCGCCGCTGGTGAGGGCGAACACGACCGCGCCGGCGGCCACCACGAGCACCACACCGAGCACCGAACCGGCGATGGTCAACTGCTTGCGCTTGCGCGCTCTGTCGGCGCGGCGTTCGAGCTGACGCTCGAGCTTTCGTTTGGCTGCTTCCCGGCGCTGCTCGTTGCTCGGCACTGCGGTGGTCCTCCCGTATCGGTCTGTCTGGAAGTCGGTCGATATAGCAGTCGGTCGGTGCAAACTACCCCCGGCACACGACCTCCAGAGTCTGCCATCCGAACCTGAGAACATCCTGGCCGGGCGGCGGCTTAGGCTGTACCGACTGCAATGATCACTCGAACAGGAGCGTCACGCGTGCTCGTCACAGGATTCCCGGCCGGGATGTTTCAGACCAACTGCTACATCCTCGCGCAGGACGACGCAAAGGAATGCGTCGTCGTCGACCCAGGACAGGACGCCGCCGAGCCGCTGTTCGAGTTCCTGGACCAGTCGAATCTCACCCCCACCGCGGTGCTGCTGACGCACGGCCACCTCGACCACGTCTGGAACGCCTACGACGTCTGCGAGAAGTTCGGGATTCCCGCGTACATCCACCCCGAGGACCGGTACATGCTGTCCGATCCCGGTCGCGGCATCGGACCGACGATGAAACCGTTCATCGAGGGCATGACGTTCGTCGAGCCGAGCGAAGTGATCGCACTCGCCGACGGCGACGTGATCGAACAGGCCGGGATGTCGTTCGCCGTCGATCACACCCCCGGCCACACCCAGGGGTCCGTGGTCTTCCGGACCCGGGTCGACACCGGCAACGGTCCCGTCGAGATCGCCCTCACCGGTGACACCCTTTTCCAGGGGTCGATCGGCCGCAGCGATCTGCCCGGCGGCAATCACGAACAGTTGCTGCAGTCCATCGCCGACAAGCTGCTGATCCTCGCCGACGACACGGCGGTTCTCCCCGGACACGGCGGGTCGAGCACCGTCGGCGCCGAACGTGGGTCGAACCCGTTTCTCGTTGGACTCTCGGGATCGAAATAAGGAAAAGTAACGACAGTGAGCAAAGCCAGCACCTTCTCCGCCCCCAAGGGCGTTCCCGATTACGTCCCACCGCAGTCCGCCGAGTTCGTCGCGGTCCGTGACGGACTCACGCGCGCGGCCCGACTGGCCGGGTACGGCCACATCGAGCTTCCCATCTTCGAGGACACCGGGCTCTTCGCCCGCGGTGTCGGCGAGTCCACCGACGTCGTCAGCAAGGAGATGTACACGTTCGCCGACCGCGGCGACCGTTCGGTGACCCTGCGCCCCGAGGGCACGGCAGGCGTGATGCGTGCCGTCATCGAGCACGGCCTGGACCGCGGCCAGTTGCCGGTGAAGTTGAGCTACGCCGGCCCCTTCTTCCGGTACGAGCGTCCGCAGGCCGGACGTTACCGTCAGCTGCAGCAGGTCGGCGTGGAGGCCATCGGAGTCGACGACCCCGCCCTGGACGCCGAGGTCATCGCTGTCGCCGACGCCGGTTTCCGGGGTCTCGGTCTCGAGGGGTTCCGGTTGGAGATCACCTCCCTCGGCGACGACACCTGCCGACCGCAGTACCGGGAACGGTTGCAGGACTTCCTGTTCGCCCTTCCCCTCGACGAGGAGACGCGTCGGCGGGCGGAGATCAACCCGCTGCGGGTCCTCGACGACAAGCGCAAGGAGGTCCGCGAGATGACGGCGGACGCGCCCCTGATGCTCGATCACCTCTCCGACACGGCGAAGGCGCACTTCGACGAGGTGCTCGCCCACCTCGACGCGCTGGGTGTGCCATACGTGGTCAACCCGCGCATGGTCCGCGGCCTGGACTACTACACGAAGACCACGTTCGAGTTCGTTCACGACGGTCTCGGCGCGCAGTCGGGCATCGGCGGCGGCGGACGCTACGACGGTCTGATGGCGCAGCTCGGCGGTCAGCCGTTGTCGGGCATCGGTTTCGGGCTCGGTGTCGACCGCACCGTCCTCGCCCTGGCTGCGGAGGGTAAGACCGCAGGGTCGACTGCCCGCTGTGAGGTCTTCGGGGTTCCGCTGGGCGACGAGGCGAAGGCGAAGCTGGTGGTGATCGCTCAGCAGTTGCGCGCCCAGGGAATTCGGGTCGATCTCGCCTACGGCAACCGTGGGGTGAAGGGCGCGATGAAGGCGGCCGACCGGTCCGGTGCCGCGCTGGCTCTCGTGCTCGGCGACCGCGACATCGCCGAGGGAACGGTGGGAATCAAGAACCTCGCCACCGGCGATCAGGAATCGGTCTCCTCGGCGGACGTCGTCACGCGCGTCGGAGCGATCCTTGGCGCCTGACGACACCCCGCCGGTGTCACTCGACCTCGTTCCGATCGAGTTGATCGCACCGCGGCTCAAGCGGGTCGCGGCGATCGCCGTGCTGATCGGTGTGGTGGTCGGCGTCATCGTCGGATTCTTCGCATCCATGTGGATCGGTGTGACGGTCGGGGCCGTGATCGCGGTCCCGACCGCCGCGTCCGCTCTCCTCACCTTGCGCCGTCGTGTCACGCTGCAGAACGGGCGGATCCGGTCGACGGGGGGACTGCGCAGCCGGCACGTCGACGTCACGCGGGCGGTCGCCGCCGAACTGGTGGTGCGTTCGGCGCGGGTGAGCGAGGTGAGCGTCCGGATCACGGATCCGGACGGCGCCCTCGCGGTTCCGCTCGCCCTCTACACGACCGACGGTGGTCGTGAACTCGAGGTGCTGGGCCTCCGCAGACTGGCCGACGCCCTGACCACGAGTGAACTGGTACCGGCCGCCGCGATCGCGTCGGTGCTCATCGAGCAGTTACGCGCCGAGGCGCGGGGCGCGGCCCTGCCCGAACGCCCCCTGTTCCGGGCCGTGGAACTGGTGCGTGCGGAAGGCCGCGTTCCCACCACCACGCTCACCGATCACGAGGTGGCTGCGCTCATCGACTGAGTAATCAGCCCCGATCGTCGAACGCAGTGCCGTCGAGTTCCTCGCCGCCGATCACGGCGGGGGCGACCATCGGGAGATCGCCGACAAACGCGTTGTTCTCGCCGGCGTTGACGAGGTAGGTCTGTGTGGACCGGCCGCTCAGCTGCTCGTCGCCCCCGCGTCCGGCACCAGCCATGCCGGCGCCGCCCATGCCGCCCATGGCGCCGCCGGGTGGAAGGGGCTGTGCGGGTGAAGGAGCGGAGGCAGTCGACGTGGCGCTGCCGGTTGCCGCCGGGGGAACGACTGCTCCGCCGACCGTTCCGCGCGGCACGGAGCCGACTCCTGCGGAACCGCCACTCGCCGACGCGCTCCCGCCTGCGCCGCCGCCGTACATGCCGATGCCCGCACCGCCGGCGATTCCCACTGCGCCGGGCACCCCGCCCGCGCCTCCGTGGGCGGAGGTCACACCGGATTTCGCTGCGACGGTGTCGGCGGGCAGGTCGCCCGAGGAGACACTTGCCGCCTGGGTGCTCGCCGACACCAGGTCGCCGACGCTGTCGGTGACCGTGGAGATCATCGGCTTGCCCACCTCCTCGATCACGGTGGACGCGAGGGCGAACGGAGACGTCGGGGCGGCCCCCGCCACGGCTCCGGGCGCCGGAGGCGGCGGTACCGGCACCGGTGCGGCGAGGCCGTTCATCGTAAGGGTCTGCTCGTTCAGTTCGGTCCGCGTCTGCGTCACCACACCGATGGCCGCCTTGATGTGCTCGGCGGCGGACGCGAGGAGCATCGCCTGCCCGGGTGGGGTCATCACCATCGGGGCGGCGGCGACCGCGGTGGCCGCGAACGACTCCGAGATCGTCATGAGATTCGCGTTGCCCCGCGCCACGGATGAGGCGGCGGTCTGCGTGGTGCCGGAGATCGCCGTGCCGCGTTCACTCAGTTCCGTACCGCTCGACTGCGCCTGCAGGCCCTGGGACTGCGCCGCCTGCGCTGCCTGGCTCTGCCAGATCTGGTCGAGCACCTTCAGCCCCGCCATGCTCATCGACATCGCCTGATCGAGCATGCTCGAGGACATGTCGAGGAGGGCCGTCGGATCGAACGAGCCGAACGTACCGGTGCCGAAACTCCCGGCGAGGTCGGTGAGCGGCTTGAACAGTTCGTCCACACCCGGCAATCCGGGTAGGGCCTGACACTGTAACAGTGCCTCGACCGGATTCGGCGGCAGCGGCGGCAGGTCACCGATCGGCACGTCGAGCAACGGGCCGAGCGGCGAGTTCTGCAGGGCCTCGAGCGGCGTGCTCGGCAGTGGTGTGTCGAGGGCGTCGCCGACGGGGGATCCCTGGATCAGATCGAGGATCGTTCCGTGTTCTGCAGGAGTTCCGGCGGACGTCATGCGAGACCTCCGATTCCCTCGCCGACAGTACCGAGCGCCGCGCCGGTGGTCCCGTCGACGGAATCGTAGGAATCCGCGGTGGTGTGGGCGGCGAGTGCGGTCTGCGCGTAGTGGGTTGCGAGTTCGGCGACCGACTTGGCGTGATTCGCCTGTGCGGCAGCGAAAGACGCGAGAAAGTCGGCGCCGATCGGACCGA
This sequence comes from Rhodococcus sp. WS4, assembly GCA_006543605.1. Classification (GTDB taxonomy): domain Bacteria; phylum Actinomycetota; class Actinomycetes; order Mycobacteriales; family Mycobacteriaceae; genus Rhodococcus_F. The sequence goes on from RRBB01000123.1 coordinate 18,510, forward strand.
ACACTGGCGCCAGTGCCGCGAGATTTGTTCCGAGATCGAGCGCGGCGGCGCTGCTGATCTGTTCGGCGGCCTGCGCTGCGGTGGCGCCGTAATTCCTGATGCCGTCCGTGACGACAAAGACATCGCTCAAGATAACCCCCCAGTGATGAGCGTTCCGCAGACTTTATCTCACGGGACCGACACGCAAGGCTAGAGGTGACGGGGTGTTCCGGTCGCCGTCTCGGCGAGCAGCGCCCTCGACTCGACCCGTATCTCGTCCATCGGCTTCGTCCATCCGAGGGCGCGGAGGCACGTGTCGGCGAGGAGTCCGGCGGCACCCTCGTTCTCGGGTCCGGGGAGCAGGCCGCGTTCGATGTCGGCGCGGGTTGCGATGGCGCTCTCCACGATTCGGAACGGCAGGTCGGCCAGGGCGGGGGAGGCGTTGCCGGAACCGTCGGCGATCTCGGCGAGCGCGAGGTCCGCGAGCTGTCGATAGTGCCCGCGCAGCAGCGTGCGCTGGGTGCGGAACGGCTCGAATCGGTCGGTCAGCAGTTCCGGGAGGAGATACAGCGCACCGAGATTCCACTTGGTGGTGGTGAGCTGGGTGACGTCGAAGGTGGCCAGTGCGTGCAAGCGCACGGTGGCGGGCTCGGGGGCGCCGCAGATCCGGTCGGCGGCGGCCAGCGCGGGGGAGACGGTCTCCTCGAGGAGCGCTGCCAGGATCTCTTCCTTGTTGGGGAAGTGGTGGTACAGAGACGCCTGCCTGATGCCGACCATCTCGGCGATCTGCCGGGTCGACGTGGCTGCGAAACCCGTGGTGGTGAACAGCTCTCCGGCGGCGTCGAGGATCTCCTCGGGAGTGCTCTGCCCCGGTCTGCGCTGACTGGTCAGTCGGGGTCGTCCCGGCCCTGTGGTCACCGCTCCATGATGTCAGGTGACGTCCAGGATCGACGGTGGCCACCCTCCGTGAGGGTTTCGTCACGCCCCCGAAACGTAGGCAACGATGCTGTTACGACCGGCCGCGATCTGTATACGCGGGCGTCACCCACCGAGTCCTCTCGCCGAGAAAACTATCGATCGACAGATATTGCTCACGCCGAAGGAGTAAGCCCTTGAGTACACCCACAAGGACTGCGCAAGTGCTGTCCGCGCCGGCCGCACCTCCCCGCCCGTCCGGCGGAACCGGCGTCGACGACACGGGCGACCTCGGCGAATTCGGCTACGAGCAGCAACTTCACCGTTCGCTGGGTAAGTTCGCGTCGTTCGCCGCCGGCTTCTCGTTCGTCTCCATCCTCACCACCATCTTCCAGCTGTTCGGGCTCGGATTCGGTTTCGCCGGACCGGCGTTCTTCTGGACGTGGCCCGTCGTGTTCGTCGGCCAGTTCATGGTGGCGCTCAACTTCGCCGAGCTGGCCGCTCGCTACCCCATCTCCGGCGCGATCTACCAGTGGTCACGCCGGATGGGCGGTGAGATCGTCGGCTGGTTCGCCGGGTGGTTCATGATCCTCGCGCAGATGGTGACGGCCTCCGCCGCGGCCATCGCCCTGCAGGTCGTGCTTCCCAACGTGTGGAGCGGATTCCAGATCATCGGCGAGGACAGCACATTGACGTCCGCGAGCGGCGCAGCCAACGCCGTACTGCTGGGCTCCGTCCTCCTCGTGCTGACGACGTTCATCAACTCCATCGGCGTCAACTGGATGTCCAGGATCAACAACATCGGCGTCACCTGCGAGATCATCGGCGTCATCGCGGTGATCGGGATGTTCCTCACGCACGCCCAGCGCGGGCCGCAGGTCGTGTTCGACACCGGCACCGCCGGAGCATCACCCGGATACGGCTGGGCGTGGATCGTCTCGGGGCTGATGGCGGCCTACGTGATGGTCGGGTTCGGTTCCGCCGGCGAACTTGCCGAGGAGACGAGGAACCCGCGCCGGGTGGCGCCGCGCACGATCCGCCTCGCGCTCTCCGTGTCTGCCCTGGGCGGCGGACTGATGATCATCGGTGCACTCATGGCCGCACCGAGCCTGACCGACGGGCGCCTCGCCACCGAAGGTCTGCCGTACGTGCTCTCGTCGATCCTCAGCTCCCCGTGGGGCACGCTCCTCCTCGTCGACGTCGCGATCGCCGTGTTCGTCTGCACGCTCGCCATCCAGACGGCGGCGTCCCGGCTGGTGTTCTCGATGGCCCGCGACGGACGCCTGCCCGCCTCGCAGATCCTGTCGAAGGTGAACACCCGCACCGGAACCCCCATCGCGCCGTCCGTCCTGATCGGGGTCGTCTGCATCGGCATTCTCGCCGTCAACGTCGGGAACTCCGCGATCTTCGCGACCCTCTCGAGCGTCTGCATCATCCTGATCTATCTCGCATACCTGATGGTCACGGTGCCGCTGCTGCTGCGGAGGCTGAAGGGCTGGCCGCACGGCGGACCCCAGGTCGATGCGGACGGACGGAAGCTGTTCTCGCTCGGTCGGTTCGGACTCCCCGTCAACATCCTCGCCGTCGGCTACGGGGCGCTGATGGTCGTCAACCTGTCCTGGCCGCGAGCGGAGATCTTCGACCCCAGCGGCGACTACCCCCTCCTGCGGTGGGCCGCCCCCGTCACCGTCGCCGCGGTCGTCGCGCTCGGAATCGCGTGCTTCCCGCGCGGCCGCACGACCCCCAACCCCGTCACGATCGGAGCCTGACATGACCTCAGTGGACACCTCGACCACCAGCGCCGCGAGGGAACACGCGCGTGCCCAGGCGGGAGTGATCGCCGACTCGATGCCGGTGGTCCCGGCGTCGGCCTGGCCCACCCCGCCGTCCGGCATCGATCCGGCAATGCTCACGTGGGCCGAGACGGTCCCCGGCGGCCGGTACACCACGAAGGTGCTGGCCCGCGGCATGCGACTGCGACTGCGCGACGTCGACGGCCGGGCTTGCGCACACCTGCTGTTGTACCGCGCGGACGCGCCGTGGGAGCGGGTGAACGTCGCCGACACCGTCAAGGTCCCGTGGCAGGCGTACACCGGGGCGGGACATCCGCTGCTCTCCGATCAGGGTCGGGTGCTCGCGACCGTCGTGTCGGACGGGTCCGGGCACCACGACGCCCTCTGCGGCACCACGTCGCTCGCCTCGAACACTGCAAAATACGGTGACGGCAGCCTGCATTCGGCGTCCCCGGCCGGACGCGAGCTCTTCACCGTGGCCGCCGCGAAACACGGCCTCGAGCGGAGGGACCTCCCGCCGTCGCTGTCGTTCTTCCACGGGGTGCGGGTCGGTGCGGACGGGGCGCTGAGCAGCATCGGATCGGCCGGCGCGGACACCGCGGTCGACCTGCTGATCCACCTCCCGGTGATCGTGCTGATCGCCAACACGGCGCATCCCCTCGATCCGTCGCCGACGTACGACACCACCGCGCTCGAAGTGCTCGCCTGGACCGGCGCCGACGTGACCGAGCCGGTTGACGCCGACCCGGAGTACCGACGCGCATTCCTCAACACCGAAGACGTCTGGGCTGCAGCGCAGCACCAGGGACGGGAGCAGGCATGACCACCACCATCGAGACCGCACCGCTGGTACCGGGAACGGTGATCCTGGACGAGGAAGTCGGCGCCCGGGGGCCATGGTCCGCCGTGGTCGGGGCCGGTGACGTCCTGACCATCGTGGATCTGTGCGGCAACCAGGCCGTGGACACCCTGATCTACGCGGCCGACGACCACCGGCACCGGTACTCGGCCGCCGCGACCGTGTCGGCGCAGCGAAATCTGTTCCTGACGACGGGAAGCGTTCTCCGAACCGACGATCACGACGCGCTGATGACACTCGTCGCCGACGAGGTCGGCTCCCACGACACGGTGGGCGGCGCCTGCTCGCAGGAGTCCAACACCCTTCGGTACGGCCACCACACCAAACACCAGCACGCGTGCGTCGAGAACTTCCTGGCGGAAGGGTCCCGATGGGGGATCGGGAAGCGGGATCTGGTGTCGAACATCAACTTCTTCATGAACGTTCCCGTCGACGCCGACGGCACCCTCGGAATCGTCGACGGGCTGTCCGCACCCGGCCGTCGCCTCGCACTCCGGGCGGAGCGGGACGTTCTGGTACTTGTGTCCAATTGCCCGCAGATCAACAACCCCTGCAACGGTTTCGACCCGACTCCGGTCCGGATGATCGTGACCCGGCCCACGGGAGCATCGGCATGAGCGCCAAGATCACCGTTCTCCGGCCCGGCATGCTCACCACCGTCCAGGACTACCCGGGACGGATCGGGTACTGGCACGTCGGTGTGCCGCCGTCGGGGCCCATGGACGACCTGTCGTTCCGGCTCGGCAACACCGCACTCGGAAACGCCGAGGGCGTCGCCGGAATCGAGTGCGCCATGTCCGGTCCCGCGTTGCAATTCGACGAGGACACGCTGGTCTGTGTGACGGGTGCGCCCGCACCGGTCACCGTCGACGGGGTGCTGCAGGCGCAGTGGCGTCCGGTGCGGGTTCCGGCCGGCGGAGTCCTCGACGTCGGGGCGGTGGCCGGCCCCGGGCTGCGCATATACGTCCTCGTCCAGGGTGGCCTCGACGTCGAGGGGTTCCTGGGTAGCGCGTCGACGTTCACCCTCGGCAAGTTCGGCGGTCACGAGGGCCGCACGCTGCGGCAGGGCGACGTGCTCGCGGTCGGCGAACCGGGCAGTGGCCGCACGGCCGCGGTTCCCGCCGAACACGTTCCGGCCCTGTGCAGTCGATGGGAGATCGCGGTCACCGAGGGACCGCACGGCGCACCCGAGTTCTTCACCCGCGGCGACATCGACACGCTGTACGGGACCGACTACGAGGTGCATTTCAATTCGGATCGCACCGGGGTGCGGTTGATCGGGCCCAAGCCCGACTGGGCGCGCACGGATGGCGGCGAGGCGGGACTGCACCCGTCCAACATCCACGACAACGCCTACTCGGTCGGAGCTCTCGACTTCACGGGGGACACTCCGATTCTCCTGGGTCCGGACGGTCCGAGCCTCGGTGGATTCGTGTGCCCGGTCACCGTCGTGTCCGCGGAGCGCTGGAAGCTCGGACAACTGGCCCCCGGCAACATGATTCGCTTCGTGCCGATCCGGGCCGACCGGGCCGCGTCCCCACGTGCGCTGGGGCCCGCACGGCGGGCGGCGCACTCGACGGTCTTCTCCACCACCGGAGACCGCGACGACGGCGTGATCGCCCGGCGCGACGGCGAGACCGCCGTGACGTACCGGCGCTCCGGCGACGACAACGTGCTCGTCGAGTATGGCGACATGAGCCTCGACCTGGCGCTGCGGGCCCGTGCCCACGCGCTGCACCAGCGTCTCGAGGTCGAGAAGCCGGCCGGACTGCTCGACCTGACACCGGGCATCCGGTCGCTGCAGGTCCGGGTCGACCCCGACGTGCTGTCCATCCCGAAGCTCATGGGACTGCTCGGCGAGGCCGAGGACGCGTTGCCCGCAGCGAACGAACTCGTCGTGCCCAGCCGGTCCGTGCGGATGCCGCTGTCGTGGGACGACCCCTCGACGCGTGAGGCGATCCAGCGGTACATGCACGGCGTCCGGTCCGACGCACCGTGGTGCCCGTGGAACATCGAGTTCATCCGCCGCATGAACGGGCTCGGCAGCGTCGACGACGTCTTCGACACCGTCTTCGGAGCGGAGTACATGGTGCTCGGTCTCGGCGACGTCTACCTCGGCGCACCCGTCGCGACACCCCTCGACCCGCGGCATCGGCTGGTCACCACGAAGTACAACCCCGCCCGTACATGGACGCCGGAGAACGCGGTGGGCATCGGCGGCGCCTATCTGTGCATCTACGGAATGGAGGGTCCGGGCGGCTACCAGTTCGTCGGCCGCACCACCCAGGTATGGAACCACCGGCATCCCGAGAAGTCCGGACCGTTCGAGGACGGCACACCCTGGCTGCTCCGGTTCTTCGACCGGATCTCCTGGTACCCGGTCGAACCGGACGAGCTGATGGACCTGCGATCCGACGTCGCAGCGGGCCGTGGCGGCGGCATCGACATCACCGACGGCACGTTCTCGCTCGCCGAACATCAGCAGTTCCTCACTGCGAATGCCGAAGCGATCGGCGACTTTCGGGCCGGACAGGCCGTCGCCTTCGCCGCCGAGCGGCAACGTTGGTCCGAGGCAGGGGAGTTCGCGACGGTGGGCTGATCCGCGTTACGCGAGCATGTCGGTGAAGCTGTCCGGCCGGGGTGCGTCCGCGCGTTCCCGGGGCACGTAATGCACTTCGACCACCCCGTTGTCATACGACTCGGTGCCCACCAGTTCGAGGCCACGCTGGTCGGATATCTCCGAGAACCAGGAGGCGCCCGGTGACACGACCGGGTAGACGAAGAAATAGAACTCGTCCACCAGCCCCAGCGCGAGGACCGATCGCGCGAATGATGATCCGCCGGACAGGTGGATGTCTTTGCCCGGCTGAGCCTTCAGGTTCTCGAGGTATCGCACCAGCTCGTCGTCCGTGGCGACGACGACCTGTTCGGTGTTGGCCCAGTCGGTCGGCGGGTGATCTCCGGAGCGAGAGAAGACCAGCTTCCGGTAGGTGTTCATTCGTTCGGCCATGACCTGGTTGGTTTCGGTCCCCGCGTGTTCGGACAGCGCACGGGGCCAGTAGGCGGCCATCTCCTCGTAGGTGGTGCGCCCGACCAGCACTGTGTCGTAGGTCGAATAGATTCGATCGATCTCGCGGTATTGGTCGTCGACGACGTCGTGGACCCACGCTACGGGGTCGTCGAGACGACCGTTGAGTGTCGTCATCATCTGCAGGACGATCTTGCGCATGCCGCCTCCTCCGTTATGCCTGTCTCTCGGCGAGTTCGGCGAGCTGCTCCGTGACGGTGCCCCAGCCGTCGTAGAAGCCCATTTCTTCATGGGTGTCGCGGTCGGCTCGGTTCTTGTGCATCACGTGGGCGACGTACTCCGTGCCCGTCGGATGGTCGTTCAACGTGATGATCGCGGTCATGAACGGCTGTTCGGCGGGCCGCCAACCGCCGACGAGGGAGTTGGTGAACACGATGCGCTCGAGATCGTCGACGGCGAGGAAGCAGCCGGCCATGTGCGGCACGAAATCGCCGCCGTCCTCGCTGATCTGGGTCGTGAATGCCCCGCCAGGGCGTAGTTCCATGTCGACGACCCGGCACCGGGACGGCGCGGGGACCCACCATTGTTCGAAGCTCGCCGGGTCGGTCCAGGCGCGCCACACGGCCGTTCGGGGTGCCTTGATGATGCGCGAAATCGTGAGGTCGAGATCTGTTCTGGCAGTGTCGGTCATGGCGATGTGTCCTTCGCGTGTGTGGTGCCTGTGTGTGGCGGGACTGCGTGTTCGGTGACGAATTGCTCGAGCCTGTCGGTGCGGCGCTCCCAGAGGTCCTGTTGCTCCGCGAGCCACGCTTCGACGGCGGTGAACGGCTCCTTCTCGATCGCGCACGTTCGTACGCGCCCCTCCTTGCGCGTCCGGATCCATCCGCTGTCCTCGAGGAAGTGGATGTGCTTCATGAAGGAGGGCAGTGCCATGTCGAACGGTGTCGCGAGTTCGCTGACCGTTGCCGGGCCGCGGCTCAGCCGGCCCAGGACGGCGCGCCGGGTGGGGTCGGCCAGCGCTTGGAAGAGGCCGTTCAGCTGCTCGGAATACTGAGCCATAAGGGAAAGTATTCACCCCGACGATAGTTAGCGCAAGGGCTAAGTGATGTGGTCCGCCTCAGCCGAGGATGTGGCCGAGCTTGCCGTGCCCGGGGGTGAGGGGGACGTCCAGGGCGTCATAGAGTCCCGGCGCGGCCGTCCGCAGCCACGGGATCGCGTTGACCAGCCGGCCCACGGCCGTGGCATTGCCCCCTGCGGCCCTATTCCCGCCCTCGTCGGTGGCCTCCACCGTCACCTCGATGCGCGGGCGCCCCTCGATGATCACCTTGTGAGCGCCGTCCCCGCCATCGGGCGGCGCAGGCCAGTCGGGGGCGCACTCCGGATGGATTCGGGTGACGTGCTCGATGACGATCAGTGGCTCGCCGCCCACGATGCCCTGGACCTCGAAACGAAGCGCCCCCTGAGTGCCCGCCTCGAAATCGCCCATGAGGTCGGTCGTGATCGTCTCGTCGAGCGGACGGCGCAGTAGCGTTTCGCGGATCTCGTCGAGCTCCACGCCGAGGGCCCTGGCGATGAGCCGGATCTGGCCGCCCCACACCATCGTCGGCACCGTCGCCGCGACCATCGGCGGTTCATAGTCCATCGGCTGACCCATGCCGACGAGATATCGCACCGAATCGTGCTGGTCGTAGGTGGTGTAGTCGAAGATCTCCTGACACCGGATCTGGTCGATCGTCCCGGCGAGACCAGTCATGAGAATCGGCAGGATGTCGTTGCCCCACCCCGGATCGACACCCGACACGAACAGGGCGCCACCCCCCGACTTCGCCACCGCCTCGATCGGGTCGCGCAACTCGGGCGGCGCATTGCGCTGGTCGTACAGCGCGTAGATCGACGGAGTCACGACGACGGTCCCGGCGGCGAGGGCGCGGGTGATGTCGGCTGCCGCGTCATCGGGCCGAATCTCGCCGGAGGCGGCGTAGACGACCGCACCGGGGGCGTCGGCGAGCACGGCGTCGGCATCGTCGGTTGCTGCCACTCCCAATGAGCGGCCCATCCGCGCGAGGTCGCCGGCGTCGCGTCCGACCTTCTCCGGGTTGGCCACCACGACCGCGGAGAGCTCGAGCCCGGGATGCGCATCGACCGCGCGGATCGAAGCCCGCCCCACATTTCCGGTGCCCCACACCACCGTCCGGATCTTCCCCTGGTCAGCCATGGAATCGGACCCTACCGAGTTTGCGGGTCGCCATTGCGTGAATCGGGCAACGTCGGGAGGCGAGACCGCATGTTCGAATGAACTTGGGGGAGTTTGCGGAGGCCCCGGAGGATGATTCGCGGGCGTTCACCGCACTGCTGCGGTGTGTCGAGGCGGGCATGCACCTACTCACTCATCGCCCATCCTGCCGATCGGCACCAAAGGGCTCCGCTCGGAAGGCGGAATCGTCTCCCCGATGGATGAACAGGTGCCCCTCGATCGTCGCGTCATCCACCAGGACGGCCCAGCCGCGCCCGCTGACTTGGTCGCCTTCGTCGTCGCCGTCCCAACTGAACTCCACTACAGGGCGGCCGTTGCGGTCGGTGGTCCGGCAGTCCATCCAGCCACGGACTGCGATGAAGCCGAACTGACCGGTCCCGTTACCCGCGAAATCGATGAAGCCAGGCTCGACCAGGTCGATAGCCTTGCGGTCCCACAGGTCCATCTCCACGATCCGCCACCGACCGGTCAGGCGCCTCACAGGTCCTCCCATACTTGTCGCCATGTGCGTTGTCAGCGTAGCCACGGCGGGACCGGTGTCATGCCTGGGCTGCGCGCTGGCTTGTCGGTGCCTACTCGCCGCCGGCGCGTACTCTGCGCCGTTGGTGTGTGCCGACAGAAATGTGCCAACTCCACTGACACGGAGGCATGTCGACTGGACCCGACGTTGCCGGCGGTCGCGGCCTTCGGTGTGGCGCGTTGGAGCGCGCTTGCCCATTCCACACCCGCGGATTCGACCCGCGCGGGCAGGACATTCGCTGCTTTCCGTCAACTGCAGCACAGCGCGACCGCCCAGCTCTGCGCGGTCTCGGCCGCATGCCGAATGCCGAATGCCCGGTCACTACCGCATTCAGTCGATTGAGCGTGCGCGGTCCGGGGTAGTCGATCTGAGTAGCGCGCACAGTCAAATCCATGCGTGGGAGTCGGCGATGATGACCACACTGCAGGTCGCGATTGCGGTGATCGTGGGCTATCGGCTGGGCCGAACCCGCCACACGAAGCCGGGCATGATGCTCGCCGCCGCGAGCGCCGGACGCCTCGCCGGCAGCCCGCAGGAGATGGTCGACCACGCCACGAAGCTGCTCCAATCAGCACCCGAATTCGCGGCCCTCGACGAATCGGTGCGCAGTCAACTCCTCGAATCGGTGAGGGTGGCGGCCATGACCGCCGGCACCGCCCGGATCGACGCCGACAAGGATCGCCTGGCCGCCGGCGGCAGTGGCGAGGTCCTCCAGGCGGCGCAAAAGATTGAAGACACCGCGGACACGGGCGGAGACGTCGTCGCCGACACTGTCGGACACCTCGTCGACGGCGGCGAGACCACCGCCACCGACGTCGGAAAGGGCGTCCTCGGCGTCGCGGGTGCGCTGAGGCGCCGTGGGCGTGCGACGAGACCGAGCCCGCCGGCCGCTACGTCCGAACGCGTCGTTGATGCGGGCCCCGGCGACGTAGCGGACACCGACAGTGACACGACGGCCGGCGACGCCCCCACCGCAGGCAACGATCACGCCTCCGCACCTACACCGCCCACTGCCGAAGTGCGAGCCTGGGCCCGCGGCCAAGGCCTTCCCGTCTCCGACCGCGGACGGCTGCGCGCCGAAATCAGGGAGGCCTACGCCACCGCTCACCCCGAGCGCTGACCTCACGGGGCAATGCTCCACCCCAGAGCGACAGTCGGCTCGCGACGTGATCAAGCAGGCGCCGCCCGACGGAGGGGATCCCGCCCGGAGTCCCGGTCCTGAAACCTGTGCGCGTCGATAGGCTGAGACGCATCTCTTACAGATCGGTCAGGAATCGAGAAGCGCCGGTCACCGAGCCGCACATAGCGTGGTCGGCATCGACGAAGAAGCGGTTGCCGATGACCGCCGTAGCCTCGAGGAGACGAACATGAGCCCCACAATCCGCAGCCTGGTGATCCCCGTATCCGACCTGTGTGCCGCCAAGGCTGTCTACACCGCGCTGCTCGGCGCGCCCCACACCGACGAGTCCTACTACGTCGGGTACAACGTGGACGGCTTCGAAGTCGCCCTGAATCCCGGTGACGAGACCGCCGGACCGGTTGCCTTCGCCGACGTCGAGGATCTCGACGCGACCCGCGAAACCCTGATTGCCGCCGGCGCAACCGAGCGCAGCGCCCCGCGTCAAGTCGCACCCGAGGCACGGATTTGCGTGCTCGCCGACGCTGACGGCAACCCGATCGGACTGCGCGGCCGATAGACGCCGGGGTGGCCGAGCTAGTTGGACGGTGGGATCCCCAAGCCAGGGGGTCTGACCGGCCCTCGGGGTCGATCGGATAGAGCGGCGACCGAACTTTGGCGCAGGGGCAAGTCTGCGTTGGGTTACCGTGAGTATCGACTCGATGAGGGGGCGATTGTGGTCGAGGACGGGGCCCGGAGATGGCGCGACAGAACATGGTTCGACGTTGTCGTCATCCTCTCGACCGTCGCGGCCGGAACCGTGATGGCCGGCCTGCTGAACGACCCGGGGACCGGTGAGCCGGTCGCAGACCGCGAGTACTCCTACGTTCTCGAACCCGCGCGGTACCCGACGCAGATACCGGGGTGTGATGTGGTCGAACCGCCCTCTGAGCCTGAACGCGTCAATGTCGCCACCGTCGGGTCGCAGGAGTACGACAACCCGATGTATCCGTGGTTCTCGGGGGCGAAGGCGGCGGCGATGACGCAGGCCGTCGTCGGTGCGCTACCTAGCGCGGTGGAGTTGGTCTTCGCCAGTCCACGCCAGTCCCTGGAGTTCGAGCCGATCAGCGATTACGACGCGTCCGAGTTCCCGCTGGAGGGGGACGCGGACCTGTTCAGTGGGTCGACCAACGCCCGCGGCTCGGTCGTTCGAGAGGGGCACCTCGGAACGTTGTCGGTCGATGTCCGGGCCTGGAACCGGCCCGTCCTGCCATGTGTGGCAGGGGCGTTGGATCGACGCGGCACCCGCTCGGACGGTACGGTTCTCGACTCGTTGGACACCTGGTTCGAGATCAACGGGGTCCGCACACTCGAACGCACTGTCGTCGCGTACCTTCCAGACGGCACCCGGGTCGTGGCCACGGCGAGCGACGCCGACAACAGCGACCCGAGGGCGGGCACCCGGCACAGCGGACACATCCCGCTGACCCTCGACGAGTTGACCGCGATCGCGACCACTCCGGCATTGACGGTGACGGCGCCGGTTATCCCGGCCGTGCCGCTGATGCCGTCCTGCGGGGCCGCCACCGATGGGAACGGGCCGGAGCTGACCCACGAGAAGGTAGCCCGGCTCGACCGGGCGCTCGGAGCCCGGTGGGCGAGCATGCCGGGCAACAACGAAGTCACCCTGGATCGGCCGATCGGATCGCTCCGGTTGACCGACTTCGGCAAGGACAACGCCTGCGAGGTGGTCACCGTGGTATCGGCCGCCGGGGCCGGGCGCCTCGACATCGCCGTCGTCAGCGGCCGAACCGGGCCGTCACCGCAGGACGAGTACCTGAACGAGATCGATCCGGACCGGAAGACCACCACGTTGCCGGACGGGTCGACCGTCACCCGCGCCGTCTACCCCGCCAACGGTGGCAGCGCCTACTTCTCGATCACCCTCCCCTCCACCCAACAGGTCATCATCAGCACCAGACCCATCGCGGGTTCCACCGTGCCGGTGACGTTGGAGCAGATCGAATATCTGGCCACCGCGCCCGAACTCGCCCTGGGCTGAACCCGTCGGCCGGGATTCGGAAGCGCCGGGAGCAGTCGGTGCAGGACACTTACGGCAAGGTCGTGGTGATGCAGCGTGTATCAGGGTGGTTCCGCTAGGGATCGCGAAACGCGACGATGCCCCGAAGTTGCGGCAACGATGAGAGTTCCGGGGTTCCACGGGTCATCCGCGGCTGCGGGACGAGGGGTTTGCACTGCCAACTCCCGCGTCGCGGATGACGAACGGTTCTCGGGTCGGAAGGGGGAGCCGACGAGAGAGCCTGGCCGCCGCGAGCCGGTGAGCATCGCGGGCAGCGTTCAGGTCGGGTACCCCCATCCGCTGAGCCTAACCACGGGGTCACCACTCCAACCGCACTACTCAGACGCCGCGAATGGCTCGCAAAGGCCTTCCCACCGGTTTCCTCAGCCTCGTCTACTCGCACGTCACGGTGCGCACCGACCCGCAGGCACCGGGTATCACCGAGTTCGTCGGCTTATGCTTCTGCACCGTGCACTGGCGCAACCTGACGACGGGAGCCGCCGCCACCGTGATCCCGACATGGATGGCAAATCCAGTGATCACCGGGTCGGGAACGCTGGTTGCGGCCTTGACCCTCAACGGCTTGCCCCACATACCAGGCACAGTGACTGCGATCCTCGGTGCCGGCACCTGGAACCTCCCGTGAGCGTCCGCCGCCGCCGGTGGCGACCTACACAAGTTGGCCCGCTAGGCCCAAAGCCGTGTAGTTAACGGGGACGGCTGGCGGTCAAGAATGCGGGTCTTGGGCGTGTCGTGCGCGAATGGGTAGCGGAGCTCCGGTAGAAGAGGGCGTCCTCCAAGACATCCTCGACCCAGGAG
>RRBB01000124.1:0-31856 GCA_006543605.1 Rhodococcus sp. WS4
CCGAAGATCCTGGACCTGCCCGACGCCGTCTGGATCAACCAGCCAGCCGACGATTCCGAAAACACCATGGAGGCCGAAACGTCAGCCGCTTAACACCCGCTGGACTCAACTCCCTTGACAAGTTCCGGGACGGGAAAGCCGTCCACAGGGCCAAGTGGGCCAGGTGATCGGATGCCCGAGGGCCGGGAGGTACGCGTGATGCGTGAAGCCGAAACGGTGCTGGGTGTCCTGCGTGAACGCGGAAGGCGCGGCTTGCCGCTGGAACGACTCTATCGTCAACTGTTCAACCCGCAGTGGTATCTGCTCGCCTACGGGCGTCTGTACTCCAACAAGGGGGCAATGACGCCCGGACCCGACGGCGAGACCGTCGATGGCATGTCTCTGGGCAAGATCGGGCGCATCATCGATGCGTTGCGCCACGAGCGCTACCGGTTCAAGCCCGTCCGGCGCACCTACATCCCCAAAAAGAATGGGAAGAAAAGGCCGCTGGGGCTGCCGTCCTGGTCGGACAAACTCGTCGGCGAAGTAATCCGCCTGCTTTTGGAGGCGTACTACGAGCCGCAGTTCTCCGATCTGTCACATGGGTTTCGGCCGAATCGTGGCTGTCACACCGCACTGTCGGAGGTAACGCAGCGCTGGACCGGCACCACATGGTTCATTGAAGGCGATATCGCCGACTGTTTCGGATCGCTCGATCACGAAATCATGTTATCCGTGCTCGCGGAAAGAATTCACGACGGCCGTTTCCTTCGGTTGCTGCGTAACATGCTGCAAGCCGGATACCTGGAAGATTGGATATGGCACGCCACGTTGAGTGGCGCACCACAGGGCGGGGTTGCATCCCCGATCCTGTCCAATATTTATCTGCACAAGCTGGACAATTTCGTCGAGAAAGTCCTTATCCCTGAATATACCCGAGGTGACGCCAGGGTATCCAATCCTGAATACTATGAGGCGGCCAAACAGCTCGCACGTTTGCGTCGGCGCGGGGACCGCCCAGCGGTCCGCGCGCTTCGCAAACAGATGCGGGGAATGCCGAGCAAGGACCCGACAGATACTGGGTTCCGGCGGCTCCGTTACGTGCGGTACTGCGACGACCACCTCCTCGGGTTCACCGGACCCAAGGCTGAAGCAGAGGAAATCAAGATCCGTTTGGCGACGTTCCTGCGTGACGAACTCGAGCTGGAACTGTCGCACGAGAAGACCTTGATCACCCACGCCCGAACGGGCGCGGCCAGATTCCTCGGCTACGAGATCATCACCCAACATGCCGACCACATGGTCGGCGGCAAAGGCCGCAGCGTCAACGGCGTTGTCGGCCTGCGCGTTCCCCGTGATGTGATCAAAGCCAAATGCGCCCCGTTCCTGAAGCTCGGCAAACCCGAGCGACGCAACCGGATGGTCAACGAGGACGACCACACGATCGTCAGGACCTATGGTGCGCAGTACCGGGGATTGGTGGAGTACTACCTGCTGGCCGGTGATGTCTATCGACTGAACCGGCTGGAATGGGTAATGAAGACCTCCATGCTCAAAACGCTGGCCTGCAAACACAACTCGACGGTGACCACGATGGCGGACCGTTACAAGACCACCATCGCCACACCGTCGGGGCCACGCAGGTGCTTCGAAGCACGCGTCGAGCGCGAAGGCCGTCAACCACTGATCGCACGGTTCGGTGGGATTCCCCTGCGGCGCAAGAAACACGCGGTCCTGACCGATCGCATCCCGCGCCCGGTCACCGTCCGCCGAAAAGAGCTGGTGACCCGGCTCCAGGCAGGACGCTGCGAGCTGTGCAAGCAAACCGGCACGGTGGATGTCCACCACGTCCGCGCGCTGGCCGAGCTCCACAGACCGGGACAACCGCAACCCGTGTGGAACCAACTCATGGCCAAACGGCGCAGGAAAACCCTCGTGGTCTGCGCCGACTGCCACACCACGATCCACAACGGGTAGTCAACCGCGCCACCCACGCAGTAGTCACTGGAGAGCCGTGATGCTCGGAAAGCGAGCACGTCCGGTTCGGGAGGGGGTCGTCGGGTCGGGTCCAGCTGCGCTGGCGCCACGCCCGACGGCCTACCTCATTCGTCGGAGCCTACAAAAACGCTGGCCGGGAGTGGCGGCCGTCCGGCGAACCGGAACAGGTCAGGGTCCACGACTTCGTCGACCCCGTTCTGGGCAAGGCGAACCCGTACGGGGTGTACGACGTCGGCGCCAACACCGGATGGGTGTCGGTGGGCACCGACCACGACACCGCCGCGTTCGCGGTCAACACCATCGCAACCTGGTGGTATGAAGTAGGAAAACCAATGTACCCCAATGCTTCCCGTCTCATGATCAGTGCTGACGGTGGTGGTTCCAATGGGTACCGCACCCGGCTGTGGAAGACCGAACTCGCCAAGTTCGCCGCAGCCACCGGCCTAAGGATCACCGTGTGCCACCTGCCGCCGGGCACCAGCAAGTGGAACAAAATCGAACACCGGTTGTTCTCCCATATCTCGATGAACTGGCGCGGGCGGCCGTTGACCAGTCACGAGGTGATCGTCGAGACCATCGCCGCGACCACCACCAGCACCGGGCTGACCGTCCGCGCCGAACTCGACCAGGCCGAGTATCCGAAGGGCGTCAAGATCCCCGACAAGGAGATGAAAGCCCTTGAAACCCAAGGTATCCTGACGCGCCACGAGTTCCACGGCGAGTGGAACTACACACTCCACCCCGCACCCGACGACACGCCCGAACTGAGCTAGATTAATTCATCACAAGCCCTTAGTCAGTGTCAGCAGCTGTGAACTCGTGACTGGACCCTCCTCGTGACGGTGCAATACGTGTCGGAGAGCTGTGGAGCTCGCTGGCAGGAGATGGCGACGTGATATCCAGCGCTTACAGCTGTGCCCGACCGCAGTCGACGCAGGGCGTGCCGGATTCGGTTGCCGGGGCTGACGGGATGTCGCCTCACCCGTCGTATCCTCTGTGGTTGCCTTCCCGCTTTGGTCTACTGTATGGCTCGAGGTAATTCACGCCGAGTCTTTGTCCGGGCTGTTCACAGCCGAGCCACTCGCGAGCGCTGGGCCCGCACTGCGAACAGTGCTGTTAGCCAGATTGATCCGTTCCTGCCGATGGCCTGTCAGTTCTGACACCAGGAAGTAGCAGTGGCATCGCCGCCGCGTCTGCGTCGTGGATCTCGGTGAAAGCGACCTGTCCACCACGCAGTATCCACCCTTGGATCGCCCCGTCGTCTACATGAAAGACGACGGGGGACGACTGAAGATATCGGCCATAGCTGGGGCCCTGCATCCGACACCCAAGAGGATCAACGCTCTGGGTCATTGCGGAGACGGTCCGGGATCGCGGCAATTGTCCGTTCTTCAGCTCCACGAGATGATCGTTCAGAATCCGGGGACGGACCGATCGGCTGGGCGTAGGTTCTACGTCCCGGCTACTGCACAACCTGGCGAGTGCGGCAGACAGCCGTCCTCGTTGCCAGCTCAGCCCGATACCTGGATGGGTTTGCGAATCGATACGTAGGAACTATCAGGTAAGGCGAAGTCGCCGAATTCATCGGTGTCGCTGCGCCAGGTCAGTGACAGCAATGAGTCTTCGATGATGTCCGGTTCGGGATCGGTGTCTACGACGACCCATTCGTCGATGTCCTCCATCAGCAACAGGTCCCCGAGTGCGACATCGGCAGCGCGAACATCGCGGACCGGCCCGTACTGGTCCTCGTAGGTGTCAGGTGAGTCTTCCGGTTTGTCGAAGACCTCGGCTCCGCCGTCCGCCGGTATCTCTGGTTCGGTTGCTGCTGGCTCTTTGACCAGGGCTAGTCGAGCGCGTGAGGACTCCCCCCACGCGGCGGAGGATTCACCGAGTTGTGGGGCAGAGAGCTGATCGAGGAACGAGGCGGCATCGGTGGCGCCGGCGGCCGTCGGGGTGCGGTAGTCGTCGAGCTCTACCGCTGCTTCGTTGGTGGGTTCGGCGCGGCCCCCGAGTAGCCCGAGGAGCGCTGTCGGTGACGCGAGACGCCGATCGGTTTCGTGGGTCATCTTCGCTCTTCTGAGTACCGGATCGAGGTCGGGTCGGTCGCTGGCCAGTACCCATTCGGCCTCGATGTAGTCGAAGTATGTCTGCGGCGCCGGTTCTGACGTGTCGTCGGTGGCGTCGATATCCGGAAGTTCGTCCGGTGGGACGATCAGCAATCGCGGATGGCGTGTTATCGGGGGTCGGAGGGTATCGAGCAGATCGGCCTCGAAGGTGCCGGCGCGCGTCTTGCGCGGGTCGGGTACGCGGTAGCACTGGATCTCGATGGGCTGATAGTTGTCGGTGACGGTGGTGCCGCGGCCGCGGCACTTGCGGGGCACGCTGGTACCGATCGTCGGTGATTGCCACATCATGAGCGCCCCTTGTGGTGAGAGCCGGCCCATGGAGATGCGCATGGCGAAGTTGTCACGCATGTCGCCGAAGAAGTACTGCGCGTCGGGACGCTGAGTTCCGAAGACTAGATGCACTCGCGAGGTGCGGGCCTTGCGTGCCATCGAAGCCAGCATGTTGAGCACCGGTGGCTGTCGGGCGCCGCCTTTCGGTTTGACCCTGGAGTACCAATCTTCGACGTTGCCGCGGAACTCCGCCCATTCGTCGAGAAAGACCAGTACTGGTTCGAAGTCCGCTTCTGTCGCCTCGCCGGTAACGATCTTCTGGTATCGGAACTCCATGAGATCGCGTGCGCGGTGGACCAACGCCACTTGCTGCTCGATGGTCGTAGCGACGACTTGTACGTTGGGCCAGTCCTGGAATCCCAGGAATTCGACGTACTTGCCGTCGAGGACCCAGATCGGCCATCCACGTCGCGAGAAGTTGACCAAGAGATTGTGTGCGGTCACGGTCTTACCGCTTCCGGGTGGGCCGATCAGCATCAGGTTCGGGTCGATCGCCGGCCGCCACACAACCTCGTTGCCGTCTTCGTCGATTCCGTAGGGAATTTCCACCGAGTCGTAACTGGCCAGGAGATCGGCACCGGGGTCGAGGTCCGGTGCCGGCAACCAGACACTGTCCGGGAATGCTGTGCGTTGCTCGAATCGAACCCAATCAGTTTCAAGGTTCCACCGTGCTCGCCAGCGACCGGGCAACGTCGCGCTCATTCCTCGTTCGACGCGGGTCCGGTAGCCATCCGATTCCAGTTTCGGACCAAGTTCGTGACGTACTTCCATTGAGGTCACTTCGCCGGTTTCGGCGGCGACGTCGATCGCGGTTACGGTCGCGGTCGGGCCCAACAGCTGGGCGATGATCCGCTTCGCGCGCACAACCTGGTCGCTGTCGGAGACTTCTCGTTCCGGCTCGGCAGCGGGCGTGAAGATCAGGCGCCGGCGGGCGGGGTCGTGCTTGTCGAGTTCGAAGAAACCCCACCCTTGATCTTCGAAGACCCCGCAGATATCAGCGAGCCACGTCTCGTCATTCAGTGCCTGTGTCGAGTCGTAGTGCACGGTGAGTTTCCCCGGAAGTCCCGGCCATCCACGACTCCATTTCGACGTCGACAGCACCGCCCGGGTGGCCTCCGGCAGCCCCACGATCGGGCACAGCCTTTCGATCACCTCGTCGACGTCGACATCGCGAAGCTGCTTACGTTTGCCGGCTACTCCGGCGTAGACGGCAGCGATCGACAAGCCCGCCGCGGCGGGCATCGCGAGGGCGCTGTATCCGAACAGAGGAGCGGCGGCGCTGGCACCGACCGCGGTGGTACCCAAACAGAAACTGTCGCGAAGCCAGGTGTGCGGCCGCGGGGGCAAGGAACTGATTCGGGGAGAGCGTGCGAACCGCGCACCACTTTGCTGCGGAGGTGTGGTTGTCATCGCCAGGCCTCGCCTTCACCAGTCGCCGAGGAGATCACGAGCGTGCCGGCACCGCGATTGCCTTCCGCTCGCCGATTCGTACTTCCTGACTCCGCGTATCCAACTTCCGATCCGTGCCGCGGCCACCTTGCGTTCGCAGTTCGCATTTCCACGCTGCTCCCTCCTGCACGAGCGAGCACACCACCTCGCCGCTGATTGATCTCTCCTACTCGGAGGAAGATCCCGGTAAGGGAGCTTGTGTGACACGCGCTGGCCAAGTTTTCTGGTCCGTGCTCGCTCCACAGCGCTCATCGCCTCATGTTGGAGTCCTCTGGGAGGCGTCCCATCCTCATCCCATTGACCCGACCTTGCGACACCGCCATGCCGGTACGGCAATCCCCGTGTCCTGGCTCAATGAATCTGATGCCGGCGACCTGCGGTGCATCAGATTGTCTGAGTCGCAATGTTGTACTTCGACTCATTGAATCTGATGCGCGTGGAATCTGCTGGCGTGCCGCCCGTCCAATGCCACTCGGTCGGCAGGTCCGACGCACGAGGGCGTCGGCCGTGACCTGGGTGACCTCGAATCAGATTCGCTGAGCCAGGCATCAGATCGACCGTCGGGCGCATCAGATCTGCTGAGTCGGCATCAGACATACCGAGCCTGGACACCCCGGTGTCCCGACACAGTGCATCTGGCGAGATCACAGAGGCCGCACCTGCTGTTCGCCAGGTCTATTTAGTCCCCGCGACAACTTCGGACTCAAAGAACGTGGCGAGCATGGAACTCGGTGCCTCGATTCATTTCCGATCGCCACTCGGATTCGCCAGGTTCGCTGAGCCGTCCGCCAGATAGACCGCCACACTCGCCAGATTCACTGAGTCGTCGCCACCTTCACCGAGCCAGGACACCCGGTTTACACCCACCACCCCCTTGACACGTGGGTTACGCTCCGACCAGCGCAACGAAGAGAGCATGGATCGGAGCGAAGCCCCCGCGTAAGGGTATATTCCCGCTCAGGCAACAACCCATCTCACGCGTGTTGATCGTTCCTAGAGCCTCGCTTGCGTACCTGTCCTTGGCGCCATGCCACTGATCTCGCTGGTCTCGCACACCGATCGCGAACCCGTCCCAACGCCGTCCCGCCACCGTCGGCATCCGGTACGGGTTCAGCCGACAGTGCTCCTCTGAACGAACAGCTCGGCGTTGCCGCTCGCTCGCGGCAGGGGCGGAAGAAATGGTTCTCCTCCAGTCCGAGTAACACTGCTGGCCCGGCACCAGTCAGTTACCCTGGGCCTGGGATGCAGTACGAGTTTCATGAGTTTCAGAAAGCGCCAACTTTCGACACTCACCTCGGAGAAAAGTGACGGCCCGGCCAAGGCCATAAGCGGAGGACCTGCCAAGTCCTCCTCGCGAAAACACCCCCGCTAGGGGGTTTTTCGTGTCTCTGAACGTCTGCGCTGATCCCGAGTCGGGACCACTTACCCCTTATTGCCAAGGGGTCGGACTTCACCCGGGACGGGCATGAATTCGCCTCACCCTGCCCGAGTGCACACTTCCACTACTACCGAGCGGTGGGTGGGTGGCCGGCCCTGTGCCGGGCGCCGGGCAATAACGTCCGAGCGAGTGTCAGGCCGCCAACTTCTTCATGTGCTCACGCACGGCCGGCACGTATGCCTGGGTCTGGCCGAATGGCGGAATCCCGCCGTAGGTGACGACGGCACCCTCCCCGCCGTTGTAGGCGGCGATGATCAGATCGGTGAAGTCGCCCTTGACGGCTCCACTGTCGTGATGCGGTCGAAGGTAGTCGGCGATGTGGCAGAGATAGCGCCCTTCCGAGGCGATCGCGTCGTACGGATTGAACGGGTCGGCAGCGTTCGGTGGTTCCGCTTTTCCGCTTCGATCGAGACCGGAATCGGTACCGAAGGCCTTCCAGGTGTCGGGCATGAACTGACTCAGTCCTTCGGCGCCGCCCTGGTTTACGCCATCGCCCTTGCTGACGGCGTTTTCGTTGAACCCGGACTCTTGCTGGACGATGCCGGCAACCAGAACCGGGCTCACCTCGGGGCACAGTGAACCAGCGGCCGAGACTGCGTTGGTGTATTGCGGCGGGATGCTGCCAGGGGCGAGCTCGGTCTGATCACCGACTTCTGTCGGGCACGGCCCGGTGGTGGTCGTTGCGCCCGGAACACTGCGGTAGTGGGTGTCGGCGGTCGGCATCCCGCCGCCGACGGTGGTGACGTGCACGTGGTCGAAGTGGTGTGCGGTGTAGCCGTGGCGGTCCTCCATCAGCGACCAGTCACCGGTGCCATCCCAGTAGCGCTGTTGCCAGATCAGGTACTCGACGTCGAGGGCCACTGTGTTCTGTTGGAGGTACAGGGCGATCTTGTCGCCGAGCGCCTTCCCTTGGGCGCTCGCGGAGTCGGGAATCATGATGTCGACCGCGCGGCCGTCGGGGTGGTCCTGGGCGACGTCGCCGGTGGGGCGCCATCCGCCGATGGTGGTGATCTCGGGGAAGGCCGCCGCGATTGTGCGCATGACGCGGATGGAGTCGACCTGCATGTGCGCTTCGCTGCCTTTGTCGGCGGGCAGCGGTGGTAGATCGCCACCGGTGGAATCGGTATGTGCGACCAGCTCTGCTGCTGGTCCTCCATTGGGCGAGATGGTTCCTTGTTGTTTGAGCCACGGAATGGGATCTACTCCGCCGCCCAGTGACCAGCCTCCGGGGTAGATGCCGAAGTGAAGATGCGGTCCGCTCGACTGTCCTTCGCTGCCCACCTTGCCGATCAGTTGGCCCGCTGTGACCTTGTCTCCGGTGTGGACGAGGACCCCGGTCGCCTGCATGTGCCCGTATAGGGATTCGACGACCTGGCCCTCGATGGTGTGCCGGATCCGAATCCAGTGTCCGTAGCCGGCGGCGGGCTCTGCGGCGATGACTTCGCCGTCACCGGCGGCGTAGAACGGGGTGTCCAGTGGTGCTGCGTAGTCCTGGCCGTCGTGCATGCCTGTCTCGCGCATACCGAAGGGTGAGCTGATTGTGTAGGTGCCTTCGGCCATCGGGACCGCAAGGGATCCGGGCTTGATTCCCATGAGGCTGCCGTCCCCGGCGTCTGGCACAGGTTGACCGCAGTTCGTGTCACTACCGGTCGTCGCGAGGATGACCAGTATCGGAGCCATCATGATGACCATGGCGAAGGCGGGTATGCCGGCGAGCAGCCACCACCACTTCTTCGAGCTGCCTTCCTGTGTGTCCGGGGTCGACGGTGGTGTGTCGAGGAGCGTCATCAGCGAGCTCGGTGGGCCAGTGCGCTCGGCTTGACTGCCGGCGCGGATCCGGATTGCGCGGCGGCAGCGAGCAGCTGAGCAGTCTTCGACCCTGAACCGTTGGGGATCCCTGTTTCAGGAGAGGCGGGTCTGGCTGGTCGCGGGGTGCGGCTCGGTGTAGTCGGCAACATCACCGGCGCCCCAGATGTGGTGGTGAATTCGCGGAATCGGCGACCGTCAGGGCTACTGGTCGTCGTGGCCGAGGCGCGGACCTGGCCAGGGTTGGGGACCGGCAATGACGGGGCGACCCCGATGGGGTGCGTGATGCCGGCCTTGTCCGACACCGCCGTTTTCGACAGTCGACTCCGGACAGCGTCGGCAGCAGCGTTCGTAGCGGCGGTTCCACGACTGGTCTGGGCACCGACCGTGCCTGAGGTGGGCTTTGGGTAGCTGTCGGGATCGGTGATCGAGTCGACCTTGTTCTTCGCTCGCTTCGCCGTCGAGGAGAGGACCCGTCCGGCAACCAGCACTGCAGCTGCCCCGCCGGTTGCTGCGGTCGACGTGGCTCCGGCTGCGACTTTTCCGGTCGTTGCCGCGGCAGTGCCGGACTTCTTCGCTAGTGCTCCTGCCCCCTTCACCACGGCCTTTCCGCCCTGGTACATGTGGCGTCCGTTGGCGGCCATCGCAGCGATGTCGCGCGCTGTGGTGGGCGTTGAGCGACTAATGGCGGTCGGTGCGGCGTTGGGCCGTTTAGCCAGCATTGTTCCCAGGTTGTCCGACATTCGCTTCATGCCCTTGACCGCTCGGCGGAAGAGGAGAAGTGCGGTGACCAGGAAGATGTCGACGAAGAACACCGTGCGGATCAGGTTCGATTCGTCTGCAGCGAAGAGATCCTCGACGACCATGACGTATCCGACGAGGAAGACGATGGCGAAGATCATCTGCAGCAACGCCATTGCGACGTTGGCAATGGTCCGCCAGAACTGCCCGCGCATCGAGGGTGCGATGGCGAGGACGACTCCTGGTATCGATTTGATGGCATTGCCGATCGAGACACCTGCGGCGATGATCAATCGGCCGGCGAGGTAGATCGCGAAGGCCATGAGGAGTGCGCCGGCGAAGATCAGGAAAAACAGGCCCATTGCTTGTCCGGGACCGGGGTTGTCGGCATAGGCCTTCATCGGCCCGTCCTCCCCCTCACATTTGGCGATGGCATCTTTGACGCGGTCTTCCGGTTTCGCGTCGGGATTGATCAGGTCAAGGGCTACGCCTGCCCCAGGGGCGATCTCGGAGACGACGTCCTGCGCTTTGTCCGCAAGTCCAGGCTCCTTGGGCTTCGCGAGGTACGCGGCGTCGAACTCTTTGACGCATTTCCCGTTGTTTTCCGGGGCATCGAGAACGACTCCGAAGTTGATCAATTGGGTCGGTTGGCGGATGAACGTATCGATGAGTTTCGATTCGATCGTTTCGATCTCGGTCTGCGGGTTTCCGCTGGTATCACCGCCGTTCGCGAGCCCTGAGGCGACTTCCAGGCCCGCATTTCGCGCCGACAGCACCAGTCCGTCGTCCCCGAGGACGCGATCGACCGGGTTCGAGAGAACGCCCACGGCCGCGGCCGCGATGACGCAGGACATGAGGAGCTCGTAGATTCCGGTGGAGAATCGGCCGCGGATGATCCAGATGGCGACGCTGAGTCCGGCGACTGTGAGCATCAGCGGGGTCAGCGCGAACTGGTCGGTGATGGAGGTGACCGAGTCGGCGATGGTGCGCACGGGCGTGAGGATCAGCTCGAGCCATTCGAACGAGAGCACCCAGGTGATGAACCAGATGGCCGTTGCCATCAGGAAGCGGAAGACCTCGTATTCGAGGGTGATGATGTACGCCCAGATCATGCGCCAGCCGCCGCCCACCGAGGCGTTGCCTTTGTCGATGGACAGGAAGTAGCCCCACGCGTCGATGCCGTGCGAATCTTTCAGATTCATCCAGGCGAAGAACGGGCTCGCACCGCCGCCGCCGGCGGGATCGGCGAGAGCCGGGGTGGCCACGATCATCAAGAGGGCGCCGGCCGCGTGCCAGCCGGCGATGAGGCGGATGAGTAGCCGGCTCCACCAGCGTGCCCACAGCCAGCGGGTTACTGGACGGGTCAGGTGGATCAGTGCGGTCAGCCAGGATTGCGGAATCCATGCGGTGACAAGCCACAGCAGTGAGCGTTTGGCCGCGGCGCGGACACTGAAATACTCCCGGGGTTCGGGGGTGCCGACCACCTCCCGTTCACGGGAGGACGCCGCGGCCGCGGTCATGCTTTCACCAGCTTGTTGTCCTTCGGAGTGGTCGACACTGCAATTCGGCGAGACTCGGTTGCCGGCAGCAGCGTCTTGATACGACCGACGTTTCCGCTGCCATCGCGCATGTAACCTTCACCGCGGCGGTGAGGTTCGACGTACTTGTCTTTTCCGGTTACCGGAGCTGTCTGCTCCATGTATTGCTTGACCAGTCCGTAGTCGTCCGGGTCGAGGCCGAGCCATTCAATGGCGCGCTTGGCGAGGGTTTCGTCTGTATGACGGTGCGCGATGCGGGTCTTGATCAGTCCGCGCAGCTTCGGGGTGCCGAACGCGCAGTCCTGGTCGCCGAGTCCCACCGCGGCAGAGGACTTGCGGCCCTGCAGCACGAAGTCCTCGACGATGTCGACTCCGTCGTCGGCGCCCAGGAGGTGGTGTGCCTCGTCGACGAGGAACAACGCCATCTGGTCGGGGTCGGCGAAGCACTGTCCGCGGGCGACCTTCGCTATCAGGGTGTACACCGCGTGACCGAACCGCTTCTCCAGCGGCAGGTTCTCGTAGAGGTGCTGTTTCTCGGTCTGCAGCTGGGTCGGCAAGTCGACCTTGTGGGTGCGGAAAATGATGCCGGGAGCAGTAATGGGCAGCGGGGGTAGATCTTTGCCGAACAGTGCCGCCGCGTAGGTGCGGCGGGCGTAGACGTTCATCGCTTCGCCGAGATCTTGGGCGTGGGCGATCGGGCAAGCACCGGACAGGAGGTGTTCGGTCAGCTCGCCCAAACCCTGGTAGGGGTGCTCTGCGCGGTACTCGGGCTCGAGCACCTTCGCCAATGCGATGCCCAGGTCTGAGGATGGCTGGATCCGGAGCAGTGTCAACAACACGGACTGGGCCATTTCTGCTGCGAGTCCGGCCTCGAAGATCCTCAGTGGATCCATGCTGTATTCGGGTTCGACGAGGTCGACCACGACTGCCTCGGTGACGGCGCGGGCCCAGTTGGCGTACTCGCCGAGATCGCTTTGGTCGATACCGATGACCTGCCCCCCGCAGTCGACGACCTGGCCGGCGATCACCTTCATGGTGACCGACTTGCCCGATCCGAGCTCACCGGTGACCGCGAAGGATCCGGACTGGTCGCGCAGGGACTTTCCGGCGACGTCGTGGTGAACCACACCGATCCGAGAGGTGGTGATGTTCAGTGCCAACAGCGGACCGCTGCCATCGCCGAGATCGTTGCGAATGAACGGCATGTACGCCGCGAAATGCGTCGACGTGGTGATCTGCGCGAACTCGCGGACGATCTTCGAGGTGGGAACGCCAGGCAACATCGCCCACCACAGGTCTTCCTGGTAGCCGACCGGCGCGACCACCTTGTATTCCTGCTGTTCGAACGCTTTCACCAATGCCTTCGCATCAGCGAGTGCACGCTCCTCGGAATCAGCTCCTACCGCGAACAACGCCGTCCAGGCAACCTCGACCTCATCGCGGTTCGTCTCGAGCAACGAGGTGTATTCGGTCAACGCGGCGGCAGCGAGGTCGAGAACACCTTGGCCGCCGGCCAACTCTCCTTCCCGCTGTTCGTACTGCTCCTTCAGGTTCTCGAGCGCGCGCTTGTTCGCTCGCATGACATCGGCACCGGCGGTGACCTTGAGCCGTACCGCGAAATCGACATCGATATCGCCGAAGTCGTCAGCGAGGGTGAAGAACTCCGAGCCGGGGAAAAAGACGCCACCGGCGGGGGTGTCAGCGAGCGCGAGGAGCACTTGGTAGGAGGCAGGGTGGTCGACGATTTCGTATGGCTGGTCGACTTTCAGGACCCGACTGAACGTCGGGACCTTGCCTCGCCAACCCGAGGCCTTCTCTCGATCCGATTGGGCGCCCTCGTCTATCCGGCATGCGGACAGGGCGGCACCTGACTTTGCTCCTGGCGTCACGGCTGCGTCGGGCAGGTCAGGGTCGACATGCAGTCCGCGCGTCATCGCGTGCTGCCACAGCCACACCATCTGAGCGGGAGTGGCAGGTTGCGCATCGAAGACACCGGGGATGTCGGCCATGATCCGGTTGGCCTGCCGGACCCGGGCCCGGATCTCGTCATCGTCAATTGCGGTCCGCGGCAGCCCGATGTAGTCGGAGAGTGTGGTCCAGGCCGAATGAGCCGCGGCCTTGACCTGATCGACGACCTTGGGTGTGGTCAGCGGAATGCTCAGCCAGTAGATCCGCTGGCCTGGGCGGTATAGCTCGATCGAGTCGAGAGTCGCTTCGCATTCGGTTGCCCAGTCCGGGTGTGCATCGAGATCGACGCCTTCGGTCATTCGGGAAACGATGGCTTCGGCGCTCAACGATGCTGCGATGCCCATCAACAGTGACTCGCCCGGCAGGGCGCGGACGAGCATCGTGTGCAGGGTCCGAGCATTGCGCTTGTCCACGTCGGGGCGGTAACCGTAGTCGATGCCGGTGAGCACGTAGTCCGCCCAGACAACGCCGGACTTCGTCCACCGGATGTTCGCGGCCATTGACAGTGTCGGCTGTTCCATAGTGGCGGTGCTTTCTACTCGGAGGTGCCTGCAGCAGCCAGAGCGAGGAGTTCCTTGACGCTCGATCGGCTGGCGCGATGGGTTGGCCCGCTTGCCGGTGTGGGCACCGGCGCGGAGGTCTGCGGTCGTGGTGCGACAGGTTCCGCCGATGCGGTTTCGGTGACCTCGGCGGTGGCGATGTGCGCGGCCTGCGGGCTGGCCGTGGCGCTGAGTTCGGCGGCCGTGGGGTCGGCAGTGATGTAGCCACTGGGACGCACGAGGTGGGGTGGCCGGATTGTCACCCGGCGGCCGTTGATCTGGATCTTGGCACCGGCCGGCGCGAAGGCTGCGGCGCAGATTCCCTGTGCCACTGAGGCGGGGCTCCGGCCGGCAAACCGGAGTTTGCCGACGACAAAGACGGTGCCCAGTGACGAGAAGGCGAAGAATCCGACGTTCCAGGTAATGCTGTCCCGGAGCCACAGTGGATGCAGGAGCCACAGGAGCCCACCGACGATGGCGCCGCTGACGGCCTGCGGAACGGTATAGGGACCGAACGGCAGCTTCTTTCCGTCAGGTGTACGCCCGATCAGCTGCGGCACCTTGCGAGCGCGGGTGAAGTTCTTGATGACTTCCCCGGTGGTGCGCTCGTCGCTCATCGCAGCACCGGGCCACTCGTGACTTCATGCCGGCGAAGCCGCGAACCCGCTTCCGCGGTGCTAGCTACATCGACCATTGGAGCCCTCCTTGTAGAGGTCGGTGGCGCAATGAGGTCAGTGCTGACAAGGCGTCTTTCAGCCGGTGCGAACGAGCGGAGATCACACGGGAAGGTCTAAGCCGGAACTCGGCTCGGCCACGATGTGCACCGCGGCGGGAGCGCTCTCCAACTCCTCACCTGTCGAGTCCTTCAGGACGTCCATGTTGAAGACGACCCACAGTGCGGCACCGCCGATGAGCGCGGATGTGATGAGTCGGGCAACTGTGAATGAGGCCATCAGATTCTTGAGAAGGAAGAACAAAACGAGGCAGCCGGCGGCCGACTGGAGGAGCAGCTTGCCGTTGCTGGTGAACTCCTGCGCCTTGTCGAAAAGCCCTGCGGCGAGGACCGCGTTGTTGGGATCGGTGGCTGCGAGCGTGATGGACATGATGGGTTACCTTCCGGATGAATGAGGATCGGTTCCTGACAGGGAAAACAACGGCACATCGCCGGCAGTCGGCACTGAAAGTGCGGGGGTCTGACCTGAATCAGACGATGCGGGAAGCTGTCCTGAATCAGATGATGCGGACTCCGGGGCCCCCGCACTTGGTGTGGTCGAGCTCGGTGTGGTCGTTGACGAGGATGGTGTTCGGGGTGCCGCCGGCGGGTATAGCGGCGTTGCGTCAATTGCGCTGACCTCCCACCGGCCGCCGCGGGATGTCATCGTCAGCGCGTACTGCCCACTGACCGAATCGACCTCGGTGACTTTCTGTGCTGCCGTTACCAGGAGGCGCACAACATCGCCGTCGGGCAGCGGTGCCGATGCACTGGCAGCACTCAGGTCTTCCGACGAATAGACATCGGTGATTGCCACGCTGCGATACGGCGCCGGGACAATCGGGGCGATCGAAATCCCCGGCGTGAGATAGCGGGCTACTTCCCCGTTGCCGGTCAACATCGCGGACAGGAACTCGTGCGCGGACGTGGCGATGGGATGGTTGGCGACCCGGTACTTGTAGCCGAGTTTGACGTCGATCGAGGTCGACGGTTCAGCTACTTCGGCGGGGAGTGCGGCGGCCCTCACGCCCGCTTCGGTGACCACAACCGGGACCTGAAGGTAGCGACGAACTGTGGGCGCATTCGCGTCCGAGGCGGCTCGAACTGACACCGAGACCGTCACCGCGTATGTCCGTGATTTCTGCTCGTAGTCGATCGACGCGACGGCCGGATCAGTCGCGGCAAACAACGGCGCGGTCGGAAGGCTGGGGTTTCCCGAGACGAAATGATCGAGTTCTTGTTCATTGCCACGCGATGCCTGGAGCCAGGCAACGACGAATTGCCGAGCAAGATCTTCGGCTTTCGCTTGACCGATTGTGTCGACGTCTGCGGTGTCCTTGGTGGCGTTGTCGGTGAGGTTCGGGGTGGGCGAGGATCCGAAGACGACGAGGATCAGGGCCACTATTCCGGCGCCGAGTGCGGCGAGGATTCCTGCCTTGAGAAGTCGGGTGGTCCACACCTGCCGAAGGCCCCACTGTTCACGCTCCGCGCGCGCCAATTCCTCGGCTTCGTCGACAACGGAGTCGGCGCCATTTTCGGTCGCGGGATCGGTCTTGCTCTTGGGGCTGCGGCCGACGTTGTTGATTTTCGCGAGGTCGATGTTCATCGGATGCCGGCTTCTGTCGTCGGGTCGGACGTTGTGCAATCGGGGACGGAATCCGCGATGTCGAAGGCGGACGCCCGCGACAGCGCGGCGCGCGCGGCTGGCGCTTCGACGAACACCAACAGCCACAGCGAAGTGCTCGCCTCTTCATCGAGAGGGTTCACCGCCAGGGCTGCCGCGACTCGGCGGATCTCCTCGGTGACGGCGTGCACGTAGCCGAGATCGTGCAGCTGGGCTTGCATCGAGTTGTCGAGCTCGTGCATCCGGTCCTCCTGGCGACTGGGGTGTGGAAGAGCGCCACACAGAAAAAGTGGGCTTCTATTTGGAGGAAGATCCGGGTCCGGGAGCTTGAGTGACATCGCTCGCGAAACTTTTTTGAAGTTTTTTCTGCAGTCGCCAAGGGGTTATTGCCTCAGCCGAATGAGCGCACGTGAGGGGCACTCCCTGCCCACCGCCGCACAGCCGGGACCGTCGCGGCAACAACGCCTTGGCAATAACGACGACCCCTCCGGCAACAACAAACACGCAGTTCAGAGGCAATATCTGGTTGCTGTACTGGGCGCGAGACCACCTCGCCCGCGCCCAGAGGAGACCGATCGTGGAAACGTCCACCCACGCACCCACCGCCACCACAGCTTCATCGGCAACGCCTGTTCGCAGCACCGCGCAGAGCAATCTGTACAGCCGCTTGAACACCGAGTGGATGTACCTCTGCGCTCGCCCCGCAGCCGCCGCCGAAGTCTTGACGTGGTCGGTGAGCCAGGACGCGCTCCGTGAGGTCGCCGATCTCAACGATCTCGCCGCGGCGCACCGCCGAGATCGTGATGGCGTGCTTCTGGCGCTGCTGACACTGCATCAGGAAGGAAGCTCCCTTGCCGGGCGAGCGCTACTGCAGCTGATGCTCGGCAAGCTCATCTCCCTGACGCGCCACGCACGGGTCAGTGGGCACGATCGGTATCACGCGTGCGATGAGAGAGCGGCCTCCACTGTGGCCACGTTCATGTCACTGATCGCCACCTACAGGCCCTCCGGTGCGAACGTCTACGCGGCACTCTTCCTGCACACGCTGAAGAAGATCACGCGCGAGGAAACCTTCGCCCAGGAGATCCCCGCCTCCGATGTCATGGACGAGTCCGACAGTGCTGAGAACGAGCCGGAAGCGGATATCTCTGCTCCGGCTCTGCTCACGTGGGCGGTCGAAAAGAAGGTCATCAACGACCTCGATCGCACCCTGATTCAGCGGGCATACCTCGAACAGACCGATTGCGACCTGGCCGTGATTGCCGCGGAGATTGGGATGACTCCGGCAGCGCTTCGCCAGCGGCTCTACCGCGCGGTCACACGCATTCGCAAAAGTGTCGTCGCCTCCAACCAGCCGACTCCTCGACCCCGGTTTGCACGTGGTCGTCGTCGGACTGCAACGACGACCGCGGCGATCTGATGACCCGTAGTCTCGCGCCTCTGTTCACCGTCATGGTCTTCATCGCGGCGGCGATTCTTCTGACCGAAACGTCCGTGCTCCTCGAAGCGACGCGAGAATTCGATGCTGCACTCACCCACCCCACAATCGCTCGTCTCGGACTGCTCGCCGAGTCCTCGCATGCAATGAGCAGAGTCGCTCTCACTGTCGCTGACTTTCTCCCCCGCGACATCACCACTCATATCGACAGCGGTCGGGTCATCATGCCGGCGCTGTATCGCTGACGAAAAGAGAACACTTATGACGCACCTTCACGCACCAACTTCTGAGGACGGTCGCACCAACTCTCGCGCCCGGGTGCCCCTGCTCGTCGCCTCCTTGCTCACTGCACTCCTCGCCTCCCTCATCGCGGTTGTGTCGCCAAGTCAGGCCGAGGCGGCGCCAGCATCATCGGGCTGCCCGGCAGTGGAAGTGGTGATGATGCCGGGAACGTTCGAAACGGACTCGACCGCTAATCCTGACGTCGCGAAGGGTCTGCTCAAGAAGGTCACCGATCCTCTTTCCCAGCTGTTCGGCAGCTCCATCAAGATCACCTATCCGGCGTACGAAGCGTCCGCCTTCAACAAGGGCAAGACCTATGGCACCAGTAAGGCATCTGGCATCGCGGCCGGCGCGCGCGTGATGCAGACTCGTGCAACGCAATGCCCGAACACTCTGTTCGCACTCGGCGGCTACAGCCAGGGTGCGGACGTGGCTGGCGACTTAGCATGGTTGATCGGACACGACAAGGGACCGATCCCGGCAGAGAAGTTGATCACTGTCGGTCTTGTTGCCGACCCACGGCAGAATTCGAATGGCGACAACACTCTCGTCGGGCCTCCCGTCGACGGCATTGGGATCGCTGGGGCCAGGCCGGGCGGGTTCGGAAAGACTGCCGCAGTCACGCGTTCGTACTGTGCCCCCGACGACCTCTACTGCTCGACCAACGCCGGCAAGGATGGATTGCTCGCAGGTCTTGGGCGAGTGCTTGCGCAGCCTCCGACTGCTTCCGGTCCGCAGCAGAGCGATGGAGCTCAGCCCACCACCACGGGTCTGCAGAACGCCTTGGTGTCCGACTACTCGAAGGTCAATCTTCCGGGATTGGCCGGCAATATTGAGACCCTGCAGCAGCAGCTGCAGTCCGGCGCTCCGGACCTGGAGAGCATGGAATCGGCGGCGACAGACGTTGCCAACACCCTTGTTCCGGTGGCCGATACGACCAGCTGGGTTATCCAGAATCCGGCCGTGGAACAGACGCTCAAGACTGCGGACGCTTCGACTCCCGAATACGCCGCCAGCCAGATCGTCGACAAGGTCAAAGGCATCGACTTGAGGAGTGCATTTCAGGCCGCGGACACCATCGCGCAGACGGTTCAGAATGCCTCCACGCCAGATCAGGTGCAGCAGCTGCAGACATCGGTGGACACCTTGGCCACTCAGGTCTCCCCCTTGGCCGCGACTCCGGTCGATGGTCTGTCACTCGCGGCGGACGCTCTCTCGATCATCAAGCCGAGCGTGCTCATCAACCAGGTCACGCACATCGGGACGAACGCATTCGACCTCGCCAACAACATCCCTGCAGTCCTCGACATCTTGTTCAACCGGATCCCGCACATTGTTCTCGATCCGGGTCTCGATCCGATGGCCAAGGTCAAGGCTGTCCACGCCGAATTCGACCGGATCAACGTCCTGTTCGAGCCACTCATCAAGCTCGCCGCCGGGCTCGATTACAAGACGGCTGCGTCCCTGATCGCGATGATTCCCGACCCTTCCGGTGCCGCGCAGATCATCTCGATGATCATCGGCCTCGTCGGGAATCTCGACATCATTGGTCTGGCGAACACCGCCGGCGAACTTCAAAAGCAGCTCTGGCATGCCATCGAGACCGGCGACATCATCGGAGCCGGTCTCGGCGCACTCCCCCACATCCTCGACTTCGCGAAGATCGCGGTGGGCACACTCAGCGGTGGCCGCCAGAAGACCGAGGCGTCCAAGCTCGGTTCGGTGTCTGCGTCCACGACGACCGGACAGCAGATCACTCAGCAGTCACAGGCTGGGGACCTCGGAGGGCTTGCCTCGAGCCTCACCTCCTTGACAGGCTCTGACGGTGCAGACGCCCTGTCCCACATCGGTGCTGAAGGGCTCAAGTTCGCCTCATTCATCGGGTCCGGAACTCATCAGAACTACGGGGAGCTCGTCGTCGATGCATCAGGCACTACGGCCCTGCAGGACATGACCAACCACTTCCGCGATCCGATCGCCAAGGCCGTGGCGTAAATCGGTCGTACCGAATCCGAAGTGCCGGCAGGGCTCTTTCGCCGTATTGGGACAGACCACAGGAGGCACCGAAGGCCCCCGCCGGTCACACCGGCGGCATCTACTGGGTCCATGCGCTGTGTTGCTGTACCGATCCGCCTTCGGCGGGAGATACACAGCGCAGGAGGTGGTTGTCATGCTCAGCTTGTCCTACTGATTCCCCGAAATCATCCGCATCCTGAACGGAGCATTCGCGTGGTGGGAATCGCTCCCTTTCCGCTGACCCGGAGGTGATAACGATGATTCCGATCCCCCTACGGATTGGGAACTAGCTGGATGGTTTGGACACCCTGGCTGGTGCCCATAGTTCTTTGGTGGAACTCCTGGCACTGACCCGGTCGTCTGGTCCAGCAGATCCAAGCGCGGCATCGCGGTCGGATGCGACGAACCCTGCGCCATGGACCGATCGGCAAATGGGACTGCTCTCACGAGCATCGCGGGGTTTCGACAGCCTCTGCCAGACACGCGGACACCACCAGCAGATCCGCCCCCGGAGTCCGAGCCCGAGCCATCCGCCGCCGCCGTGCTCCAGACTGATCCGTTTGCCGTGGGTGCCCGAGCACACGGCTACGCTCAGCTCGACGCCTTGCAGGAGGTGGAACCATGTTCCGAATCGCTTCGATGCCCCGCAGCATGACTACTCTCGCTGGGATTGCACTCGCAGCATTGCTGCTAGCCGCCCCGCCCGTGAGCGCAGCCGCGACCGACACGGTCCTGCCGATCCCCTTCGCGGGACTGACCAACGGACCGACTGGATTTACTAACCCGCCGTCCAGCACGTACATCACTGTCAGAACCAACCCAGACGAGCCGGGGATCACTCGATTCCGCTGCGGCGCATACCCCTACTGCGATCTTGTTGTCCACTGGCGCAACCTATCGACCGGCGCGAGTGGCGCTGCGGACCTCTTTTACGGATCGAGCGCCCCGGGGGTCGCCCACACCGGTTCCGGGACGTTGGTCGCTGCCTTCACAGCGGGCGGTATGCCCGGTTACCTGGGCACCCCCACCACGCTGCTACCGGGCGCCGGCGTTTGGACAGTGCCTTAGCCTGGTCCGCCGCTGTGGCCGGCATTTCAGAGTCGAGGGAGATCCTCGCCGTACCCACCCGCCCGTCTCCCGCGCCGTCGACGGAGTCCTATAAGTGAAAGCTCGCACTGCCGGTGCCGATTGACGATCCACCATCGGGTACTCACCCTTCTGCTCCGGCGGGACGGCCGGCGACACGCACGGGCACTGGCAGGCGACAGCAACATGTCGTCCCGCACGACCTTTCGAAATTCTGGATCGACTGCAGCTTGGCGGCAAGGACATGTCGAGAACCCAGCCCCAGCTCCGTCCCAGCATCGAATCGGCAAGACGACACTTGGAGGATGGACCCCATGGCACACGTACAACGCTTCGACCACATCGGCATCACCGTCGCCGACCTCGACTCGGCAACGGCGTTCTTCGTCGGACTGGGTCTCGAGGTAGAGGGCACCGGATCCGTGAAGGGCGAGTTCATCGAGACCGTCTGCGGCATCCCCGGCGCGCACTGTGAGATCGCAATGCTGCGGCCGCCCGGCGGAGGGTCCCGGCTGGAGCTCGCGACCTTCGTCACGCCCGACCACGTGCCCGGATCGCCCACGGCGATGGCCAACGAGCTGGGGCTGCGCAACGTGTCCTTCGAGGTCGGCGACCTCCAGGCGGCCGTCGACGCGGTGGCTGCGGACGGGTACGG
Organism: Rhodococcus sp. WS4; assembly: GCA_006543605.1. Taxonomy (GTDB): domain Bacteria; phylum Actinomycetota; class Actinomycetes; order Mycobacteriales; family Mycobacteriaceae; genus Rhodococcus_F. The sequence goes on from RRBB01000124.1 coordinate 21,726, forward strand.
GCTCATCGGCGGCATCGGCGAGTACGAGAACAGCGTGCGGATGGCCTACGTGCGTGGGCCCGAAGGGATCATCGTGTCCCTGTTCGAGCAGATCGGCTGACGCGCGTGCGCGTTACCCACGTGTCGCCACGAACGCGGCGGTAGCTCGACAACGTTGCAGAATGCCCGCCTGTAGCAGTCCCGTACGCCGATCGGCTACCGGTCGTCGATCGGTGTGCCGACGTCCGGCTGACGGTATGAAGAACGACATGGACGCTGCGGGTCCGAGCGATTACCGGCAGCACCACCACAACGCCCAGGACGCGCAGTATCTCGACGCCGTCGAGGCGATCGGGATCTACCCGGACGAGGAGGATGCCGTCCAGGCGGGCAAGGACTCCTGTGCCGCGATACGCAAGGCGGGGCACTACCGCCGGGAGTTCAACGTCGACGTGATCGCCAAGGCCAGCCCGGACATGGAGAAGCTGACCCGTTCCCAGGTCGGCGACTGGCACGACCTGATCGTGGACACCTACTGCCCCGAGGTGCGGACCTATCCCTACTGATCCTCTCGACCTGATCCTCTCGACCACCGTGCCGCACAGCCACGGCTGTGCCGTGCGGGAGCCGGAAGTGGCTCGACAACGACATCCCTTGCCTGAGGAGGCACCCCATGAAGAACGTCACCAAGATCCTGCTCGTCGCCGTCGCCGGAGCCGGTGTGCTCGGCCTCACCGCCCGGCCCCGTACGTCACTGTTGATAGGTTGATGGAGATTGCGCGAACCCGACCAGGCAGGTGCCGACTACCTCTCCCTGCATCGTGGCGACGATCGACCGGAGTGTGCTTATGCAGGACGACAACGCAGGGCAGGGCAAGGCGAACTTCGACCACCTCTACAACAAACCCGACCCGCGTGAGTACTTCCGGGTCCTCGCCGAGCTCGATTACCAGATCCCGCAGCTGGCGCAGCCGGTCTTCGCCACATTGTTGGCCGCCCGCGAACACCAAGCGCGGCACGAGCACGGCCGCACGGTCTTGGATGTGTGCTGTTCATATGGGGTGAACGCCGCGCTGCTTCGCTGTGATTTGAGCATGGCCGACCTGGTGCGGCACTACCGCGAACCATCTCTCGCCGCCCTATCGCCGGCAGCGCTCGTCGCGGCAGACCGCTCGTTCTACGCCGAGCACCGGCAAGCAAACGCACCCCGAATTGCCGGCTTGGACGTGGCGACCAACGCGGTCGAGTACGGCCGGCGCGTCGGCCTGCTCGACGACGGCGCGGTGGAGAACCTCGAGACGCAGTCACCGTCTGCGCAGCTGATCGAGGCGCTGGGCGACGTCGGGCTGGTCACCTCCACCGGCGGGGTCGGCTACATCACCGAACGCACCTTCGACGGACTCCTGCGAGTGATCCCCTCCCGTCGACGTCCCTGGGTGGCTGTCTTCGTCCTGCGCATGTTCTCCTACGAGCGCATCACAGAGACCCTCGAGCGCCATGATCTGGTGACAGAGGAGCTGCCCGAAACCACGTTTCCGCAGCGACGCTTCGCATCAACTCACGAACAGGACACCACGCTCGCCGCGGTCCGCGCGAGGGGCCTTGATCCGACGGGCCGGGAAGAGCAGGGCAGATTCCACGCCTGCTTCTATCTGTCCCGTCCCGAGTCCGAGGTCGCAGCCGTACCGCTGACAGAACTGGTCAGCGGACTCACATTCACCGCGGGGGCTGGAAATGGACGAGGTTCTTGACGCAGCAACGTCCCCAGTCTGGACGACACAGCCAGACACCATCTGGTCGGCACAGTGAGCCTGCGCTTCATCTATCTGGGCATGATCGGCGAAGTTGCGCGACACGCTGGCCATGCCGACATCCTCCGTCGAACAGATCCGAGCAAAACCCGCCAACACGACGCTTGACTGAATATAGGACCGTCGAACGGGGCTCCGAACACTTGTCCTGGGACAACACTGCTTCGGGGGTGCGCCGGGTGTTCGCATTCGGTTGACGATGGTTGAGCGGGATCGAATGCCGACGGACGAAGATGGTGCAGTCTGGGCTGCCAGAGGCCGCCGAGTGGAAGGGCAACTTCCAGGAATAGCCCTCGACTGGCGTTCGGCAATAGGCGGCGGTGTTCAGCCGACTGCGGGGCTGGGCCCGTCCGACTTGGGGCGGTGGGTGTGCTGGAGTTCGGTGTTGATGCGTCGGGCCTCGGCGAGTTGGTCTTCGAGGATGATGATGCGGCACGCGGAGTCGAGTGCGGTGCCCTGGTCGATCAGTTCGCGGGCGCGTGCGGCGATGCGGAGCTGGTATCGGGAGTAGCGGCGGTGGCCGCCCTCCGAGCGTCCGGGGGTGAGGAGCTTCGCGGCGTCGAGGCTGCGGAGGAATGCTTGTGTGACGCCGAGGATCTCGGCGGCGTGGCCCATGCTGTAGGCCGGGTAGTCCTCGTCGTCGAACTTCCCGGCCGGGCTGCGGTCGGGCGAATCTTCCTGAATGGGGTGACACCTTTCAACGGACAGGGCCCCCGGCGCCGTGAGGCACCGGGGGCCGGTTTCATTTCCTTGTTCACTGCACTTCTTCCGGCTGTCGGGCTGTTCTTGCTGCCCGTTCGCCGGCCGGAGGTGCCGGGGCCTTACACACTCAGATCAACCCTTACCCTGGCACTTCCTCATCTTGCGGTACTGCTCTGCGGGTAGTTCATTCTCTCCCGCATCTCGTGAACTCTTTCCTTGCGACGAGAGGAACTCTACAACGGAGGTGATGTAATGTCTACTCCCGCGACTACAGAATTTCTGGAGTGGGTTGACCAGGGATTTCATACGAACCCGGGAGTCCGGGGGTGGTTCCGTCGACGTCGACGGGCTGCCCCTCGACGGCTCCGTGACGGGATCGCCCCATGGCCACGCGACATGGGCTCGGGCCACCTGGTCTTGAACGAGGTCGGCAATGCAGACGACGACCGACTCCTCTTCGTCGTCTACCTGCGCGGCACTTCCGCTCATACCTAACCCGCTGGGTCCGCGACCGAGCACCGTCACGTCGCTCAGAAGGAACACGTAGCCGCTGTCCGGTTCGTACTCAGCGACCCAGTCGATCCTCTCGACCACACCGCCGTACTGACGCACGTTCAGGTCGTGGCCAATACGACCCAGTGCGTTGACCCACGCATCTCGGTGAATGCTTCGTCTCCGGTTGTGACCAGTCTTGTGTGGGGAATACCGCGAGGACGACGAGTCCAACGATCCACAGCGCCATGGCGAGCGCGGCACCGGATTTCCATCGCGTGAGCTGTCGTCCGACGACGGCGATGAGTAGTGCGCGACGACGGTGCAGAACCTGCCGCCGCGATTCGGGGTATCGGACCCGGCCGGGTCAGTCCTTGTACGGTTGGGCTTGTCACAGGTCGATCCGTCCTCCGGGGACCAGCAATACAGTTGCGTCCGTCAGGGTTTGGCGGGCCTGTGCGGCTCCGGTCGCTCCGTCGCCGTAGTGGGACGTTGTTTCCCGGGAGCCCACCGTGGCGACGTAGCGGCGATCGTCGCGATGTGCAGGTATGCGCAGGTGTAGTTTGCTTCTCCCAGCGCGCGATCAGGTGCCGTTTGATCGTTTCGAGTGCCCCGGTGGCTGCTGGGTGCACTTCAGCGAACTCGACATCGCTGGCTTCGGAAGGCTCGACCCTGGTCAAGAGGTCGATTCGAGTGGCAGAAGCCGACTGGTTCGGCCGAGGGCATCACGTTCGTATCAACCCAGGTACGACCAGTGCCGGTCGTTGACAACGGCTGTAAGGCGTTCACCGAGCACGCATAGCGTTGGGTGGAAGGCTCGAGACATTCGCGGGAACGTACGACTCGCCGCCGGCGGCGATGAAATGACCTGGGCGATTCGACCTTGCCGGCGGCGATCCAGTTTCGACGGTCAGCGGTCGATGCTGGCCATGTTCGTCTCGTCGTGGCGCTCGCCTGCGGCTGGGGTGAGGTTGTTCAGGCGGTCGAGCTGAGCGGCGCTGAGTTCGATGCCGTCGGCGGCGGTGTTTTCTTCGACCCGCGAGACCCGCCGGGTCCCGGGGATGGGGGCGATGTCCTGGCCGCGGGTCAGCAGCCACGCCAGCGCGGTCTGTGCCGGGGTGGCGCCGACCTCGGCACCGATGGCTTGCACTTCGTCGACGATGCGCAGGTTGCGCTGGAAGTTCTCGCCGGTGAACCGTGGGTTGGTCTTGCGCCAGTCGTCATCGGCGAAGTCGTCGACGGTGCGGATCTGCCCGGTCAGCAGGCCGTGCCCGAGCGGCGAGTAGGGAACGAACCCGATACCGAGCTCGCGCAGCAGCGGGAGCAGCTCGGCCTCGACGTCTCGGGTCCACAGAGAGTATTCGGTCTGCAGCGCGGCCACCGGATGCACGGCGTGCGCCCGGCGGATCGTCTCGGGGCCGGCCTCCGAGAGTCCGATGTGCCGCACCTTGCCTTCGGCGACCAGATCGGCCAGCGCGCCGACGGTCTCCTCGATGGGCGTCTTCGGGTCGACGCGGTGCTGGTAATACAGGTCGATGTGATCGGTGCCCAGCCGCCTGAGCGATCCTTCGACCGCGGCCTTCACGTTTCCGGCGCTGCTGTCGATAACGCCGGGGCCGCCGCCGGCGTGGGAGACGAGACCGAACTTCGTCGCGATCACGACGTCGTCGCGCCGGCCCTTGATGGCCTTGCCGACGATGTCCTCGCTGTGGAAGGGGCCGTAGATCTCGGCGGTGTCGATGTGGGTGACCCCGAGGTCCAGCGCCCGGTGGATGGTGCGGATCGACTCGGCGTCGTCGAGGCCCCCGCCCGTGGTGTACGTGCCGGCCATGGTCATGGCTCCCAGGCCGATGCGGGAGACGTCGAGCCCACCCAGGGATACGTGCTTCATCAGTTACTCCTTGTCGGGACGGCACGGAGTGGCCGTCCATAATTCGAGGTCGTCACGGCGCGCGGTGGCCGTCTGTTGGGGGGATTTCGAGCTGGCCGTTGTCAGCTCGGGGTTCGTCGTTGGTGTTGCCGGGGGTCAGGCGGCGGGGATCCGCAGGCGGAACCGGCTGCGCCTCGTCAGTGCTCCTGGGCCGCCGGCTCCAGGACGAGGACCGGGATCTCACGGTCCGTCTTCTTCTGGTATTCCGCGTAGTCCGGGAATGCTTCGACGGCTCGAGCCCACCACCTGGCCTTCTCGTCCCCGGCCACCTCGCGGGCCAGCATGTCCTGGCGCACCGGGCCGTCCTGAAGCTCGACCCGGGGGTCGGCCAGCACGTTGCGGTACCAGACGGGGTGGTTGGGGGCTCCTGCCATGGAGGCGACCACGGCGTAGGAGCCGTCGTGCTCCACCCGCATGAGCGGGGTCTTGCGGATCTTGCCGCTCTTCGCGCCCAGGGTGGTCAGGATGACGACGGGCAGGTCCCGTAGCCTCTCGTCTTCTTCACGTGCGACCAGGACACGCAGCGTCGTCCCTTGCGTACCACCGGAGCTCTCGTAGAGCTCCACCTGATCTCGCACGAATTGCGCCTTGCTCGGCTCATGCTCGCCGTTGAGCGGCATGTTGCCTCCTCTGTGCTGTCGAAAATTTTCACCCGGCAATGGTGGTCCGCCTGGGCCGGGGTTAGGTGGTGTGTTACTCAGGTGTGGGCGTCGTCGTAGGCGAGGCTGCCGCCCAGTTCGCGGGATGCCTCGGCCTGGGCGAGGAGTTCTTTTGCTTTGGTCTCGGCGGCCTCGATGGCGTCCGCGCCGGCGACGAAGCGCTGCAGCGGCTTGTCCTGGCCGGCGAGGGTGAGCAGGGCGCGGGCGAGCTTGGCGGGGTCGCCGGGCTGCCGGCCGTTCATGCTCTTCATGCCCTCGATCCTCGGGGCGGTCCGCGGGGCGTAGTCGTCGATGGACAGCTCGGGCCAGGTGGTGGAGCCGTCCACGAGGAGTTCGGTGCGGAAGTAGCCGGGTTCGACGACCGTGGTGTGGATGTTGTACGGCTCGACGTCGTAGCGCAGCGACTCCATCCAGCCCTCTTCTGCGAACTTGGAGGCGGCGTAGGCGGAGGTGAATTCCGCGCCGACCAGGCCGGCGGTCGAGGTGATGGTGATGATGTGGCCGGCGCGCTGCCGGCGCATGATCGGCAGGACGGCGCGGGTGGCGTTCATCGGACCGAAGAGGTTCGTCTCGAACTGCCGGCGCATCTGCGCGGGCGAGATTTCCTCGAAGTAGCCGGTGAAGAGGTTCCCGGCATTGTTGATCAGTACGTCGATGCGACCGAAGTGGTCGACCGCGGCCTGCGCGGCGGCCTCGGCGTCCTCCAGGCTGGTGACATCCAGCTTGGTGACCAGCAGATTGTCCTGCGGCCCGCCCAGGATCTTGTCGACCTCTGCTGGGCGGCGACCGGTAGCGACGACCTGATGACCGGCAGCGAGGGCCTCGCGGGCGATGTCCGTGCCCAGACCGCGTCCGGCACCAGTGACGAGAATGACCTTGCTCATGGGGGTCCTTTCAGGCGCCATGATCGGGCACCCGGTGTGTGCGGTGGTGATGCGTGCGGCGCCGACGACGCCGCGGACGGGCCGGAGACCGGCGGCCGAGCCCGCCGTATCCGAGCCGTTCGCACTGCTATGGGCGGTGCACCACCAACAGAACCCGATGTCACGGGCGTGTGGGAGGCCCTGATGAGGGGGTCACCGACAGGGACCCCCAACCCGGCGGACGCGCTCGTAGAGTGAAGCCCATGGCAGGCACCGACCGTGACATCCGTGATGACTTCCGCGCGGAGATCCGGGAATTCCTGGGCACGCGACGGGCCAGGGTCACCCCCGAGCAGGCCGGACTGCCCCTCTACGGCGGAGACCGCCGACGGGTCACCGGGCTGCGCCGCGAGGAGGTCGCCCTGCTCGCGGGCATCTCCAGCGAGTACTACACCCGGCTCGAGCGCGGCAACGCCACCGGCGTTTCCGAGAGCGTCATCGAGGGCATCGCGCGAGCGCTCCAGCTCGACGAGGCCGAACGAATCCACCTGCTCGACCTCCTGCGCGGCGCCGGCACAACCCGTCCACCACGCCGCCGGCCCGCCCAGCAGCGCATCCGGCCCACAGTGCAGCGCGTCCTCGACTCGATGAGCGGCACACCCGCATTCGTCCTCAGCGGACGCGGGGACATCCTGGCCGCCAACCATCTCGGGCGCGCGCTGTTCTCGCCGATCTACGCCGACCCGGTGCGGCCGCCCAACAACGCCAGGTTCGTCTTTCTCAGCCCGCACGCGACCGAGTTCTTCCGCCACTGGGACGAGGTCGCAGGGGATGCGGTCGCCATGCTGCGCGCCGAGGCCGGCCGTGATCTCTACGACCGGCGGCTGACGGACCTGATCGGGGAGCTGTCCACCCGCAGCGAGGACTTCCGTCGCCGCTGGGCGGCCCACAACGTCCGGATGCACACCACCGGCGTCAAGCTCCTCCACCACCCGGTCGTCGGCGACCTCGACCTGCCCTTCGAGACCTTCCCACTCGGCGACGGCCCCAGCCAGTTCCTCCTCACCTACACCGCCGAGCCCGCGTCACCCTCGCAGGACGCGTTGAACCTGCTGGCCAGCTGGGCCGCGACCAATGACGACATCGAGCGGTCCGTGCCGGCCAACGATTCCGAGCCGGCCGACTCCGCCGAGACACCCGACTGAACAACGAGCCACGCGAGCCGATGCGCGGCAACGTTTGCGGCGTGCGGCACCATCGTTGACCGAACATTGATCCTCGGCGATAGGGCGCGGTGTGCATGAAATTGCCAGTCGTCGGCGCACTCCATCGCTACAGCGGCGTCGCTTTGTATATGAGGCGCTCACCGAACCTGATCCGGATCCGATTCAGCCCTGGGCGATCCCGCATGACGACGAACAACGGCCCACGATCACCGAAGCGTCGAGCCGGAACTGGTTGTATGGACATCCATCTGGCCTTGGCACCCAGACGCGCGGATCCGCTTCGACATCGTCCCCTACGGTTTTCAGACGGATTTGAGATGGACGCTTCGTCGTCGACGAGCCGGTGCCGGACGGAGAGCCGATTGTGCGCATTCGCAAGCGCACGAACGAACTGATAACGAACCTGCGCGGTACCTTCGGTCAGTAGCTGTGCCGGAAGCTGATCCATCACTGACTGCTGCCCGCCTACGTTAGGCTCGCGTTATGGCCACGCCTATCACAGTCGAGCAGTCGCGGGCGATCCCGATCGCGCGCCAGCAAGCCTTCGACGTGACGCTGCCGATCCCGCTGACCGCGATCTTCTCCCGCCGCTACGCCCTGCTGCCGCCCATCAAGCAGGTCCGCGGACAGGACGGGATCTGGTGCCGGGTCGGACAGTCGCGCACAGTGGTCACCACTGACGGCGGAACGATGCGCGAGCTGCTGACACACGTCGATGCCCCGCACTCGTTCAGTTACCGGCTCAGTGACATCACCGGCCCGCTGCGGCCGCTGGTTGACAGCATCGACGGAACCTGGGAGTTCGTCCCACACGGGACCGGGACCATGATCACCTGGCGATGGGTCCTGCACCCCAGGGGCCTCGGGGCACTCGTCATGCCGCTGATCACCTCGATGTGGCGTGGCTACGCACGACAGGCACTGGAGCTGCTGTCCGAGCAACTGCTCATGCCAGAGTCCACCGAGCGCACTCCAGACTGACGCTTCGTGCCGTCGTCACTGGTGGGCAGTGTGCACCTGAACCCTTCAGCCGACCAGGCCGGACATACCGTCATTCGCAGAGGTTCAGTCGTGGATCCCGTTCCGGGACGAGGGTCGCCGGCGGCCGGACATGCGCTCGGCACCGATCTCGTCCAACTGGTGGTTCGGCTTGCGGATAACTGCGGGACGATCAACAGATAATGGATGCGTGCCTGTCGATACCTCACCCGAGTCCACTGCCGTCGCGCACGTGAGCGGCCTCGCCAAGGGCGTGCCGCTCGACCGGACACTCCGTGTGACAGTGCACTTTCATCCTGACCTTCCCTACGCCGGTTGGTCGACGCTGGAGGGGCGATCGCGGACCGCGGCGCGTACCTGTCACAATTCGAAACCCGAACCGGCAATGGTGGACTCACTGCCCACCCCGGCGGCGACAGATGGAAGTGGGAAAACCGCATGTTCGGCGGTGCCTACGACGAGCACGAGCCGGCGGAGCGACCGAAGTATGGATCGCTGAACTACCGCGCCGACCCGTATGGCGGATCACTTCGTTTCGGCTCGTCCTACTTCCTGTTGGCCGAGCACACGCTCGATCGCACCACTTTTGCTTTCCCGATAGCGTCTTCGAGCCCGACCTGTTCGGCACCGCCAAGGCGATGAACTTGATGGAGGCCGCCGCCGCGGTGGAATTCGACGATCCGCTCGACGACTACATTGAGGCGCACGTTCACGGACCCATCGACATCGCATCGGACGTCGAGGCCTTCGTTCTCGACCCGAGCTACCGCGACACACCCTGCGACGAGATCGCCCGGTCGCTCGCCTGCCCGGTGTTGTGGCACGACGGGTACGCAGTGGCCGTCGAGGAGATTGCGCACCATCCTGACTACCGGGGGCCTCACATCGTCGACCTAGCGCGAGGCATCGCCCACGATGGCGTGCTCACCCCGTCCATCCTCGGTCGTGCACGGAGTGCGTCCTTCGATCCGCAGGACCTGAAGAAGGTGTGGCACTACATTGCCCGATACAGCGCCCGAGCATAGCCATCGGCACACTCGAGGAAGGGGGCGTTCGATTCCGCCGGACGATCGGTGTCCGGTCTCATCCCAGGTCCTCGTTGCCTTGGAGCGCGGAGTCTTAGTCGCCGATGTAGCCAGTCTCGGGGTTGATCTGGCTGAGGAAATTTCTGATCGATTCCCGGTGCTCTTCGAGAGTCAAGAAATATGGCGGTGCGGTTGGATCGCCGACTGTCCCGCCCGGCCCACCACCGAATCCGTACTCCTTGTTTGGTCCTGATTCCCATCGGTAGTCTTCTCCGCCAGCTTGGCGCATCGTGACCGTGAAGACAGGAATTCACGCTTCTGACCCGAAAATCCCCTTGACCACGGGCGTACGTCGGTGACCCGGCGTAGCCTGTGGAGCCGGGTTTTATTGTGGCGGTGTTGGCTTCGGTTAGGCGGCGGTGTCGTCGATGAGTGCCTTGCCGTC
>RRBB01000125.1:0-31741 GCA_006543605.1 Rhodococcus sp. WS4
GCGCCGCGAATGCACCGCCGGACGACCACCGGAGCGCGGCGCCGGAATCAGCGGCTCGATCACCGCCCACTGCTCGTCGGTCAGATCCGACGGGTACGCATTCCTGTCGACCTTCTTACCCATACGGGTCACAATGACTACTTCAGCCGCATCAGTCACGCAGACACGCCCAGTCACTTTCCCAACACGTTCTCAGGTGTTCAGCGCACCGTCCGGGTGGACGAGATGGCGATCGCTCCGAACAGCCCTACCAGGGCGAATGCGTAGAAGCCCCACGGCACCGCGTAGCCCGCGCCGAGGAGGACGCCGCCGAGGATCGGGCCGCAGATCGCGCCGACCCGGCCCACACCGGCCGACCAGCCGAGGGCGGTCGCGCGGATCTGCGGCGGGTGGTTGGCGCTCGTGAACGCGTAGACGAGGACCTGAGCGCTGAAGACGAAGCAGCCGGCGAGGAACACCAGGGCGTAGATGCCGAACGACACCTTGACGCTGAGCAGGGCGAGGAACACGGCCGCCCCGGCGAACCAGATGATGGCTGCCGTGCGCGGGCCGATCTTGTTGGCGACGCCGCCCGCGATCAGCAGGCCGACCACCGCGCCGGCATTGAGGATCAGCAGGAACGTCAGTGACGCGCCGAGGTTGTAGCCCGCCTCGCGCATGATCGTCGGCAGCCACGTGTTGAGTCCGTAGACGAGCAGCAGTCCCATGAACGAGGTGACCCAGATGGCGATGCTGTTGCGCAGGAACGGGCGCGAGAACAGGGCGCGCACCGGGTTGGCCGAGGCCGCGACGGGAGCGTCGGCGGCGGGTGCCGCTTCCAGTTCCAGGCCGTACTGCTTCGCGACGGCCTCGGCCTCGGCGCGCTTGCCGTGCGCCAGCAGATACGACGGTGATTCGGGGAGGTACCGCAGCATCAGCGGAATCAGGACCACCGCGGGCAGGGCGCCGACGACGAACATCGAACGCCAGCCGAACGGTTCGATCAGCACGATCGCCAGGGCGGCGGTCGCGACCGCACCGACGTGATATCCGGTCATCAGCAGCGTCGACGCGGAGCCGCCGCCCTGCCTCTTCGAGAACTCGTTGACCAGGGCCAGCGCCGTAGGCAGTGCGCCGCCGAGTCCGACCCCCGCGAGGAAGCGGAACAGTCCGAAGAAGAACGGGTTGGGTGCCACCGCGCACAGAAGCGTGAGAACTGAGAACGCCGCAACGGCGAACAGAAGGGCGCGCCTGCGTCCGATGACGTCGGTGAGCGTGCCGATGACCAGCGCGCCGATCGTCATGCCGACCAGGCCGAAGGTCGAGATGAACGTGATCGTTCCCGTGGACAGACCCCACTCCTCGTAGTCGAGGAGTGAAGGGATGACGGCGCCGAGGACCACCAGGTCGAAACCGTCGAGCAGCACGGCTACCCAGCAGAGGGGCGCGACCCAGAGGGCGGTGGAGGCGCGGGCGGCGCTTCGTTGGGAAGTGGTCATGATGTCCTCGACATTCGGCGGTGATTCGCAAGTGGCGTTCGCGATGCGAACCCTAGTTCTATAGGCGGACTCATTGTGTGGTGCGCCATAGTTGCCTGTCAAACATCGGCTACTCCACTCCGGTGGTCCGCCCGTCCTGGGCCTTCGCCCAATGTCACCCAGGTGCCGTTTGAGTAGCCCGATGCGACATCCGGCGCTGCTCGGGTTGGTCAAGAACTGGTAAACCCCGTGTGGATAATCGACCGGGTACCGAGTCGATGAGCCAGGACGGACTGTGAGAACCAACCACCAGGTGGCTACGAGCCGTCCGCGCCACGCTGCCGCGCCGCCGACGGCGGCGGGCCGCTATCGGTACGACCTCGACGGGCTGCGCGGGATCGCGATCGCGCTGGTCGTCGTCTACCACGTGTGGTTCGGGCGCGTGTCCGGCGGCGTCGACATCTTCCTGGTGCTCTCCGGGTTCTTCTTCACCGGCATGCTCGTGCGACGCGTGGGCGCGGGCTCCGGTCCGTCGATCCCCGCCGTTCTGCGGCGCACCGCCCGGCGGCTGCTGCCTGCGTTGGTGGTGGTGACGGCCGCGACGGCAGTCGTGACCGTGATCCAGCGGCCGTTCACCCAGTGGTCGGGGATCGCGAACCAACTCCTCGCGTCACTGCTGTACGTGCAGAACTGGCAGCTGGCCCGGACGGCGTCCGACTACGCCGCGGCCGACGCCTCGGTCAGCCCGCTGCAACACCTGTGGTCGATGTCCGTGCAGGGGCAGTTCTACCTCCTCGCGCTCGCGGTCGTCGCGGGTGTGGCCTGGACGTGCCGCCGCCGGATCCGACTCGTGCGCCCGCTGCTCGGCGGCGTCCTCGGCGCGGGGTTCGTGGCGTCGTTCGTTTACGCCGCGGCGCTGTCGCAGGACCGGCAGTCGTGGGCGTACTTCGACACGTTCGCGCGACTGTGGGAGCTGCTCGCGGGCGCGCTGCTCGCGCTCGTCGTGCATCGTGTCGACCTGTCCCGCGGGTGGCGCACGATTCTCGCGGTCTCGGGATTCGCCGTCGTGCTCGGGTGCGGATTCTTCGTCGACGGCGCCGCCCTGTTCCCCGGCCCCGCGGCGCTGATCCCGGTCGGCGCGGCCGTGGCGCTGATCCTCGCGGGCGCCGGCCCCTCCGAACAGCCGGGGGTCGTGACGATGCTGGCGTCCCGGCCGTTCGTCGAACTCGGTGGCCTGGCCTATTCGCTGTACCTGTGGCACTGGCCGATCCTCATCTTCTACCTCACGTGGCGGGAGCGACCGGCGGTCGGAGCGCTCGGCGGACTCGCGGTGATCGTCGTGTCGCTCATGCTGGCGTGGCTCACGCAGCGGCTGATCGAAGCGCGGTTCCAGACCGGGGCACGTCCGAAGCGGCTGCTCACCGCACTGGTCGCGCTCCTCGGCGTCGCCGTCGTCGGCACGGCGTCCGGGTGGCACGCGTATCTCGTCCGCAACCCCGAGACGACCGCGCGGGTCGGCGAACTCGACCCGTGGCTGTACCCGGGCGCGGCATCGCTGACGGATGGCGCGTTCGCGCCGCGCACGGACATGCGACCCACCCTGCTCGAGGCGTCCGGCGACCTGCCGCAGCCGACCGTCGACGGCTGCATCTCCGACCTGAGCACACGCGACGTCGTCACCTGCGTGTACGGCGACGCGTCCGCCGACCGGACGATCGCCGTGGTCGGCAGTTCCCACGCCGAACACTGGGTGCCGGCGCTCGATCGCATCGGGCAGCAACGCGGCATCCGCGTCGAGACGTACCTCAAGATGGGGTGCCCGCTGACCGTCGCGGACGTCCCGCTGCTCGCCGGCGAACCGTATCCCGACTGCGGCGACTGGTCCCGCGACGTCCTCGACCGGCTCCGCGATCACCGTCCCGACTGGGTGTTCTCGACGTCCTCGCGTCCCAACGACGAGGGCGCCGGCGACGTCACGCCCGACGACTACGTGGGACTGTGGGCGCGGCTCGCGGACTTCGGGCTCCCGTTCCTGGGCATCCGCGACACCCCGTGGCTGCACGACGACGGCGTCCCGTATTCGGCCGTCGACTGCCTGGCGGACGGCGGCGACGCCGACAGTTGTGGAATGCCCCGCGACGACGTCCTCGCCCCGGACAATCCCACGCTCGAGGCGGCCCGCGACCTGCCGTCGGTGTATCCGCTCGACCTCACCGACGCCGTGTGCGACGTGGCGATCTGCCGTGTCGTGCAGGGAAACATCCTCGTGTACCACGATTCGCATCACCTCTCCGCGACGTACGCCCGGAGTCTCGTCCCCGAACTCGACCGGCAGATCGGCATGGCCACCCGCTGGTGGTGACCGGGATACTGACGGCATGTCCGAAGACGACCGCAGCATGCTGGGACGCGCCTTCCTGGTGCTGGGTTCATTCACCTCGGAGCGCCCACGGCTGTCCCAGTCGGAGCTGAGTCGCCGCACCGGACTGCCGCTTCCCACCGTCCACCGGCTGTGCCGTCAACTGGTCGACAACGGCGCGCTCGAACGCGTCGACGACGGGCACTACGAGATCGGGGTGCGGCTGTGGGAGTTGGGTGCGCTCGCGCCCCGCGCCCACGGCCTCCGGCAGGTGGCGCTGCCGTACCTCGAGGATCTGTACGAGGCGACGCGCGAGAACGTGCAACTCGTGGTCCGGGAGGATCTGGAGGCGCTCTACATCGAACGGCTGTCGGCGCGCGGCGCCGTGACGGTCGTCGGGAGGGCCGGGGGCCGGTTGCCGCTGCACGCGTCGAGCGGCGGCCTCGTCCTGCTGGCGTTCGGCGGCACGGAACTGCTCGACGCCGTCCTCGCCGCCGGCCTCGAACGCTTCACCCCGTCCACCATCACCACCGAACATCGCCTGCGCAGCACCCTCGACGACATCCGCCGGACCGGGTGGGTCACGTGCCGCGAGCACCTCAACATCGGGACGCTGGCCGTGGCCGCGCCCGTGTCGCGGTCGACGGGGGAGGTGGTGGCCGCGGTGTCCGTCGTGGTTCCGGCGGACAAGGATCCGGCGCCCTTGATCCCGGCGGTGCGGGCGGCCGCGCGGGGCATCTCCCGGGGTGTCGCGTAGTCCGTCTTTCACTCAGTGAAAGTGGGGGTGTTGGGGGCCGCTTCTTCGCAGGACAGTGACTGGTGTCACGAACTACGCGAGGAGTCTGCTCATGAACACACAGGTCGGGATCGTCGGCGGGGGTCCCGCAGGACTGATGCTGTCCCACCTCCTGCACCTGAAGGGCATCGATTCCGTCGTGCTCGAAAGCCGCACCCGCGAGGAGGTGGAGGGAACGATCCGGGCCGGTGTACTCGAACAGAACACCGTCGACCTGATGGTCGACACCGGACTCGGCGACCGCGTCAAGCGTGAAGGACTCACCCACCACGGCATCGAACTGCGGTTCGGCGGCCGCGGCCACCGCATCGACTTCGACGAACTGACGAACGGCCGCGCCGTCACCGTCTACCCGCAGCATGAGGTCCTCAAGGACCTCATCGCCCGGCGTCTCGAAGACGACGGCGACATTCGCTTCGGCGTCTCCGACGTGCAGGTTCATGACCACACGTCCGACAACCCGAAGATCACCTACCTCGACGCCGACGGCAACGAGCAGACGCTCACCTGCGCGCTCGTCGCCGGCTGCGACGGCTCGCGGACCACGACCCGCGGTCTCATCCCCGAGACCACCGTGCGCACCGACCACTTCCGCCAGTACCCGTTCGCCTGGTTCGGCATCCTCGCCGAGGCCCCGCCGTCGTCCGAGGAACTGATCTACGCCAACCACCCCCGCGGCTTCGCACTCATCAGCACCCGCACCCCCGAGGTGCAGCGGCACTACCTGCAGGTCGACCCCGACGACTCCGTCGACAACTGGTCCGACGACCGCATCTGGTCGGAACTGCACGCCCGCGTCGACGGCGAAGGCGCGGAGATCAAGGACGGCAAGATCTTCCAGAAGTCGATCCTCCAGTTCCGCAGCTTCGTGTGCGAACCCATGCAACACGGCAACCTGTTCCTCGCCGGCGACGCCGCCCACACCGTGCCCCCCACCGGCGCCAAGGGCATGAACCTCGCGATCGCCGACGTCTACTTCCTGTCCAAGGCGATGTCCGAATACTTCGCCACCCGCAGTCGGGCCGGGCTCGAGGGCTACACCGACAGTGTCCTCCCGCGCGTGTGGCGGACCCAGCACTTCTCCTGGTGGATGTCCTCGATGCTGCACCGACTCCCCGACGACACCGGGTTCGGTCACAAGCGGCAGGTCGCCGAACTGGACATGGTCACCCGGTCCGTGGCCGGCCGCACGCTCATCGCCGAGAACTATGTCGGCACCCTTTTGGGCTGACGCCCCCGTGAGTACTTATTAACGTCGGGCGGTTAAGAAGTACTCACGGGCGGCGGAGCCGCATGCGCGATGACCCCGACCGGAATGTCCTCGCGCACCGCGACCGCCGTGAAATCGCGATCGGCGATCGAACCGCGGACCACGTAGTCGTCGTCGAATCGGGTGACGCCGGCGAACTGTACGGTGTGGCCGTACTGAGTGGACCACCCCCACGGGACGTCGGTGAACGGCTCGGATTTCCCGAGGATGGACTGCGCGGCGGCAATCCCCTGTGCCTGAGCGCCGTTCCAGTGTTCGGAACGGTACCTCTCATCATCATGCGCGCCAGGGATGTTGGCCGCGTCTCCCGCCGCGAAGACGCCGTCGACCGACGTGCGAAACTGCTCATCGACGGTGATGCCGTTGTCCACGCGCAGTCCCGCCGCGACCGCGAGCGTCACTTCGGGGACGGTGCCGACCGAGACGAGGGCGGTCCCGGCGCTCCAGGTGCGACCGTCGTCCGCGGTGGCGCGGGCGGTTCCGTCGTCGGTTGCCTCCAGCGACGACAGTGCGATATCCGTGCAGACGTCGACGCCGTTCTCGGAGTGCAGCGCCGCGATCATCGTCGAGACTTCCGGGGGCACAATTCGACTGAGGAGTGACGGGTCTCGCTCGAGAACGGTCACCTCCGCTCCGAGTGACCGCGCCGTGGCAGCTACCTCGCATCCGATGAGACCCCCGCCGATCACGAGCAGGGAACCGGTGCGTCGGATCGACTCGCGGAGAGAATCGGCGTCGCCCATCGAACGTAGAGTGAAGACGTGCGCACCGGAGACACCGTCGAGTCGGTGTGCCCGGCCACCGGTCGCAAGCAGCAGCGCATCGAAACGCAGTTCTTCTCCGGAGGAGAGCGTCAGACATCTTGTTCGGGTGTCGAGTGCGACTGCCTTTGCACCGGTGATCAATTCGATGTCTCTTTCCCTCCAGAAAGAGTCCGGCTTCAGCGCAGTCTTCTCCGCAGGCGTGGCACCCGACAGGAGGTCTTTCGATACCGTCGGACGCCGATACGGAGGTGAGGGTTCGTCTCCGATCAGGACGACGCGCCCGCGGAAACCTTCCGAGCGGAGCGTCTGCGCGGCGCTTGCCCCCGCGATCCCGGTCCCGACGATGACCACCGTCGACAGTTCCGTGGCGGAATTCGACACTGCACTCACGCCCGGCTGACCTCGACCATGTCGAAGTCGGCCTTGGCGGCCCCGCAGTCGGGGCACGACCAGTCTTCGGGAATGTCGTCCCACCTGGTGCCGGGTTCGATGCCGTCCTCGGGCCACCCCTCGGCCTCGTCGTACTCGAATCCGCATTGGACGCAGTGGAAAAGCTTGAAATCGGTACTCATGTCACGCCACTTTCGTTTCGAAATCGATCTTCTCGCGGACCCCGCAGTCGGGGCAGCACCAGTCGTCGGGCACATCGGCCCACGCGGTGCCGGCGGGGAATCCTTCACGGGGTGCCCCGGACGCCTCGTCGTAGACGTAATCGCAGACCGGGCATTGGTAGGCAGCCATCACCGAACTCCACCGTTGTACTTGGCCAGGACCTTCTCCCGCTTACCGGGTTGGATGTTCACCCGGGTGATGTCGCCGTCGTAGTGGTCGAGCACGCGGTGGTCCATGACCTTGCGCCACAGCGGCGGGAAGTACGCGAGGGTGATCATGCTGGCATACCCGCTGGGTAGGTTGGGGGCGCCGTCCATGCTGCGCAGCGTCTGGTAGCGGCGGGTGGGGTTCGCGTGATGGTCGCTGTGGCGCTGCAGGTGATACAGGAAGATGTTGGTCACGATGTGGTCGGAGTTCCAGCTGTGTGCCGGGGCGCAGCGCTCGTAGCGGCCGCTGGACGTCTTCTGGCGCATCAATCCGTAGTGCTCGAGGTAGTTGACGGTTTCGAGGAGCGAGAAACCGTAGACGGCCTGGATGATCAGGAACGGGATGACGACCGGACCAAAGATCGCGATGAGTGCACCGAACAGAACCACCGACATCAGCCAGGCATTGAGCACGTCGTTGTGAATGCTCCACGTGCTCTTGCCGAGTCGCTGCATTCGCGTCTTCTCGAGCTCCCACGACGATGTCAGGCTTCCCCAGACGCTGCGGGGGAGGAACGTCCAGAAGCTCTCTCCGAAACGTGAACTCGCCGGGTCCTCCGGTGTGGCGACTCGGACGTGGTGGCCGCGGTTGTGCTCGATGTAGAAGTGGCCGTAGAAGGTCTGTGCCAGAGTGATCTTGGCCAGCCAGCGTTCGAGCTCGGTCTTCTTGTGACCCATCTCGTGCGCGGTGTTGATGCCGATGCCGCCCATGACGGCGACGCTGAACGCCACGCCGACCTTCGACACCAGTCCGAGGCCGCCGTCGATGCCGATCCAGGAGAGGCTGTCCGCCGACCAGAGGTAGCACGCGAAGACCAGGCTCGCCAGCTGGAACGGGATGAACACGTAGGTGCAGTACCGGTAGTACCTGTCGTTCTCGAGCTGTTCCATCACCTCCTCGGGCGGGTTCTGGCCGTCGGGCCCGAAGAACCTGTCGAGGAGAGGAAGCAGCACGAACAGCAGCATGGCGCCGATCCACCACCACACCGAGGCTGCCGCCGACCATCCGAGCTGGTTGAAGGCCCACACAAGCCCTGCCGCGAGGAACAACGCGGTCGGGGGAATCAACCCCACCAACCACAGGTAGCGCTTGCGGTCACGCCACGCTTCCGGTGGCGCTTCTCCCGTCATCCTGCCGACATTCGACGTCGTCACGATCCGAACCTCCTCGTCCAGTAGCTGTGCCGGTATGAACCAGCTCACTCTCATGTTGGACAGTACACGCATTTTGATCTAGCTTCTATACAAATAGGAAGATTTGTAAACCCTGAGAGAGCACACGCGGGCCAGATCGATGTCTGGGTCGCCTAACACGGGTGGCTCCGCCGCCGATAGACCGGTCGACACAGTTCACCGTTCCGAGGAGGCCTCGATGTTCCGCGATCCCGGACTGCCCGAGTGGCTCGAGTTCGTCCTCGGCCTGCTCGGGTACCGCTGGTAGTCGTCTACTCCGGCGTGCGCGAGCGCGCCGCGAACGTCGCTGTCGCGGCGACGGCGAAGACCAGCCCCCACCACGGGTGGCCGGCGAGTGCGACGAGCGCGCCGGTCACCGCGAACAGTGCGGTCTGGGCGAACAGTCGTGCGGGGTTGTGGAGTCGTCGGCTCGATTTCGGTGCCATGGCGACGCCCCAGAGGACGGCGGCGGCCACGGGGAGGAGCGTCGCGAGCACCACTTGAACGACCGTCGAGTTCGCGAGCGACCAGCCCGCGACCGCGAACAGGACGAGCATCGCGATCTCACAGGCGAAGGCAACGACATCGAGTACGCCCACTCGTTGCGCGCCGGGTTCGCTCATCGGCCCAGCTTAGATGCGTACGTTGGAAGGGAGACCGAATACGGGACGACGGAAGAGAGACTGGTGCAGATCGGGCGCAGACGGTGGATCGCGGTGGTGGCGACAGGGGTGACCCTGACGATGGGCGTCGCGAGTTGCTCGTCGACCGATGCCACGGATGTCGCCTTCGATACCAGCGAATTGGATTCCGCGATCGGTCCCTGCGACAACCTGTACGGGTTCGTCAACGGCACCTGGCTCGCGGAGACCACGATCCCGGACGACGAATCCGGCTACGGTGTCTTCAACCAGCTGCGGGACAAGAGTCTGGACACACAGCGGGGCATCGCCGAGAGCGCCGCCGACGATCTGGGGAGGGAGGACGCGAACTCGGACCGGTCGAAGATCGGGGCGCTCTACGAATCCGCGATGGACGAGAAGTCCATCGACGACGCCGGATTCACGCCACTGGCACCGGAATTGGCGCGGGTCGACGCGATCGCGTCTCCTGCCGACGTCGCGAAGTTCCTCACCGAGGACGCCGCCGACGGCGGGTCGATCCTGTTCAGCCTGACCGCGGGCGCCGACTTCCAGGATGCGACGAAGCAGATCGGCTTCGTCACCCCGACCGGAATTTCGTTGCCGTCCAAGGACTACTACCTCGACCCGCAGTACGCGCCGATCCTCGACGCCTACCGGAACTACCTGGGCAAGTCGCTCGAACTGATCGGTGCCGACGACGCGCAGGCCGCTCAGGCCGTCGACCTCGAGAAGGCTCTGGCGGAGGCGTCGCTGTCCCCCGAGGACGCACGTGATCCCGCGACGCAATACAACCTCGTCTCCGTCGACGAGGCGAACGCGACGACACCGGCTTTCGACTGGCGGCAGTTCTTCGCGGCGCAGGGAGTCACCCCCGACCAGGGATTCTCCCTCGCCGACACCCCGTACTTCACCCGGGTGAACGAACTCCTGGAACGTGCTCCCGTCGATCAGTGGAAGTCCTACCAGCGCACGCAGGTGGTGTCCCGCTCGGCCGAGCGACTGTCGAAGCCGTTTCGGGACAACCAGTTCGAATTCGAGAAGCAGATCTCGGGAAGTACCGCGCAGAAGCCCCGCTGGAAGACCGCCGTCGCGGACGTGAACACGGCGATGGGCGACGCGATGGGTGAACTCTATGTCGGGGAGGCGTTCGATCCGGCGGCGAAGGAACGCGCGCAGCAACTCGTCCACCAGGTTCTCGACGCGTTGAAGGTGCGCATCGAGAACGTCGACTGGATGAGTCCGGAAACCAAGCAGAAGGCGCTCGACAAGTGGTCGGAACTGGTGCCCAAGATCGGGTATCCCGACACGTGGCGCGACTGGTCCGGGTTGCAGATCGCCCGGGACGACTACTTCGGCAACCTCGCCGCAGCCGACAAGTTCAATCACGCTTACGATCTGGCGAAAATCGGCAAGCCGTCCGACCGCACCGAGTGGGCGATGACACCGCAGACGGTCAACGCGTACTACAACCCCAGCGACAACACGATCAACTTCCCCGCCGCGATTCTGCAGGCCCCGTTCTTCGACCCGAACGCCGACGACGCCCTCAACCTCGGTGGTATCGGATCCGTCATCGGCCACGAGGCGACACACGGGTTCGACGACCAGGGCAGCCAATTCGACGGCAAGGGCAACAACATGAACTGGTGGACACCGACGGACCGGGAGCAGTTCGCGAGCCGGACGCAGAAACACGTCGACCAGTTCGACGCCTACACACCGATCCCCGGCAGGCCCGACATTCACGTCAACGGCAACCTGACACTCGGGGAGAACATCGCCGATCTGGGTGGCGTCAACGCGTCGTACGACGCACTGCAGGCCGCGCTCGATTCCGACCCCGGCGCGGCGGAGGAGAAGATCGACGGGTACACGCCGAGTCAGCGTTTCTTCCTCAACTACGCCCGGGTGTGGCGGGAGAAGACCCGCGATGAGGCCATGATCACGCAACTCGAGAGTGACCCGCATGCGCCGTCGGATCTTCGGGTCAACGGTGTCGTCCCGAACGTGCCCGGATTCGGGGAGTCGTTCGGGTGCCCACCGGGCTCCCCGCTGGTGGTCTGGTGAATGCTGCGCCCGTGAGTACTTATCAACCACGGGCGGTTAATAAGTACTCACGGGCGGAGCACGGCTGCCACATGCCCGAGCCGGGGCTGGTCGATCGACCCCTCGACGCACCGGGCGAACAGCCACAGCCGTAACCGTTGGGCGTCGAGGTCGAGCAAACCGGACATCCGGTTCGAGAACCCGGCGGGGTCGGCGGCGAGACGGTCGACGTGGTCGAGCATGTGCTGCAGCACGTCGTACGTCGGATCCCCGACATACGGTTTGGGGTCGATCACCAGCCACGGTTCGCGGGCGGCGGCCAGCACGTTGTCGGGGTGAAGGTCCGTGCACAGCAGTCGCGACTGCGTCGCCGTCCGTGGGAGTTCGCGGAACAGGTCCATCCCGGCTCGCGCGAGGCCCGGATCGATGCGCGGCGCCGGCGCGAGTTTCTCCTCGAACTCGTCGGCCCAGATGTCGCACATGCTGGTGAGCGGTCGGAACGGGTGGTCGGCCGGTGGGTCGATCCACAGCCTGCGCAGCAACCCGGCGATCACGACGTCCTGCTCTTCGGGCGGCCGGACCTCGGACAGCGGGGTGCCTGGTTCGCAGGCTTCGAGGAGCAGCGCGGTGGTGTGGTCGAGCACGCGGTGGTCGAGGAGTCGGACGGCGCCGTCACCGTGCCAGGCCGCGAGCCCGTCCGCCTCGTGCAGCGCCTCGTCGTGTCGCCAGCCGACTTTCAGCACGACGCGATCGCCGACGGTGGTGCGCGCGGGCGCCGTCCAGGACGTGACGCCCCCGGGCTGGAACGGGCGGCCGAGTTCCAGCGACCATTCCCGGGTCAACGTCCCGACGACTGCGGGAAGTCCGGCCAGCCACGTTCGGCGCGGCGCGTCGGGGGCGTCGTACTCGTCCATCTCGCGCACGAGGTTCGTCGGCAGCTCCAAATCCGGCACATCCGCATTGTGCCTCGCCCGGATCGGCAATCGCCCGCCCCGGAAAACTAGAACCTGTTACATTCACGATACGGATACTACTTCAGGAGCCGCAGTGATCCTCGATCGGTTCAAGGTCGACGGCCGGGTTGCCGTCATCACAGGCGCGGGCCGCGGAATCGGCGCCGCCACGGCGGTCGCGCTCGCGGAGGCCGGCGCCGACGTCGTGATCTCGGCGCGTCACGCCGGCCAACTCCACAAGGTGGCCGCGCAGGTCGAGGAAGCGGGTCGGCGAGCGCTCGTCGTCCCCGCCGACCTCAACGATCTCGCCGCCGTCGCCTCTCTCGCCGAGGCCGCGCAGGACGAGTTCGGACGGCTCGACATCGTCGTGAACAACGTCGGCGGCACCATCCCCAACGCCCTGCTCGACACGGATGCGGACTACCTCGAAGAGGCATTCCACTTCAACGTCAGCACCGCGCACACCCTCGTGCGCGCGGCGGTGCCGCACATGCTCGCCCACGACGGCGGTTCCGTCGTGAGTATCTCCTCGGTGATGGGACGGCTGTCCGGTCGCGGCTACCTGGCCTACGGCACGGCCAAGGCCGCCCTCGCCCACTACACCCGGCTCGCCGCCCGCGACCTCAGCCCGCACATCCGCGTCAACGCGATCGCGGTCGGATCGGTGCTGACGTCCGCGCTGGAATTCGTCGCGTCGGATCCCGCGGTCAAGGCCGGGATGGAGAGCGTCACGCCGCTCGGCCGGATCGGTGATCCCGAGGACATCGCCGCGACCGTCCTGTATCTGTCCTCGAAGGCCGGTTCGTACCTCACCGGCAAGGTGATCGAGGTCGACGGAGGCCTCGACCAACCGAACCTCGATCTCGGCCTTCCCGATGTGGAACTCGGAGAGAACTCATGAGATATCGCGTCGTCGAATGGTCCACCGGCACCGTCGGGCGTCACGCCATCGCGGGCATCGACGCCCGCGACGACCTCGAACTTGTCGGGGTGTGGGTGTCCAACCCGGACAAGGTCGGGAAGGATGCCGGTGAGTTGGCCGGCCTCGGAAAAGAATTGGGGGTCAAGGCAACCGACGACAAGGCGGCACTCCTCGCCCTGAAACCCGACTGCATCGTGCACACCGCGATGACGGACGACCGCATCTTCGACGCCCTCGAGGACCTGATCTCGTTCCTCGAGGCCGGCATCAACGTCGTGTCTTCGGGTCCGGTCCTGTTGCAGTACCCGATCGGTGTGGTCCCGGACGATCTCGTCGACCGCATCCGCCGCGCCGGTGAGCAGTGCGACGCAAGTCTCCACGTGAACGGCATCGACCCCGGTTTCGCGAACGACGTTCTCCCGCTGGCCATGACGAGTCTGTCGCAGCGGATCGACGAGGTGCGGTGCTACGAGATCGCCGACTATTCCACCTACTACCAGCCGGTGGTGATGAGCGAGATCTTCGGTTTCGGCAAACCCGTCGACGAGACGCCGATGCTGTTCCAGCCCGGCGTGCTGTCGTTGGCGTGGGGGAGCGTCGTCCGGCAGATCGCCGCCGGACTGGACGTCACCCTGGACGAACCGCTGGTCGAGAAGTTCGAACGGATCCCCGCCGAGGAGGACCTGGACATTCTGTCGTGCCACATCGCGAAGGGAACGGTCGCGGCGGTGCGGTTCGAGGTCGTCGGCACGGTCGACGGCGTTCCCCGGGTGGTTCTCGAGCACGTCACCCGCACCCACCCCGAACAGCAACCGGACTGGCCGAAACCCGCCCGCGGCGACGGGTGCTACCGGATCGACATCACGGGCGAGCCGATGATGACCGTCGAGTTCAACCACCACGGCGAGAACGGGGACCACAACGTGTCGGGCATGATTGTCACCGCGATGCGACTGGTGAACTCGGTGCACGCGGTGGTCGAGGCGAAACCCGGACTGGTCACCGCACTCGACCTGCCCCTGGTCACTGGCCGCGGTTTGTGCGCTTCGCGCCCGTGAGTACTTATTAACCGCGGGACGTTAACAAGTACTCACAGGCCGAAGGCACTGAGCGCATTTCGGAGGCCGTCCGGGCGCTCTGCGAGGGGGACGGGTTCGACGAGTGCGAACGCGCAGCCCACCTTTCGTGCGGCACCGTCGGCTTCCTCGCTGTCGCCGATCATCAGGGTGCGTTCGGGCTCGGCGTCGAGCGCGGCGAGGGCGTGCTCGAAGATCTTCGGATCCGGTTTGACCGCACCCACCTCGAACGACAGCACGAACTCGTCGACGAGGTGTTCCACGCCCAGGTCTGCGAACGCGGGCCGGATATCGAAGGCGATGTTGCTCAGGACCGCAACCTTGATTCCGCGGTCCTTCAGCGCCGCAAGCACTTCCACCGTGTCGGGGTACGCGCTCCAGCACCGTGGGTCGATCAGCCGCTCGTACAGCCCGACCGCCTGGTCCTCGTGCGCGACCCCGGACTTGCGCAGGACGTCGAGGTACGCCTGCCGGTGGAACCGGGGGTCGAGGTCGCGGTTGGTCCATGCGTGGTGTTCCGCCGCATCCATCTCGACGGTCTGACCGACCGGCGCCGTCATGCGACGCATCAACTCGGCCTGCTGGTGGAGGTCGAACGGTTCACCGTCGTGGCCGGTGAGGCCGGCCATCCAGCTGTCGTCCTCTTCCAGCCGGAACAGCGTGCCGGAGAAGTCGAAGATCACTGCGTCGAATTCGGTGAGATCGGAAGCCACGGTTCCAGGCTAACGCGCGGTGCGCGCGACTTCAGGGTGAAGCCGGACGGGGTCAGTCGACTTCGAGTTCACCCATCAGCGACCACTCGGTTCCGTCGATCGTGGTGTTGATGATCCGTGGCGTCTGCGCGAGGGCGGGTTTCAGCTCGCGCAAGGCGTTCCGGAAATGCTCGCTCTGCACGTGGGCGACGGCGGCGTCGTCGTCCCGGAATGCTTCGACGAGGACGTACAGGTTCGGATCCTCCACCGCCCGCGACCAGTAGAACCACAGGTTGCCCGGTTCGTTCCGGGTCGCGTCGGTGAACGGCTGCACCAGGTCGAGCCAGCCGTCCGCGTGGTCCGGTTTCACGGTGAAGTTGACGACGATGAAAATCAAGGCTGCCTCACTTCTCGAGTCGACGCATTCGAATCCTACGCGCGCAATACCGTCGGATCCCCGACCGAGCGGCGTAGCCGGGTGAGGATGCGCGTGAAGCTGTCGGGGTCGTCCAGGGCACGCGCCAGGACGAGCGCGCCTTGGATCCCCGCGACGACCTCCTCGGCGAGTGGGCGCGACTGCGGGCCGTGGCCGGCGTCGGCGAGGGCGCCGGCGAGCGAATCGACCCAGTCGGTGAAGTAGGCGCGGATCCGATCCGCGAAGCGGTCGCGTTCGAGGCCGAGCGCGAACGCGCCGAACAGGCAGATTCGGCGTCCTGACCGGAAGTACGTCTCGACCTCGTCGAACATTCGTTCCAGACGGGCGGCGGCGGGCTCGGACCCGCGTAGCGGCAGGTACACGGCGGTCTGGAACCAGGCGTCGACCTCGTAGAGGACCGCCTCGGCCATCTCGTCCTTGCCGCGGGGGAAGAAGTTGTACAGACTGCCTTTGCCGAGTCCGGTGTGCTCGGTGATGACGGCCAGGCTCGCGCCGTCGAATCCGTGGGATCGGAACACCTCCGCCAGCACGGGGACGACGTCGCCGCGCTCGGCTACTGCTCGGGGCATGACTACTCCTCGTGTGCCGGTCAGAGGCTGAGATCGCTCAGCCCGGGATGATCCGACGGTCGCACGCCGGACATGTCCCAGGAGAACTTGCGGTCGGATTCGTCGATCGGCACGTCGTTGATGCTGGCGTGACGCCACCGCATCAGACCGTTGTCGTCGAACTGCCAGTTCTCGTTGCCGTACGCGCGGAACCACTGCCCGTCGGTGTTGTGGAACTCGTACGCGAACCGGACCGCGATCCGATTCCCGTCGTGCGCCCACAGTTCCTTGATCAGACGGTATTCCAGTTCGCGGTCCCACTTCCCGGTGAGGAAGTCGACGATCTCGCGGCGTCCCTGCAGAAAGGTGGACCGATTGCGCCACCAACTGTCCTCGGTGTAAGCCTGCGCGACCTTCTCGGGATCGCGGGAATTCCAGCCGTCCTCGGCGGCGCGAACCTTCGCGATCGCGGTGTCGAGCGTGAACGGGGGTACGGGTGGGCGAACGGGCATGGTGAGCTCCTTCGGGAGGTCTTGTACCTTTCAGTACAGACTGTACCGATAGGTACAAGCGCTGTCCAGGGTCGCGCCGGACACACGTCACGGCCGATGCCCCCGCCGCAACGGCGAGGGCATCGGTCGAGCGTGAAACCTAGTGCGCTTCGGCGAGTTCCGCGCCGATGCCGGTTTCGGCGCGCACCAGCATCTCGGCGAACTTCTCGTCTCGATCCGCCGAACGTCCGAGACGGCGTTCGGCGGCGAGCGAGCCGATCACGGCGGCGGCCAACCCGAGGGGCATCGTGATGATCACCGGCAACTGGATGGTCAAGGGCGCCGGACCACTGCCCAGCCAGAGTGCGTCCGTGAACATCAGGCTGACCACGGTGGATACCAGTCCCACCGAGATGCCCCACACCGCTCCGGTGCTGTTGAACCGCCGCCAGTTGAGGCTGAGCAGCAGGCTGGGCAGGTGGGCACTGCCGGCGACCATGAACGCCATTCCCATGAAGTACGTGATATTTGTGGTGTCGCCGATCGCCATCGTCAGTCCGATCGCGACGACGCTGAACCCGACGGCCGCATACCGGGCGATCTTGGCCTCGCGGGCGTCCGCCGTCTCCGTATCGGACTCGGCGGTCTTTCTGCGGGTGAGGGTCGGCCACACGTCGTGGGCGAACGTTCCCGCGGCGGAGATCACGACACCGGCGACGACGGCCACGATGCTCGCGAACGCGACGGCCGCCACCATGGCCAGCGCGATCGATCCGCCGATGGTGCCGACGCCACCGCCGAGTTCCGTGACGAGCGTCGGTGCCGCCAGGTTGCCGCCGGCGCCGACGCGGTCCGCCCCGTCGGGGCCGAGGAGCGCCGCGGTGCCGAAGCCCATGACGATGACGATCAGGTAGAAGACGCTGCACAGTGCGACTGTCCAGCCGAGCGACTTCCGTGCCGTGGCAGCCTCGGGGACGGTGAAGAAGCGGATCAGGATGTGCGCCATGCCGGCCGTGCCGAGAGCGAATGCCAGGGAATACGAGATCAGGTTGATCGCACCCGTCTGCCCGAAGATCAGGCCCGGCGAGAGGATGGAGTCGCCGGCCTTCGCGTTCGAGGTTGCGGCCCCGAGCATGCCGGGCAGGCTGAAGCCGAACTTCGCGAGGATTCCGAGGCACACCACGACCGCCAGGACGGACAGAATGGTCGACTTGATGACCTGAACCCACGTGGTTGCCAGCATTCCGCCGACGAAGACGTAGATGCCCATGAGTGATCCGGCGACCACGACGGAGAGGCCGAACGGGATTCCGGAGACGGACTCGAGGAGGACGCCCGCCGCCACGAGCTGGGCGAGCAGCACGAACGTGCCGGTGACGATGGTGCTGAGCGCAACCACCACCCGGACGCGTCGCGCGCCGGTACGGAACACCAGAACGTCGGCGAGAGTGAACTTTCCGACGTTGCGCATCTTCTCGGCGAGGAGGAACAGGACGGGCAGGAAGGACACCACCGACGTGCACAGGATGACGGCGCCGTCGACGCCCTTGTAGAAGATCAACCCCGTGGTGCCCAGGAAGCTGCCCGCGGAGATGAACTCACCGGCGATCGCGAACCCGTTCTGCCACCCGGTGATCGAGCGGCCCGCGGCGAAGAATCCGGTGGCACTGCGACTTCGGCGCGATGCGGCGAACGTCACCCACAACGTGAGGGAGATGACGGCGGCACAGATGCCGATGGCGAGGAAATCGGCGTCGCCGGTCATGACGCATGCTCCTGATCACGTTGTGCGATGGCCAGGACGGCGGCATCGGCGGCGGGTTGGATGTAGGTGCGGGAGAGTCGGAAGTACGCGTACACCAGCACCCAGGTACCGGCGAACTGGGAGAACACCACCCACAGTGACAACGGAATGCCGAACGCCGTGTTGTCGCCGAGGAATTCGGGGAAGTAGGCGAATCCGACGAGGAAGCCCGAGAACAGCGCGATCGCGATCAGGCCGAGTCCGGTGGTGACGGCGCGGCGGCGGCGCCGCAGTTCGACGAACTCCGGCAGTGCGAGGATCGGCGACCATACGGCTGCACCCGGCGCAGTGGTGGGCGACTCGGTGGTCATGCATTCACCGCCGCGCGGCGAGCCGTGTCGAGGGCGAACTGGTTCTCGTCCCAGCCCTCGGCCAGCGGCCCGAAATAGTGGAAGCGCACTTGCTTGACCCGGTACAGCCAGCGACCGTCGACCTTGACGGCATCGTCCGTGTAGCGGCCGGCGGCGATGGAGGCGGCACCGTCGGACACGCACGGCTGCCACAGAAACGAGCGGACCGTCGCGCGATCACCGTCGAGGTCGATTTCCAGGTTGGTGATGAAGTGCCAGAACGCGGTGAGCCCGCCGGGGGCGAGTCCGGCGAAGAACTCCCGCATCTCGCTCTTGCCCTTCGGGTTCGACAGACCGTCGAATTCGCCGTCCTCGGTGAACAGGTCCATCAGGGCGTCCCAGTTGCCGTCGTCGAGATGGCGGCAGTACTGCGCGTCGAGGTATCGGATGGCCTCCAGGTCTTCCAGGCGGCGAATTCGATCTTCGAGGGTGCTCAAGGTGGCATACCTCCACGGTGCGATGTGCGGAATGTGCGAATCGGTCATTAACAACCGTTCATGTGATGTGGACCATAACTGACGCGCTGCAGCCGGTCAAGGCGGAGCGTTCTTCGCTGCATGGGCGCTGTTGAACTGCATCTTCTCGAGGTTTTCTTGCCCGCGCCGCACGCTGCACCTACTCTCCGAGGGATGAACACTCGGTCAAGCAGCGCGCTGATTCCCCACGTCCGGCAGCGGATCCTGGACGCGGCGCTGGACGAGTTCTACACCGCCGGCTTCCACGCCGCGACCATGCGAACCATCGCGAAACGCGCAGGCTGCAGCGCCGCCAACGTCTACAACCACTTCGAGAACAAAGACGAACTCCTGGTCGAGATCCTGCGTGCCGCCAGTGACGAGCAGTTCACCGCCACCCGGAACGCCCTGCGTAAGGCGGGTTCCGCACCCGCGGAGCAGTGGACGGCCGCAGTGGTTGCGCATTCGCTGTACACCGCACGCAATCAGCGCGCGTGCCTCGTGGCCAACACCGAACTGCGCTATCTCGACGAGGTCGATCGCAAACGAGTCGTGGGCTCGCGCGACGCGCAGGAACACCTGTTCGTCACCATTGCCGAGGCGGGAGTGGCGGGCGGCGACTTCGACGTTCCCCATGTCCACCAGGCGGTGACCGCCGTGTTGACCATGTGTGCGGGCATCGCGCTCTGGTACCGGCCGGCGGGACCCCTGTCTGCACAGGCGGTGGCGGACTCGTACGGCGTCTACGCGCTCAACCTGGTCGGATACCGTCGCGCCTGAATCGGGCGGATTCGGCATTGACGGTGTGATCCCGTCCGTGTTGTACTGGGTGAACAAGCGTTAATGTGATTCGAGTGCAGAACCTCGAGTTCTCCCGTTTCGCGCGCCCCGTAGTTCGAGTGGATGAGGAGTGTCCATGACTCACCGGCCGTCGCAGCCGCGTACAGACTCACCGCGGTATCTCACCGAGGACCGATTGGCGATCCGCGACCTGGCTCGCGATTTCGCGATGAAGCAGGTGCTGCCGATCGCGAACGAACTCGATCCGGTGCAGGGCACCATCCCCGACACCCTGAAGAAGGCGATGGCCGAGGTCGGGTTCTTCGGGATCATGATCCCCGAGGAACACGGCGGTCTCGGTCTCGGGGTGTTCGAGTACTGCCTGGTCGCCGAGGAGTTGTCGCGGGCGTGGATGAGCGTGTCCGGGCTGCTGGCCCGCGGCAACGGGATGGGCGGCGGATTCACCGCCGAGCAGGAGGCGGAACTGCTGCCGAAGGTCGCGGCGGGCGAATACCTCGGCGCATACGCGTTGTCGGAGGCCGAGGCCGGATCGGATGTGGCGAACATTTCCTGCCGGGCCACCCGCGACGGTGACGACTGGGTGGTCAACGGGACGAAGATGTGGTGCACGTACGCCGACGAGGCCGACTACCTGGTGCTGTTCGCGCGCACCGATCCGCACAAGGATCCGGCGAAGCCGCACCGCGGGATCAGCGCGTTCCTGATCGAGAAGCAGCGCGGCGGGTTCCCCCCGGGGATCAGCGGGACGAAGATCCGCAAGATCGGGTACTTCGGGTGGAGCACGTGGGAGCTGTCGTTCGACAATTTCCGGGTGCCGGCGACGGCGATGCTCGGGGAGCAGGGCAAGGGTTTCTACCTCGCGGTGTCCGGTCTCGAGGTGGGGCGGGCGCATACCGCGGCCCGGGCGATCGGGTTGGCCCGCGGTGCGCTCGAGGATTCGATCGCGTACCTGCACACCCGTCGGCAGTTCGGGCACGAGTTGGCGGATTTTCAGCATCTGCGGTTCAAGGTCGCGACGATGGCGGCCGATATCGAGGCGGCGCGGCAGTTGATGTATTCGGTGGCCACCGATATCGATACCGGTCGGCGGTGTTCGCTGGAGGCGTCGATGTGCAAGCTGGTGGCGACGGAGATGGCGGAGCGGGTGACCAGTGAGGCGGTGCAGATCCACGGCGGCGCCGGGTACACCACCGATTTCCAGGTGGAACGGCATTGGCGGGATGCGCGGTTGACGAAGATCTTCGAGGGCACCAGCGAAATCCAGATGCGCATCATCTCCGACGAACTCTTGGGGAGGGCGGCCGAATGAGCACACTCACCATGAGCATCGGGGTCGGCGATCGCACTGTGAGCGACGCCCGGCGAGTCTCCGAACTCGGACTGTCCCTGCCGGACACGTCGTTGACGGGAATCGTCGTGGCGGGGCTGCTGGCTCCGCAGCTGACGACCGGAGCAGCACGCACCGGGCTGCAATGGAATTCGCAGTCCGCGGTGACAGGTGACGACGTCGTCCACGTCGAATCCGTCGTCACCCGGGTCGACCTGTCGACGGACCGGACCGTCGTCGATCGGCACGTGCGGCTCGTCGACGACGGTGGATCGATTCGCGAACAGGGAATCGAGACGTGGCTCCTGCCCGAATCCTCCGAAGTCCGAGGCGATCCTGCGGTCGACTTCTGCACTCCCGCCTGGGGAGAGCTTCTCCGCGAATCCCTTTCCACCGATCCTGCCTTCGCGTCCTCGCTGTCCACGTGGGACGGCACGGTGGGTCTGCGCTGCACCGATGCTTCGGGCCGGACCCGTGAACTGCACCTGCGGATCTACCGCGGTCGGATCATCGACGTCGCGCGCCGCGTCCCCGGTGGGGCCACGTTCACGCTCGTCGCGCCCGCCGAGACGTGGGTCGACCTGATGTTCGCCGAGCACAACGACTTCATGCGCCGCGCCATCCGCGGTGAATTCTCTTCCAGCGGTGACGGGTACGAGTACCTGCGACTCACCAAGCCGCTCGACATCATCATCGCCCATGCCCGCACCGCCGCACGTGAGTGGCAAAGCGTGGCGGGACACACATTGCCACTCACGTGCGGAAGGGAGGCTCGGTCATGATCGAGGCCCGGTACCTGGAGATCGACGGGGCCCTCGGCTTCGTCGAGATCGTCACCCCCGACACTCACACCGACACGGACATGCCCACCGTGCTGTGTCTGCACACGGCGGGGCAGAGCGGAGTCCAGTGGCGGCACGTCGCGTCCGTCCTCGCCGCGCGGGGCTACCGGGTGATCGTCCCCGACCTTCCGGGCCACGGACGTTCCGAGCCCGCGGTCGACGGCCCCGTCACCAGCATCGTCACGTTCGGGGACTGGCTCGGGAAGGTCCTCGACGCCCTCGACGTCGAGCGGCCGTTCGTGATGGGATGTTCCATCGGGGGCAAGCTGACACTCGAACTCGCCACCAGGCCGTCCCGCCCACTGGCCGGCGCGATCGCGATGGAGGCCGAAGCCGGGCCCGGACGCGTCAACGTCGGCGGTTTGCGCCGCGAACTCGAGGACGTCGCCGGACCCAGCCGTTCCGACCGCACGTACCTGGGCACCCTGGCCTCCATCGGGCGGAGCGTGCCCGAGGTGAAGGCCCGCCTGATCGCCACGATGCACAAACGTGAGGACCCGGAGATCTCGTCCTCGGACCTGGTTGCCTGGGGAACACACGACGTGCGCGACCGTCTCGCCGAGATCACCTGCCCCATCAGGCTCGTCGCCGGAGCGCAGGACCCGTGGATCCAGACCGGACTCGTCGAGCAGGCCGCGACGTCGATCGAGAGCGCCCGTCCGGGACTTGCGACGTTCACCCTGCTCGCGGACATCGGCCACTACCCGATGGAGGAGATCGAGGATTTCGCCTCCGTGGCGGACGAGTGGTTGACCGAACTGCGCACAGCGGCGGTGCTCTCGTGACGGCCCACGACACGGCCTCGCGCCGTGAAACTCTCGCAGCACTGCTCGACGCACTCGTAACGGCCGACCCGGAGGCCGCGGCCACCGTCGACGTCGTCGAGGGCGAGCCGATCGTCAGCAGCCGCGCCGATCTCCGCGCACGCGTCGACGCGGTGAAGTCGGAACTCCTGCGGGTCGGTGTGCAGCGCGGCCAGTGCGTGGCGGTGTTGCTGCCGAACTGGTCGGACGTCATCGTCTGGCAACTCGCCGCGTCCGCAGTGGGCGCACACGTCATCGGCGTCAACACCCGCTACAACACCCACGAGATCGCGCACATCCTCACCTCGGCGCGTCCCGCGGTGGTGGCCGTCGCCGACTACTTCCACGGCCTCGACCTGTTCGGACGGCTCGAAGAGGCACAGCGCTCCCTCGACTCCCCGGCTCCGGCCGTCGCGGTGGTGCGCGGTCCCGGAACCACGAGTGAGGCCCCTGACTCGGCGCGGTTCGACCTCGGTGGCGGAGCCTGGACGGCGGGGAGCGCGGACACCGGGCAGATTCAGGTGCCTGCGACACCCGACATGGCCACCACGACCGCTGCGGGCGAGCGGGCGTCCTCCGACGACCTGCTCGCGGTCGCGTTCACCACGTCCGGATCCACTGGCGTTCCGAAACTCGCGGCCCATCGCGAATCCGCAGTGGTCCGGCACGCGCGGGCCGACGCCGCCGTCCTCGGTGTCGAACCCG
The DNA here is from genome assembly GCA_006543605.1 of Rhodococcus sp. WS4. Lineage (GTDB taxonomy): Bacteria > Actinomycetota > Actinomycetes > Mycobacteriales > Mycobacteriaceae > Rhodococcus_F. The sequence goes on from RRBB01000125.1 coordinate 23,533, forward strand.
GCGACGTCACCCTGTGTGTGCTGCCGGTTTCGGGGGTGTTCGGATTCAGCACCGCCCTCGCGACGCTCGCCGGAGGCGGCACCCTGCTCATGGAACCCGTCTTCGACGCCGCCGTCACACTGAGGCGTATGCAGTCGCTGAAGGTGACGCACGTGGTCGGCGGTGACGACCTCTTCACGCGCCTCCACGACACGTGGCACGCGGGTGAACGCGCCGACCTGTCGTCGTTGAAACAGCTCGGGATCGCCGACTTCCTCGGGCGTTCGCACGAGGTGGCCGCGTGGGTCCGCGACGAATTCGACGCCGCCACCACCGGCGTCTTCGGGTCTTCCGAGGTGTTCGCGCTGATGCTGCTGTGGGATGCCACCGACCCGGAATCCGTGCGCTGGAACGGTGGCGGACGTCCGGTCGAGCCCGCCATCGAGATTCGGATCGCCGATCCGCTGGACGACTCGGTTCTCCCCGACGGCGAGCAGGGTGAGCTTCAGGTCCGCGGACCGAACGTGGTCGACGCTTACCTCGGCAATCCCGAGGCGGCCGCGCGCGCGTTCACGTCGGACGGGTGGTTCCGCAGCGGCGACCTCGCCGTCGCGACCGGCGACGGGGGCTACACGTACGTGTGCCGGATGGGCGATGTGCTCCGGTTGCGCGGATTCCTGGTGGACCCGGCCGAGATCGAACACCGGCTGGCCGAACACGACGCCGTCCATCTCACGAAGGTCGTCGGCATCACAGGTAGGGGCGGATACACCGAAGCCGTCGCGTTCGTCGTCCCGACGGAGGGGACCGACGCCGGCGCCGCCGAGCTCAAGGCCTGGTGCGCAGAGTCGTTGGCGGCCTTCAAGGTTCCGGCCGCCGTGCACATGATCGAGAAGATGCCGACCACGGTGGGCGGCAACGGAACCAAGATCCGAGCGGTCGAACTGCGCGAATGGGCGCAGAACTGGACCGATCACGAAAGGGATTTCCGCAGTGCCTGAAAATTCGAACGCCCAGGGCAACGATGTCGTCGTCTGTGAGCCCCTCCGCACCGCCGTCGGCCGATACGGCGGACAGTTCAAGGACGTTCCCGCCGCCGACCTCGGCGCGCGGGTGGTGTCCGAACTGCTCGCTCGCACCACGGTGGATCCGGGCAGCATCGACGACGTGATCTTCGGTCAGTGCTACCCGAACGGTGAGGCTCCTGCCATCGGGCGGGTCGTCGCCCTCGATGCGGGCCTGCCGGTGACGGTTCCCGGTCAGCAACTCGATCGTCGCTGCGGATCGGGTCTGCAGGCCGTGCTCGACGCCGCGATGCGGGTGCAGACGGGGGTCGCCGAACTGGTGATCGCCGGTGGCGTCGAATCGATGAGCCGCGCCGAGTATTACACCGAGTCGATGCGCTGGGGAGCGAAGGGTGCCCCGGCAGCGCTTCACGACAGACTCGCCCGCGGCCGTGTCACCGCCGGCGGACGCAACTATCCGGTGCCGGGCGGCATGCTGGAGACGGCGGAGAACCTGCGGCGCAAGTACGACATCAGCCGTCAGGAACAGGACGAGCTCGCGGTCAGCTCCCATCAGCGGGCGGTGGCCGCCATCGACTCGGGGAAGTTCGCCGAGGAGATCGTTCCGGTGAAAGTGCCCGTTCGCAAGGGTGATCCGCAGATCATCGAGCGGGACGAGCACCCGCGCGCCGACACGACGGTCGAGTCCCTCGCGCGTCTTCGGCCCATCATGGGCGGCACCGACCCCGACGCGACCGTCACCGCCGGCAATGCCAGCGGACAGAACGACGGTGCGGCCGCGTGCCTCGTCACCACCCGGGCGCAGGCGGAGCGTCTCGGTCTCCGGCCGCTCGCACGCCTGGTCACCTGGGCGGTCGCGGGTGTGGAACCGTCCGAGATGGGGATCGGGCCGGTGCCGTCCACCGAGCGGGCTCTGAAGCGCGCCGGGCTGACTCTCGCGGACATCGACCTGATCGAACTGAACGAGGCATTCGCGGCGCAGGCGCTCGCGGTCACGCGCGAATGGAGCTTCGGTGCGCAGGATTTCGAGCGCACCAACGTCAATGGCTCGGGAATCTCGCTCGGGCACCCCGTCGGGGCGACGGGGGTCCGGATCCTTACCACGCTGCTGCGCGAGATGGAGCGTCGCGGAGCCCGCTACGGTCTCGAGACGATGTGCATCGGCGGAGGGCAGGGGCTGACCGCGATCTTCGAGCGGGTCTGACCACTCAGCTGTCGAGAGCCCGAATCCAGTCCGTGAGCGCCCGCACAACCTGTGCGGGCGCTTCCGGCATCAGTGCATGGCTGGCATTCGGCACGACGGCTACGGTGACCAATTCGCCGAACCGGTCCCGCAATTCGTTCTCGGTCTCACGCGGCCGGAACGGGTCGAGAGCGGACTGCAGGTCGAGAATCGGCTGGTGCGCGACATCCCACCACTCCTCCTTGGGGGTGGCGGCAGAGGCAGCGAGCTGACGCTTCGACACCTCCGGGTACCAGCCCGTGAGCCACTCCGCCGGATCGTTGCCCGGCGCGAAGAAACCGGTCTGCAGGTAGCCGATCCGCTCCGCGTCGGGCAGCGAAGAGTCCGAGCACTTCACCGCCAACTCGGTGAGCGCGGCCGGGTAGTTACGGGCACCCGCCGCAGCCACGACGACGCCGCGTACCAGGTCGGGCCGGTCGGCGGCCAACATCCGCGCGACGTAGTGCCCGAAAGCGTGTCCGACCACCACAGCCGCGCCGTTATCCTGCACCCCGATGACGGCTCCGACGTCGGCGGCCAGGTCGTGCAACGTGATGTCCGCCAGCGAGCCGACGCTGCGACCGATGCCCCGCGGCTGCGGCCGCGCGACCCGGAACCCGTTCTGCGCCAGCCCGTCCGCGACCTCGTCGTAGTCGTACGATTCCCGGCCGAGGGACGGCAACAGGATCACCGTCGGCCCGCTTCCCTCGACGACGACCTCGATCACCGCCGCCGGGGTGTGCACGAACTCCGTCGTCCGCGCCTGGAACGTGCTCGGCATGATGATTCCTCCACAAACGTCGAGACCCCGGGCGACGCGATGTCTCGCGCCGCCCGGGGAATGGTCGGTGTCTCAGTCCTCGGCGGGATCGAGCGCGAAGTCGTAGCTCACAACTTTACGCCCGGCCTCGTCCAGCTGCGGATCGAGGAGCAACTCGGGTTTCGTCGCGGTGGCGACGTCGTCGTCGATCCAGTCGCCGCCCGCGAAATACAGCTGCGTGATGATCGGCTGCTTGCCCGGTGAGGTCACCCGCAGATGCAGATGCGCCGGACGCCACGGGTGCCAGCCGGCGGCCTCGATGAACTGACCGGTCGGGCCGTCCGTCGGGATCTGGTACGGCGCAGGCTGGATGGTGGTGATGTCGTAGCGGCCTTCGGCGTCGGTGACGACGGCGCCGCGCAGGTTCCATTCGGGCAGGTGCGGGGCGAACTGGGAGTAGTAGCCTTCGTCGTCGGCGTGCCAGAGTTCGATCAGTGCGCCGCCGAGACCGGCGCCGTCCAGGTCGGTCACCCGGCCCCGCAGGACGAGGGCGGTGTGAACCCTGTCCTCGTCGCGCATCGGGAGAGTGCACTGCGCGGGGAGTTCCGGAGCCCCGGGGACATAGTAGGGCCCCTCGATGCTTCCCTTGGTGCCCTGGAACTTCCGGGAGTTCACCTCTTCGATCTCGTGCTCGACGAACACGTCGAGGAGCAGCGGCCACTCGCCGCCCTCACCCACGTCGATGAGCCACTGCTTGAGGACCCGGTACTCCGGATACGTGACGGCGTGCTTCTGGATCAGCGCGCTCAACCCGGCGAGCGCCTCGGAGGCGATGGCGGACAGACGCTCCGGCGATGTGCCGGCCGTGAATCTGGCGCCCTTGAACTTGTCCGTGGCGGCGTTACCGGAGCCGACCGCGGTGGGGCTTTCGATGGTGGTCATGGGTTCTCCCGGTCTGTGAACTAGTTGCGGCCGAAGTAGGAGACGTCGTCGTTGCCGATCAGGTCGGGCACCGTCCAGCCGTCGAGGTCGTACTCGGACAGGCACTGCTCGGCGAGGCCCTTCATGGAGGCGACGTCGCCACGGTTCTGGGCGAACATCAGCAGTTCGGCCTTGACGTTCTCGTGGTTGCCTGCATAGTTGCGCTCGTAGAGTTCGTGGCGGCCACCGAATTCGCTGCCGATCGAATCCCACAGGGCCTTCATGATCTTCACTCGCTCGACGGCGGGCATACCCTCGGAGCCGCGGACGTACTTGTCGAGGTACGGGCGGACGTCGGGGCTCTTGAAGTCGGCGGACGAGGACGGCAGGTAGATCAGGCCGGACGCGACGTCCTGCTCGATGATCTCCTTGATCCGCGGGTAGCCCTGCTGCATGAACATCCGGTACGTGAGGCCGTACTCGAGCTTGGGGATGACGGTGTCGCCCACCCACGGCTCGGGGTCGCGGACCATGGACTCGGTGAGTGACCAGAACAGGTTTCGCCAGCCGATCACTTCACCGACGCGGGTCTGCACACCCCGGAAACCGCCGGCGCCGGTGGCGTCGAGGGCCTTCATCAGCAGGCCCGCGATGAAGTCGAGCTTCACGGCCAGGCGGGTGCACCCCTGCAGGGTGAAGCGCGGCAGGAATCCGGACTGCGGGAAGAACGCGTTGATCTTGTCCACGTCGCCGTACATGAAGACGTTCTCCCACGGCACCAGCACCTTGTCGAAGACGAAGATCGTGTCGTTCTCGTCCATCCGCGAGGACAGGGGGTAGTCGAACGGGCTGCCCATGACCGCGGCCTGCTGCGTGTAGGACGTGCGGCAGATCAGCTTCACACCCGGCGCGTCCATCGGGACGGTGCAGATGAGGGCGAATTGCTTCTTCTTGATCGGCAGGCCGTAGTGGGCGACGAAGTTGTAGTTGGTGATGGCCGAACCGGTGGCGACAACCTTGGCACCGGAGACGATCAGGCCGGCGTCGGTTTCCTTCTCCACCTTCATGAACACGTCGCCGACCTCGTCGGGAGGCAGCTGCCGGTCTACGGGCGGGTTGATGATCGCGTGGTTCCAGTAGAGGACCTTTTCCTGCGATTCCTTGTACCAGCGCTCGGCGTTGTCCTGGAACGGCGAGTAGAGCTCCTTGTTGGCGTGCAGGGTGCCGAGGAAGGAGGCCTTGTAGTCGGGGCTGCGGCCCATCCAGCCGTACGTCATGCGCGCCCAGGTGGCGATGGCGTCGCGGTCCTTCAACAGATCGTCCGAGTTCTTGGACGCCCGGAAGAACGGCATCGTCACGCCGCCGTTGCCGGTGTCGGTGGGCGTCGTCAGGGTGTCGACGTGCTCGCCGGTGTGCATGGCGTCGTAGAGGCGGGCCGTCATCCGGACCGGGTTGCGGAACGCCGGGTGGGTGGTGACGTCCTTCACGCGCTCGCCGTGCAGGTAGATCTCGCGGTCGTCGCGCAGCGACTCGATGTACTCGTCACCGGTCATGGGCCGCGACGCGAAGTTCTTCGTGCGGTTGGCCTCACAGTCGGCGGCCAGGTTGACCTTCGTACGGTCGACGGTGGTCTCGGGGGCGGATTCGGTGGTGGTCATGGTGTTTCCCTTCGTGATGAACGGGTCGGCCGGGTAGCGATCAGGACGCAGCGCGAGCGAGCTGCAGGTGGAGCGGAGTGAACGACGCGGCGGCGTCGAACCATCCGCTGTGGGGGTCGTCGAGGCAGCCGTTCCAGGCCGTGCTGCCCGAAGCGGCACCCAGATCGTGGAAGGTACTGCGGTAGAACAGCAGTGGGTCCTTGGTCGAGTCGACGGACGCGTCGACGATTTCGCCGATGTAGATGACGTGGTCGCCGCCGTCGTAGGAAGCCCAGGGCGAACACGTCAGCGTCGCCGCATTCCCGGACAGTGCGGGAGCGATGCCGGCGGAATCCCACGCCGGCTCCGTCCGCTGTGGCTTGCCCGCGAAATGCATGGCCGTGTCGAGCTGATCGGCGGCCAGAATGTTCACGGCGAACGGCGCATCGTTCAGGTAGCTGCACGCCTTCGACTTGCGGGTCAACGTCACCTGGCACAGCCGCGGTTCGATCGACACGGCGGTGAAGGCGGTGACAGTCGCCCCGTGCGGCTCGCCGTCGGCGTTGGCGCACGTGATCACGGTGACTCCACTGGCGAACTGTCCGAAAATGTTTCGCAGGGTGCGCTGATCCATTTTTTCGTGACCGCCTTTCTGCACGATTCCGTGCGATCAGCCCTCCGGTCGGGGGCACCTGCACAACGTATGACGGGCGTCACAGTCCGTCGATCCGCATTGCGAACCCCCGATCCGGAACGCGAAACGGGATTGGCGGAGGTGTCACACCGGACCCTTGCGGTGACGTGAGTCACAGGCGATGCTAGGGTCGAAGCGCGAGGTGAGAGGTCTGGGCGTACGCATGCGAGGACAACTGGAGGGCCCCGGTTTCACCGACTGGGACGAGGTTCACGAGGTGGTCGCGGACGCGTACTTCCCTCACGACCTGCATCCGCTGTCGCGGGACACGGCGGCGCGGTCTTCGCTGGAGTCCTCCGAGATGGGAGCGTCCAGGCTCGCCCGGATCGGATTCGGGGCGCCCGTGTCGATCGAGTCCGACCACCCCGGCGCGTACGGAATCAACATCCCCCTGACCGGTCGCATCGTGTCCGTCACCGCCGGCACGGAGGTGACCTCGACGCCGGGACTGGCGACGATCTGCCCGCCCGACACCCGGACGATCATCACCAACTGGAGTAGTTCCTGCGAGATCATCGGCTTCAAGGTGGACCGGGACTACCTGCAGCGGGAGATGGACCGCGTCCTCGGCAGGCCAGGGCAGGTGCTGCCGCGGCAACTCGACCTGCGTTCCGGCTCCGGTGCCGAGTGGCTGCGGCTCGTCCGGTCCGTTGCCGACCAGGCACTGAGCGACAGCGTTCTCCTGCACAGCGATCAGGTGTCGCAGCAACTGTGCGGCGCGTTGACCACCGCGCTGGTACTCACCGCGATGCCGGACGACGACACAGGCGCCGCGGGGATCCGCCCGCGCATCGTCAAACGGGTCATCGACGCGATCCATGAGGACCCGGCCCGTCCCTGGACCGCCGGTGAGATGGCCGAACTCGTCGGCGTCAGCGTCCGCCGCATGCAGCAGGGGTTCCGCGAATACGTGGGCATGACGCCGATGGAGTACCTCGTCGACGTGCGGCTCGAGCGAGTCCACGCCGACCTGACCGGAAGCGGTTCCTGTGCAACTGTTTCCGAGGTCGCGACCCGCTGGGGAATCATGCACACCGGTAGATTCGCCGCCGCCTACCGGCGCAAGTACGGCATGGCCCCGTCCGAGTCACTACGGGAGCGCGGGGTCTGATCGGTCGAGCCGTGCGCCTCGTTACTCTCGTTTGCATGACAATTCGTCGCATCCTCATCGCCGGAGACCCCAGGCTGACCACCCCGGCCGTGGTCGTGACGTCGTTCGGAAGCGAACTCGCTGCGTTCGTCGATGATCTTCACGAGACCAATACCGCGGCCCACGGAGCGGGGCTCGCGGCCAATCAGGTCGGTGTTGCGAGGTCGATTTTCGTGTACGACCTCGTCGGAGACGACGATCGGCGACGGTATCGCGGGCATGTCGTCAACCCGGTTCTCGAGACATCCCCACTACCCGAGACCATGCCCGATCCGGAGGACGACATCGAGGGATGCCTGTCCGTCCCGGGTGAGCGCTATCCCACGGGTCGAGCCGACTGGGCGCGGGTGACCGGCGTCGATGTCGACAACAACCCGATCTCGATCGAAGGACGAGGTTATCTGTCGCGCTGCCTACAACACGAAACCGATCACCTCCAGGGTCATCTCTACCTCGGGCGATTGATCGGTCGTCATCAGCGCGCCGCACGGAAGATGATCAAGCGACGCCAATGGACCGATCCCGGCAACGCGTGGGTGCCTGGCGAAGGGCCAGATCCTTTTGGTTGGTGAGCGAATGGCTCACGCGACCCACTTCGTCCCCGAAACGTGTCGGACCCTCGCGGTAGAATTCGCACATGAGTACTGCTTATCTGCTTAAGTGGACCTATGCTGGTCAAGTGGATTTCGCAGCTGAGGGCCCGGTGGGTGGCGTGGACTACCCGCGTACGTATCAGGAGTTTCGGGAATGGTTTCCCGACGACGCGTCGTGCGCGGAATATCTAGCGGATTTGCGTTGGCCGGAGGGATTTCGATGTCCGG
>RRBB01000126.1:0-31608 GCA_006543605.1 Rhodococcus sp. WS4
GACCGCATCCCCATCCGGCTCAACGCCGACGAATACACCCGCGCCCACGCCGCCGCCCGCACCTCGAACAACCCGAATAGCAGGGTTCAGTCGGGGGTGAAGAACAGTTCCATCCCGATCATGAACCACGCCACCATTGCCGCCATCGGCACGAACGCTCACACCAACGGCAGAGCGAACGTCCCAGCGGTGTCAGCCGCGAGTCGAACGGCCGTAATACCGGGTCAACGCCGCGGCGTCCGAGCCCGTCGCGAGGGTGGTCGGCAGCCGCAATGTCACCCCCAGGTGCCGGCCCGTCGGCCATCAGGAACTGCCAACGTCGCTCATAGCGGCATGCCATAGCCGGTGATCTCTGGGTCTTGGCGATCGAGGGTGTAGACCGCAACGCCGCTGAGAGCCGACCTCAGCGCCGATGCAACCTTACGGCCAGGGCACCACCTAGTTCGCGGAGAACGCAAACTCCGAGCGGACTCACGCAGCAGCCTTCAGAGACTCGACATGCCGATTCATCCTCAGCGCAAACTCCCTCCCGGCTCGCTGTATCCGACGTGGCATCGGCTGGTCGTAAGGTGTCATCGTCTCGACAAACCGGAGAAACGGAACCTGCAGTGTGTTATAGATCTTCGGGACGAATCGCCACCTAATCAGCAATTCGAAGACATCGACATCCCGGATCTCGGCCAGCCCCTCAATCACCAGCAGTTCCCTCCAGTGGATGATCGCGGGCGGAAGCGCAACGCCCGCATATGGCCTTGTCATCTCGACGGATGAGCGGAACATCCGCGCCTCGATCAGCCACGTCGTGGGAACCCCATCGTCGGGTACGACAACGAGTGGAATGAATTGCGTCGCTTCGGTGATAACGATTGGTTTCTGCTTCCAACCGCGGTTGTGAAGTTCACTGACAGCTGATAGCAGCTGCTGGAACTTCCCTTCGCTGTACATCTCTGTGAGCTCGTTGTCGAACTCCTCGATGGTGGCGGTTCCCTCGGCGAATACCTGCTTCAACAGTCGGAAGTTCGCGTCGATCAGGATGCAGTGTTCGTTCGTTGCGAATCCCCAGTCGCACAGTTGCGGATGGTTACCACTCGAGTCCGTCCACGCTCTTTTCATCGTCGGCTCGTTGAGGATCGCTACCTTGCGTCTGTATTTCTTGACCTTGCTGATCTTGTTGAGAACCTCTCCCACTCGCAGTTCAAACATGTGCTTCATCGCGCCTTCAAAGTGCTTTTGCCGCAGTGGATCCCTCTGGCGCAAGAGAAAGTCGACCTGCAGAAATGGGTGATCTCCAAAGAAGCGCTGAAGCACGTTCTGTAGCCGAAGGACCGTGATCGTCCCGTCGTCGAAGCGCACGAACGGCGTTTGCTGCAGACGATATCTCGTCCATGGGTTCGAGTCCGCCACGGCCCGGGAGTCGGCGAGATGCCGTCGGTGCTGGTCGAGGGTCGCAGTGCAGTTCTTCAAAAAGACCTTGATCGCGTGGTCGCCGAGACCGTGCTCGCGGAGCATTTCCTCATTGAATGAAACGACCTCGTCCTCCTTGCACATCTTCAAGATGATCCATCCGATTGCAAAGAAGTCCTCTATGTCGATTCCCATCACTTCGGCGAAGACATCTGACGGGCCGGTGCCAAGGTCCTCGATCAACGTGGTGCCCGTCAAGTCATCCGACCACGGTCGTAGCCAGGTGGCTTCTGCCACAGGCGTCAGCGTTTCGATGGTGTCGTTGTGATTCATGGAAGCACTCGCCGCCTCCGCTACGACCGATTGGTTTTCGAGTTCTTCCCAGGTCTCGGGGCTGTCGATACCGGCCATCTCGACGTCCGAATTGATCCCGAGCAGGCAGAGAACAAAGTCACCCTTTGAAGTCTCAGACTCGGATGTGGGATTGCTGAGCTCGATAATCTCCTTGATGCACTGCATCAGGCCTGCCTGTGAAAGAAGCAGGTTCCCCCGCTCCACTTCTCGCCGAACATTACTACCCAGATCACCCTGAAGGTCTCGACACCATCCTCGTTCGACATGTTCCCACCGCTGCTCGATCACAGAAAGATCTAGCTGGGCAAAGAGCCTCGCGATCATCTCGAGAGCGGGCTTCGTTCCGACCTGCGACCAGATTTCTCGGCGACGACTCAACGGCACGGTCTGCGATCCGAAGATCTCCCTGGCGCCAAACACATGAGGCGGCATCGTCGAGCGATCGAACGGGCTGAATGGCATGTCGAACCTCCGTCTGCAATTTTGTCTGGATAGGCATGCCCCAACTACTGACATTTTCACCGACGCGCCACAGGTGACCTCAGACGACCAAACCAAACCATGCAAAGTTACCCGCGGTTCCTACCTTGCTCAGCGGCGGAGCGCGGCCGCGGAAATGGGAAGCCCCGCCGCCGCAAGGCGGTCACACACATCGGCCGGGGTCCCGGGTGGATGACGCCAGGCCGCCGCCGTCGCACTGACCGCCTGATGGACCCGCACCCCGTCGAGGTGAAACAGATCCATCACGAACTCGTCCGGATGCTTGGCCTCGACCCCGAACTGTGCCAGCTCCGCCTCGGGGAAATCCCGCAGATTCGCGGTGACGATGACCTGGGCGCCGGCGCGGATCGCCGCGGCGAGCACATGCCGGTCGTCCTCATCCGGCAGCGTGAGCGCGGGGATGAGTTTCTCGTAGCCCGTGACCAGGCAGTCCGGTACCGCCCTGTTCATCAGCTCCCGCAGCTTCGTCAACGTCCCTGCCAAGATGTCCGGGCGATCCTCCGCCAAGTTCTCGAACGTCTCGTCCAGGATGCGATCCGTCCACCGAGCATGCACCAGGCCGGTCTGCGCGAGCCGGATCAACACGTCTCGTAACACATTCGGGTACAGCACATTCGCGTCGTAGAGCACGGTGAAGGTCACGTCAGTACAGCCCGAGGTCTTCCGTCAGGGCCGCCAGCTCATCCGCCGCGGCACGCGAGGCCCCCAGCTGCGTCCGCTGGTAGGCAAGCAGCGACGATGCCAGGATCCGGCGATGGCGGCCGACCATCCGGTACTCGATGTGCCCCTCGTCGAGGAGCTTGATCACATGCGGGCGCGAGACATTGAGCATCTGCGCGGCCTGCTGGGTCGTCAGCTCCGCGTGCGCCGGAACGACGGTAACCCCCTGCCCCGCGGCCATATTCGCCAACACCTCGCGGATCAGATCGAGCGCCGCACGAGGAAGATGCACCGACTCCGAGGTACCGGCCACGGTCACATCGAGGGTCTCCCCTGCCGGATCGACATCACGAAGCAACTGCAGTGCCTGACGGGCCTGCTCCTGCTCGACAACGGTCGGCTGATCATGTGCTGCGGACATCACGCACCTCCTAAACGAAATATACGCAACAAACGAAACAACCGCAACGGCGACCAATGCGGGGTCGGCGACGCCACCCTTCTAGGATCGCCCCACGAAGATGCGAGGCGGCCTCCACCGCACTCGGCCCAGGCCGCCGACCCACATCGTGCAACACGATGACGCGACCAACCCACACCGTCGGTTGTGCCGCGGCCGAGGTCCGTCACAGGATCCGGTCCGCCGGCACCGTCACCACCAGCGTGGACTCCACGGATTCCGCTGAAGGCGCCCCGCTCTCCTACATTCCCTGCTCGGCCGCGCTGATCATGTTGTCGACGGCGATCTCGGTCAGATCGCCGTCCTCGAGCTCCTGCAACGGGGTCCGGCCGTCGAGGATGTCGGAGGGGGTGCGCCACCAGGACGTGACCCCCCACGGGTCCTCGGCAGCCCCCAACTTGCTGTTGGCGTACGCCACGATCGGCCACACCTGGTGGTGCACCGTATCGAACTGGAACGCCGGGTAGTGATAATCGGGGCGGCGCCCCAACGGCAAACCGAGCAACACACCCTCGTCCCGCAACTTCTTCACCAGGGTCCGCGATTCCCCCGCCCGCGGTGCCAGTACCCGGCCGGCCTCCCCGGCCTTGAGGGTGGCCACCTGCTCGAGCAACGACTGCCGCCGCTCGGCCGCCGCCGCCGCGAGGTCCCCGGCACGAGTCCCCATCGGGTCGGCGAACGCCTCATCGAGAATCAGTTTGGCGATCAGCGCCCACTCGCCTCGCGGCGCATTCCGGGTCACGTACTCCACGAACTCGCCCGCCACCTCGACGCCACGGCCCGCACCAGCGGGGCGGGCGGCGCTCAGCCGGTGACCACGCCCGGCAACCACCCGCGGTCCACCCCCGCTGTTCGCAGCCGGCGCCTTGATCACCTTCCGCCGTGTTCGATTCTCCGGCATCCCACACCTCCGATACGTGAAGTACGTATTGATAATCGTACTCTACGTACATGCCGCCGGACAGGCATCCACGGTTCGAGGTTTTCACGTCACACCCGCCCCAGCTGCATCGGTGGGACACACCGGAGCCGAGAACGTGCACCGTACGACCGCCGATGATGCGGTACTGCCCCGCGGCGGCAGCAATATCCTCCCGGCCTCACCCCGCCGTTGTGTGGGCTCCTGCGCGGTCGCCGGCGGGAGCGGAGAGTTTCTGGTTGACCAGAAGATTCAGTGAGACACCTTGCTCCTCGGCCTCGACCGCCAGTGCGCGGTGCACGACACCCAGAACGAGGCCCTCGACGGCATCGTCACCGTCGTCCGAGAGGTCCTCGGCGACATGGCGAGCACCGGGGAACGCCCGCCGGTGCCGATCGTGGACCGCTCCTACAGCGGCACCTTCACGGTGCGGACCTCACCGCGTGTGACGCCAAGTCCCTCCCCGTGACCAGGATGCTGCAACGCACTGACGGTGCCTCTCGTGTGTGTCGAGCGGCGCGCTCTGGTGACCGCCCGCTCAGGGCAGGATGAGGCCGCAGGCGATCGAACCGCAGCAGACCTCGAGTGTGGACTCGCCATGCTCGCCTATATACGCGGACGACTTTGTGCGTCGGAGGGTGAGGACTTCCGCATCCCGACGACCGCGCTCGACGGGTGTTGTTCCCGACGGCATTCGCACCTCGATCGCTCGTACGGCTGGTCATGCGTTGGGCGTCGATGGTGACGAGATTGCGCGGTCGTTCGAAGAACGTATTGCCAGAACGGATCTCGGCGAGGCTGCACGGGTGATCCTGCGGGTGTCGAGCAGGGCAAGGCGCGGGTGTTGGTGGGCCCGGATGCTCGGGTGGTTGATGTGGTGACCAGGTTGCTCGGCCTACTTATCAGCGGTTGTTGCCGGCGGCGAAGCGTCTCCAGAAATGAGGTATCCACCCACAACCGCGGAGACTGTTCGTTGTGAATCTGTTCGCGCCGGGGAAGCGGACACGACCCTGGCGGCTACCCGCGGCTTTATCTGGTCATCGCTTTCCTCTCGTTGGAGCGACGATGGGTGGCGCACAGTGCTCCTCGTAGCCCACCGCGGGTGGCGGCTCGCCCGCACCTGAGAAGGCCCGGTGTCATATCGAGCAACTCAGCAAGCTCTCGATGGTGACCTCCACGGTGCCGAACATGGGATCACCCTCCATCGCGGCGCGGGCGACGGCCCGGGCGAGACGGCGTACCGCGGCAACAGGAGTCGGTCGGTCACTCTCAATAGCGGACTCCCGACCCGTTTCAACCGAGCGGGAGCGGCAACTTTGCCGCAGCGTCATGGAATGCTCGCACAATCGCGGCCGAAATCCGACCACGGAAGGACACTTTACGGCCCTCACCGATTGCCCACTCGCGAATCTCCTTGGTCGTCGCCTTCGCCGGAGCGGTGCCCGCCGCCGCTCCCGTCACCGGAGCCTTCTTCACGGCCGTCGCTTCCGCAGCCGACTCCGCAGCCGCCGACTTCGCGACCGACGTCTTCGCCGGAGCTTTCCTCGCGACCATCTTCTCTGTGGCCGCAGCCTTCGCCCCCGACGTCTTCGCCGGAGCCTTCCTCGCGACCTTCTTCTTCACGGCCGTCGTCTCCGCGGCCGTCGTCTCCGCAGCCGCCGCATCCGCCGACTTCGCCCCTGCAGTCTTCGCGACCGACGTCTTCGGCCCTGCCGTCTTCGCGCCCGACGTCTTCGCGCCCGACGTCTTCGCCGGAGCTTTCCTCGGGACCTTCTTCTTCACGGCCGTCGTCTCCGCGGCCGTCGTCTCCGCAGCCGCCGCATCCGCAGCCGACTCCACAGCCGCAACCTTCGTTGCCGCCCCCTTCGCGACCGACTTCTTCGCGACCGACGTCTCCGCCGGAGCCTTCCCCGCGACTACCTTCTTCACGGGCGTCTTCTTCGCCGGCACCGCTTCTGCCTGAACCACCTTCGCCTGAGCGTCATGGAAGGCTCGCTCGATCTCGGCCGAAATCCGACCGCGGGGCGACACTTCACGGCCCTCTCCGATCGCCCACTCGCGAATCTCTTTGGTCGTCGCCTTCGCCGGAGCGGTGCCCGCCGCCGCGCTTTTCGCCGCCGCGCTTTTCGCCGGCGCCTCCGTGGCGACTATGTTCTCCGCGGCCGTCGTCTTCGGCGCTGTTGTCTTCGCCGGAGTCTTCTTCGCAGCCACCTTCTTCGCCGCCGGTGCCTTCTTGGCGACTGCCTTCTCCGCGGCCGACTTCCTCGGCGCAGTCTTCTTCGCAGCCGTCTTCTTCGCCAGCGCGGCCTCTGCCTGGACCTCCTTTGCTTGAGCGTCATGGAAAGCTTGCTCGATCTCGGCCGAAATCCGACCGCGGGGCGACACTTCACGGCCCTCTCCGATCGCCCACTCGCGAATCTCCTTGGTCGTCGCCTTCGCCGGAGCGGTGCCCGCCGCCGCGGCCGTCGTCTTCGTCGCTGTTGTCTTCGCCGGAGCCTTCTTCGCAGCCACCTTCCTCGCAGCAGTCTTCTTCGCAGCCGTCTTCTTCGCCAGCGCCGCCTCTGCCTGGACCTCCTTTGCTTGAGCGTCATGGAAAGCTTGCTCGATCTCGGCCGAAATCCGACCGCGGGGCGACACTTCACGGCCCACTCCGATCGCCCACTCGCGAATCTCCTTGGTCGTCCTCTTCGCCGAACCCTCGGAAATCTTCGGTGATACCGCCATCGTGCTCTCCTTCTACATCGGCAATCGTCGACCGCACACAGTAACGGCAGGTCCGTCTCGGTAATGAGGAAGCTCACCCGAACTGACATTTCAATGCCTAAAGACATTGTCCATGTGGCAGACCAGCACGACCCTCTTGGAGCTCAAACTCACATTCACCGAGCTTCATGCAGGACGAGCGCGGCTCGCCATGGCAGGGGGTAATCTTTAACATAATCCCGAAATTGTTTCGGCGGCTGGGGATTTAGTGTGGCGGCTTTGACGTTTTCTGTGTTCGGGGCGGCGAGCGGGCGTGCGCCTTACGGCCCACGATCTACTCGCCGACGACTGTGCCGCAATTCCGGCGGTGCAGCGTCTCCCGGGCTCGGGTCGCAGCGGTACCGAACCCTACGGCGCAGGCGCGCCGACCACATCCCCGGCAGCCGGGAGAACGTTGTCATGACCGTGCCACCGCATGTGGAGTGTGGCCTCTCGCAGTCGGCGTCATCGGTGTCCCCACAGGGCCGCGGTACGCGGCGATCGCCTACCTCGACGCCGCCGCCCCCGATCTGCTGCCGCTCCGTGCCGGGGATGTCCTGGCCGCCAACGCTCGCCGCGCCGCTATCCGCGCGCTCGCCACCTCCCCGCCGCCCTCACCCACTACGTTCAGGCGAACGCCAGATAGCAGATGCACTGGCGACAACACCTGCCCCCCAACCGTTTTCATGTGCCAGTAAAAAATATTACGTCAACTAGACTGCTCCGCATTCATCAGATGCATCATATCCGCCACAGGCGCGAGCGGCAGGTCCGATGCACACGTTCGCGGACGAGTCACGTCGCGGCCGACTACCTTGTCTGCGCGCCGACGATCGTCCCCACCGATCCGGCCGACGTCCGTGAGGCGCTCAAGGCGTTCCGTGCGCCCCGTTCAGCGGCGGGCGGAACGCGGGTTCCGGCGGGTCGAGGGGTTATCAATGGTCGGTTCACGCACATTCGACTGCCGGAGTTTCGAATCGCCGGGTGGCTTTGAGGTGGACTGCTGATCATCGACGCGTACTGCAAACGTGAGGCGTGCTGCGTGTCTCGCATCGCGGATCCCCTGGGGTGCACGGTGCCCGTCGAGTTGGAGTCTGGTTCATGATCTCCCCAAGACTCGCCGGGAGTTTACTGGGATGTTCGGGAACGCGAAACTGTGCGGTCTGCGCGCAGCGCTGGCCGCGGGGAGCTTGTCCCTGCGGCCAGCGGTGGGCTTGTACATCGACTGAATGTGCCTGTTGTGTGCCTGGTTAATGGGTGAGCTCGGCCGCTGCCTCGGTCAGGCTCATGCCCTTCGTCTCCGGTGCCAGCCACTGCGACAACGCGGCACCGGCGACGGCCACGGCGGCGGCAATCAGCATGGTCGGACCGGCACCGAGGCTGCTCATTGATACCGGCATCAGGAACGTGCCGATACCTGCACCCACTCGGCTGACCGAGGTCGCGAATCCGGTTCCGATGCCGCGGATCTCGGTGGGGAGAACCTCGGGTGGGTAGACGCCCGTCAGAGCGTTGTACATCGCGTTGAAGAACGAGAAGACCAGGAACAGGATGAGCACGACGGCCGCCGGGGCGCCGGCCCACAGGCCGATGACCGCGAGAACGGCGGCGCACAGCCACTGTGGCGGAACGGTCAGGACACGGCGTCCGACCTTGTCGATCAGGAAGAACGTGAGCACGACTCCCGCGAGGGCGACCGCGGAGAGTCCGACACCACCGGCGAGGCCGCCGCCGAGCCCGTACTGATGCAGCACGCTGTCGGCGAAGGTGGCGATGGCGAAGTACGGGGTGACGGCACAGAACCAAAATCCGGAAATGAACAGGGTGGACCGCCAGTACTGCTTGTTGAACAGCATCCCGAAGGTGCCCTTGACCACGTCCTCGTGCTCAATATCGGCGAGCACGTCACCCGCAAGGTATTTGTGAGCGAGGGCGCGGGCTTCGTCCTTGCGACCCCTGCTCCACAGCCAGCGTGGGGACTCGGGCAATCCGAGTCGGCCGAGGAACAGGACCACCGACAAGATCGTGCTGGTGGCCAGGATGAGATGCCAACTCAAGCTGGTGTACTCGCTGAGCAGGTAGCCGATCAGGAACGCCGTCATGAAGCCGCCGTACCAGGCGATCTGCATCGCACCGAGCAGTCGCCCGCGCAGGTGGGTGGGCGAGAACTCACTCATCAGCGGCCAGCCGACCGAGTACTCGATACCGATCGCGATGCCCATCAGCACCCGCACCACCAGCAGCCACACCGGTGAGTCGATGAACACCTGCATGCCCGAGGCGATGGTGAACAGGGCGATGTCGAAGGTGAACAACGGTTTTCGGCCCCACTTGTCGGCGGCCCAGCCACCGATCGGGGAGCCGAGCAGCACCCCGATCAGGGCGGCCGCGGCGATCATGCCCTCCCAGAGCGCCGATATCTGGAGGTCGTCGGCCATCGTGGCCGATACCGGTCCGATGATGCCGAGGATGTAGCCGTCCAGGAACATGCCGCCGATCAGGACGGTAACCATCCTGATCATGAAACGACGTTTGCTCGTCTCTGAGCCCTGGCCCCGATCGGCAGTTGTGTTCTTCACGGTTAACATTGGTCTTTCCTGTCGGTCGGGATGGGTAGTACTGGATTTACCGTGTTCACAGCGCTGCGAGTGGGCGCTCGAGCATTGTGACCAGCAGGTCCTTCTCGTCGAAGTTGACGACCTCGAGCACCGGGGTCATGCCCGCCTCCTTGAAGTCGCCGACGAGCTTCTCCATCTCGGGGGTGTCCAGCCCGACATCCTCGAAGCCCCGGTGCTGCACGGCAGGTCTGCCACATCACGGAAGCAGTCGCGGGCTTTCGAAAACTCTCCGCCGTTGCTTCGAGTTCCGCTTACTCATGTCGAGTGATCCGACCTCAATCAAGTTGTCATACAACTTCGTGTACCGACGACTATAAGTGACCTGCATCACTCGTGTCAACAGGGGATTCTTGCCTATGAAGTTGTGCTACATCTATGTACGATGTGGGACATGAAGGCAGAGGTCGAGACCGATGGGCGCGGCCGAAAACGAGCAACCGCAGACGCCCCGCCACGCCTGAGCGCCACCGCCCGGGCCGTTCAGTCACTGCGGCTGCGGCTGTCACAAGAATCCTGGTCCGCCGGCGACCGCCTGCCCTCCGAACCCGCACTCGCCAAAGAGCTGGGTGTCAGCAGGGTCAGCGTCCGCGCAGCACTCGCGCAACTCGAAAGCGAAGGCCTCGTCGACCGGCGCCACGGGTCCGGCACCTACGTCAATTCCGTGCGCCCCCTCGTACGCAGCCTGCACCTCAACGTGGGCTCCGACGAACTCATCAAGACACGGGGACACGTACCGGGCATCTCGGAAATGTCCTGGAAGCAGGAAGCGGCCGACGAGGAGATCGCCGAACGCCTCGCCATCGACGTCACGACACCGGTCGTCCACCTCTACCGGGTACGCACCGCAGACGACACACCCGTCACCATCTCGCACGACTACTTCGCCGCCGCCCTACTCCCCGACCAGCAACCACTGAGCCTGGGCCCCTCGCTCTACACGTTCCTCGCCACAGTCTGCGGCGTCGAGGTGAAATTCGGCGTCGCGAACCTCGAACCAGCACTGATCGACGAAGAACACGCGACAATCTTCGGAGTCGACGCCGGCGAACTATGCCTGGTGATCAAACAAATCGACTACGACCTCGACGAACGCCCCGTCTCGTACTCCGTCGAATACCACCTCGCCACCGCCTTCGACTTCCAACTCGTCCGGCAAGGACCAGCCACCCTCTCCCGCCCCACCGCAATCCGATAACCCCAGTCAAACTTCAACGGGCCCAAGAACACCCCGCAACCCACCACGATCCCGTCACTGGCTCTCGTGAGCGTCTTCCGGGTGTGGGCTCATCGCCGTCCATCGCCCGACGGACCTGAGCGCTGTTGTTCACTCCCCTCTGGCCCAGATCGAGCGCACCCCAGACGACCAGATCATCGCCAACCTCTTTCCGCCCACGCGCCTCTTGCGGTGCGAAAGGTGTGCGTCGCGTCGATCAGCATGCGGTTCCATCGTCCGGCTCCCAATCGAGCAAGGTCACGCTGTTCGAGCGGCATAAGTGAGGTCGATCGGAGAGCTGACGCCACCTGGAAAGGGGACCATGTCGTCGATTCCGGGTCGGACGCGGTAGGCAATGGACCTGCCGATGGCCGAATAATCGGCCTGATCAACGTCCGTATCGGCGCATCTGGGCTTGCGTGCCGTCCGCCTATCGCGCCATATTCGATGGCGGACGGCACGCTGGTTCCGACAGCCGAAGGGTGGTGAATTGTCGGTTCAGGCACATTCGGCTGCCGGGGGTCTCGGTCTGGATGCCGGGGGTCTCGGTCTACTGTGTTCGCCTGTGTCCGGATTCTAGGGATGGCCCGACAGGGTGATGAGAGCAGCGATCGCAGAAGTGGTGATGCCTGCGACCCCGGCGACAACTCCCAACAGGGCCCACAACGATGCGGCCTCGTCGTCCGCGACGGCCGACCGCGACATCGCCAGCAATCCGCAGAAGGTGGCGCCTATACCGAGGGCGAATCCGAATCCGAACACCCAGAATGTTGCGACGGACAGCGACCCCAGGGCCATCGACGCGTGAGGCCAGCGTGAACCGCACCGTCTGGTGCTTCGGATCGGGGATCGCGGGGTGGGGGCGGTACCCGATTCGTGTCGGATGGCGGCGGTCATGATCCTCCTTGCGTTCATCAGGCTCGCCACGCTGCCGAAAGCCGCGTCGAGTCGGGAGTTGTGTCGGCAATACAGATGGGCCGCAGTTGCGGTCATCGACGGTCGACTGCATCGCTGCGGCCATCGAAATCGGCGGTCAGAGCGCGGACGAGGGTGTAGCGGCGGGGCGTTGATATTCGACATCCCCACTAACAGGCAGTGGTCGCAGGCAGCATTGTCCCTCCGACCACTCGGCCCGGCGTGCGAGCTACTGTCGAGGCAGTTGGCGCCCGTTCAGTGCGTGAGCTCGGCCGCTGCCTCGGTGAGGCTCTTACCCTTCGTCTCCGGTGCCAGCCACTGCGACAATGCGGCGCCGGCGACGGCGATGGCGGCGGCGATCAGCATGGTCGGACCGGCACCGAGACTGCTCATTGATACCGGCATCAGGAAGGTGCCGATTCCGGCTCCGATGCGGCTGACGGAAGTCGCGAATCCGGTTCCGATGCCGCGGATCTCGGTCGGGAGCACCTCGGGCGGGTAGACGCCCGTCAGCGTGGTGTACATCGCGTTGAAGAACGAGAAGACCAGGAACAGGGCGAGCACGAGGGTCGCCGGGGCGCCCGCCCACAGACCGATGACGGCGAGGACGGCGGCGCACAGCCACTGCGGCGGAACGGTCAGGACACGGCGACCGACCTTGTCGATCAGGAAGAACGTGAGCACAACTCCGGCGAGGGCGACCGCGGAGAGTCCGACACCGCCCGCGAGGCCGCCGCCGAGCCCGTACTGATGCAGCACGCTGTCCGCGAAGATGGCGATGGCGAAGTACGGGGTGACGGCGCAGAACCAGAACATGGAGCAGAACAGGGTGGACCGCCAGTGCTGCTTGTTGAACAGCATCGAGAAGGTGCCCTTGGCCACGCCTTCGTGCTCGACGTCGGCGAGCGCGTCGCCTTCCATGTACTTGTTGGCGAGGGCTCGGGCTTCGTCCTTGCGGCCCTTGCTCCAGAGCCAGCGCGGGGATTCCGGCAGTCCGAGCCGGCCGAGGAACAGGGCCACCGCGAAGAACGTGCTGGTGCCCAGGATGAAATGCCAACTCAGGCTGGTGTACTCGTTGAGCAAGTAGCCGATCAAGAACGCCGTCATGAAGCCGCCGTACCAGGCCACTCCCATCGCGCCCAGCAGTCGTCCCCGCAGATGGGTGGGTGAGAATTCACTCATCAGGGGCCAGCCGACCGAGTACTCGATCCCGATTGCGACGCCCATCATCACCCGCACCACGAGCAGCCATGTCGGTGAGTCGATGAAGAACTGCATGCCCGACGCGACGATGAAGAGGATGATGTCGAAGGTGAACAGCGGTTTGCGGCCCCACTTGTCGGCGGCCCAGCCACCGATCGGGGAACCCAGCAGCACACCGACCAGGGCGGCTGCGGCGATCATGCCCTCCCAGAGCGCGGATATCTGCAGGTCGTCGGCCATCGTGGCCGAGACCGGTCCGACTACGCCGAGGACGTAGCCGTCCAGGAACATGCCGCCGATCAGGACGGTGACCAGCCTGGTCAGGAAGCGACGTTTACTCGCCGCTGACGGGGTGTCCCGTTCGGCGGTGGTGGTGGTTGTCATGGCTGGGGTTCCGTCGGTCGGTGGGTGTGGGGGTTCCGTCGTGGCGGCACTGAGAAGTTGGCGCTCGAGCATATGGGTGACCTCCCGGTCAACGCGGGCTGTGAGGGGATGAGAAGCGAGCGAGGGATATGAGGGCGCCTAGTGCGCGGGCGGGCTTCCGGGGCCACCTGCCCAGACCATCAGTACCGGCTCGGTTCCGCGGTTATGGATTCGGTGTGGCACGTTCGGTGGAACTGCCAGCGCGTCGCCGGCGGCCAGCGGGTACTCGTTGTCGCCGTCGTCGAGGATCCCCGCACCCGAGACGCAGTAGAAGATCTCCCACGCGCCGTCGTGACCGGGGTCCACGTCACCGGTGTCGCCGGGGTTGACCAGCGAGCTGCCGAACCAGAGGTCGTCGTTGCGGAAGTATTCCCGGCAAAGCTCGGGGCCTTCGTAGAAGACGTTCGCGTCGTCCGGTCGGACGATGTACGGGGTGGTGGAGGTGGTCATGGTGTGACTCCTTGGGGGGTGGGGTTGAGCGTGGAATCATCGTCCGTGTGGGAGGTGCGGGGCGAGATCGCTGCGGCCGGGAGGATGCAGAACCGGCAGTGGTCGTTCTCGTGGTCACCGCCGGGTTGGATTGTGATGACGGGCCGTCGCCGTGTCCCACCGGGCCACTTCACGAGTGCGCAGGTCTCGGGGAATCGACCCGGTGGCTGACGACGAAGAACACGAGCCGGGTGTGCTTGCCCGGAGCGTGTCTTTCGCTAGTTGCCGAGTTGCGCCAGGGCGGCCGCGAGCTTCGAGGTGTGTTCGGGCGAGAGTTCGAGGAAGGGCTCGCGGGGCGATCCCACGGGTTCGCCGCGCAACCGCATACCGGCCTTGACCGCCTGGGAGAACGGCATTTCGAGCATCGCGCCGATGACGGGGTAGACCCGCTGCCACTGCGCGCGGGCACCGTCGATGTCACCGGCGGTGATGGCCCGGTACACGCCGACGAGCTCGTCCGGCACCACGTTGGCCGCACCGGCCATCACTCCCACGGCGCCTTCGAGGAGGGCGCTGAAGATGAAGCTGTCCCAGCCCATGATCAGGCCGATGTCATCGCGGTGGTGGTGGATCAGCCGCAGCGCCTGCTCCCAGTCCCGGCTCGAGTCCTTGACGTACTTGATGTTCTCGATCTCGCGGCCGAACTTCGCGAGGGTGGCGGCGTCGAGGTTCACCCCGGTCACGCCGGGGTTGTTGTAGAGCATGACCGGAATTTCGACCGAGGCGGCGACATCGGTGATGTAGCGGGTGATCTCGGCGAAGGTCAGGGCTTCGTAGAACGGGGTGATCAGCATGATCACGTCGGCGCCGGCCTGTTCTGCGGCGCGGGAGAGCGCGATCGCCTTCGATGTCGTCAGTGCTCCGGTGTTCGCCACCACCGGAACCCGTCCGGCGGTGCGCTCGATGACGGTATCGAACACACGGAGGCGTTCGTCGCTGCTCAGTGCGGCGACCTCACCGGTCCCGCCACCCGCGACGAGTGCGTTCACGCCGGCGTCGATGGAGCGGTCGACGACCTTGTTCAGCAGGGGGATGTCGATCTTGTCGCTGTCGTCGAAGGGTGTCGTGAGGGCGGTCAAGATGCCGCTGAGTTGCTTGGTCATGTGCGGGTTTCCTTGTGATGTAGGGGTGTACGAATGCGGATCGCTCTAGACGGCCTTGATCGGCCTCGTCGACGCCAGGCGCGCGGCGGACTGCAGCCGCGTCGACAGCAGGCTGGCCGCCTCTTGTGCCGCGGTGAATCCGGAGGAGATCGCGGTCTCGGTGTACAGGGTGCCGAGGTAGTCGCCGGCGAGGAAGATCCGCTCGGACGGACGGGTGAGCGTGGGCTGCAGGTGCCTGCGGCCGGGGAAGCAATAGGGCGACCCGAACGGGAACTTCTCCACACGTGCCTCGGTCACGATCGACTCGAAGCCCGGGAAGATCGAATTCAGGTCGTCGATGTAGGTCTTGGCGATCGTCTCCTCGTCGACGTCGAACAGTTTCCGCCCCAGGCTGGCGGGCGAGAACGTCATCATGCTGCCGCCGGGCTGGCGGACGGTTTCGCGGCCTCGCACGAGGTTTCCCTGGTTGAGCGCGACACTGAACGACTTGTTGGCGGCGGCAATGCCGTAGGTGTTGTCGTAGGGCATCGGGGTCGTTTCGTTGGTCAGGAACGCGCCGGCGACGTGCGGCCCGTAGAGGATCTTCGACAGCGCCTCACGCAGGTCGTCGGGCAGGTTCACGCCCAGGCGGTGACTGATCGACGCCGGGGTGGCCAGCACCGCGGTGCGGGCCTTGACCTCGTGATCGACCCCGTCCTTGGTGTAGCGGACCACGACGTGGTCCTTGTTCTGCACGACCTCGTGCACGTCGGCACCGAGGTCGATGCGATCGCGCATGGTCTGCGCGATGCCCTCGGTCAGCGTCGAGGCCCCACCGAGGATGCAGCGGCCCAATCCCTGGCCGATGTTCCAGATCAGGCTGAAGTAGCCGATGCCGGCACCGGCGGAGAGCTGGTCCGGATCGGCCGCGGACCGCGTCACCGGCGGCAGGAAGAAGCTCTGCTCGTCGTCGGAGAGGGCACCGATGTAGTCGGCGAAGGTGCGGTCGTTCTCGAAGTTGTAGATCCGCTGCTGCCGGACCTCGGCGGTCTCGCCGGGCCGGGACGCGACCGCGCGGGTGTAGCGGAGCACGTCCTTGCCGACCTTGGCGCCGGTCTTGAGGATGCCCAGGCGCGAGGACAACGACATCGGGAACCGGAAGGGGTACGTCTGGATGGGGCCGGTGGTGATGAATTTGCCGTTCATCGCCATGCCCTGGAGCGAACCGGGGATCCGCATGGACCGGGTTCCGGTTTCGGCGAGCAGCTCCATGGTCGAGCTGCCTTCGCCGGCGTACATGTGGCCGCCCCAGTTCAGCACGTACGGGCCGCGCTTTTCGGACATGACGCGCCCACCCACACGCTGGTCCGATTCGAGTACCTGGATGTCCCAGTGGCGAAGCCGCCATGCTGCCGAGAGCCCGGCCAGGCCGCCGCCGATGATTACTGCGTCCTTCATGGAAGCTTCCTTTCGTGGAGTGTTGTTCTGCTGGCGCACGGGGCGCGAACGAGGTGTCATGGGTATCTAGTGGGTGTCGCCGGCCGACTGAAGCAGCGGCTCGAGCGCATCTTGAAGGGTCATGAACAGGGAGAACAGCTGGTCGTAGACCTGGGCGTTCTCCGGCCGCGGGGCGAACGAGCGGTCGAACTCGACCACCGACCGGGCGAGAGGAACCGCGGAGGGCCACAGACCGGCACCCACACCGGCGATCAATGCCGCACCGCGGCAGGCGGCACTACCGGCACCGTTGAGGGTTCGGACCGGCAGCTGAGTGGCATCGGCCTTGATCTGCAACCAGGCGTCGCTCTTCGAACCGCCACTGAGGGAGATGATTTCGGCGACGTCGACGCCGAGTTTGGTGGTGGAGTCGATCATGCGCCGCAGCACCATGGCAACGCCCTCCATGATTCCGCGGGACAGGTGCTGCTTCTTGTGGGCGAGGGTCAGTCCGAAGATCACTCCGCGGGCGTACGGGTCGAGATCCGGCGGGCCTGCTCCCTGCAGGTGGGGCACGACGACCAGGCCTTCACAGCCCGGTTCGACCTGCTCGACCTGTTTGTCGATGAGGTAGTAGGCGTTGATCCCGCAAAGCTCTTCGATCTGGGTCTCGCTCGCGCAGAACTCGTCGCGGTACCACCGCATCACCATTCCGCCGGTGGAAAAGTTGTGCAGCATGTACTGCCCCGGGATGGCCGCCGGGAAGCACGGGACGTGGCCGGACGGGTCCAGGGTCAGCTGCTCGACGATGGTGACACTCGTCAGCGCCGATCCGGTGCTTTCGGAGAAGATCCCGGGGATTGCGTTGCCGACTCCGAGAGCACCGCAAGCCTGATCGAGCGCCCCGACCGAGACCGCGAGTCCGGCAGGAAGACCGAAATCAGCCGCCCCGGGGACGCTGACCGAGCCCACGATCTTCCCCTGCTCGGCAATGTCGGGGAGCTGTTCGGCGGTGATGCCGAGGTAGTCGAGCATCTGCGGCCAGTACTGCCGGGTGTTGATGTCCCACAGGATCGTCGAACACAGCAGCGAGTCCTCGCTCACCAGCCGACCGGTGAGCCGATACACCAGGTAGTCCTTCAGGAGCGCGAACTTCGCGGTCCGCGCGAACACCTCCGGTTCGTGCCGCTTGAGCCACAGGATCTTGGCCGCCGGCCAGATCGGGTCCATCGCGACCTGTCCGGTGGTGGCGTGGATGACCGGGCATCCGAAGTGGCGCTCGATCTCTTCCGCTTCCGCGGTGGCCCGGTTGTCCATCCAGACGATGGCCCGGCCGATCGGTTCGTTGTTCTCGTCGAGGCACAGCATCGTTTCGCCCTGCGCGGACAGGCCCAGCGCGGCGAGGTCGCCAGCGGAGACGGACAGGTCATTGAGGGCGCCTCGAACGGCTGCGGAGAAGGTACTCGTGTAGGTGTGGGCCTCCAGTTCAACCCGGCCGGCGCGCGGGGTGAGCAGGGAGTACTCCTCGGAGTGGCTACCGACCTCGACTCCCTCGGAGTCGAAGACGGCCGCCTTGATCGCCGTCGTGCCGACGTCGACGCCCAGCAGGTAAGCGCTCATCGGTCTCGTCCATTCATTGTCGCGTCGATGTTCACCACGTGCTCGAGGTTGTCGCGGAAGGACCCGCCCGGAACGAAGACACCCTCGAACAAGGCGCCGCCCATCGTGTAGCCGAACGGTCCGATCTCGTGCATACGCTGAATCCGATCAACGGAGTTGATACTGCCCGCAATGATCAAATTCTCACCCCCGAGCTGGTACTCCACCAGCTTCGCGAGATGGATCGGGTCACCGCCGGCATATCGGTACGCCACGAGGTCGACACCGTCGGCGCCGAGGTCGCGCAGCCGGGTGGCATCACCCAGCACGTCTTCCGGAGACCCGGTCAGCGCGATCGGCGAACCGCTGACGTCACCGCAGAATGGGAAGTACTTCATCCCCGCGGCCTGCACCCGCTCCATCACGGCCTGCGAGAACACCCCACCCGTGAAGTACTCGACACCGCAGTCGACGGCGAGCGCAGCGGCTTCGAGCAGATCCTTCTCGTCGAAGTTCACCACCTCCAGCACCGGCGTTTTACCCGCCTCCTTGAAGTCGCCGACGAGTCTCTCCATCTCGGGCATGTCCAGCCCGACGTCCTTGAAACCCCAGTACTGCACGGGCAGATCCGCCGCATCACGGAAGCAGTCGCGGGCGTTCGAAACGGTGACGTCATTGTGGGTGAGCATGACGACGATCTGTGGCTTCACTTGAGTTCGCTCTCCAAAGTTCGGTGGTGGTGGACCGACGAAACAACGACGGTGTCGCGGCAGCGACGGAGGCAGCCGCGGGACTTCCAACGCGCAGTTGCCTCGGACATTCGCCTACTTGAACCAAGTGATCCCACTATCGCCAAGTTGTCCTACAACTAAAACTGTAGGTGAGCTGCATCACCTGTGTCAACAGGGCGCATACCTCATTACAGTTGTCCCATATCTATGTACGATGTGGGACATGAAGGCAGAGGTCGAGACCGATGGGCGCGGCCGAAAACGAGTAACCGCAGACACCCCGCCACGCCTGAGCGCCACCGCCCGGGCCGTACAGTCACTGCGGCTGCGGCTCTCACAAGAATCCTGGTCGGCCGGCGGCCGCCTGCCCTCCGAACCCGCACTCGCCAAAGAGCTGGGCGTCAGCAGGGTCAGCGTCCGCGCGGCACTCGCGCAACTCGAAAGCGAAGGCCTCGTCGACCGGCGCCACGGGTCCGGCACCTACGTCAATTCCGTGCGACCCCTCGTACGCAGCCTGCACCTCAACGTGGGCTCGGACGAACTCATCAAGACACGGGGACACGTACCGGGCATCTCGGAAATGTCCTGGAAGCAGGAAGCGGCCGACGAGGAGATCGCCGAACGCCTCGCCATCGACGTCACGACACCGGTCGTCCACCTCTACCGGGTACGCACCGCAGACGACACACCCGTCACCATCTCGCACGACTACTTCGCCGCCGCCCTACTCCCCGACCAGCAACCACTGAGCCTGGGACCCTCGCTCTACACCTTCCTCTCCACCGTCTGCGGCGTCGAGGTGAAATTCGGCGTCGCGAACCTCGAACCAGCACTGATCGACGAAGAACAAGCGAAAACCTTCGGAGTCGACGCCGGCGCACTCAGCCTGGTGATCAAACAAATCGACTACGACCTCGACGAACGCCCCGTCTCGTACTCCGTCGAATACCACCTCGCCAGCGCCTTCGACTTCCAACTCGTCCGGCAAGGACCAGCCACCCTCTCCCGCCCCACCGCAATCCGATAACCCCCAGTCAAACTTCAACGGGCCCAAGAACACGGGAAGACCCTGTTCAATACCCGAAATCTGACGCTCGAGGCCGCCACCGCCCACCTCGGAACCTCGAACGAAGTCGAACTCGGCTGCCGAGAAATCGGCGACCCAAACCGCAAAGGACCATCCGTGAACATGAGCACCACTTCCCCTGCTCGCCCGGGATCCTTCATCCGAAGGCGTAACCCGTGCGGACACCGCACCGGCCAATGGGCCCAGATCCTCACCACATCAACCGCACACGACCAGGAACACTTCCTCGTCATCTACCACGACAGCGAAACCGAACTACTTCCGGCCAAAGCCCCCGGACAACACTACGAATTCGGCCCGGCACCCGCCCAGTGGAACGCTCGAATCGACACCACCGGAACCGAATAGCCGCTCTAGCTCCCACCCGGAAGCAGCGAGGAAGTCTACGCCACAAACAGCCGCACCTGGATGGTCCACCCTACGAACATCGCCTCGATCCGGGACGTGTTGCGCTGTCCTGTGGCCAATTTCGTCCTGCAACTTCATATCGACGGACCCGGTAGCCATCGCGTTCCCATTGCGTGCCCGGCGACCTCGTCAAAGATGGTGTCGATGATGGCCTGCATAGGTCAACTCGTCCGACATCAACACCCCCCGAGCGCGTACGACTTCCAGCTGGTCCGACAAGGCCCGGCGAATCCGGCCGGAGCTTAGGGACTGTGCCTCCCCATGGGGCATTCCCGACCAGACGAATCGTGAAAGAATTTTTCACGGTCAGGTGGGAATTTATGCGCTTTACGGCGACTGTGATCTGCGCGACCATTCTTGTGTCGCCTTCAGAACCCCGTTCGGCGGTATCCGCGACACATCGCTCATCGAAAGACCTTCAGGAGGAACCCCATGTCCGACGCATCTGTCAACCGGTTCGCCAGCAAGCAAGTCGCCTTCCACGAGATCCCGGTGATCGATGTCGCGGCCCTTGTCGACGGAAGCGACGTCGAGGGTGTCGCGCGTCAGATCGGAGATGCCTGCGAGCAGGTCGGTTTCTTCTACGTGAAGAACCATGGCGTTCCCTCCGAGCTCGTCAAGCGCATGTACGCGGCCACCGAGGAGCTCTTCGACCTTCCCGATGAGGCAAAGGCAAACATTCGCGTCGAGAACTCCGGTCCGACGGCTCGCGGCTACATCTCCCCGTCTGCCGAGAACGCGGACCCGAATAAGACCACCGACCTCAAAGAGGCCTTCGACTACGGGGCGAAGCAGGAGACGGTGTCGCCGTTCTTCGGGCCGAACCTGATGCCCGCGGAGCTGCCCGAGTTCGAAGCAACCTGCGACGAGTACTACGCCGCGATGCGCGCCCTGGCCGGGAAGCTGGTCGGCGCGTTCGCGATCAGCCTGGGGCTCGAGCCCGACTACTTCGCGCGGCTGCAGACCAACCCGATCACCATCCAGCGTTTGTTGCACTACCCCCCGCAGGACCTCAACTCCGATGGCAACGCGATCGGCATCGGCGCCCACACTGACAAGGGAGTCCTGACGATCCTGTCGCAGGACAGCGTCGGCGGACTGCAGGTGCAGAACAAGGACGGGGAGTGGATCACAGCACCGCCGATCGAGGACGCCTTCGTCATCAACATCGGTGATCTGGTTCAGAAGATGACGAACGGGAAGTACTCGTCGACGGTCCACCGCGTGGTGAACGAAAGCGGCGCCGAGCGCTACTCGGTCGCCTTCTTCATCGACCTCGACTACGACGCCCTGGTGGAGACCGTTCCGACCTGCGTCGACGACGAACATCCCGCCGACCCCGCCCCCTACACCTGCGGCAAGTACAAGAACGACTGGTTCGTGAAGGTGTACCCGCACCTCAAGAACGGCATGGACTTCGCCACCTCCAAGTCCTGACGCACACCGCAAGCGATTGTGGGCTTCGACAGGAGTCGAAGCCCACAATTGCCCTTCCTCTCGCGGCGTACGAGCCCGCCGAGAACTGCACCTACTGTTGATCAAATGAAGCCATTACTTATGGTCGGACAGTCCGGTGCTTGATCCCAGGATCAAGGTCCTGCAGGCAGTCGATTACTACGGCACTGTCACAGCCGCTGCAACTGCCCTGTCCTACACTCCATCGGCGATCTCGTACCAACTGCGCCAGTTGTCGGAGCTGCTCGGGGTCGAATTGATCGAGCCCTCGGGACGCGGTATCAAACTCACGCCGGGTGCACGCACCGTGCTACGGCACGCCGCCATCATGCAGGCTCAGTGGGAGAGAGCCCAGAGCGAACTCGCAGAAGCGGCGGACGAGCTGTCCGGACCGTACACCCTGTGTGGGTTTTCTACGGCGTCAACACAATTGCTGCCCTATGCCGGTAAGGCTCTACGCGATCGCCATCCCCGCCTACGCGTGCATCTGGTTCAGGCTGATCCCGCCGAATGCTTCAGGCTGCTCCAAATTGAGGAGGCGGACCTGGCCTTGGTGATGGTGACTGCGGACTCCCCTCCCCTGGACGATCTCCGCTTTGATCAACAGTTCTTGGTGGACGACCCGTTGGATCTGGTCGTACCCGCGAATCACCCATTGGCATCGCGTCGACGAGTCACGCTCGCCGACGCCGCCGACGAGCAATGGGTAGTCGGGGCCCCCGGTGGGGCATACCACCAACTCACCGTGACCGCCTGCGTCGCAGCTGGATTCACACCCAACATCGCTCACCAGGCCGACGAGTGGGAGACCGGGGCGGCGATAGTTTCTCAGGACATGGGCGTCATGCTCGTGCCACGGCTGTGGCTACTGAGTTCGGAGTGGGCAGTCACCCGGATCCGGTTGTCAGGTGAACCTGTGCCCGCCCGCAAGATCGTTGCCGCCACTCGCAGGGGCGCCGCACGTCATCCGCTCGTGGCAGAGACACTCGAACTCGTCAAAGCGCGATGCGAAACCCTGTACTCGAATCCACCCGACGGTTCCGGAAGTGCCCCGGAAACCGCACACGACCAAGGAGACACGACTCATGAGCCCCCTGCCTGAGGTAGCGGTCCAGCGCGAGGAGATTGCGCGAATCGCCCGGACCGCGTTGGAACTGTCCGGCGCGTCGACCGCGGTCGCCGAACTGCTCGTCGATGCGGCGCTGTTCGCCGAGGACCGGGGCATGCGCGGCGTCGGCATCGCGCATCTCCTCGATTACCTGCACGCCATCGACGCCGGCCGCCTGGATGGGAACGCCATTCCGCGGCTGGAGCGGCCCGCGCCGGGGTTCATCTCCTGCGATGCCCAGGGCGGGACATTTCACGCGGGGTTCGACGCGGCCTTCGACGAACTCGTGACCACTGCTCAGTCACTGGGTGTCGCAGTGTTCGTGCAGTCGGGTGCATTCGCCGGCGGGCAGCTCGGGTGGTTCACCGAACGTCTCTCGACGCACGGGCTGGTGGCGCTGGGCGCCATCAACTCCAACGCCCTCCTTGCCACTGCGCCGGGTACCGGTCGCGTCCTGGGCACCAACCCGATGTCGTACTCGTTTCCTCGGATGGAGCAGCAGGTCATGACGGTCGACCAGTCGTCGAGCGCAGCGGCGTACGTGAACGTCCGCGATGCGGCCGCCAGGGGCGAGCAGATTCCTGAAGGGTGGGCCGTCGACGCAGCCGGTGACCCCACCATCGACTCCAAGGCCGCACTCGAGGGCGCGATGCTGCCATTCGGCGGTTACAAGGGCGCCAACATCGCGTGGATGGTCGAGCTGCTCGCCGGAATGTCGGGAGCCAACTGGTCCATCGACGCTCCGTCCTTCGACTCGGGATCGGAGCACCCGGGGGTCGGCATGTTCATCCTGGCACTCGACGCGAGCAAGCTACAACACGACTTCGTCGCGAGGGCCGACGCCCACGTAGTTCGGTTGAGCACTCTTGGCGTCCGCCCTCCCGGAACGTCACACATGTTGCCGCTCAACGAGATTCAGATACATACCGATGTACTGGACCAGCTCAGCGCGCGCGCCGGCCGTTCCGTTTCGCCACCGACGACAGCGAGATAGTCGCAGTTCGATCACCTGCTGCTCATCGCCCACAAAGAAGCCCGGCGCCCGGTGTAAACGGCGATCGCGCGCGGCGTCCTCAATCCGCGGAACCGGGACCGGAGCGTCGGTCACTATTGAGCACTCCGGTCATCGGGCACCGTTTCGTGTCAGCCGCCATCCACGGTGGGCGGCTGCGTAACCGGCGACCGCGTCGAGGCACGCACTGACAATCAGGCCGGCCATCAGGAACGGGATGGGGTCCACCGATTCCATGCGCCCGGCGCCAGACCCGACGTACCCCGAAGTGAAGGGGAGCGGGTACGACAACCACCAGGCGAACAGGCTGGTACAGACCAGACCCGCGCCGAGTCCGAGAACGAATGGGACACTCGAGCCCGGCACCTGCTCAGCATCGTCCTCGACGGATTGTGCCGGCGCGAGTAGAGATCGCCTATCGAGGCACCGGATGGCGATCGCTGACCGGCGCCCGAGTGGTCAGGGCA
This sequence comes from Rhodococcus sp. WS4, assembly GCA_006543605.1. Lineage (GTDB taxonomy): Bacteria > Actinomycetota > Actinomycetes > Mycobacteriales > Mycobacteriaceae > Rhodococcus_F. The sequence goes on from RRBB01000126.1 coordinate 24,288, forward strand.
TCGAGGTGACGTCAAGTCTCGGACGGGCACACTCGATGTCGTTCAATTCATCGCGGGACGCCTAGTAGCCGATCGACGGCAGCCACGCGCCCTGCGGGCGGGAGTGGCGGTTCCCGACCTGGCAGTTCACCCCCGACCGGGCCGACCCGGTCCTGCCCGACCTCGACCGACTCCCACGCGCGGGAATCGTCACGTCAGGGTGCCGCCGCCGGGATACCTCAATCCCAGAGCCGGAACGGCTGGCGCCGGATAACCACCACCGCATAGCCCCGACGGTCGGGATTCCCACAGGCTCATAGCCCTTCGCACCAGGATGGCTATCAGGGCAGTGCCACAACTCACGCGACCGGCATCTGTTCCTGAGAATCATGGAAGGCCCGCTCGAGTTCAGCCGGAATCCGGCCACGTAAGGACACCTCCAAACCCTCCCCGATCGCCCACTGGCGAATCTCCCTGGACGTCCTCTTCGCCGAAGTCTTACTCACCGACGCACTCTGCACCGAAGTCTTCTCCGCAGGCGACTTCGCGGACGCCTTCGTCGCAGGGGCCTTGCTCGCCACCGTCTTCTTCACCGGACCCGTCGACGCGGACGTCTTGCCGGCCGCTTTCGTCGCGGAAGCTTTCCTGGCCTTCGCAGTTTTTGTCCGAACCTTCGCTGCCTGAGCGTCATGGAAGGCCCGCTCGATCTCAGTGGGAATCCTGCCGCGGGAGGACACTACGTGACCCTCTCGGATCGCCCACTGACGTATCTCCGTGGTCGTCGTCTTCGCTGGAGCCGTACTCACCGGCGCACTCTTCGTCGGAGCCGTCGACGCGGATGTCTTGTTCGCGGCCGCCTTCGTCGCGGATACCTTCCTTACCGGCGTCTTCTGTTCAGGCGCCTTCTTCTTGCGCTTCTGCTCCGCCGGAGCGGTGGTCGCCGCCTGCTTGACCGGAGCCGCCGCCGTTTTCTTCGTAGCTGTCTTTTCTGCGGCCGTCTTCTTTACCGGCGCTGGTTCGACCTGAGCGTTCTTCGCGTGTGCGTCGTGGAAGGCTTGCTCGATCTCGGCCGAAATCCGGCCACGGGAGGACACCTCCAAACCCTCCCCGACCGCCCACTTACGAATCTGCTTGGTCGTGTTCTTCGCCGAACCGTCAGAACCCTTCGGTGATACCGCCATGTGTCTCCTTCGTCGCCGGGCAATCGTCGAACGCACACAGTAACGGCAGGCGAGCACTCCCGGAAATCAAAAAGCTCACCCGAACCGCCCAATTCAGGTGCCCAACCCATCACCGATCTCGGTAGGCCGACACGATTCCTCCCAGAGTTCCAAACTCATTCCGCATCGAGTTTCACGCAGAACCAGAGCGAATCATCCTGGCGGTCAGTGCCGTTGGCGGGACACAGCGACGATGGGCGACTTCGAGATTTCCGCCTCAGAGCCGACTATAGCCGGTGGTGGACCGAGTCACTTTGATCCGAGTAATGTCGAGCCGTATCGATCAGGGAGAAACGCGCATGCTTCGACGCTGAAAGCGCTCAAACGGCAGGGCTGGCGCACTGATCCGGGCCTACGACCTCGGGAGGCGTTGCGCGCGGTCTTCGCCGGCGATCTCGACGACCAGGAGGTGATCGCGATGCTCGCCCGATGGTGCGGTGGGCGCAGCGCTGCCGGATCCCGCAGTTCGTCAAACTCGGACGCACCATCCGAAAGCACGTCGACGGCATCACCGCCGCGGTCGAACGAGGCCTCGCGAACGGACGCCATGAGGGACTGAATAACAAGGTGAGGCTGATTATCCGCCGGGCCTACGGATTCCACACCGCCGAGAATGCTCTCGCGTTGATCCTGCTCGCCTGCGGACCCGTCACCCTCACCCTCCCGTATCACACGGTAACCCATCCACATTCATCACAAGAGAGCCTTTTTTCTTGTATCGGCGCACCGGTCTCCTTCGCGGGAGCCGGGGAGGTTTCCCGCTGCCTGACACCCCATCCGAGGAGCCGGTGCCGAACCAGTGCTCGGGTTGCCGTCACCCTCCGACGTACTTAATACGAACACAGACGATCGCGTGTGGCAAATACTCAAACAAGTCCGAGCAGAAAGTCTTCATGCATGAAACAACTGAGCGAGCCCCGCTTTCCAGTCCTGCCGGAGGCGAAGAACGGCGCCACGTCGCAACCAACTTGATACAGGTACTGCCGTCGGTCACACGCCGGCGTAGCGAGTAAGGAGACGTGGAGTGTTCTCGGCAGCACATCCACAAGGAGCCGCGGGCACTGCGCCCGGTTCAGCGCAGGTCTCCGGTGTGCGCGCAGACCAGGGGTTTTGCTCGCTGCCACGGCGGTGACCGTGCTCCAACCGATCTGAAACGCCCATACCTGCGGGGTCGCCGGCACTCGTGGCACACATCGGCCACGTGAGGGTTCGATCCGTGTCGTTTAACTCGCCATCGGCGCGGGGCCCGTTCGCCATGCCCGCGACTGGACGACCCAGCCACCGTCAGCCCAGTGGCGTGACCCTTCTAGTCCGCCTACAAACTGTCGAGTCTCGAAATCACCTTCACCCAGCGCTTGCGTACGCAGATACTCTGTGTTCGTATTATATCTGACCCGGAATGCCTGGCGCAGCGTTCGAGTGACTTTTCGCCGGTCCGCCGGTGCACAAACATCCAGGCTTCAGAAGACGACGAAGGAGAACGCAGTCGTGCCCGAGTTACCCGCGGCCCAGTTCTACCGAACCTCGTTGGCCCACATCGCATATCGAGACCTGGGGTCGGGTCCAACCCTGCTCCTACTTCATGGAGCAGCTCCAGGAGAAACAGGATGGGACAGCTTTGCTGCCAGTATCGAAGTTCTGCGGACTAGGTTCAGAGTAATCGTTCCGGACCAACCCGGCTTCGGACAGTCACCTCTCGTTGAGGACAACGGACTTCCTTACAACGCCATCTCCGCGAAGGCAATGGCCGAGCTCCTCAGGCATCTCGGTACGGGGAGGGTGCACGTGTCGGGGAACTCTCTGGGTGGGGGTGTCGCGCTGCGATTGGCGCTCGAGTATCCGGGTCTCGTAGACCGCATCATCCTCGTAGCTCCCTCCGTTCGCGGATTCTGCCCGCGATTTCTTGCACCCCCCCTCGGAGGGGGCTGCGCTTCTCAACGACTACTTTCCCGGCCCGTCACCAGACAAGATGCGACACTTGCTCAGCCGGCTGGTGGGGGACGTGAGCACCCTTCCCGACCTCGACGCAGCGGTCGCGTCGCGGTACGAAGACACGCTGAGGTCCGAAATCGAGTCGGCAAACCAGCTCCTTGCCAGCGGCGGCTGGGTGGAGGTCTACGAGCGCCGAACCCCAGCTCAGTGGATCAGCACCATAGACAATCTGACACTCGTCCTGTGAGGGCGCGACGACAGATTCTGTCCGACCGACGATGCGTTTCATTACTTGTCCGCGCTCCGCCGGTCCGAACTTCTGGTCTTTCCGGAAACCGGCCACTGGCTACAGCATGAACGAAGTACGGAATTCGCCAGCTACGTGACTGCCTTTCTCACCCGATAGCGCCAATTACACCCAACACCACATGTGCCGCTTCGAAGGATGCAAAGAAACAACATGACCAGTTCAGGAATGTCTCCGATCCCGCTCGCGAACGCGAGACAGTCGGCTCGGTCGGACGGCGGACATGCGGAAGTTGCAACTCTCGGAAGCGCTGGTCCCGAACACTCTGCGGGACTGCCGACCGTCGTCGTCGTCGACGCGGGCGGGACGATCACAGCCACGACGCCGGACCGCATCAGCTACCTCAGTTATTCGCAGTCTCTCTCAGGCGGGATTACGGACCTTCTGATACGGATGTACCCGGAGCTCGGTCGTGTGGCCAAGGTGTCGGTAGTTTCGACAGACATCTCCGGCCTTTCGTCCGATTCGACTACCGAGAGCAGGCATCAGTTATCGCAGACAGTAGACGCCTGCCTGGCGCTCTCCGACGTGGTTGGTGTCGTCGTCACTGGCGGCACAAACATCCTGGAAGAAGACGCCTACTTCCTCGATCTCACCATCCGAAGCGAGAAACCCGTCGTCGTCACCGGCGCCATGCACCAGAGCGGAACGTTCACCGAAGACGGAATGACGAACCTGTTCAGCGCTATCCGCCTAGCGGCAAGCGAAAGGACGACCTCTTTCGGCACCGTGATTCTCATGAACGATCAGATCTTCGCCGCTCGCGAGGTGACCAAAACGGACGGATATCGCCTCGACGCCTTTGCTGCCGGCAGCTATGGGGCAGTAGGCGTCGTGAACGCGGATCGAATCCGACTGATTCGTGCGCCGGCTCGCGTCACACTTCACGGAACAGCCTCCTGGAAGACTCCTTTCGACCTTTCCAGGAGGACTGCGGCCGAACTCGTACGTGTCGAGATCGTGAGCGGCTACCTCGACGCTTCGGCGGTCCCGATTCAGGCGCTTGCCGCCGCTGGAATCAAGGGCATCGTCACCGCGGGGCACGGACCCGGCAGCATGTCGGTTGCTCAGGGGGCAGCGATGGCCGCAGCTATAGCCGACGGAGTGCTTTTCGTCTCCGCGACCCGAACCGGCGGCGAAGGCAGATACGACGACGGATCGCCCGGAATCATCGGCGCCGCAGACCTGACGCCTCAAAAGGCGCGGCTTTTGCTTCAGCTTTGCATGAGCTTCAGCGAAGAAGAAACTCAAGTTCGGGACTGGTTCAAGTCGATAGGAGACCCGCAGTTCGGCTTACGACCTAAAACTTGGCGACGGTGACATCGCAGCCCGAAAGAGTCAGGAGAGCGGATCGCGCTTCACGGCCGACCGTTGTTCAAAAAAACTGGCTCTGATCCGAAAATGGGGTGAGGTGGGTGCGGACGGGGACGTGCTGCGGTGCCCGCGCGCGATGCTCTCACGAGGTTCGAATCGGCGGTGGTTGGGATCAGGCTGCCGGGGTGAGGGTGACGGTGTAGCCGAGCGCTTCGAGTTGCCGAATGTGATTGTGTTTCTTGGTGTCCGGGTGGATGTGGCGGGTGTAGTGATCGGAACCGAGATCGTGGAAGGTGGCGTTTTGATCACGCAGGAGGTGCCAGACGACGATCAGGATGGAGCGACCGACGGCGACGATGGCCCGTTTCTTGCCGCGACGTTTCGCCAGTCGTCGGTAGCGGGAACCGAGGAAGGTGTCGGTCTTTTGGGTCATCACGGCGGCCTCACCGAGGGCTGCGGCGAGGTAGCGGTTGCCGTGCCCGGTGGAGCCGTTGCCGGTGGTCTTTCCGGCCGAGGAGTTGATGCCGGGGGAGAATTTCGCCCAGGAGCACAGGTGCCCGGCGGTGGGGAACCTCGACATATCGACGCCGACCTCGGCAATGATGGCCGAGGCGACCACCGGGCCGACCCCGGGGATCTCATCGAGTCGGGCCGCCGCCACCGCAAAAGGGGCCAGGTGCACCTCGATCTGCTCGTCGACCGCCGTGATGTCTGCGTCGAGGGTATCGATCCGGCTCAGCATCCGGGTGAGCAGGAAAGCGTGGTGGTGATCGAAGTGCCGTCGAGCGCCTCCTCGAGGCGGACGATCTTTGTCCGCATCCGGGCCCGCGCCATCTGCGCCAACACCTTCGGGTCGTGTTGCCCGGCGATCAGGGCATCCATCATCTCCCGCCCGGAGACTCCGAAGATGTCGGAGGCGACGACGGAGAGTTTTATGCAGGCGTCCTCGAGGAGTTTCTCGATCCGGTTTTTCTCCGCTGTGCGGGCGGCGACGAGAGTGCTGCGGTAGCGGGTCAGATCCCGCAGCTGCCGGATCGGGCGCGGGGGTACGAAGCTCGGGCGCAGCATCTGCCGTTCGGCGACCTTGCACAGCCAGATCGCATCGAGCACATCGGTCTTGGGTCTACCGGGCAGGTGTTTGACGTCGCGGGCGTTGACCAGCCACGGGTCGAGCCCGTGCGCCTCCAAGAGGTAGAACACCGGTTTCCAGTAATCGGACGTGGCCTCCATGATCACCCGCTCGATCCCGAGGTCGACCAGGTGGTTGGCCAGCTCGGTCAGTGCCCGGGTCATCGTCGAATGGGTGGTCACCTCCTGTAGTCGCCGAGTGGATGTTCCTTTCCCGGGGACGCGGACACAGCACACCAGTTCCGCCTTGCCGATGTCGAGCGCCGCGACCTTGGCGATGATCTGCTCCTCGTCGCGGGATTCTGTCATCATCATCTGTTCCTCCTGTTCTTGGCGCGTATCGACCTGTCACAGGTGGTCGCCCGTGGGGGTCACAGGAGGGAAAGGAGAGAATCTGATCCTCGTGCTCGGCAATCGAATGGCAACACTAAAGGGCCCACGGCGTGATCCCCGCGCCCCGCTTCTGTACAGCCTCGAAGAACTAGTGAGCCACGGCGTCGACAGGCGACCACTAGATCATTTTCATTCCTAAATGGGCGTCCCGCCAGGGACACCACCGCTTCTGCCATGAATGTGGATGGTCGGTTTGACGTGTTTGGACCACTGCCATCCGGGCTGGAAGGTCGCCCTCCCCACAGCGCCGGACGTGACGTTGACGAGTTCGAGCTTGCCCATGTCGTCCTCGAAGGGGCGGGTTTCCTCGGGTGAATCGAGGCTCTTGCGGATGAGACCGGACATCGGTTGTCCTCCCACGTCGTTGTGGCGGCACCCACCGATGCGGCGGACCTCCGACCGGCCAAATCGGGAACCGCGGGTTGAATCGAATGTTCTGATACTTCAATTCTGGGCGGGCACTATCGTGTGCCGCAATACCGAGCGGCGGCCCGTAGGGGGACGGCGGCGCACCGGGCGAACCACCTCTCCGCCGGGAGCACCCCCACGGCCCCAGGGGCGTGATCACCTCCCTCGGCTAGCGCCTCGGGCAACACATCATGTCGGTCAGTATTGCGTCAACGCAACCACCGTGGTGGCTAGAGCTTCACATTGACCTTCTCGCCCCGGCTGATCGCTTCGGCAATATTTGTCAGCGAGGGTTCAACCAGCGCGGTGCCGAGCTTCCTCTTCAGCGCTCTCTTCACAGCGTCGACTGATTGCCCCTTGTACTGGCGGTAGACCGAGTCGATGTCGCTTTGCATGTTCTTCGCGACTTGCTTCGCAATGTTCTTCTCGAAGTTGGGATCCAGCTTGAACCCTTATGTGGACCACGCCGTTATGCCGACCACGCGACGGAAGGTGCCCCATGGCAGTGGTAGTGGTGGCATGAGGTCGGCATAATAGTGGAGGACACTTGATCAGCGTCTCCTCTCCATCCATCCCATTTTGGAGAGGAGAAGGTCATGACGACAGTTCCGTGTTGGGCTCGGGTGCGTGGTCCGCTGGC